>NZ_JBFAMC010000002.1:0-70391 GCF_040656415.1 Rhodococcus sp. NPDC049939 | reverse complement strand
TCCCGTTCGGCGTGATCGTTACTGCGCGTGGGTCGTTCCCGACTGTCATGGTGTTGATCACCGTGTTGGTTTGCGTGTCGATCACCGATACCGAATTGCTCGAACGGTTTGCGACGTAGGCGTGTTTCCCGTTCGGGGTGATAGCCACCCCCTGCGGCTCTGCCTCGACCGTGACTGTCTTGACTTCAGAGTTGGTGGCGGTGTCGATAACCGACACCGAGTCTCCCAAGGCGTTGGTGACGTAGGCGAAGCTCCCGTTCGGGGTGATCGCCACCCCGAACGGCAAGCTTCCGACCGTGATGGTGTCGATCTCCGAGTTGGTGGCGGTGTCGATCACCGACACCGAATCGTCCAAGAGGTTGGTGACGTAGGCGAAGGACCCGTTCGGGGTGATTGCCACTCCGGACGGGCCGTCCCCGACCATTAGGGCGTCGACTTCTGTGTTGGTGGCGGTGTCGATCACCGATACCGAATCGCTGAGGCTGTTGGCGACGTAGGCGAAGTTCCCGTTCGGGGTGATCGCCACCCCGGCTGGCAAGTTTCCGGCGGGAACGGCGTCGATGACGGTATCTGCGGCCGCGGCCGGCACCACCACCCCAGCCACGCCAAGCACCATCGTGAAAGTGGCCGCCATCCCGAGCAATAGGTGTCCGGCGGAACCTCGAACAGTGGGACAGGCGCGAAATCTGCTGTGGTGATTCACATTTTTCTCCTGCCGTATGAGGACCAAAACGGATCAACCATGCTGCGGGAGAACCTGCGATCGGATACAGGTGCAGGTAGCTAACCGAAGGGTAACAATCGGGTACCGATCTGAGCCTCAGACACGCCGACAACCGAGAAGGCAGCTAATGGGTCAAACTCCGAGCCGAAGATTCTTGCGGACGGAAGGCGCTGAGGTCCACACAGTGGCTATTGCAGAGCGCGGTACCCGGCGATGATCCGCTGGACCGAACTCACCGCGACTACCACGGCCCAGACCACCGCAATCTGCCAGGCAAACGCGGAGAACACCAACCACAGTGCGTGTACCACAACGGTTTCCGCACCCTCGGCCAGGCCGCCGAGGAACGACAGGGACCGTCCGTCGTCCAGGGTCCGGCCACTCCGTTCGGCAATCGAGGAGAAGGCGAGGAACGCGGTGCCGTTGACGTAGTAGGCGAGGAGGACGAGAAGGAACGGCCACCACGGCGCGCCGTATGCGTAGGTGGCACCGACCGCGACGCCGACCACTGTGCTCCCGTAGACGATGAAGTCCGCGGTGATGTCGAAGAATCCTCCCGCACCGGCATCGCCGCCAGCGGGTTCGCGTGCCCGGCGGCGTCGTGCAAGGGGGCCATCGAGTCCGTCGGCGAGCCGGGAGAGCACCCACAGAACCAGCGCTATCCACCACCATTGAAGCCCGGCGCTGACGGCGCTGCCGAGCCCGAGAACCAGGCCCACCCCTGTGATCCGATCTGGGGTGATCGAGGGGATGTCGATCACCGAGGCGCACCGGGCGAGCGGCGGGTCGAGTTTCCTACGTAGGTAGTGGTCGATCACCCTGGCCGCCCACCCCTGTGCCGTTGACGTCCTCAGCATCCTCGTTCTTCACGGCCCGGATGAATCCCATCCGTCGTGCGAGGTATCCGGTGCCGAGGCCGAGGAGGATGACCGCGAGTACCGCGAGGGCGAAGGGCCACGACAGCGGAGACGTGCCGTACGCGCCGAGCGCCGTGTATCCGATGGTGGCCGGAATTATTCCGACCGCAGTCCCGATGACGTAATCGCGTTGCCGTACGGCGCTGAGCCCTGCGGCGTAATTGACGAGACCGAACGGGAACAGGGGAACGAGCCGCACGATCAACACCGAAGCCAATCCGCGGCGCTCGAGCAATGAGTCGATCGCGCGGACCTTGGACCATTCGATCCGTGCGACCCCGCCGCGGCCGAGCGACCGCGACACCCAGTAGGCCAGCCAGGCGCTGAGGGTCGCGGCGATGACCACGACGAGAACCCCGGCCACGAGTCCGAACAACAGACCGCTGGCGACCGTCAGCGCACTCGCTGGGAACGGCGTGAGGGTTGTGACGGCATAGAGGAGGACGAACACAACCATCCCCCACGCGCCGGCCGCGGCCACCTGGTCGCGCAGCGATGCCGGATGTGGGACGTCGATACTGAGCGCCACGAGGGCGCCGCCGAGAATGATGGCGGCAAGTATCCCTATCTTGAGCCGGTTGTCCCAGCCCGCTCGTTTGCTCGCCGCCACATTCTCTTCGATTTCCACCGCATATCCTCGTTCTTGTCTGCCGTTCTTGTCTTGGCTGCGAAGCACCGCCACACACCACGATGCCTTGGATCCACCGCAACGGGAAGGCATCGGCGGTTTCGTTGTGTTCCCGAAACGAAGAAATCGTCCGATCCATTCTCAGCGGTGGACCGTCCGGAGGGTGTTTGTGAAGAAGTTTGTTCGACGAATAGGCCCGGTGATCCGTCGGCCGTCGCCCGGACGATCGCGCTTCGCTGCGCGAGCGTTGATCGCCTCGGGGCTCAGTGTCGGGGTGCTGCTTGCCGCGTGTTCCGCGCCTGGCTCCGAAGCGCCGGTCGCGGAGAACCTGCCGTGGAGTGAGATCGAGGAGCAGGCGGAGGGGCAGACGGTGTCGCTGTGGATGTACGGCGGCGACGAACAGGGAAACACCTACGTCGACGAGTACCTCATCCCGGCAGCCCAGGCTGCAGGAGTGACGCTTCGTCGGGTGCCCGTCGCGTCCACCTCCGACGCCGTAAACCGGATCCTCTCGGAAAGGCAGGCCGGTGTCACCGACGGAGACGTCGACCTGGTTTGGGTCAACGGCGACAATTTCGGTACGGGCAAGCAGGCTGGTGCCTGGCTGTGTGGTTGGACCTCGACCCTTCCGAACATGGAGTACACGAACCCCGACGATCCGCTGCTGAGCAGTGACTTCGGTACGCCGGTGGACGGCTGTGAGGCCCCGTGGCACAAGGCGCAGTTCACCCTCGTCTACAACGCCGCCGCCGTCCCCGACCCGCCGACGACCCTTGCCGGCGTCCTCGACTGGGCCCAGGCGAACCCGGGTCGATTCACCTATCCGGCGCCGCCGGACTTCACCGGATCGGTGTTCATCCGCGAGGCGCTGGCCAGTGTGTCGGGTGGCGCGGAGAATGTGCCGTCCCAGTTCAGCGAGGCGGACTACGACCGTCTGGCGCCGGCCCTGTTCGACCGGTTACGCGAGATCGCCCCGTTCCTGTGGCGCGAGGGGACGACATATCCGCAGACCTCGTCCGAGCTCGACGACCTGTACGCCGGCGGCCAGGTGGACATGACGATGACCTACGGACCGGCGACACTGACGGAACTGGTGGCTCGGGGAACATATCCACCGCAGACCAAGGTGCTGCTGCTCGACGAGGGCACCGTGGGCAACGCGAGCTTCCTGGCCATCCCCTCGACCTCGGGGCAGTCGGCCGCCGCCCGCGTGGTGGCCAACCTCGCGCTCTCACCCGAACAACAACTCGCTGCGGCCCGCCCTGACGTTTGGGGGCAGTTCACGGTTCTCGATTTGGACAGATTGTCACCGGCGGATCGTGAGGCGTTCGCCGCGCTACCGTCGTCGCCTGTGGTCCCGACCTACGATGTTCTCTCCCGAGGCGCGCACCCCGAATTGTCGGCGCAGTGGGTCGGCCCGCTCGACGATGGTTGGCGGCGAAACGTGCTCGCGAGTCGATGAAGGACCTGAGTCGGTGAAGGCGGACGACGCCCGGGCCCGCGTGCCCCGTCGAAGCAGTTGGCGCAACACCGTCTGGGTGCTGCCCGCTGTGATTCCGGTGGTCGCGATGGTCGGTGCGGGTCTGGGCACCGCACTGTTGCAGAGTCTCGGCCTGATGCCGCTGGTCGGCGATCCGGAGTTGACCTCCCAGGCGTACACCGCCAATTCCGAGGATCTGCTCACCTCCGCCCTGCTCACGCTCGCCATCGCGATCGTCTCGACCGCTCTCGCCGCGGCGATCGGATTGTGCGCGGCATTGTCGGTGCTGTCCGGCCGGCGAACGGCGATGTTCGCGGCCAGCCTCACCGTTCCGGTGCCGCACTTGATCGGCGCCGCAACCATGGGGCTGTTGTTGGCCGATTCCGGACTGTTCCCCCGGTTGCTCGGGTTCGATGAGGGCGGATGGCCTGCGCTTGTCGGAGGTCGTTGGTGGATCGCCGTGATCGCGGAGTACGCGTGGAAGGAATCGGCGTTCATCGCGTTGGTGGTTGCCGGCACGCTCGCTACCCGGGTGGCCCGCTACGACGAAACCGCCGCAACACTGGGCGCGGGACGGCGCGCGCGGCTGCGGCTGATCACTTTGCCTCTGGTGCTACCCGCCCTGATCGCGTCGTCGGCGATCGCGTTCGCCTACACGGTCGGCTCCTACGAGGTGGCGAAGATTCTGGGCCGTGCATATCCCGAACCGCTGCCGGTGATGGCAGTTCGCTTGTTCACCTCGATCGATCTCGCCGCGCGACCCCAGGCTGCTGCGGTAGCGATCATCACCACAGGCTTGGCGCTGGCAGCCGCCGCAGCCGCCTTCTCGATGTTGCGCCGTTCGGAGGTGTGGCAATGATGCGACTGGGTGGCCGGGCGGCCGCGGCGTCGGTGCGCACGCTCTTGGTGCTCTGGTTCGTGGTGCCGCTCGTACCGCTCGTGCTGTGGGTGTTCGCGAACCGATGGACTTTTCCCGACGTTCTTCCGCAGGAGTGGGGGTTCGATGGCTTGCGGAGTGCCGCCGACGCAGGTGCGGCCCGCGCGTTTGCGACGTCGACGGCTCTGGCGCTGTCGGTATCCGCCATTGCGACTCCACTCGGCGCGCTCGCTGCGAGGGCGCTGGTCAGTGGTCGGGTGCATCTGCCCGGAGTCGTCGCGGCGATACTGTTCGCGCCGGTGTGTTTGCCACCCTTTGCCGTCGCTCTCGGTTTGGATGTGCTCGTCCTTCGGTCCGGCGTTGCCAGCAGTGTCGCGGTGGTTGCGATACTCACCGTCGCTGCTATCCCGTATACGACATATGTGATGCGGGTGGCCTTCGGCGCCTACGACCGTGGGTACGAGGAGGAGGCGCGCACCCTTGGTGCGTCCCGGGCGACGGTGCTGCGGCGCGTCCAGATTCCGCTACTCGCGCCTGCGCTCTCGGGTGCCGCCTTCCTGGCGTTCCTGGTCGGATGGAGCGACTACATCGTGACGTTGCTGATCGGGGGCGGACGGTTGATTACGGTTCCGATCCTGGTGGCCTCCTTCGCCTCCGGGGCCGGTAACGACTCCGTGGTGGCCGCACTGTCGATGTTTGCGCTGATCCCGCCCCTGATTCTGCTGATCGTTCTCGCTCGTATCGGCCGGAGGTCGCTGTCATGAGTTCGACGCTGTCACTGACTCGCCTGACGCGGCATCACCCCGGTCAGCAGCATCCTGCCCTCGCGGACATGAATCTCGAAGTTCCGGCCGGCTCGTGCACCGCGATTCTCGGACCTTCGGGGTCGGGGAAGAGTACAGCGCTGCGGCTGATCGCCGGACTCGATTCCCCGACAAGTGGATCGGTGGCCCTCGACGGCGTCGACGTCACCGCGTTGCCCCCGGAGCGACGCGGCGTCGGCATGGTGTTCCAGCGACCGCTGCTCTTTCCTCACATGTCGGTCATCGACAACGTGGGGTTCGCGGCCCGAGCGTCCGGGCAGTCACGTTCGGCTGCGCGTTCGAGTGCCCGCCGCTACCTCGACCTCGTGCACCTGTCCGAATTCGCCGATCGCCGGGTTGGCGCGATCTCAGGCGGGCAGGCTCAACGTGTCGCCCTGGCGCGCTCCCTGGCCGGTGCTCCCCGGGTGTTGTTGCTCGACGAGCCGTTCAGTGCGCTCGATTCCGTTCTGCGCGAAGACATGTATCAGTTGGTCCGAGAGATCCGGGATGAACTCTCGCCGACCATCGTCCTCGTGACCCACGACCGGGACGAGGCAGCTGTGCTGGCGGACTCCGTGGCCGTGTTGATCGACGGCGTTCTCGAACATCACTCGGATGTCGGCTCCGCCTACACCCAACCGGCGACGCTGGCAGTGAACCGGTTGATGGGAGGTATCAACGAGATTCACGGACGACTCGATCGCGGCGTGCACCACTCCGACCTAGGGGCGCTGGACCTGCCGCCTGGAAGGCCGGCGCACGACGACGGTCCCGCGGTTCTGCTGATCCGGCATGAAATGGTCCGCATCGTCGATCGCTCACCGGGACTGCCGAGCGGAGTGATTTGTGGTGTGCGCCCGACGGGGCTGCGCTGCATCGCGGACATTCGGGTCGGGTCGGTGACGGTGCGCGCCGAACTCCCCACGGGAGCCACTGCCTCCGTCGGTGTCGAGGTCGGTCTCGAGATTCCTCTCGCAGCCCGAACCGCCGTCACCCGGTAGAGGTCAGCGCGGCCGTCGATCCCGCCACTCCCGGTGCCAGCAGTTGTCCGGCTGTTGAAACCCGACGGGGCCGGGAGGTTCATTCCCGGCCCCGTTCGCTGCGTCTACCTACTCAGCCGACGCGGATCAAGGTCCAGCCGCCGCAGCAGTTGAGCGTTGAGTGCGACGACGATGGTGGAGATCGACATCAGGATCGCCGCCACCGCGGGCGAGATGGCGACACCGGCGAAGGCGAGGACACCCGCGGCCAGTGGGACGGCGATGATGTTGTACCCCGTCGCCCACACCAGGTTCTGCCACATCTTGCGGTAACTGGCGTGAGAGAGATCGATGATCGAGAGCACGGCGCGCGGATCGTCGGCGGCGAGAACCACGCCAGCCGATTCGATAGCGACGTCCGTGCCGGCCCCGATCGCGACTCCGACGTCCGCACGCGCCAGCGCGGGAGCGTCGTTGACACCGTCACCGACCATCGCCACCCTGTGTCCCCGCTGCTGTAATGCTGCGACCTGGGCGTCCTTGTTCTCCGGCAAGACATCGGCGAAGGCCTCGTCGATGCCCAGGTCGGAGGCTACGGCGTCGGCAACCTGCCGGGCGTCGCCCGTGATCATCGCTACCTTCACACCCCTCGCGTGAAGGGCGTCGATGGCCTCACGGGATTCTTCGCGCACGGCATCCTCGAGCGCCACTGCGCCGAGAACGGAGCCGTCACGGACGACGTGGAGAACCGACGCGCCGCGGTCGATCCAGTTCGCGGTCGTGGCCGTCACATCCTGTGGGACGGTCACTCCGAGGTCTGAGAGCATCGCAGGCCCGCCTACCGATATCGGCTGACCGTTGACCACGGCCCGCACTCCGCGTCCCGGAAGAGATCGGAAGTCGGAGGCGGTGAGGCGTTCTCCTGCAGGTACTTCCGCATCGGCCTCGGCGACGATGGCCCGCGCAACGGGGTGCTCGCTGTCGGCCTCGACGGCAGCGGCCAGGGACAGAAGTTCCCGCTCGGTGATACCGGCGGTCGCGACAACCCCTGTGACGGCGTGGCGGCCCTGCGTCAGTGTGCCGGTCTTGTCGAACAGGACGACATCGACGTTGCGCATGCGTTCGAGCGACAGCCTGTCCTTCACCAGCACACCCGCTTTCGCCGCCCGCTCGGTCGAGATGGCGATGACGAGTGGTATCGCCAGGCCGAGCGCATGAGGGCAGGCGATCACGAGGACGGTCACAGTCCGGACGACCGCCTCGTCCACGTTGCCGGTCAGTGCCCAGACGAGGAACGTGAGGATACCCGCGGTCGTGGCGAAGTAGAACAGGAATGCCGCCGCGCGGTCCGCAAGGGCCTGAGCCCGGGACGACGACGCCTGCGCATCAGCCACCAATCGCCTGATGCCGGCGAGTGCGGTGTCCTCCCCGACCGCGCCGACGGAGATGCGCAACGCGCTGTCGGTTGCCACTGTGCCTGCAACGACGGCGTCCCCGACGGTCCGACTCACCGGGTTCGACTCGCCGGTGATCATCGACTCGTCGACCTCCGCCTGGCCGTCCTCCACGGTGCCGTCCGCGGGGATGCGTCCGCCTGCCCGGACCAGGACCAGGTCTCCGGTGGACAACTCGGAGATCGGAACTTCGGTGACGCCGTCGTCCGTGACCTTGTCGGCAGTGTCGGGCAGCAGCGCCGCGAGTGCATCCAGAGCGCCCGACGCCGAGCCCAGCGCCCTCATCTCGAGCCAGTGCCCGAGAAGCATGATGACGATGAGAAGCGCTAGCTCCCACCAGAAGTCGAGGTTGAATCCACCGAGTTCGAGCGTTGTCACCCACGAGGCCAAGAACGCCACGGAGATGGCCATCCCGATCAGCAGCATCATGCCGGGCTGCCGGGATTTCAGCTCGCGCCAGCCTCCGGTGAGGAACGGTGAACCGCCGTAGATGAAGATCACGGTGCCGAGTACCGGCGGAATCCACGATGCCCCAGGGAAGTCGGGCAGGGAGTAGCCGAAAAGGTCGGCGACCATGGGACTGAACACGACTACCGGCAGCGACAGCACCAGGCTGAGCCAGAACTTCTGCCGGAACACCTCGCCGTGGGCACCGTGCCCGGCGTGCTTGTCGCCGTGCCCGGCGTGCCCACCGCCGTGCCCGGCGTGCCCACCGCCGTGCCCGGCGTGCCCGGTGTGGTTCTCGTGCCCGCCGTGCCCGGCGTGGTCTGTATCGAGCTGAGATACCTGCTGGTGATGATTGTGAGACATGCCTGCTCCCCCGAGTATTGACGCCGGAATCGGTCTCAGGAACGCACGAGCCGTGCGATCGCGTCGGTTGCTTCCTTGATCTTTTCGTCCTTTTCAGGCCCGCCCGCGACGGCGGCGTTGACCACACAGCTGTTGATGTGGTCTTCGAGAAGACCGAGCGCCACGGCCTGCAAAGCCTTGGTCATCGCGGAAACCTGGGTGAGGATGTCGATGCAGTACTTGTCGTCCTCGACCATCCGCTGCAGACCGCGAGCCTGCCCCTCGATGCGACGCAGTCGCTTGAGGTAGTCCTCTTTGGCGCTGGAATATCCGTAGTCCGCCTCATCGATGCCTGATTGATTGCTGCTTGCTTGTTCGGTCATTGTCAGTTACCTCCTCCCGGTGAGGTTAGCGACCGGAATCGGCGTAGGCGCAGACTATTGCTTACAACGAACACCGACGAGAACGCCATTGCCGCCCCGGCAATCATGGGGTTGAGCATGCCCGCTGCTGCCAGGGGCAACGCTGAGATGTTGTAGGCGAAGGCCCAGAACAAGTTTCCCTTGATGGTGCCCAGGGTCTTACGTGAGAGCCGGATCGCGTCCGCGGCCGCGCGTAGATCACCACGGACCAAAGTGAGGTCGCTTGCCTCGATTGCGACGTCTGTGCCGGTTCCCATCGCGAGACCGAGATCGGCCTGTGCGAGGGCCGCGGCGTCGTTGACGCCGTCACCGACCATCGCGACCACCTTGCCCTCGGACTGCAATCGGGTGATCACGTCCACCTTGTCCTTCGGCAGAACCTCCGCGACCACCTCGTCGATACCCACCTGGTTTGCGATCGTCCTCGCGGCGGAGGAGTTGTCGCCGGTGAGCATGATCGGCGTGAGTCCGAGTCGGCGGAACTGGGACACCGCTTCGAGTGAAGTCGGCTTCACGGTGTCGGCGACTACGAGGATGCCGCGGGCTGCGCCATCCCAGCCGATCCCGACTACGGTCTTGCCGGCCGACTCGGCGTTGCGCACGTTCTCCTCTAGTTCAGGCGACAGGTGCAGGGACCAGTCGCTCAGCAGCGTCGGACGTCCCACGACCACGGCGTGTCCGTCTATCACGCCCTGAACGCCGAGGCCCTCGAGATTGGCGAACTGATCCACCTCCGGCAGGGGTTCCGAGCCGTCGAGACGGTCGCGGGCACCCTTCGCGATCGCGCGGGCGATCGGGTGCTCGGACGCGTTCTCCAAAGCGCCGGCGAACCGGAGCACCTCGTTCACGTCCTGCCCCTCGGCAGCGACGACGTCAATCAGAGACATCGTGCCGGTGGTAACGGTGCCGGTCTTGTCCAGGACGACGGTGTCGACGCGCCGGGTGGATTCGAGAACTTCGGGGCCCTTGATCAGGATGCCCAGTTGCGCGCCTCGGCCCGTCCCCACCATCAGCGCGGTGGGTGTAGCGAGGCCCAGGGCGCAGGGGCAGGCGATGATCAAGACGGCCACAGCTGCCGTGAACGCGGCGGCAACCGAACCGCCGATAGCGAGCCAGACGCCGAGCGTCGCGGCCGACAAGAGGATCACGATCGGAACGAAGATGCCCGAGATCCGGTCGGCCAGACGCTGAACCTCGGCTTTACCGGTCTGAGCCTCTTCGACCATCCGTGCCATCTGCGCGAGCTGGGTGTCGGATCCGATCTTCTTGGCACGCACGATGATCCGGCCACCGACGTTCACGGTCGCACCGGCGACCTCCGAGTCGGGCGACACCTCGACAGGAACGGACTCGCCGGTGAGCATCGACGCGTCGACCGCGGACGTCCCCTCGACGACGACCCCGTCGGTGGCGATCTTCTCGCCGGGCCGCACGACGAACAGGTCACCGACGGCGAGTTCATCGATGCCGATCTTTTCCTCGACGCCGCCCCGCAGCACCGACACCTCCTTGGCGCCGAGCTCGAGAAGTGCGCGCAGCGCTGCTCCCGAACGCCTCTTCGCGCGGGCTTCGAAGTACTTGCCCGCGAGAATGAAGGTGGTGATACCGGCCGCCGCCTCGAAGTAGATGTTGCTCGAGCCGTCGTTGCGGGAGATGGTGAACTCGAACGCGTGGGTCATCCCGGTCATCCCGGCCGTTCCCCAGAACAATGCGTAGACCGACCAGCCGAGCGCGGCCAGGGTGCCCATCGACACCAGAGTGTCCATGGTCGCGGCCCCGTGCCGCAGATTCGTCCAGGCTGCCTGGTGGAAGGGCCAAGCCCCCCACACCACGACCGGAGCCGCGAGGGTGAGTGAGAGCCATTGCCAGTTGGGGAACTGCAGGGCGGGAATCATCGCCATCGCGATGACCGGCACGCTCAGGACCGCCGAGATGATCAGCCGCTGTCGTAACGCCGATGTGGTTTCGTCCTCGACCGGTTCCGGGGATTCCTTCTCGACCTCGACCTTCGGCAGCTGCGCGCCGTAGCCGGCCTCTTCGACGGTGGCGATGAGATCAGCGGTTGAGACGTCGTCGGTGACCGAGACGCGGGCCTTCTCTGTGGCGAAGTTGACGGTGGCCGTCACGCCGTCGAGCTTGTTCAGCTTCCGCTCGATGCGGTTCGCGCACGATGCGCAGGTCATTCCCGTTATGGCGAGCTCGACCTGCTGGTCGGTGTCGGGGGTGGTGGTTGTGGATTTCATTGCGACTCCTACGCGTCGCTGGGATCAGTGACTGTGTAGCCGGCCTCTTCGACGGCACCGGCGATGGCGCTCGGGTCGAGAGGTTCGGTGCTGTCGATGACGACCTTGCCGGTGGCGAGGTCGACGTCCACGGAGACGACTCCGCTCAAGGAGCCGATCTCCTCGCGAACCGAGGACACGCAATGACCGCAGGTCATGCCGGTGACGGTGACGGTAGCGGTGACGGTGGAAGTGCTCATAGGACCGTGCCTCTCTCTAAGTGGATGCTTCGACTATAAGAACTACCATACCCCCCTACGGTATTTCCACAAGTGTTCTAGATTACTCGTCGGGGCCGTCTCCGGGCCGTTACCTATTGCAACCGAATGGACTGCTCAACTAGCTGGATCGCCGATCCGCTTCAGCGCGTCGACGACTAGTTCCCAGAACCGATCGAAGTCGAGTTCGAGCGCGGCGGATGTAGGGCAGCCCTCCGGCGCCGGCGTGCGAAAATCCGCGACCGTCATGCCGAGGGTGAGGGTGCCGGTGGTTTCGATCGCGATCGGAACCGGCACTGCGCGGACGATCGTGGGGTCGATGACGTGCGCCACCGCGCAGGGATCATGCATCGGCGCAGCGTCGAGACCCCACGCAGCCTTGTACCTGCCTCCGTAGAACTTCAGGAGCTCACCGACGAAGCGTGCCGGCCCTGTATCGACAGCAGCTATGGCATCTCTGACCTCTGGGGTTGTGCGGGCCTGGTGAGTGAGGTCCAGGCCGACCATGACGACCGACCATCCGGCGCTGAATACGATTTGCGCGGCCTCGGGGTCGACGATGATGTTGAACTCGGCAACCGCGGTCCGGTTGCCGACATGGATGCCACCGCCCATCAGGACGACCTTCTGGACCCGGTCGACAATTCTCGGTTCCTTGCGCGCGGCCAGCGCAAGATTTGTCAGGCATGCTGTCGCCACCAGCGTCACCGTGCCGTGCTCATGGTTCATCACCGTGTCGATGATGAGGTCGACGGCGTGACGGGTGTCGAGTTCGAATGTCGGCTTCGGCAGTTCCGGGCCGTCGAGTCCGGACTCGCCATGAATACTCGGCGCAGTCGAAAGCTCGCGAATGAGTGGGCGCTCGGCACCGGACGCGAACGGGACGCCGACGATTCCGGCGACGCTGGCAACGGCCAGTGCGTTCCGCGTAACCTTGGGCAGGGTTTGATTGCCAGCGACAGTGGTGACGGCGAGCAGCTCGATTTCGGGGCTGCCGTGAGCGAGCAGGAGCGCGATGGCGTCGTCGTGTCCTGGGTCGCAGTCGAGGATGATCTTCTTGGGCATGTCGGGGCTCCTCCGCTTCTCTGGTTACCGAGTCTGCGTAGCGGTCGAATCCACACTACTCGCGGCAAGTTTCGATGCACGACATGTAAACGCGTGCAATGGTTTACGACAAACCTTGACTGCGGAATGTGATGTAGCTTCGATGTGCTTGTCCTGCCATCGACTACGGCCACCAAGTATTTCTTGTTTGATCACCACCAAATGTGGCTACCCATGATTCATGGCTGGAAATGGGGGGAATCGCGTCGATGCGACCGCTCTCGGCGGCGTGTCCGCAACTATGATGTGGACGTTGCGCAACCGTGCGGTCGAGGCATCTCATCCGGACGGGATGCTCGAAGATCCGCTGAGTGTGCAGCTCTACGAGGCGATCGACTATCCGTACGAAAATTTCGGTCTAGCGGATCAATCCCACGCGCTACGGGCGCGCGCCTTCGACATAGAGGTTCGCTTGTTTCTCGCGGCGCACCCAGGGGCCACGGTTGTCGCTCTCGGTGAAGGACTCCAAACCAGCTACTGGCGCATCGGTGACGACGAGGTGCGGTGGCTGTCGGTTGACCTTCCCGAGGTGGTGGATTTGCGCGAGCGGCTCTTGCCGTCCGAGCCGAACGTCACGACGTTGGCGATCTCGGCGCTCGATCGCACGTGGATGGACTACGTGAATCCCGACCGCGGGGTCTTCATCACCGCCGAGGGTCTACTGATGTACCTGCCGACCGAGGAGTCGTTGGGGCTGATTACCGACTGCGCGCGACGTTTCCCGGGCGGACGGATGATGTTCGATTCCATCCCGAAGTGGTTGAGCAACAGGACAATAAAAGGATTGCGCGTCAGCCGAAACTACACCGCTCCGCAGATGCCCTTCCACCTGTCGACCACCGAAGCGATGGCCTTACCCAAGCGAATCCCCGAGATCGCTTTCGCCCGTGAGGTTTCCCTACCTTTGGGACGCGGGCTGTGGGGGTCGAGAATACTACGGACGCTCTTTGACATGCGGCCGCTTCGCAATGCCCGGCCCACGCTCACCCTTTGCGGATTCGCGGGCTGAAGAACTACCGAAGGCCTTCGTGGTCATCGCTCCGATGGATGAGTAGCGAGTGGCTCGACGTCGATGTCCAACCAGGGAAACAATGGCAGCGACGCCAGTGCGTCGTGGAGGACCGTCGGGTCCTTCGCCTCCCACAGACTCACCAACTCCCGACGTCCAGGTACCCGCCACAGTCTTTTCAAGGTGCCCTCAGCACGAAGTTCAACGGTTCTGTCCCGCTCGCGCGTGCTCAGTTGCTCGCGTTCCTCGGACGCCATGTCCATGGGCAGATCTGTATTGATTCGAACCAGAAATTCCACAATGCACTCCTTGGGTGTCGTCAGATCAGATCGAACCGGATCTTGGTGAGATGTTCGGGCACGGTGAGCATGGCCGCGCGCCCAGCCGAGATCTCCAGGGTGGGCTAGCCGTTCGATGCAGCCCTTTGCGGAAGAAACCGAATGCAGGCATCCAGTCGGCGCACTCGATGAAGCCCGGCAAGACATCCTCCTCAGCCCCGTCGAGGGTGAGTCGATCGGTGTACGTCTTCCACGGATCCGGGGTCAATCGTGGCCCCAGCCGATCGAACTCCTGCAGGTCATCCATGCCGAGCGTACTCAGCGCTCGGGCCGGGATCAATATCCGAAATCCCGCTCGCGGGCGAAGTCTCGAACTGCACGCCAGATGGCGGCAACGTAGCAACTTGACACGACCACCAACCGGCCTGCCCGTGGGCGCCGACTCGACGATCCGGCTGACGATCAAGCCACCGATTCAGATGCCGTGCCGCTGGAAGCGGGACCCCTCGGTGCGCCTCGACCGCACGACGAATATCGCAGCCGGAGAAGAATTTCCCCTCGATTGATGCGTGCTTCGAGGTAGGTCGGCACGGATGTTACATATAACTATGGTTCGGGGTGATCGCTGACACTCACTGATTACCGGCTACTCTCTCGGGCTGTCAGGTTACGGGCGCGAGGAGTTTGACGAGTTGGGTCCGGGCGCGGTGTATTCGAGTCTTGACGGTTTGGACGCTTACGCCCTGATGTTCGGCAATGTCGGCGTACGTCAGGGATGCGAACTCGCGCAGGACGATAGCGACGCGGAAGTCTTCGGGTACTTCGGCGAGTGCGCGGCGGACGGCGTCGACTGTGGTCACGCGGTCATCGACGCGAGGGGCGGGGTCTTCGAGTTGGAGTTCGATTTCGTCGTCTCCGGCGCCGAGGCTGCTGATGTCGTGCCTGCGGCGCACAGCAGTGAGGGCGGCGTTGGCCGCGATACGGTGTAGCCAAGTGTTGAATCGGGACTCGCCGCGGAACTTGTCGAGGTTCCGCCAGGCTGCGGTCAGGGTTTCCTGGAGTGCATCTTCGGCGTCGAACTGGTTGCCGGTGATCTGCAGGCACACACCCCAGACGTTGTTCCGGTACCGGCCAACCAACTCGGCGAAGGCGTCCTGATCACCGTTTCGGCACCGCAGAATCAGCTCAGCATCGTCCATCAGTTGTTCCCCCGGGGCATCGTGTTGCGTCGCTTCTGTCAAGTGCCGTGTGATCGTACCCGCCTTGAATCCGGGGTCCCGCGTGCCCGCTTTTCATGGTCGGCGGAGCCCAGGAGGCCGTCTTCGAGGATCGGTGTCGGAGCCGCTGACCATTTGCCGGTGCGCGCAGGTCAGAAGCTCTCGTGCCCTAAATCGTGATTGGGCATCTCGAGAACGGGCAGCTGATCCTCGGTGTCAGCCGGCACGTCGTCGGGGAGGCTCGGATCGATGTGCGGGGCGAGGTCGTCGCCCCAGTCTCCGGCTGGAGTGTCGTCACCGAGATCGACACTGCCGTCGTCTGAATCGTCGAGATCGAGGATCAACTCGTCCTCGGCGACGACGGGGGCGTCGTCCATCTCCGGGACGAGGGAGTCGTCGATCTCGGGGGTCTGTGGGTCGAGCGCAACCTCGAGCGCGTGGTTCCAGATATGCTCCGGTACCGGTGTGTTCTCGGCCGTCAGGCCCAACGACTCCAGGACGGAATCATGGTCCTCCATCGCTCCGCACCTCTTCCCTACTCAGTTCGGTACCGGTGGCATCCGGCGTTTCGAGTGTTGGATGCCAGAGTGAACAGAAATGTTCCCACGCCGACGACAACGGGTTGCGGATCCCGTTGTTCGGGGCCGCCATGTCAGTGTCCATGACATTGCGCCGTGTCGCCTTCGCTCACAATGGCAGCATGGCCCACGGACGGTGATCGAGGGCCATGGCCGTCGGATCAGGTGTGGTCTCAC
Source organism: Rhodococcus sp. NPDC049939 (assembly GCF_040656415.1). Classification (NCBI taxonomy): domain Bacteria; kingdom Bacillati; phylum Actinomycetota; class Actinomycetes; order Mycobacteriales; family Nocardiaceae; genus Rhodococcus; species Rhodococcus sp. NPDC049939. Next base: position 54,454 of record NZ_JBFAMC010000002.1, on the reverse strand, counting down.
GCGGGGCGAGGTCTGGGTCGATCTCGTCGGCGACGAGCATCTGGTATCCGGAGTCCTGCCAGGCTCCTTCGAATTGGGCGATCGGCACCTCGAGCTGGTTGCCGTTGGGGCTTCCCGGATCGGACAGGATGACTACACCGCGGGCTTCGTCGATGCCGGCGACAACGAGGAAGTGATCCGGTAGATCGTCCTCGACGGTCTCCCCCGTGGGTGTCCAGATCTCTCCGGAGTCGACCATTGCGATGACGCCGTACCCGTCTTCGAGCTTGGATTTCAGGTCGTCGAGGGAACTGTTCTCGATGTGGCTGGGCACTCCCTGATCTTCGAGGAGGATTTCCAGGTTCGGCAGCGTCATCCCCTGCGAGGGATCGTCGTTGGCCATCAGGCCGAGTGCCATGGCCCGGTCCATCAGTTGCTGGGGATCGGTGATGTCGAGGCCGGTGTACTCGGAGACGAGTTGCGCGGCACTGGACGGCCCGCAGTACCCGTCGAGTTCCTGGAAAAACCAATTGGTGGTCCACTGTTCCGGGTTGCCGGAGACACCGTCGTCGGGGTCGGTCTCGGGTTCGGAGTAGGGGGCGAGTTCCGGTTCGGGCTCGGGGGCAGGCATCGCCGACAGATCCGGCTCAGAAGGAGCGGCTGGCAGATCTGAGGCAGGCGCGAGTGGAGCAGCGTCGTCCGACGGGACGTCAGAGAAAGTGTCCTCGGGCAAATCGGGGGACGGCTCGTCGAAGAATCCCGGACTCAGCGGGGCCTCCCCGAGGTCGGAACCAGGACCCCAGAGGGCGGCGTTGCGGTCCTCGAGGTCGGAAATGGTGTCGTCCATCGAATCGATCTCTCTGTGAGTCCAAACAAGGGATTAGGAGCGGCCGCTGCCGTACACACCGACGATCTCGCGGGGTGTACGGCAGCGGGAGACCGGACGGATCAGACGAGGTCGTCGGCGGCGAAGGGCTCGTCGACGGCTCCGAAGTCTTCAGCGCCGGAGCTGTAGGTGATCTCGTTGAGGACACCGTCGTTGGTGGTGTCCTCCATCTGCAGGTCGACCATTCCGTCGCCGTTGGTGTCGACAACGACCGTGTTGGGGATGTCGTCGCCATCGCTGTCGATGACGGCGGTGTCGAACTGTCCGTTCCCGGTGGTGTCCACCATGGTGGTCTCGAGGGTCCCGTCGCCATCGGTGTCGCGGTGGGACTCGCGGACGATGCCGTCGACGACGATATCGTCCTGCACCAGGTTGTCCTGCGCGTCGAAATGGCTTGTGAAATCAACGTTTCCGTCGTCATCCATATCGAGGTGAACTCGACTGCTGCCATCGGCCTCCGATTGAACCACGGACTCGTAGGTGCCGTTGCCGTCCATGTCGAGCTCTACGGTGGTCACGTTGCCGTCGGTATCGAGGTGCTCGATCTGGTCGATACCAAAAGCGTTCGAGTGGACGGTGTCGGTATGCCCGTCACCATCGAGGTCGCGGGCGGAACGGTAGAAGTCACTGTCACCACCCTCGGGTTCGAGTTCTACCTCCGGGGAGCCGGAGGTGAAGGTGGCGTCCTCCGGGGACCCGGTCAGATTCTCAGACGTCGCAGTGGTGCCATCGTTGCCGAACAGGTCATCGATCTGCGCCTCGACGTCAGCGAGGGTAGGGCCGTCGTTGGAGGGGTTCGTCATCTTCGTCATCCTTGTCGGTCCGGTAAGAGGGAGCCGATCTCCCTGCTCGTATAAGTGAGATGCGGGCGCCGCTGAAAAAGTTCCCGCAGTCGCCGAACTACTTTCGAACAGGATGACGAACGTCCGCGTCACCTCTCGAGCGGTGACGCGGACGCAGCATGGCCTCGAAGGGTCTGACGTCGAGTCAGTTCAGCAGGCCGGCACGGGAGAGGAATACTCTTGCGGTCTCGACGCTCGTCGCGCCGGAGAAGGAGGCCTTTACCCCGTTCGCGTTGTTGGCGTAGTAGATGGAGTAGTCAGGCGAATACGGGCCCGAAATGTGCGCGGCCGCGGTCCGCGCGGTGTTTTCGACGATCACGTTCTCCGCTACGGCAGTGTTTTTCTGGAATCCCTGGCGGATAGCCAGGACGGTTTTCTTCGCGGCTGCCTTGTCGACGGAGACGATGATGCTGTCGAAGACGCCGTCGGTGACGCCCGTGGTGAGGTTGCTGCCCTTCTTGATGGTGCATTGGATCTGGAGACCGTCGTTATCGGTGAACCCGATCTTCTTGCAGTCCTCAAGATCTCTGCTCAATGGGGCGGGCAGTGTGGCCAAGACCTGTTCCTGGGTTAGGGCGACCGATGGTGTGTCGTCACCGGACAACCCCTGCGCGTCGTCGGCCTGTTGGGCGCTGTTGGAGATGCCATCGGTGCCCGCGTCGGCGGTGTCATTGCTCCCGCCCGTGAGCAGCACGGTCGACGCGATCGTGACGATGGCGACCAATGCCACGGCGGCGGACCCGGCGATCACCCACTTACTCTTCCCCTTTGCTGCAGACGGCGTGGAGTCCGGCGCAGCCGGCGGTGCCGGCCACTCTGTTGCTGGACCTCCTGGATGCGACGTGACAGGGTGAGCTCGGGGGACCGGATTCTGCGTTGGTGCGCCCTGGCCGGGCCCGCCGAACTGAGGCGGCTGGCCGAAGGCCGGCCCGGGGATTTGACCGTAAGCAGCAGGTTGCCCGTACTGCGGTGGCGCCTGCACGTTCGGCCCGCCGTAAGCCGCCACCGGGCTCTGTGGATGTGCGGGCGCATTCTGTGCGGGCAGTCCCCGCAGCACAGGTGCTGCTGCAGCGAGCGCGCCCTGCGCAACGACAGTTTTCGGATCATCGAGCGTGGCAATGGGTCCGAGTGGCTTGAGCCGCTCGTGCACGAGCGGGATCCGGGAGGAGCCACCGGTCAGATACAGCGCCTCGAGCTGTGACGGGTCGGTGATCTGCGCGTCGGCTAGGGTGGCCCGGGTGAGGTTCACCGCCTTGTCGAGGGGAGCGGAGATAAGCTCCTCGAACTCGTCGCGAGTGATCTGGAAAGTTTCGTGGAATCCGCCCCCGGCCACCGTGATCGTCGCGGACGGTGACTCGGAGAGAAGTTCCTTGGCGCGACGGATCGAGTCGTCGAGATTGTGCCGCACCCCGACGGGTGCCGATTGCCGCAGGTAGGTCAGTAGTTCGGGGTTGCGTCCCTCGAGTTGCTCGTCGACCCAACGGCGGAGGAATGCGTCGAAGTTCTTGCCTCCCAACCCGTTGTCACCGCGAGCGGCGAGGACGTCGAAAGAGCCCTCGTCGTTGGCGGCGAGGACCGCCACATCGAGGGTGCCGCCACCGAAGTCGAACACCGCGATCTTCGCGCCCGGTGCGAGGGTATTGGTGCGCGTGTAGTAGTGCGCCGCAGCGCGCGGCTCGGACACCGTCTGCACGTTCGCCGGGTCGAGTCCGAGAGTGCCGGCGGCATCGACAAGTACTTGGATCTCCCGCGGCGACCAAGCCTCCGGGTGGGTCAGGACCAGCTGAGCAGGTGGTTGCCCACCATGCGCCCCGATCGCCCGCCCCATCACGTTCTGCAGGACGGCAGCAACGGGCACCGACGCGGGCAGATCGTAGGAATTGACGGTCACCATTCCCTGCCGAATCACCCGCTTGGGCGAGGGCAGAAAGGCCGCAGGGTTGCGTTCAGCCTGGTTGATCGCGACGTCACCGACTGTGATCGAGTCCGGTGACTCGACGAAGACCGCAGAGGGCATCAGATTGCCCTGATGGGTCAGCGGAAGTGCTTCGACAGACCCACTGACCGCACCGGTATGGGCCGCAGCCGTGTTTGACGTGCCGAAGTCGATACCCAGAAGCCACTCAGGCGTAGACATGTCCCCCCTCAGTTCCCGATTGTGCTTGTGCGCGCCACGCAGTGCTCTCTCGGTGGGTGCGGCGCGCGAGCATCATGCCATGCAGTCGCGGATCCGGGCACCCAGGCGGGGTAGGCGGGGTAGGCGGGCCCGTGGTATTCATCTCGGTGGTACTCCTTCACTCGGATGTCGCGGCTGTCTGGACTGTGAGATGCACATCGTGTGTTGGAAGTTCCCGACACCAGGGCGTGCACACGATCATTGGTCTCATTGGTCGGTGATGCCGCAAATCTTCCATCCGCCGTCCTCGCGGGTGTAGGAGAATATGTGAGTCGACGTGATCGGCTCGGTTCCGGACAGGGTTTGGGTCACTCGTACGCGGGCATTGGCCGTGTCGCCGTGGGTAGCGACGGAGATGATCTCGTCGATCGCCAACTTCTCCCCGGGATCGGGCACCACCTGGTTCGGGGTGACCTGTTTCTCCGCGCACCGGAAGGAGTTGACGACATCTGCTCCGGCACCGGGCACCTCCCGGGCGTAGGCGGCAGTGAGCTCCCGGATCGCCTTTTCATCGGCGGCCGGATCAGCGCTCGCCGCCAGCCCGGGTACCGTATCGGAACCGGCAGCCGCGGCCGGTGACCCTCCTGTCACGGCGTCGGCGTCACCGGAGAATACGGTCTGGTTCAACACCAGCCCGCCACCGGCAACGAGTATGACGGCGGCTACTGCGATGCCCGCCCACACCTTCTTCCGGCCGGAGAGTTCGGTGGGTCGGGGCTCTGCAGCGACGGGCGGCGACCAGGCCGGGGAGGTGTGATCGTTCACGGTCGGTGCGGTGTCGACCGCGCCGACCGTGGCCGCCGTGAGGGCGCCGCGGGCGACGACCGTCTTCGGATCGTCGACCGTGATGACCGATGCGATAGGCGAAAGACGTTGGTACACAAGCTGGATGCGGGAGCACCCACCCGTCAGATAGACGGTGTGCAGGTCGGATCCGCGTACACCGGCATCGCCCAGTACCTGCTCGAACAGGCCCACACCACGGGTGATCATCTCGTCGATCAGTGAATGAAAGACGTTGCGGGTGAGTTCGATGTTCTGGTGATGTCCGGCACCGGTGACGGTGATCGTCGCAGTTGGCTCCGTCGAGAGCAGTTCCTTGGCACGGCGGATCGAGTCGTCGAGATGCCGCAGGTCGCCGGCGGGAGACGTTTCCCGGAGGTGGGTCAGCAGCTGAGGGTTCTCACTGGCGAGCCGTATGTCCACCCATCCGCGGATCGCTGCATCGAAGGCGATACCACCGAGTGCGTGATCGCGCCGGGCGGCAAGAACATTGAACCTACCGTAGCCGTCCGCCTCGAGGACGGTGACATCCAGGGTTCCTGCTCCCAGGTCGAACACGCCAACCCGTGTGCCGGCCGCAATGTCCGCAGGTACGCAGTGGTGTGCGGTGGCGCGCGGTTCGGAGATCGTCCGGATCGAGTTTGGGGTGAACCCGAGGGCCGTGGCGGCGTCATGGAGCACCCGGACCTCGTCGGCTGCCCAGTCCTCGGGGTGGGTGAGGATCAACTGGCTGGGCAGTTCCGTCCGCCCCGGCTGTGCCTGTGCCGCGCGCGCAGTAGTGGCACGGTTGACCGCCTCACCGAGGACCGCGGTGACAAGACGAACCGGTTCGACGTCGTAGCCGTTGATCGACACCGCGTGCAGCCCCACTGAACGTTTGGGGGTCGGTGTCCAGCCGCTCGGGTTGCGCTCGGCCGCGTCGACTGCAGTCTGGCCGGCGGTGATGGCGTTCGGAGATTCGACGAACACCGCCGACGACATGGCCGGGCCATCGCTGGAGAGTCGCACGGTCGACGCTGACGGCGAACCCGACTCCATTGCCGCGGCCGCAGTATCCGCCGTGCCGAAATCAAGTCCCAACAGCCACGACGTAGACATCGCCCGCTCCCCCCCCAGATCCGTCCAGCACAGTCGAGGTCCACACCCCGATGACGCGAACCGCGTCGCATCATTCCACCCTGTCGAACATTCACCGAATCCAGGGCGGGCGGCTACAGATCGGACTGTCGAGATTTCTTTCCGGGAACATTCTTGTACGCCGACGACTCCAACGATCCAGTACAGAAGAACGGCGCCGTACCCTGCTCACGGCGGCACCAGCACAAGTGAGGACCCGGCCATGACGTCTCCGAACCCCTACTCCCCGCAGCACCACTCGTCGTACGGCGAAGCTCCCTCGATGGAGGGGCAGCCCACGGCCCACCACGGATACAGCCAACACCCCCAACCGGTGAAGAGCACTCGCACAGGCCTGTATCTCGGCCTCGGTGCCTTCGTGGTCCTCACTGTCCTGCTGGGCCTGAGGATCACCGGGGGCTTCGACTTCTTCGGTGACAGTATCCAGGTCACCCAAAATGGTTCACCCGCACCCTCCGACGTCGATTTCACCGGGAGACAAGCGGACGACATCGGGGCCCCGATCGGTGCCACCGTCGAACGCGGCGGCGTCTCCATCACCGTCGGGCCAATCGAAACTCGCACCGGTGGGTACAGGGACTCCGAGCAATTCCTCTGCGCCGAAATCACGGTGACAAACGACGGCGACGAGTCGGTGCGGGTACCGAGCAGCCTAGATTTCCAGTTGCAGGACCCTGCAGGGTTCGGTCGTAGTTCCTCATTCGGTTCCGGCATCGAGGAACTCGAATCCGGCCAAATCGCCGCCGGCGGTTCCCCAGTCTCCGGGCCTGTGTGTTTCGACGACCCCGAACAGTCCGGCGAGTACGTCGTCCTCGGTAACCATCTCTTCGGCTACCTCAACAAGAACCGAATCGGCTGGGTCACCGAGCGGTAGACAACCGGCACATCGCCCAGACCCAGGCACCGCGTCGTTGGTCGCGGGCGTGTCAGGCCGAGTGCAGTGTCAGTGACTCATGTCGTTGTAGGTACGGATGAGGGTGACCAAGGCGTCGTCTTCGGCGGCGGTCATCGTCGACAGTGCCTGCCCGTGCGCCCAGGACAGTTTCGTACGGGCCTCGGCCTGACACTGATGCGGAGGAGTGTCCGCTGGCAGCCCGAGTTTCTCAGCCATGGTTCCGCCTTGGAGGAGCCGGCGCAGTTCGGTGGTGACGGGCGAACGTGGGTCGGCTTCGAGCATGCTGCGCAGTGCCCCGAACAGAACGACCTGTCGCATGGCAGGGTCGTCACGGACCTGGTCGACGATGGTGCGAATCTGATCGCGTGAAGGGTGACTGTAGGCGAGGTTCTCGAGTTCGAGGAGGATCCGCTGGGCGCGGTGCACGGAGGCGAATTCGGCCAACGAGGTGTGCAGGATCTGGCGCAGAGGGCGTATGCCGGAGTTGTCGGCGAGCCACTCATTCAGTGCCGCAGCACCGCGGCCCGCGATCTGGCGCCCGTGGATGATGCCGTATTCGCCGAGCAGGTCGACGAGCCGGTCCCGCTGCCCGGTGGTGAGCCGGCGGGTGTCCTCGGATTCGAGGAGATCGATCAGGTCGAACGGGGCGAAGCCGGCGAGTTCGGTGAGGGTGCGGGCATCGGCCTCGGTCAGGGCACCGGTGTGGCTGGTTTCTGCCATCAGACCGGATATTGGGACAACGGTCATCACGGTGTCCGCCAGCCGTGCGGCGAGGGTGCGGGCGTGCTGGTGCGCGTACTCGATCGGATCACGTTGCCCGAGTGCGCCTTCCGCGAAGCCATCGGCGCGGGAGAGGACCCCGAGGGTGTTCAGTGGGGTGAACCCGAGTTCTTTGAGGAAGGCGACTTCGTCGGCACGGGGCGTGGAATCGAAGAGGAATACCGCGGCGTCGGCGTCGACGGATGCGGTTCGGGTCTGTTCGTAACCGTCGATCAACACCCGCCGCGTGGCGGACTCGTTCTCGGCGGTCAGGGTTGCCAGGCCGGGAGTGTCGATCAGGGTGAAGTCGCGGATCGCCGCCGATGGGAGGTAGCGGTGGAGGTAGGCGATGTCGGTGGCGGGCACACCGAGGTCGGCGGGCTGACCGCGAACCAGGTCGATGGGACGGCGGGTGCCGTCGAGGCCGACCACTTCGGCCCGTGACGGGGCGCCGTCTTGGTAAACGGCGACGAGACGGGTGGCCTCGAGTGCTGCGGTTTCGGCGACGGGTGCACCGATCAGGGCGTTGACGAGTGTGGATTTTCCGGCCTTGAGGCGCCCGACGATGACCACGCGCGGCGGTGACCACAGGATCGCACCGATCCGGTTGGCGTGGGCGACCAGATCTCCGCCGAGCCCGGCGAGGGCGTGCAGGCTCCGGTCGAGACTCGCGCGGACTGGGTCGAGAGGTGTTGTGGGCGTGGACATCACACCTCCGTTTTGATGGTCTTCGGCGCAGCGTAAACGGCCACCTCGGCGTACCGGAGGACGGTGTTTCCAGTGATCCAGCCGGGCCGCAATTGCCGGGCGATGGTATCGGTGTCACCGGGAGCCCCGGCGGTGGAGGTATCGACGGCGCGATGCAGGGCGGGGTCGAATCCGGCGCCGGCGCGGGCATCGATGAGGCAGACTCCGGCGCGGGCGAGGTCTTCGGTGATCTGCGTGCGCAACGAAGCGGCCTCGGTGAGGTCGTGTAGAGAGATCAGCGCCTGCACGAGTTGCTTCTCGAGCTGACCGCCCGACATCCGGGTGTCCGGGGCGGCTGACGTCGGCTCAGCGGGTGGTTTGGTGTCGACCTCGGTGCCCTGTGGCGGAGTGGCGGGCGGGAGAACTGTGGCGGGTGCGGGCCGGGGTGCATTGAGTGTGCGCAGGGCCCACCCGGCTGCCAGTCCGAGGAGCAGGCAGATCAACCCCACCGCGAGAACAAGTTCCATCTGGTTACTCCCCCTGAGATGATGTGAGCCGCGTGATGATGTTCTCGATTTCCGCGCTGCGTGCGGTGACCACACGTTGATTGTTGTTGAGCCGCTTGATGTTCTTCTCCCGTGTGGCCGAATCCTGGCGCGCGGTTTCCTTTGCGTCGGTGATCTGCTTCTGCAGCTCTTCCATGCGGGTGCGCAGGTGCTCGCGGTAGCGGATCACGATCTCCGGGCGGCTGAGTGCGGTGGCGCTCTCGAGAAGCCGGGCCGTTGTCGTCTTGGTGGTGCCGATGGTCTCCCGAAGCCAGGTCAGAAGATTCGCCTTCCCCGACCGCATCGCACGAAAGCCCAGGTTGACACCGACCCATACAGCACCCACCACCACCCCGACGCCGACGATGCTCGATACCCCGATCAGACCGCCGAGCATCGACGATCCCATGACCCCCATGGTCAGCATGGACGGGTCGAGCAAGCCTTGCCGCTTGGTGCCGACCTGTGCCGTTTCGATCCGCCGGTCCGAGATGGTCGCCATGATCTGCTGGTAGATCTCGTTCCACACGACTTCGGAGTCGAAGCGGGGGTTGACGATCACGGTGTACAGCTGCTCGAAGAACAGATCCATCGACGCCGCCATCGCTCGGTGCAGGTCGGTTTCCATCTCTGCGGTGAACTTCTGCGGGTTGCGGCGCAGCACCTCCATCCCGCTCTTGTTGACCCGGTTCGTCCACTTGGTGCGGATCTCGTCGAGGCCTCGATCGAGTTCGTCGACGGCCTTCTGCCGGATCAGAGTCAGATCCCGCTGAAGGTACTGCTCCCACTGTTGGGAATGGTCCTTGAGTGATTGCAGCTTCTCGAGTTCCGCGGTCAGATCCGGGACGGCGTTTTCGCCGTTCTCGACAGCGGCGAGTTCGGTGCCGATCTTGTCGAGTATCTTCCGCATCCCACCGAGCGCGGTTCGCAATCCATCCACCGCGGGCAGGTGCTCGGCCATGTCGAGGCGCCCGAGGATTTCGGCCCGCAGTGCGGTGATCCCCGACGCCTGCTCGGCCCGCTCCCGCTCTTGACCCGGTGGCATCTCGGCGGCGGCCACGGCCCGCAGGCTCGACACTCCGACCACGGGGACGCTGCGTTGTAGGTGTTTGCGCAGCAGCTTCCGGTTCTCCTCGACGATCGGTTCCCACCGTCGCAGGTTCTTGTCCGTCTTTGTCACCGCGAGCACCACCGAGTCCACGGCGGCCGCGGCGTCGTTGATGAACGCCATCTCCGGTGCAGTCAAGGGAGTGGTGGCATCGCACACGACGACGAGCACGCAGGCTTGCTGTGCTGAATGCACTGCCAACTGGGCGTAGGAGGGGTCGAGGCCACCGATGCCGGGGGTGTCGATCACGGTGACATCGCCGAGTGCACCGGGCTCGACCGGAACGATCGCCCGGGTCGGGAGGGTCTCAACGCGGGCATCACGGACATGCCGGCCGTCGACGGTGACCCAGTCGGACAACTCGTGGTGGGGAATCCGCTCGGACTTGCCTGGGAAGAGGAGCTCAGCGGTCCCGGCAGGATGCTCGGGGGTGGCGGCCGCGAAACTGATTGTCGTGGAAGTGGTGACATCGACCCCGACCGGGGAGGCGTCTCGCTGCCCGACCAACGCATTGACCAGAGAACTCTTACCGCGTTTGACCTCACCAACCACCACGACCGTTCGGGTCTGCTGGGTGCGGGAGGCCTTCTGTTCGGCGAGATCGGCGGTCGCGTCGAACCCATACGGGCGCAGGATCTTCGACGCAGCCTCTAGCGCCGCCCTGGCCTGTGCTTCCGGGGTTCCGGTAGGGCGTGCCGGTGCGGGTGAGGCAGCGGCTGGGGCCGGTGTGGGTGCGCTCTGTGCAAGCTGGGCAGTGCCTTCCATGGATCTCCCCTGGGTAGTGACTTCACACCCCGCCGAGTTCGGTGCGGACGCGAAGAAACCGGTCATCGCCGCGTAGACATTAGCGGGCGACCACACCGCCACCGACACCGCGTTACGGCATTGATCGAGTATGGCGAAACCGCTGATTGCAGGTGTCGGGTGATGAGTGGCGGGGGTTGACGTGTCGTCGACCCCCGCCGGTGTCAGCTATCGAGCGTCGCCGAGGATCATGTACTGGGCGGCGGCGAGTTGATGGGCTTCAGTGGCATCGTTCTGGCTGGAAGCGATCGCGACGAACGGTCCGCGTGTCAGAACGCACTCGATGTAGTCACCACTGACTTCTTCGCTGAGGTAGCACGGCACCTCCGGCAGCCCGGCGGGTGAATCGGTAACCGTATACCCATCTGTCTTGTACTCGTCGAGGGTCAATGCCGCGAGCGTCTTCGCATCATCGTTACTGGCAGTGCGCATCACGGTGGTGCGATCGAGTGCCGCCGCGACGAAGTTGGCCTCCGCCAATTCTTCGATGTTGTTCGTGCTGCCGGCGCTCTCGTGCTCATAGCCGCGCGCGCCGAGGACCATGACGTCGGGCTGCGGGTACTTCGTGTCCTCAGGTTCGGGGATCGTGTATCGGAGCAGCCCGGTGGGGTCGGCGGGAAGCTCGTCGATCTTGTCGAGTGGTGTGGGTTCGAACTGGTCGATCAGCGGTTCTTGCACGGCGAGAGCGTTTGCGACGGCTTTCGCATTCCACTCGGCGTGTTCGGCGGGAGCATCCGCCTGGGTGGAGATCACGTAGTTTCCGTGCACCGTGATCGCCTGGAGCGTGTCCTTGAGTACGCCGAATTCCTCCTCCGATCGGTGAACGACGAGAGAGTTCGGCATCACGCTGATCTGGCCGATTTCGCCCGGGCCGACTGGCTCGTAAGGCTCGAGCATCGCGGCGTGCATCGCCTGCGCGCCAGCGGTCGCCGCGGCGGCATCGGTGAACCGGAACACCCCGTGGCTGACGGTACGCATGTCCGGGTTGACGATCTCGGGGCCACCGTCGGGGTCGGGAATCATGGTGGTCACGTTCCCGGAGGTGGTGTACCCGGCGACCAGACCCTTCTCGGCGACCGCGCGTGCACCGTCATCGGAGATGTACATGGCCTCGGTGAGCGAGGTATCGGTGCCGTCGAGTGCTGTGACGAAGTTCTGCTCGACCAGCGATGCGTCGATCTCTGCCGGCAGGGACACGTACTGGGCCATCCGGATCCCCTCTACCTTCCGGCCCTCCGTCTCGTCGGCGACCGGGCCCGATTCGGGTTGTGCTGTAGTGGGGAACGCGCCGGGGTCGAGTTGAGGTGCATCCATGCCGCTACCGCCGGTGGGGTCGGATGAACCTTCGGCTGATCCGCATCCTGCCAGGGTCATCGCCATGGCGATGGCCGTAGCCGCGTAGATCGGTCGGTGAAGCTTTTTCATGGTCTACCTTTCCTGCATCGTGTGGCACTGTGCACGGCAGCGGTAGTCGAACGATGGCTGCGTGCCCGTGACCGGGTAGATGCCGCCGAGGCGGGGAATCGTCTTCGGTTCGATGCGCCCCAGCGCAGGAATGTTCCGCACCTTTGATGTGACCTGGCTAACAATCTCACTGACAACAAGCATCCGATTCTTCAGTGTCGAACTCCAATCCTCACTGTCCCTTGACGTTCAGGAACTGGCGCAGTTCATGCAGGACGTGACTTGGCCGGATGCGTTTTCCATCACCACGTCGATCGTCTTGTAGGCCGCGGGGATCTCGTCGATCTACGCCTTGCCGTGGCGGTACTCCATGCCGTCACAGATGATCCTGACAAGTCACACCGGGAACTTTCTACGCTCCGGGGGCATCGAACCGGGGACGACATATTTACCAGCGACACACCGCTGCCGTGCGGTGACACTCGCAGGAAAGGAAATACGCAGGTGAGAACGACCAAAGTTGTGCGCGCGGCCGCCGGTGCAGTTGCCGCCGGGATCCTGCTGGCGGGATGCGGCGATCAGGAAGCCGACGCTACCGGAGGCGACGTTGCACCCTCTACTGCAGGCGCGGGCAGCGCTGCGCTGGACACCGGAGACTTCCCGACGATTCCGCAGCCCCCATACGGCACCGCCGACTCGGCCAAGGCCGCCGCGATCGAAAGCCAACGGCTCGCCGAGTTCGTCATCTTACCGTTCGAGGTCGACCCTGAGCTGACTGAGTCGTTCGGCTCCTCGCGTCCGTTGAGCACCGGCAAGGATCTCGAGTCCACCTTCTCCGATGAAGCGGCCGCCATCATGGGTGAAGCACTGGTCGCCGGCTACAAGACCTCCGCGAAGACGCCGGATGGGGAGCGGGAGTTTTCCCAGATGGTCCTGCGCCTCACCGACGCCGCGGCGGCGGCCTCGGCCGCCGAACGGGTCCACACCAGTCTGATAACCCCCGACGCCGACGGGGACAACACCCGTATGGAGGAGAAGATCGCAATTCTGCCGAACACTTATGTGTCAAGCAGGGAGTCGACTGACTGGAGGACTGAGCAACCTGTTGTGTCCGTACAGGGTTTCACCGCACACGGCAACTACCTGTTGTTCTCCTCGGCGTGGGTGCCGGTCGCAGAAAAGGATGCCACCGCGCGGACGATCGCGCAGGCCCTCGAACTACAAGAACCGTTGATCGACCGGTTCCCCGCAACGCCGGTCGAGCAGATCGAGGACATCAAGATCGACCAGGACGATGTACTGATCTACACCGTGCCACGCGACGGAGGATCCCTGGCCGACAAGGAGATGGCGGTCTACGGTGCGCGCGGTTTCGCGCAACTCGCGAACGACCAGGTCACTGACGCCTCCCGCCTCTACACGCTACTCAACGACACCAACACCGACCGCATCGCCGTATACGACTCGACCGTCTACCGATCCGGATCACCCGAGTCGGCACAGAAACTCGTAGAAGGACTCGTTGCCGCCAATCTCGATCAAGGCTGGACGAAGGCCGCGTCCCCGATCGGCCTACCCGAGGCGCAATGCACGACGAATGGCGGGAGCAATGCCTGCTGGGTGGCCAACGGCCGGTACGTGGGCCAGTCCACATCTGGCCCCAAAGAGCAGATCGACCAGCGGATCTCCGCGCAGTACCTGATCCTGAACAACGCCAAATAAGTTCGGGGTCTACTACTGTGGCACTCCATCCGCATGGGCGGGTGGAGTGCCACAGCTCCTATGCATGAGTGTGTCGACACAAAGACCGGGCCGACAGGCACCACGACTACCATGTCGCGTGACTCCGCGAACGCCTATTCGGAACGGCGACGCAGGGCATCGACGGAGGTTGCGTGGGGCCCGTTCCAGAAAACGCTCAGCGATGCTCGTCAATACGTTTGCATGATGCGAAATGGTCGCTGCTGTAGAGACTTTCTTGGCGGCAACGGCGTCGACCATTCGCTGTACCGCGGCTACGAAGGTGTCTCGTGTCACGGGTGTGCGGCTATGAGACCGCGGTTGCGGACAAGGTAGCGCCATCATCCGCGTAGTTCGGGTGCCTGCTCAGAACGGTGCTACACCTCGGTCGAGGTTCCGTCTATCCCAACTACTGATGCGTAGCCTGACGCACGAATTCCGTATGCGCGTGGCAAACGATGACAGCCGAGCCATCTGGAGCAACCTTGGCGCCGCCGACCATGTCGGCTAACGGGCCTCCGTTCAAATCTGCGAACTGGTTCAGTTTCAGTGCGAAGAACAACGGAACAAGTGATCCGACAAACACGAACGACATTCCCACTCCACCCCGGATTCCCTGCAAGGCAAGCAGAATGGGGACAATTCCCATGATGAGGGCGGTAACGAACATGACCAGCGCCGCTGTGTTCCAACGTTTCTTCAGTTTGATACAGCGAGCGCATGAAGGCCAATCCAATCCCACGGTGTACACGGTCGTCGGGGCTCGGAGCGTGTCCTCGAGCAAGCTTGGTGTCGCAATGAGATTTCGCCGCCACACCGGAAGTGCATGCTTGGGCTTCGTTGGCATGGAGACGAGCGTCCTAGGCTTTCGTTCGACTTCGGGTTCACCGTGTCGTGCGCACACCGGCGGCACCGGATGCGCGAGCGCAAGCATCTGGTCGCCCATCTTGTTCGCTAGCCACGAGTCCGAGTCGAGTCCCCGTTGCTTCACCTCTAGCCGAACGTCCCTCCGCCCCCCGGATTCCACGGGATGGAGTATTGCATGTCCGCCATGATGGGTGCTGCTGCTCGAGGAGCTTCCCGACTCAGGACCGTAAGTAGGCGAGGACAGCGAGCACCCGCCTGTGTCCGCTGTCGGAGGCAGACAGGCCCAGTTTCGCGAAGATGTTCCCGATGTGCTTGCTCACCGCTGTGTCGGTGACTACCAGTTTGCGGGCGATATCGCCGTTACCGAGGCCCTCGGCCATGAGCTCGAGCACCTCGGATTCCCGTGGGGTGAGCGTCCGGATGGGATCGTCGGCGCGGCGTCGGCTCATCAACTGAGAGACCACTTCGGGATCCATCACGGTTCCCCCGTCGACGACCCGCCGTAGCGCGTCGACGAACTCCTCGACTTTGCCGACCCGCTCTTTGAGGAGGTAGCCGACACCGCCTGCGCCGCCCGCCAGCAGTTCGCCCGCGTATCGGTCTTCGACGTAGGCCGACAGCACCAAGACTGGAAAGCTTGGACGCCGGCGACGGGCCTCGATGGCAGCTTTCAAGCCCTCGTTCGTGAACGTCGGCGGCATCCGGACATCCAGCACGGCGCCGTCGGGCGGATCCGTCTCGAACGAGTCGAGGAACTTCTCGGCATCGCCGACTGCTGCCGTCACCTCGACCCCGACGCTGCCGAGCAGGAGCGCGAGTCCCTCCCGCAACAGCGCGTCGTCTTCTGCGATCAGTATCCGCACGGCAGCTCCACCTCGAGTCGTGTCGGCCCGCCGAGCGGGCTGGTGATCTTCATACTTCCCTCGAATGCTGCAACGCGACGACGGATCCCTGCCAACCCGCTGCCCGCAGTTTCGACCGCCCCACCCATGCCGTTGTCGACGACCTCGATCACCAACAACGCCCCCCGGTCGTCGTCACGGGTTTCGATGGTCACGTCTGCGCGCTCAGCGCCGCTGTGCTTGGTGACGTTGGTCAGCGCCTCGGCGACGACGAAGTAGGCGGCGGACTCGACTGCTGCCGGTGCACGACGTAACCGCGCCACGTCAAGCACGCACGGTACCGCGCAGCGGCCTGCCAGGGCTGAGACAGCACCACCGAGTCCGAGCTCGTCGAGCACCGGCGGATAGATATCGTGAACGAGGGTCCGGAGTTCCGATAGTGCATCCGAAGCGGCGTCCTGGGCCCGGAGTAGTTGCGGAAGAGCCTGTTCGGGATCGATTCGCAAGGAGCGCTCGGCTAGACCGAGCATCATCACGACGGCCACCAGCCTGTTCTGGGCTCCATCATGGAGGTCGCGTTCGATGCGCCGCAACTCCGCCGCATGCGCGTCGAGTGCTGCAGCCCGGCTTGCGGTCAAGGCCGAGACCCGTTCGGACAGTTCGAGTTCCCGCCGTGGCGCGAGGAGTCCCACCGCGAGTGTCGCTACCCCGCGCGCTGTGAGCGGGATCAGCCACCAGCCGATGGCTGCGTACCCGATCCCGACGAGCGGCATCAGCGCTGCCCCCCACCACGACGTGACGGGATAGATGCTGCCGACCGGGATGTCTGCAGGAAACGCCCACCAGTAGAAGGGGATGGCCATCGAGTTGAGCGCCGCCAATGGCAGGCAGACCACCGTCAACCCGGCAACAGGTACTGCAACCGCGTGAATCATCAACCACGTGAAGTCGCGCCGGGTCGACGCCGCGATCAAGAGTCTGGGCAGGTCGTCGAGACCGGGGTGTTGCGGAATCGGCGGATACCGGGAGACGATGTCGGTGCCGGTGAAACGCCCGGCGCGGCTCCTAGCCTGTCCCGCCCACCACCGCAGCACCCGGACGTACGCGGGTACCGCGAGCCAGCCCACGATGAGGATGAGCAATGACCCGATGACGAGCCCAACCATGAACAAGCAGAAGGATACGAAGCCGAAGACGGATTCGACTGCGAGGAAACGGATGGCGCGCAAGCGCACCGCTACCCGTTCGTTTTGATCCATCGCTCGAGCATGCCGTATCGGGTCGGGCTGTGTCGGTATAGCTGACTACACCATCGCGCGCGGTTCTTCATTCTCGTAGGTCGACCAGCTGAGAAAACGCGGCCGGTCAACCGGCCTACCGAGCCGAAATCGATCTTCGTGGGAACTCATCTAGGCTGTGGAGCGTCTGAAATGATCAGATGGCAACTCGGACGACACCGGTGTTCCGATTGGTGCCACGGTTGAACGCGGCGGCGTCGCGATTACCGCCGCCCCACTCGAAATCCAGGCCGGTGGCTACGCCGACACCGAACAATTCCTCTGCACCAGAGTGACGTTGACAAACGATAGCGACGAGTCCGTGCGAGTACCGAGCATCTTCAGGTTCCATCTACAGGACCCGGCAGGGCGCGGTAGTACTTCCGAATACCTTTCCAGCGTCGAAGATCTCGAATACGACGAGCTCGCCCCTGGCGGTTCCCCGGTCTCCGGCTCGGTGTGCTTCGATGACCCCGGACAGTCCGGGGAGTACGTCGTGCTCGGTGAAGGGCTCTTCGGCTTCTCGGATACCACACGAATCGGCTGGGTCACCGAACGGTGACGAGTGGCCCACCGAAAGCTGTGATCACCCGCACCTTGCCGGTTCAGTAGGCAGCAAAATTCTGAGTGGCGTAGTGGTCGTACCGGCCGTCACGCCCGGACGAAGTGGCAAAGCCGACTCCGATGTGAGTGAGATTCCTATCGAGGATGTTGGCGCGGTGACCGGGGCTCCGCATCCACCGAGCAACAAGATCGAAGCCAGATTCGGGATCCCATCCGGCGATGATGTTCTCCGCCGCAGCGGTCCATCCGGGCCGTAGGTCGTCGTCGGAAGATGAGTTGTGGACGAATTTTCCGGTTCTGGCCATCACCTCGGACCAACCCTGCGCAGTCCGGGTGAGGCCGGAGTCGACGATGAGCGGCCGAAGTCCGCGGGAGGTGCGTTCTGCATTGGTGGCTGAGATGATCTCTTGGACAACCGTGGTATCCGTCGAATCGGAGGGTCCGGTTCCAGCCGATCCGGAAACCAGCAGGTCGAACGGAGACGAGGCGGCGGTCGCCGTGGCGGTGCCGGCGGACAATGCGACGGAACAGGTCACAGCGAGGGTCGCTATGACGCGCCTGGATGCAACAACTGAAAGCGACATGGGGCTACATGATAGAACCCAGCGGACTTCCCGGGACCACCTGGGACGCCCGTCCTTGCCGATGAGAGCGGTGCTAGAAGATGCTGTACGCCTTGCGTAGGGTCTCGGTGACGTCCCAGCGTCCGGACCAGCCAACAGGAAGAACTACGAAGTCGCCGGCTGCGATGTCGACCTTGGTGCCCGTTTCTTCGTCCGTCAGCGTGGCCTTGCCGGAGATGATGTAGCAGGTCTCGGTGTCGGGGCGGTCGATCACCGGCCAGCCGCCCGGCTCGCATTCCCAGATTCCGATCTGGGCGTCGGTGCTGCCGTCGACCGACAGGGTGCGCAGCTGCGGGTCTCCGCTGTCGGCGCCGGGCCTTTGGCCTGCGGGGGTCAACTCCCCACGAACGATGCTGCTGGGTAGGTGGATCAGTGTGGCCATGGTGATCGTTCTCCTTGATATTTCGTTGTTCGGAATTGTCAGTGGGCGCCGGTGAGCTTTTCGATCAACGCCGATACTTTGGACGGCTTGCCGGTCACGCGCTCTTCGAGATCGGCGGTTGCGGCCGCACGCAGGCCCGCGTTGACTTCGATCCAGCGGAATGGTTCAACTTCCCACTTCTTGGAGCGGTGGTTGACCACCGGGAGCGAGTTCAGCGCGTCGTGTTTGCCGAGGATCAGGTTGCGTAGGATGCGGCCTGCGAGGTTGCTGGTCGCGACCCCGTCGCCGACATACGGCCCGGCCCAAGCCATCTTGTTGCGTTTGTCGTAGCCAACTGATGGGAACCAGTCGCGGGGAACGCCGAGCGGGCCGCCCCAGCGGTGGGTGATCGGCACGTCCCGTAGCGCCGGGAAGAACTCGTGCATCGTGGTGATGATCTTCTGGTGAATCTTCTCGTCGACATCGAAGGACGGGTCGACTTTCGACCTGAAGTGGTACGGCGCCCCTCGGCCACCGAACACCAATCGGCCGTCGCTGGTCGGGTGCGCGTAGATTCGCAGATTACGCAGGTCGTTGAACGCGGTGCGTCCGCATAGGCCCAGCTCCGCGCGCAGCTCCGGAGGTAGTGGTGCGGTGGCGACGACGAGCGAGTAGAGCGGCGCGATATTTCGTCGGTAGGCTGCGAATTCGGGTGTGAACGCCTCCGTCGCGCGGATCACGACCGAGGCGGTGACCGAACCGCGCTTTGTTCGCACGATCCCGTTGTCGATCTCGTCGACCGCAGTGTCCTCGTATATGACTCCGCCGTGGTTCTCGACCCACGTCGCCAGGCCGCAGACCAGTTTGTCGGGGTGCAGAAGCGCGCAGTGCTCGGTGTAGATTCCCCCGAACACGCCCGCGGCGTTGATCTTGTCGCGGGCCGCACCGGCGTCGAGGAGCTGCCACTGGCCAGGGATGCCGAACCTCTCGGCGCCGGCAACCGTGGCTTGCGCCCGTGCCCACTGCGCTTGGCTTCGTGCGAGCGAGACGAAACCCTCTCGGGCGTAATCGCATTCGATGTTCTCGTCGCTGACGACTCGCCCGATCTCGGCGACGGTCTCGTTCATCGCGGCTTGCAGAGCGAGTGCCGACGGATGTGAATACAGCTGTTCGACGCGGCCAAGGGATACCGGGAAGATCGAGGACGCCCATCCCCCGTTGCGACCGGAGGCGCCGAATCCAGCGAATTCACGTTCGAGGAGAACGACTTTCAGCGACGGGTCGGCCTGTAGTAGATAGTAGGCGGCCCACAGTCCGGTGAATCCGGCGCCCACGATTGCGACGTCGGCACTGGTATCGCACGGCAGTGCCGGTCTCCGGGGTGCTACTAGACGGTCTTCACGCCACAGGGGCACAGCGTCCGGGGGTGGTTCTGCACCGTTCCCCTGATGGGCGTTTCCGACCACTATTGAGCCTCCGGTCATCGTTAGTGCGTGACATCCAGTCTGTGGGCGGAGTGCGAACTCGAACATTCTCTCGATTGACAGACATTCAGGGCGGCGACTGTACATTTGTATGAGGAGGTGTGACCTGGTGATCTCCGTCAATCAACTCGCCGCGATCCCATCACTCGGGTTGCGGTTTCTTGCCGGTGCGAGCGGTGGGGGGCGGCTGGTCACGTGGGCGCATTCGTGCGACCTGCGTGATCCGTGGATGTGGTGCGAACGGGGAGACGTGGTCATGACCACCGGTGGCGGACTCCCGAAGGATCCACCCGAACAGGCCGAATGGATCGGCTATCTGATCGACAGCCAGGTAAGCGCACTGGTGATTGCGCCCAGACCCGGCGCACCTGATGTCACTGCGGAGTTGCTCGATGTCGCGGACAGACGCGGATTCCCGGTGCTGTCGGCGAGCTTCGATCTGCATTTCGTCACGCTTGCTCGCACCGTGATCGAAAGCGCCGTCGAATCCGAACGCCAGCGCTTGGCCACCATCACCCGACTCTACGACGTGTACTGGCAGGCGCTGCACGCCCGTGGTTCCTTCGCCGACCGGATTTCCGCGCTAGAGGGCACAACTGGGTGGGCACTCGAGGTGCGCGACCGTGGCGCCGGAGGTGAGGTGATGTTCGCCGGCCGCCTCGCCTCGGACCAGCGCAGCAATCGTGTGGATACCGCTGTCGATCCGGTGCAAATCCCCATCCCCGGTACCGGAGACGTTGTGCTGTCGGCCGCCCCGGGCCGACTACCGGTCAACGACCGCGCGTTGCTCCAACATCTCGGAGGGTTGATCGCGCTCGAGCTCGAACACGATGCCGCCCAACGTGACTGGTTCCGTAACTCCGGACAGGACATGCTCGCCAGCTTGTTGGACGAGGTCGTCACCCTGGCCGCGGCCTGGCCGGCGCTGCGCCACCGTGGGATGACGAACTCCCTGGTCATTGCCTGCTGGAGTTCAAGCGACGGTGGCGCGCTGAATCACGAGACGATTCACAGACAGGTGTTTCTGCAGAAATACTGGCCGCTGCTCCTGCCTCGGTCTGCAATGTTGATCGGGTTGGTGCCCCGTGATCTGGAACTGCTCGAGGCCATGGCCGCGAAACTTGCCTTGGACTGCGCGGTCGGGGTGAGCACCACTCTGACGGCGAATTCCAACGTCGCCGAAGCCGCCCGACAGGCACAACTCGCGGTGGCCCGCGCCCACGAGCAAGGCAAGACGATGAACGTCTATGGCGAAGACTACGACGATGTCGGATTCCTGCCTTCCAGCCTGGAAGCTACCCGCAGACAAGTGCGCGACGTCCTCGGACCTCTGGTCGTTCACGACAGGACCAGTGAGGGCGAATTGGTCAACTCCGTCAAGGTGTTCCTCCGCAACGATGGTGCCTGGAAGCAGAGTGCCGACGAGTTGAAGATCCACCGGCAGACCCTCGTCTACCGACTTCGCCGCGTCGAAGAACTCACCGGGTTGAAGCCGACCTCCACCGAGGGGTCCGCGATGCTCTGGCTCGCTCTTTCCAGCGCTGAGCGTTCCAAGCTGACCCTCGAGGAACTGGTCGATTGACGACGCTGGTGGGACCAGTCGAAAAGACTTGCCACACCAGCGTTCTCATCTAACGTGCTCGAACACCGGGGTCTGGCTCAGGAACTGATACTCTCCCGGGTAAGCCCCGACGACCCGTCCGGTCCGGGCTCGTTCATCGCAGGCGTGGAACCGGACTGTGGGGGTCGGATCATCTTCCGGATCAGGTAGATGATGGTCAAGGCCACCCACACGGCGATGCCCTGAAACAACTCGATCCGGTTGCCCTCTCGTAATCCCATGCTCACCAGGACCGTGACGATGGACGCGGTGACCAGAAGGGGAAGGCCCGGATACAGCCACATCCGGAACTTCAGCATGCCCGGGTTCTCCTTTTCCCAACGGCGGCGAAGACGCAGTTCGGAAATGCAGATCATGAAGTAGACGAACATGAAGACCGCACCGGACGCGTTGATCAGGAACAGGAACACCGTGTCCGGGAACAGGGCTGCTAGAACAACGCAGCCGTAGCCGACCACCGTGCATGACAGGATGCCCTTGACCGGCACCCCGCGTCGGTTCGTCTCGGTCATCCAGGCCGGTGCATCGCCGCGCCCGCCCATGACGAACAGCAGCCGGGATGAGGTGTAGAGGCCGGAGTTGAGCACCGAGAGCACTGCCACCAGGATGACGAGGTTCAGCAGGTCCGCCGTGCCCGGCACACCGATCCGATCCAGCGCGGCCACGAATGGGGATTCGCCCGGAATCACCGAGTTCCAAGGCACGATCACCGCAATCAGGAACGTCGAGATGACGAAGAAGGTGAGGATACGGAAGACGACGGTATTCACTGCGCGGCGGATCGCCTTTGCCGGTTCCGAAGATTCGGCGGCGGCGATGGTGACGACTTCGACTCCGGTCATCGAGAAGATGACCACGACCACCCCGGTGAACAATGTGGCCAATCCACTGGGCGCTAGCCCGCCGTGTTCGGTGAGATTGGAGAAGTCCATCGTGGCCCCGGGCCAGAGCCCGAAGACGAACAGCGTCCCGACGACGATGAAGGCGATGATCGCGAAGATCTTGATGCTCGCGAACCAGTACTCGGCTTCACCGAACGAACCGACCGACAGCATGTTGATTGCGGTCATGATGATCATCAGCGCGAGCGCGATCACCCAGACGGGAATCGATGGAATCCACCTGTTGATCATCTGGCCGCCGACCACGGCTTCGAAGCCGACGACGATGACCCAGAAATACCAGTAGAGCCACCCGGTCGAGAACCCTGCCCAGTTACCCCACGCCATCCGCGCGTAGTCGGTGAATGATCCAGAGCACGGCTTGGCCGCAGCCATTTCCCCGAGCATTCGCATCACCAGGAATACGATCAGTCCGGTAATGCCGTAGGTGACGAACGAAAGTGGCCCGGCCTGGTTGATGATCGCGCTCGATCCGACGAAGAGTCCGGCACCGATCACCCCACCGAGGGAGAGCATCGTCAGGTGCCGGTGTTTGAGGCCGGGTTTGAGTTGATGAGATCCGTCCGAGACCGCACCCATGGTATTTCCCTTCATCAGACGCCCGCCTCGGTTGGCTGATGCGGGGCAGGATCGAACTTGTGATGGGAGTCACCATGCTCGCGAGGGTGGAAGCCCACCATGCGACAACGCAACAACGTCACGGGCGAGTCTTCATACATTTTGATGAAAGGTCGAGTGAATCCCGCTGCGTAGACACGAATGTTGACCAGGCTCCGAACCCGCTGAGATTCTCCTGTTCATCCTGCTTTTTCCGTTCGTGATCATCGGCGTCATCGTCTTGTTCGGGTACCTGCGAGCGATGGTGTTCTACACATACCCGGACCTCGAGGCACGGCGGAAGCGGCGCCAGTGCACTTGCGGCCGCGCCGGCCGTGATCTCTGCCGGTACCGGATGGACCAGCACTGATTGAAACGGTGACCTTGGGAAGGCCTACGGGCAAGGGTACGTGCCGATCGTCTAGTTGCCCACTTTCCAGAACGCCCGTGCACAGCACCAGGACGGTCCCGGGTTCGGACTGTTCTACCTGCGCATGTGGAGTCGGGACGCCGTATTCGCAAACGTGGCATCGCAATCGCTGGCGAACAATATTCGGCAACAACCGATTTCGATCAGGAGGCAAGTGTGTTGCCGAGGGTCTCCGGTCGTTCGGGTGCGTCGGCACCGACTGCGGTCGACCGGTCGCCTTCCTGTCTCGCACAGGATCGGGCCGTATTGGCCATTGAGGCAGTATTGGTTCTGTCGCATACTTCATGGAGCGTTGCGGCCTCGAGTGGTCCGACCATCACCATCGAGGACGCGGTAATGATCCACGAGCGCGGAGTTGGTCTTTCGGCCCCTGACGCGACTAGTTCCCGAATGGCGGCGTCCGAATGACGAAGCTCGGTGCAGCGGGTGGGGGCGAACCCGTACCATCTCGCGCTGTGCGCATCGGCGCTCTCACCGCAGCGCTGCTCGCCGCTTGCATCGCCTTTCAGCTCAATGCGAGCATGCTCAGCCCGGCGCTCGTCACGATGGCCAGGGAACTGAGCACCGACGAGGCGACCATCGGCCTCTCGCAAACGTTGTTCTTCACGGTCGCTGCGCTCTTCTCCCTATTTCTCCCCAGGCTCTCCGACATCATCGGTCGGCGCCGAGTTCTGACGGGGATGCTGGTCGTGATGCTCATCGGTAGTGTCGTGGCCGCGCTCGCGGTCAATGTCGGCATGCTTTTCGCCGGACGCATCATTCAGGGCGTCAGCGGACCAGTTGTCCCGATTTGTCTTCTGATGCTTCGCTCCGAGATCGCCGATCCGCGCCGCTACGGTGCCGCGTTCGGGCTGCTCACCGCGGTCAACGGCGGCATTGCCGGTATCGATGCCGTCGCAGGCGGCGTTCTTGCCACGTCGTTCGGATTTCGGTCGATCTTCTGGGTGATTGCGGTCGTGACCGCGGTTGCCATCGTGCTCGTCGCAGTATGGGGTGTCGAGTCGCGCCCGTCCTCGAGGGTTCGGATGGACTGGTGGGGGGTTTTGCCGCTTGTCGTGTCCATCGGTGCGCTGCTCATGGTGATCGACGAAGCCGGCAAGCTGGCCGCGGCGAACTGGGTGGGCGTCGGCATCGGGCTCATGGTGTCGGTTGTGTCGTTCGGGATGTTCTGGGTTCTCGAGCAGCGGATCACGGAGCCGCTTGTGCCGACCCACCTTCTTCGTCGCCGTGCGACGTGGGCGGTCCTTCTCACCACGTTGCTTACGTTGACTGGGGTCTTCGCGGTCGTGAACGGCCTTGTCGTTTCGATCGCGCAGAACCACGACGCGGGCTTTGGAATGAGGGCGGACCTCGCGTCTGTTGTGTTCCTGACTCCGTATGCCCTCATCGGATGGCTGGTGGGTCCCTTCGCGGGACGGCTCGCGCCAGTCTTCGGCTACCGACGGGTCCTTCGCATCGGGCTGGTCGGGAGCATCATCGCGATCGTGTTCATGGCCCTCGTCGGCGTGCATTCTCTGCCGGTGCTCGTCGTGACGACGATACTGATTGGTATCTGCTACGCCGGCATCGCGAACATCATGCTCAATGGACTCGGCGTCGTCCTCTCACCGCCAGAGAATCCCGGCATCCTGCCCGGGCTGAATGCTGGGGCTTTCAACCTTGGTGCGGGCCTGAGCTTCGCGGCACTGCCGGCACTCCAAGTCGCACTCGCTTCCGGTGGCGACGGCTCGGGCAGCAGCACAGCCGGCTACAGCGCGGCCATATTGCTCGGAGCGGCGTTCACGGCGTCAGCGCTGGTGGTCTCATTCTTCATTCCGAAGCCGTCATCGGCCGAAATCTCCGTGCCCGAATTGGTTGAGCCGGGGGCAACTCGGTAGGGCAGTTGCCCCCGCATGAGCCTTTGCCTTGGTCCATCGGTCGAGCATGCCGAATCGGCCGGGCCGTGTCGGTATAGCTGACTACACCCTCGATTGGGTACTTGGCAGGATGTTTCGTGCCGGTCGGGGCCAATAGCGTTTCGGACCGTGTCCTCCTTCACCTCCACTCCACCGATCATGCAGAGTCCGCCGATGTCGGCGCTCCAGCTCAGCGACGTCAGTAAGACTTACGGCTCAGGGCGCAGTCGGGTCACCGCACTCGACAACGTCACCCTCGCGCTGGTCCGAGGCAGCTTCACAGCAATCATGGGCTCGTCGGGCTCCGGAAAGAGCACCTTTCTGCACTGCGCTGCAGGCTTGGACCAGCCGACGCGTGGCTCCGTGTGGCTGGGCGATACCGAGATCAGCGCATTGAATCACAAGGCCCGCACGGTGTTCCGACGCGATCATGTGGGGTTCGTGTTCCAGGCCTACAACCTCATGGCGGCACTGACGGTCGAGCAGAACGTAACCCTCCCGCTGCTGCTCGCGGGGCGGGCCACCGACCGTGGTCGTCTCGAGCACGTCCTCGACGCCGTCGGGCTCGCCGACAAGAGAGACCACCGTCCGGCTGAGATTTCGGGTGGTCAGCAACAGCGTGTGGCGATCGCGCGGGCGCTCATCACCGAGCCGCATGCGGTGTTCGCCGACGAGCCCACCGGCGCACTCGACAGTCATACCGGGTACAAGATTCTCGACCTCCTGCGCCGCACCGCCACCGACCTAGGGCAGACGGTCGTGATGGTCACCCACGATCCGCTCGCGGCCGCACACGCCGATCAGGTTCTGTTCCTCGAGGGCGGACGCCTCGTCGGCCGCATGGATTCCCCCACCGCGGCCGCCGTCGCAGAACACACGACCCATCTCAGGGGGTGGTGAGCGTGCGCGGACCTCGTCTACGCAGCCTCGCGCACGCAAACATCCGTCAACGACGGGGAGGCTTCGCGGCGGTGTTCGTGGCGGTGTTTTGCGCCGCCGTGCTCACCTGTTCCCTGGGCATACTGTTCGAATCGGGGATCCGTGGCGGTATCACCCCGCA
The DNA here is from genome assembly GCF_040656415.1 of Rhodococcus sp. NPDC049939. Taxonomy (NCBI): domain Bacteria; kingdom Bacillati; phylum Actinomycetota; class Actinomycetes; order Mycobacteriales; family Nocardiaceae; genus Rhodococcus; species Rhodococcus sp. NPDC049939. The sequence continues at coordinate 28,186 of NZ_JBFAMC010000002.1, read as the reverse complement.
CCGCTACGCGGGGGCAGACGTCGTGGTCGGTGCGGCGCAGGCGCTCGACATCCGCGAGGACTTCGACCCACCGTATGTCGAGCGCGCGTTGCTGCCGGGCGCAGTCGTCGACTCGCTGGCCGATCTCCCGGGCGTTCGCGCCGCCGTTGGTGATATCGGCGTGCCGCTGGCCACCGACGCCGGAACCCTGCTCGAGGGGCACGGTTGGGCATCAGCGGCCCTCGCTCCGTACCGGCTCACGTCCGGGCGGGCGCCGACGGCATCAACCGAGGTCGTTGTCACCGGAGAAGGCAGACTCGGGGACCGGATTACATTGCGGCACGGTGGGATTGGTAGCGAATACACTGTGGTCGGAGTCGCTGCGGCACCTTCGCCCGAGCGGTCCGACCGCCCAGGGACCGTCTTCTTGTCCGACGTGCACGTTCGTGAGCTGTGGCCGCACGGTGACCGGGTTGCCGCGGTGGGGCTGGTCCCCGACGTCGGATTCGACGCGCGATCCTTGGCCGCTCGGGCGCGCGATACGCTCGCCGGCGTCGACGTTCGTACCTACACGGGCGATGCCCGCGGTAACGCGGAATTTCTCGACGCGGGCGTATCCCGCAGCGAATTGATGATGCTGTCCGGATCGTTCGCTGGGTTGGCGGTGTTGATTGCCATGTTCGTCGTCGCCAGCACACTGTCGCTGTCAATTCAGCAGCGCCGACGCGAGTTTGCGTTGTTACGGGCGGTGGGCGCTACTCCCGGCCAGATCCACCGCCTGATCGGCGGCGAGGTACTGGTGGTCGCGGGCGCCGCCGCGCTTGTGGGTGTGGGTCCCGGATACCTACTCGCACATTTCCTGCGCGCCCAGTTCGCCGAGGCCGGAGTTCTCTCGTCGGATTTCGGGCTTGCTTACAGCCCGCTACCCGCTGTGGTTGCAGTACTAATCGCTGTGGCCACCGCCCGGATCGCCGCAGCGATTGCGGCCAGGCGTCCGGCTCGACTCGATCCCACCGAGGCACTACGTGAGTCCGCCGTCGAGCCCGAGTCGATCGGCCGCAGGCGACTGCGCACTGGTCTCGTGATCGGTGTCGTCGGCCTCGCCACGTCGCTGATGCCGGTGGTGCTGCCCGGGCAGGCAGCTCTAGCAAGCGCGGGATCATCCGCGATGATGCTGATAATTTCCGTGGCACTCATCGGGCCGATGCTGGTCTCCGGTGCCATCCACCGCATCGGTGGTCTCCTGCGCCGCAGTTCGTCGCAGGCGCTCGTTCTCGCGGCTGCGAACTCGGGGGCCAGAGCGCGGCGTCTTGCGGCAGCGATCACACCACTTGCGCTCGCCATCGCGATCGGTTCGGTACAGCTATTCGCCCAGGACACTATCGCCACAGCAGCGGAGAACCAGACCCGCAGCGGCATCACTGCAGACCTCGTGGTCACCGCCCCATCCGGTCTGGCACCCACCCTGGTCGAGACCATCGCAACGAATCCCGCTGTCCGCGAGGCCAACCCGATCATCCACACTCAGGCCCTCCACACCACCGAGGGAGAGACGTCGTACACCGAGCCATACCCCGTGCAGGGTGTCGATCCCGCGGCGACGAGGTCGACCCTGGATCTCGACATCCGCGATGGCGACCTCGGGCACCTACGCGACGGCACTATAGCGCTCAGCACGGACGCTGCGTTCGTGATGGGTGCCGGCGTGGGCGATCCAGTGCCGATCCGACTCGGTGACGGCACACTCGTCACGCCCACGGTGGTTGCTACATACAGCCGCGGTCTCGGCTTCGGCGACGTCACGCTGCCGCTGTCGCTGGTTCGAACGCATACCACCACTGGACTGGCCGACATGCTCCTGGTGTCCACCGAACCCGGTCGGATCGATGAGGCCCGATCCGCGATCGCGGCGATGGGCGGGGTTGCGGTGTCGGATCGTGCGGAGTTCGTCGACGCAATCCGAGAGCAACGCCTCGAGCAGGCCTGGGTGGGCGTCGTTGCGATTGCCGTGCTGCTCGCATACCTCGCGGTCGCGGTGGTGAACACGCTCGTGCTCGCCACCGTCGAACGGAGGCGGGAGTTCGCGCTTCTACAGCTGGTGGGCGCGAGCACACGTCAGGTCCGCCGGATGATGGGCGCTGAGGCGACGATCGTCGTTACCGTCGCTGCGGTCATCGGCTCGGTGGTCGCTCTCCCGCCGCTCGCGGGTGTCGCGGTCGCTGTCTCGGGGTATCCGATCCCGAGCATCTCACCGGCCGTTTACGCCCTGATCCTCGGCGTCACCGTGGTGCTGGGTGCCGGCGCGATCGCGATTGCCACCCGGGCGGCGCTGAGCCGAGACCCGGTAGTCGCGGTCGGAGTCCGCGAGTAGGTGCGGCCCGTGGGGCCGCCGACGTTGGGTGGCTCGTCGAGATTCCTGGTCGAGCGCACCACCGACCACCCTGCCGTCGCGATCGGAACACGAGTCGCCCTCACCGACAAGTCCGAGGACCTGCGGTTTGAACTGATCGGCAGGATGTTCGGTGGTCACGCTACAAGAACGTCAGCCTACGGTGACGTTCGCGACTGCTACTTGGCGGTGAAGAAGAAGGGCTTACCGAAGAAGCCGGTGGACATCGTCCACAGTCCATCGGCGCCGGCGGGGACGGCTACACACATGTTGCCCTCGGCCACACCGCCTGTGTACAACTCGCCGACATCGTCGATCGAGTTGGGGATGACTCCGCAGTACCCGTCGTAGGTCCGGTTGTCCGAACCGACGAACTCGGCGGTGAGATCCAACCAGGGAGTCGCGGTGCTGTCTCCCAAGTAGGTGGCTGTGATCGGTACGATCCAGAACTCCATACCCGCCTCTGGAGCGTCGTTGAACTGATTCTCGGCTGCGATCTCGGCGCCCGCCTCACGGGGAGTGCCGAGCGTGATCTCCCAGTCTTCGTTGCTTGCCGTCTCACCAATCGGGAGCGGGTTCGCCCTGCTACCGGCGTCGGAACCGCTACCGGCGTCGGAACCGCTACCGGTGTCGGAATCGTCTGCACCGTTGTCGGTGATGGTCAGCGGGGAGTCCGCGAACAGGTCCGATTCACTGAAAGCTTCGTCGACGGCATTCGCGACCACGACGAAGAAAACCACGAAGCCGACGATGACCCCGACAATGGAGACAACCACCGCGGTGATGCTTGTGCCCTTGGCTTTTCCGGACTGAGTCAGCCCAATGATCCCGAGAATGAAGGCAACCGGGAGCAGTATCCACCCGACGATGAACGCTCCTGGGATGATCGCGAAGATGAACCCGACCACGGAGACGATCAACGCGATGAGCCCGAGCGTGTTCTTCTCTTTCGCTGGAGCCTGCGGTTCGAACGGGGGCTTCATCGGGTCACCTGTAGGTGAGGTGGCGCCACCTGCATATGGGGTGGGGCCACCTGCATATGGGGTGTTCGGCGCTTCCCCCCACTGTTGCTCCAATTTCTTAGCTCCTTCCAAGCAATCCCGAATCCGGACATTTCGGGCAACGGTTCGGACGCGGAGCACACTATCGCACCGCTGTGTGACAGCTCTCATTGACGGGCACCGGCGATCGTGGGAAGCCGTTCGCCGGATCCGGGACGACTCCGGAACGAGCTCGGTAGGAAACCGCGACGCGCACGCCGACGGGCAAGATCGGGGGCCGGCGGTGGAGCCCCTCCTGCTTGCGGGGGAAGGCATTTCGGGGGCGATTCCGGGGCGAAGAAGGCAGCTGCCCGTCGATTTGGAGTACGAGCACAACCACGGTCATCGACTCTGGACTATGGCATTCCGCCCGAGTAGGCTCCGCAATGCAGGCACACCCAATCGCCTGTGAAGTCAAGTGAATTCAGATCAACAACAACCTGGCTCCAATTCCAGGTGAACTCAGTACAGGGGACCAGCCAGGGTCAGGGCCCCGAGACGCGGGACCCGATGGACCTGACTCGATCAAGGCGAACACCACATCAGGCAGGTGTTCGTAGGAGAGTAGCTGACATGCCTCAAGTCACGCTGGACCAGGCAACAATCAAGTATCACGTGTTAGGACCCGAGGACTCGGCATATCCGCCAGTGCTTTTCATCCACGGTCTTTGTGTCGATTACCGGCTGTGGACAGGGGTTGCCGAGTCGTTAGCCCGCAGCGGATTTCGGTGCGTCATGCCCACGCTGCCGTTGGGTTCTCATACCATTCCGGTGGATGACACCGTCACATTGTCTTTTGCCGGCCTGGCGACGCTCATCCGCGATCTGATGGATGCCCTCGATCTGACCGATGTGACGCTTGTCGGTAGCGATACCGGCGGTGGACTGTGCCAAGTGGTGGTGGACTATTACCCGGACCACGTCGGACGCTTGGTTCTGGCCAACTGCGACGCCTTCGAGAAGTTCCCGCCATTTCCGTTCACGTTGACTTTGCAACTGATGCGCGGTCCGGTATCCATAAAGACAATGTTCACCGCGATGCGGCTGCTGCTTCCATTGCGCCACTCGCCGTTCGGATACGACCTGCTTACGAATGACTACGCGGAGCTCACCAAAGCCTGGTTCGAGCCGTGCCGGAACGACTCTCGCATCTGCCGAGATCTGGCAATTCTGGCGCGGCAAATCACCGCCAGCGATCTCGTCGGTGTATCGACTCGGCTTCACCAATTCACCAAGCCTGTGTTCCTCGTGTGGGGACAGCGTGACCGGCTTTTTACGCCAAGGCTCGGCAGGCGCCTGGAGGCCGTTTTCCCCAACTCGACTTTGATCGAGGTTCCTCAGGCGAGAACGTTTGTCCCGCTGGATGATCCAGGGTCCGTTATCGATGCCATCGAGAAGGTGAACGCGTCAACCCGTCTCGAAGTGGCGGCCGGGACGGACGCCAAGGCTTAGGCCCGAGACGATCGCAGGCGGTCCGCTGCCACCTCGAGCCACTTGCCGGGGGTGCTGAGCGGTTCTCCTACCGAGCAAACCCGAATTTTTCTCCCTCGCGCGTTGCCACTCGTACACCGGTTACAGGCGATACCCTCGGCTAATGGCAATCGAGACGAAGGTCCGCAGGTTCTTCAAGATCGTGCCACTACTGCTGGTGGCGCCTGTCCTGATGGCGGTACCAGGTATCGCAGCCGCCGAGCAGATTCGAGGCCCCGACGTGGCGTCGTGGCAACACCCAGGTGGTGCGTCGATCAACTGGTTCGCAGTCCGGGGCGCAGGCCACGACTTCGCAATGGTCAAGGCCACCGAAGGTCTCGACTACATCAACCCCTACTTCGTCGAGGACTCCATCGCGATGCGGTTGGCGGGAATTTCTCGCAGCGCCTATCACTACGCCGACCCGACGCAGTCACCCGAGTTGCAGGCCGCGTTCTTTTCCACGATCGTGCTGGGGCTAAACGGGCCAGGTGACATGCCACCCGTCCTCGACCTGGAAGTGTCGAATGGTCTTCCACCTGCGGCATTGATCGATTGGACCCACCGCTATCTGAACACGGTTCGGGCCCTCACCGGTCGTCAACCGATCATCTACACGTACCCGTATTTCTGGCGTACGGCGATGGCAAATACCACCGAGTTCAGCGACTATCCCCTGTGGATTGCCGATTACAACGGCCAGAGCGCGCCAGGGCCTTTGCCGGGCGGTTGGAGCAACTGGACCTTCTGGCAGTACACGAGCAGCGGGCGCATCCCCGGTGTGATCGGCGACGTGGACCTCAACGTCTACAGCGGTGCGCAAGGTGATTTCGCGCGGTACTCCAACAGCGCGCCGCCGTTCGGAAGCTAGTTCGTCTCCGTTGACGGTGTGCAGGAAGGTGATGATTCTTTCGGCAGCGTTTGACCACACTCGTATGGACACTTAAGGTCATCGCACGCGAAGACGCGTGAACATTCAAAGGCCAGACGAGTGGGGTGGGCGGTGACGACGGAAAGCATCGGCCGATCCGCTGCGGCGTGCCGGCTGTCGACTGACATCGAGACGGAGCTGGAGCTCAGCTTTCCGCCGGTAAGGTTCGTCGACATCATGACCTCCGGGTTACTGCTCTCACCGAGAGTTGTGGCAGGCGATGTCGAGGTCGCGCGCGACGTGTCGACCGTTGCCGTGATGGCTGTGCCAGATATCGGTCCGTGGTTGCGTCCCGGGCAGTTGCTCATCACCTCGACGTCCGTCCTGAACAGACTTGTCGAGCCGATCGACGCTTTCCTCGCCCGTCTCCACAGGGGATCGGCGTCCGGGCTTGCAGTGCGACTCGACGACGGGGTGGCCAAACTGCCCGACGGAATGATCGACGAGGCCACCCAACTGGGGTTCCCCGTCGTTGTCGTCGACGACTTGTTTTCCCTGGAGCATGCGCTGGCCGGTGACCTCGCGGAGCTATGGGACCGGCAGGTCGATGCCGTGTTCACGGCCGACCGCCTGCGCAAACTGCTTGTAGACCTCGTTATGGCCGGCGGTGGCCATGATGAACTCGCAGCGTCGATTGCCCGCGAGATGTCCGGTGCGGTGCTGATAACCACGCCCGACGGCTGCCGAATCTGCCATTCCGGCAACGAGTCCGAACTGCGACGTCTGGTGGGGAGCCGTGCGCTCGACTCCACCGGGCGGCTGCGTACCGATTCGATCGATGGCGGTCTCGGTCTGCACAACCTCGATGGCGAGTTCGTCGTGGTCTCGGCAATTTCTGCCAATGGGATCGATCACGGCCGACTGGTGCTCCACAGCACGGAGCGCACGCTGAGCAGTGAGGATCTCTACATCCTCGAGCAGGCGGCCTCGGTGTGTGCGCTGGTCGTCGCTAAGGAACTGGTCGTGTCGTCGGTGGAGGAGAAGCACCGGGCCAACTTCATCCGTGATCTGCTGCGCGGCCGTGGTGGCGAGCATGAGCACGTCGTCGCGCATGCGCGGACGTTCGGCTGGGACCTGGACCGGCCGGTGGTCGTCGTCGTGATCGAACCCGATCCGGTAGTCGAGGACACGTTGTCGGTACCGGCTCGGATGCCCTTGGTCGAAAGACAGGCGCGGGCCTTCGCCGGCGCCGTGGCCGACCGCGATCCCGGTGCCGCCGTCGTCGGCTTGGCAACGGAGACCGTGATGCTGATGGAGTCCGGCACCGACGCCAAGAACCGTGTCCACGAACTCGTCGAATCCGTGCGAGGCGGCGGTGGCGGGCGAAGCCAGTTCGGGGTCGGCGTATCCCGTCCGGTGACGACAGTGGACGGTATTCCCGCGATGTACAACCAAGCCAAGACGGCGCTGAAGATAGGGCGTCAGCTCTCCGGCGCCCAGGCGGTGACGCACTTCGACGAGTTGGGTGTCTGCCGACTACTCAGCCTTGTCGAGGACGAAAGCGAACTCGAGTCGTTCGCCCAGGAAACCCTGCGTGAGCTCACCGAGGACACCGCTGAGGCGCGGGACATGCGACGTACTCTCGAGGTGCTCCTCGCCACCAACATCAATATCGCAGAAACAGCACGTCAACTGCACTTTCACTACAACACGCTGCGGTATCGGCTGGCGAAACTCGAGAAGATACTCGGGTCCTTCACCGAGAACCCCGCTCTGCGACTCGATCTGTCGCTCGCGCTCAAGATCATGGCGATGCGCGGCGTCCATTCCTGAGCTTGCCCGATTTCTCCCGTTGACCAGTTTGGGCAGCGCGAACTCGCGAAGCCGCTCTCCAGGCGGAAACCCAACCGATACAGCCGATGTAGGCTGCATCTGAGTGACGGTAACAACCTTCCTCGCGGCTAAGAAAGAAGAAAAATACCTTCTTCAGGAGAAGTTGTGAGTGACTCGAAGTCCCGTTCCGCCGATTATTCCCCAGACATCGACCCCGATGCGCTCGTCGCACGAGTGCGCGTTCTTCTCCCCTCCCTCCCACCGGCCTCCGCGCGGGTCGCGCAGCTGATCCTCGACGACCCTGCACTGGTGTCGCGGTCCACGCTGCACGACTTGGTGCAGGTGGTGGGCACGAGCGAGGCGACGATTGTCCGGACGGCGCGAACCTTGGGCTTCCGCGGCTACCCAGACATGCGGCTGGCGTTGGCCACCGCAGTGGGACAGCGTCGCCAAGAGGATCAGATCACCGGAGATATCACTGTCTCCGACTCGATACGTGATGTCATCGACAAGATCTCGGGCGCCGAGCAGCGCGCGCTGCGCGAAACTGCAGCCCATCTCGATGCAGAAGTGATTGACCGTATTGCCGATGCCGTCGTGGCCGCACGCAAGATCGTCCTCTACGGCGCAGGCGCATCGTCACTGATCGCCGCCGACCTTCATCAGAAGCTGACTCGCATCGGTCTGATCAGTCATGCTCCCGCCGACAACCATCTCGCTGTTACCCAGGCTGTCCTACTGGCACCGAGCGACGTGGCCATCGCGATCTCGCATTCCGGGGAAACCAGCGAAACCCTCGCCTTTCTGCGCCAAGCACACAAGGCCGGCGCAAGCACTGTTGCCGTGACCAGTGTCGACGGCTCTACGCTCACCACCCACGCAGATCACGTCGTGTATGCGGCAGGACGCGACAGCATCTTTCGTCCCGCCGCCCTCTCCAGCCGGATCAGCCATCTCATGGCTATCGACTGTATTTTTGTCGCCATTGCACAACGAACCTTTGACCGCACTACCCGTGCAGTTGCCGCTACCCACGAAGCCCTCAGCAGCAGCAGAACGCGAAAGCACTGAACGAAACACGCAGTTTCGGGCGATGGTTCAGATTCCCATCGACCGTGCGATCATCGGCCAGGAGTTGTGCAGGTCGTCCTGCCAATAGCCCCACGAGTGAGTGCCAGCGGGCCGGAAGTCGAACGTGGCGGGGATGTTCAACTGAGCGAGCCGATTGGCGAGGTTGTGGGTGCAGTAGTTGGTTGCAGCTTCGATGACGCCACCGACGATGATCTGCTCGGCAAGTTTGTCGACCTGTCCATTGATCCGGGGACCGTCCAGCCTGTCATGGGGGCCGGGCAGCCCGGAGCCCGTGGTGATGTACAGTTCTGTGCCGCGCAGCTTTTCAGCATTGACGACCGGGTCGTTCGCCACCCACCCTGGGCCGTCGAGTGGACCCCACATGTTGGTCACATCGGCACCGCCCCGCAGGGCGAGGACCGTACGGATCGCATTCTGACCCGCCCAGGTACTGGTCTCGGCACAGCCACTGTAGGAGCCGACGCTCTCGTAGAAGCCAGGCTTGGCGATTGCGAGGTTGAGTACCGAGGTTGCGGTCATCGAGATCGCAGCAATGGACTGAATTCCGTTGGTGCCGAACGTCTTGTCGATGACTGGTGGTAGCTCTTCGAGCAGAAAGGTCTGCCACTTCTGGCGACCGAGTTTCGGATCGTCCTTCTCCCAGTCGGTGTAGTAGCTGAAGGCACCCTCGAGTGGAGTCACTACGTTGACGTTCTTGTCCACGAAGAAATCCATCACATTGGACCTGCGCTGCCACGTGGCGGAGTCCTCTCCTCCGCCGGCGCCGTTCAGGAGATACAGCGTCGGCCTCGGCTGACTCATGTCAGCAGGCAGGATGATCTCGAGGGGGATGTTGCGGTCCATCGACGGCGAATACACCGAGATGGTTACTTTGCGATCGGAGTTCTCGGTGAATTTCGCCAGGTAAGCCGCAGACCCGCTTGGTGCGGTCGCTGTACCGTTCTCGGCTAGTGCCGTAGCCGGCACGACAACCAGCGATGCGGCAGCCAGAACCGCCGCCGCAAGAGCGCGAGCGCGCCCAACCTTCGAACTCGTCACCTGAATTCCTCCCCTGAACCTCGAATTTGTCGCGCGTAGTGGAAATGCCACGGGCCACACCCTGTGTCGGGCCCCCGCCCACATCAGAAAGTACAACATCGACACCGGGGCGGGAGTAGCTATCGCTGGTGTGATTACACGGACTCGAACAGCCGACCGCGCCCTGCCCGTGCGCGCTTCACGGTGCGACGTCGTTCCCGGCGACGGACTCCGTGTCGGCGACGTTCACGACGGCCTGGGGTGACTCTGTGGGATGCCGCCGGGACAGCAGGTATCCGAGCCCGAGGGTGATCACGACGCCGATTGCCGTGTACCAGGTGAAACCAACCAGAGTCTCGTGGAAGAGGAACAGATAGGACATTGTGACGACGGCGGCCCCGAAGGCGATGATTGCGTCGACCTGACGCGCCCTGCGGACCCACAGTCCCAGGAAGAATGCGCCGAGCAGGCCGCCGTAGGTCAGGCCTGCCACAGACAGGCCGAGTTCGACCACGGGATTGTCGGTTCCGGTGAAGAGGGCGGCGGCACCGATGAATACCAGTCCCCAGCCCAGGGTGAAGATGCGACCCAAGCGCAGCCCTTGGGCGTCGGAGAGCGTGCGGCGGGTGAACTTTTCGTACAGGTCGGCCATTGTCGACGATGACAGAGCCGACAGCGACGAGGACAACGTGCTCATCGCGGAGGCCATGATCCCGGCAAGTAGCAATCCCGAGATTCCGACAGGCAGGCCTTCGACGATGAAGGTCGGGAAGATTTCGTCGCCTGTGCTCAGTCCCAGCTGCTCGGGTGTGCGGCCTTGGTAGTAGCTCCACAGACCCAGTCCCACCGTGAGGAACAACGCGAACTGCACGAAAACCACTACGGCGCTGCCGATTACTGCGCGCTGTGCATCGCGGACCGTCCGGCAGGTCAGCAACCGCTGCACGATGATCTGATCGACACCGTGAGAGGCGGTTGAAAGCAGGGCGCCGCCGATGACTGCAGTGACGAACGCGTATGGCGCGGAGATCGGATTGGAGGTGAAGTCGAGTATCTGCGTCTTGCCTGCGTCGGCGGCCGCGGTGAGAAAGTTGACGTCGATGTTGCGGGTGATGAACACCAACGCAACGGCACCGCCCACCACATAGAGCACCATCTGCAACACGTCGACCCAGACCACTGCTCGGATGCCCCCGATGAAGGTGTAGCCGATGGTGACCAGCCCGAGGATCGCGATGATCGCGAAGAAGGACAGGTGCACTCCATAGGCGTCGAGGATGACCTTCATCGGGATGGCCGCCGCGAACAACCGGACACCGTCGGCGAGCAACCGGGTGAACAGGAACGCGACCGAGGCGGTGCTCTGCATCCCGCGTCCGAAGCGGAGCCCGAGGTAGGCGTATGCGGTTGTCATCTCGCCCCGGTAGTAGCGCGGCAGCAGCACGAATGCCACCACGATGCGCCCGATGAGATATCCGAGGGTTACCTGGATGAACGTGGTGTTGCCCAGGTAGGCGACGGTGGGAACACTGATGACGGTCAGCGCGCTGGTTTCTGTGGCAACGATCGACAGGCACACCGCCCACCACGGAAGGTCGCGGTTGCCCAGGAAGTATCCCCTGAGATTCGTCTGTTTTCCGGACAGTTTGAGGCCGAGCCAGGCGGAGCCGGCCAAATACGCCACGATGACCACTAGGTCGAGGGGCTGCATGGGGGCTCCAAACTTGGGACGAGTCGCGCGGCGTTGTGGCTAGGCGGGGTGATGGACGATGCGAAGTGTGTGGGGAGGATCGATGACGGGTGTGGGCAGGCGAAGGCTGTTGGCGCCCGGCGTGATCCGACCGGCCACGGTGGGCTGGTCTGCCCCGGTGCAGGCGGGTATCGACCCGGGCAAACCGTGCCAGCTGAGAAAGCCCATGAGCGCGAAGAGGTAGGCCTCCTTGGCGTCGGGGTCGAGACCGAGTTCGGCGGTGGTGGTGAATCGGGCCGGGGCGAGGTTCTCGTCGAGGCGGTGCATGAGCGTCGGATTACGGGTTCCGCCACCGGATGCGAACACTTCACCCACCGCGTACGGGGCTAGTGCGGCAGCGATGGTTCGGGCGGTGACCTCGACCAGGGTGGCCAGCAGGTCTTGCGAGGTGATGTCGTGGCACCCGGCGCGGTCGATCGCCTCGGCGAGGTATCTGGCGTTGAAGTCTTCCTTCCCGGCTGATTTGGGTGGAAGTCGCCGGTAGTAGGGATGATCGAGCAGCATCGCGAAAAGGTGTGGATTCACCTGCCCACGGGCCGCGATCGCTCCGTTGTGGTCTGCGTGGTCACGGCCGGCGGACAGGCTTCTTACGGCGGCGTCGAGGAGTGCATTCGCCGGACCGGTATCGAAGGCCACCGGATCGTCGTCGGCTCCGACGACTGTGACGTTGGCGATCCCGCCCAAATTCAGTGCTGCCGACCGTTGTTCGTCATCACCGAGCGATTGTCGTCTGCTGTCGCTGAGCAGGAGTACGTCGACAAGACTCGCCAGGGGCGCTCCGTGGCCACCCGCGGCGACATCGTTGACCCGGAGGTCCGAGATGACGGGAAGCCCGGTGGCTTGGGCGATCCAGGCAGGCTGACCCAGTTGCAGGGTGCCTCGAACCGATCCGTCGACGGTCCAGTGGAACAATGTCTGTCCGTGCGAAACAACCAACTCGGCCCGGCCGTCGGTCAGATCGTGTGCGGCTGCGGAGGCGGCCACCGCGAACTCCTGTCCCACCCCGGTGTCGATGCGGCACACCGTCTCGAGAGTCGTGCCCGCAGGCGGAAGAGCGTCAAGGATTAGACCACGAAGTTCCGCAGAGTACGGAACTTCTCGGTATCCCAGCGGCGCCATCCGGATCTCGCCGTCGGACATCGTCAGGTCTGCGGCAGCCACATCGATGGCGTCGACCGAGGTTCCCGAGGAGAGAGACAGTACGATCATGTCGGTTTTCCAGGGGCGATGCAGTCGCCGTGTATCGCGGCACGGACGCGACCACCGCAGGCAGCCAACCGATTTCGGGCCTCGGATACGTCGATCTCCGCCAGCAGAGCGACTATCGCCGTCTTGACGTGGCCATCGGCCAACGCCAGCACTTCGGCCGCCGCATCCGGTGAAACGCCAGTCGCCTCCATGACAATTCGCTGTGCGCGAGACCGGAGTTTGTCGTTGGTCGCCCGGACGTCGACCATCATGTTGCCGTATGTCTTGCCGAGCCGGACCATGCTGGCGGTCGAGAGGGTATTCAGGACGAGCTTTTGCGCTGTTCCGGCCTTCATGCGGGTCGACCCGCCGATGATCTCTGGGCCGGTGCACACCTCGATCGGCACGTCGACGAGGGAACTGAGCCGAGTGTCGGTGTTGTTGCTTATTCCGATGGTGGCGGCACCGGATTCTCTTGCGGCCCTGGCGGCGCCGAGCACATAGGGAGTGCGACCCGACGCGGTGATGGCGACGAGCACGTCACCGGCGCCGATCTCGATGGCAGCCAGATCTGCTGCAGCGCCGTCGGGGTCGTCTTCGGCGCCTTCAAGGGACGTTGTCATCGCATCGGCACCTCCTGCGATGAGCGCAATCACCTGGCCGGGCTCGGTACTGAAGGTCGGCACGCATTCCGCCGCGTCCAGGACCCCGAGACGGCCGGGGGTTCCAGCGCCCGCATATATCAGCCGTCCGCCGCTTTCGAGCCGTTCGACGATCACGTCGACCGCTGCGGCAATAGCGTCACCCGCCGCAGCGACCGCCTCCGGCACACCTGCATGGTCGTAGGCGATTGCGGCGACCAAGCTGCGCGTAGACCATGTATCGAGATCTGACAGCTCAGGGCGGGTGCGCTCGGTGGCGAGCAGTGCGAGCTCACGGTCGAGGTCGGTCACGCGGGGACTCCTTCGTATCGGCGGATCAGTGATTCGTGGGGCAGATCGTCGCGTGTGGCCAGCAGGAGCCCTCCGTCGCAGGCATCGCCTGCTCGCGGAACCAGACGGCAACCCGGTAGTAGCCGACGCGCTTCGCTAGCGAAAGGTCTGCTCACAAGATCGCCCGCATCGAAGAGTCCACCGGTGGTGCTGATTTCGACCGCACGATCGTCCGGCATGGCCCGTTTCGCCGCGGCAGCCGCGGTGCGGGCCAGCTCGACACCCGACTCCGCGCACAGGATCGACGACCACTCGTCGCCGTCCCGCGCGGCACTGACGACGTCGCGCGCGAACGCCGCGACTGTCCGGGCCGGGTTGCTAGAGCGGTGTACGACTCGAGGTAGACGATCGAGGTTGCCGTATCTGCGCTGCGCCAGTACCCGCAGGACTTCCGAGCCTCCGCGTCCGTCGCGGGCCCGCAATGCCGACTCCAAGCCCCGACGACCCAAAGCGAAGCCACCTCCGTTGTCACCCAACAGATATCCCCAGCCATCGGCAACGGCGGTGATCCCGTTCGCTGCGATGGCCAATGCGACCGAACCTGTCCCCGCCGCCACCACGACGCCGGGCCGTCCGGCGAGGGAACCAGCGTGCGAAGTGGTCATATCGCTTGCCACCGCGACCCGGCGTGTGCGGTGACTTTCGGCAAGGGCGTCGACCAGTTCACCGCCTGCGCCGGCGGCCTGTGCATATCCCGCCACTCCGGCTGCGACGGCGTCCACCTGTTCGGCCCCGACTGCATCGGCGGCGGACCGGATCGCGGTCAGCGTGGACTCGAGCCCATCGCGGTCTGCGAGTCCACGAGCACCCCAGGTTTCGGCTCCTTTGACGCGGCGACCGTCGACGAACAGCGCGACTCGGCAGCCCGACTTGCCGACGTCGAAGGCCAGCACCCGGGTCATGACGACTTCGAACGCCGAGGTAGGCGAAGCGACGAGCACGATCTGTCCATGATCGCCAATGTAGGCCGGACCATGGATGTCGTCAATTACTTTCATTTACAAGTATTTGGAAGAAAAAATCCTTCACACGCTTCCCGCCCGTTGCGGATCATCATGAGGGCGCTCGAACGCCAGTGGCCGAGCCTGGCGATCCAGGCTCGGCCACTGGCGTTCGGATAAATTGCCCCCGAAGGGTCAGGCGCCGATTCTTCCGTCCGGCTTCCACACGGCCACGACGGCGGGACGTGGCTGATTTGTCCCGCCGTCGGGCCAGTGCGACGCTGGGCTGTTCGCATCGGCGCCGTCTAGTTCGCCTGGGTGCTGGACACAGACGATGACGCGCTCCTCGCCGATAATCGGCCCGCAGGTCTCGGCGCCCTTCGGCACCGTGAGGAACTGCTTGGTCTCGCCTCGGTTCGCGCCGTCGAGGACAACGCTGAAGAGTCCGTCGTTCGAGCCGAGCGCGTTACCGTCAGTGGACACCCACAAGTTGCCGTGGGAGTCGAACGCGAGATTGTCGGGGCAGGAGATGGGGCTGACGCTGCTCTTGTCGAAGCCCCCGTAGTAGGTGTCCGCTGCCTGCGGGTCGCCGCACACAAGCAGTAGGTTCCAGTTGAACGCGGTTCCGGCGTGGTCGTCGGTCAGTTCGAGCACCTGGCCGTTCTTGTTGTTGTTTCGCGGGTTGGGCTCGTCCGCGGCCGCAGCACCATCGACACCACGCTTGGTGTTGTTGGTAAGTGCGACGTACACCTTGCCGGTCTTCGGGTTCGGCTCGAAATCCTCAGGGCGGTCCATCTTCGTGGCGCCCACCTTGTCGCCGGCCTCTCGGGTGAACACCGCCACTTCCTCGGCGCTCATCCCGTCGACGAATGATTCACCCGTTCCGTCCTCGCCCGTGCGAAGCAGCGCGATCCACTCGCCGGTGCCGTCGAAGGCGCCATCGGACGGCAGGGTGCCCGAACCGTCGATCTCGTCCGCCGAGTTGCCGGCGAACTTCGCGACGTACAGGGTGCCTGCGTCGAGCAGTGTCATGTTGTGACGCATCGCCGCCTGGCTGTTGCCGCTCATCATCTTTCGGCTGGAGACGAACTTGTACATGTAGTCGAAGCGCTCGTCGTCGCCGCTGTACGCGACGACGGTGTCGTCGTCGGTGATGTAAATCGTCGCGGCCTCGTGTTTGAACCGTCCCAGCGCGGTGTGCTTGACGGGTGTGGACGCCGCATCCCACGGGTTCACCTCGACCACGTAACCGAAGCGGTTGACCTCGTTCGGTTCCTGCGCCAAGTCGAATCGCTTGTCGAACCGTTCCCACTTACGTTCGGTCGCACCACCTTCCACGCCGTATCGCTTCAGGCGGGCGGCGGCGACGGGGTCGGTGATCGCTTCGGCGTTTCCGAAGTACGGGTTGAAGTTCTCCTCCCCCGACAGCACCGTTCCCCAAGGGGTGAGGCCACCCGAGCAGTTGTTGAAGGTGCCGAGCACCAAGGTGCCGGTCGGGTCGGCAGACGTCGCGAGCAGGTCGCTGCCCGCGGCCGGACCGGTCACGAGAAACTCCGTCGATCCGGTGATGCGCCGGTTGTACGCACCGAATGCGGGAGTGAGTTTGCCCGAGTCGGATTCGCCTTTCATCTCCACCACCGACAAGCCGTGCGCAGCGAGTGCGGTCTGGAACTGTTCGAGTGTCGGGTTCTCGGGATCGTAGTTCGAGAACATGAACGGTTCGGAGGAGTACTCGTGGCTGACCACCAGCAAGAAGGTGTTGGGCTGTCCTTCGATCGGCAGGAGCGCGGCGAAGTCGTTGTTGAACCCGAACTGCTGCGATTGCGCTTGTCCGGTCTGGTTGTCGAAGTCGAATGCGGGAGCGCCGGGCAGAACCGGGTCACCCCAGCGGATCATCACAACCTGCTCGTAGCCGTCCGGAACAACGACCGCGTCTTGGGTGTTGGGTGCGACGACGTCGAAGTCGGTGCCTGCCGGGATCGCTCGATCCTCTGCTCCGGTAGCGGATGCGTTGCCGTTGCCGGAATCGTCAGAGCACGCCACAAGCGCGCTACCCGCGCCGACGGCGAGCACCGTCATTCCGGCGCCGCGCAGGACCCTGCGACGCGAGAGTGCCGTGCGAGCAATGTCGCGGAAGTACTCCCCCTCGGACGCGTTCGGGACCTCGTGTGAGCAGGCGTTCCCGCATTTGTACTGGCAGGTTACGGCGGCGCGTGATGACGAGCCTCCGTGATTGACGAATAGCGCTAGGGGTTTCAAGCTCACATTGGCTCCTGACTCGGAATTGGACAATTCCGGCAGGGTAGAAGGCGAATGCAAGAAGGAGGGGTCATCCAGGTAAACAAGAGGTCAACGAGGTAGCCCTAAATAGGCTGATTCCGAAATCTGTCGGGGTGGAGCCCTGAAGTTGCTGACAACCAGGTGCGATTACTGGGGACATCCCCGATGCCCGGCTTCAGCTAGACTCCGAAGGCAGTCACTGGTCGCAGTATGAGCAGGTGGCGCTGTACAACTCGCCAAGTCTGGATTCCCTGGCGAAGGCGTCGGAGCACGCGCAGAGCGCGGCGCTACCGAACCCGCCGAATCAGTAACCAGACCGTGAGGTCGGTTGCGTCCTGAAGGCGGCCAACTTCTCGCGGCGAGAGGACGGTCCGGAAGATGCGGATTCTGCTGCTGACGAACGATGATCAGGAGGGCGGTCTGATCTCCACCTTGCGGGCTGCAGTGCCCGGGGACGAGGTGGTCCTACCCCCGTCCCGGACCTCGGAGGCCGTGAGGGAACTACTGCCGAGCGTGGATGTAGTAGTCGGAGACTGGACTTTCGAACTTACTTTGGGGGCAGCGGAAGCTGAGCTCGCGCCCCACCTTCGGCTCGTCCAGCAGCCGAGCGTAGGAACCAACTGTATCGACGTCGACGCGTGGGCGCGGGTCGGTGTGCCGGTGGCCAACACCCCTGGCGCCAATGCCGCTTCGGTCGCGGAGTGGGCAGTGGTGGCCGCGGCCACCGTGAGCCGCAAGATGATGTGGGCCGACACCAAGATGCGGGAGCAGGGCTGGCCACAGTGGGCGGTCCTGAAACGCGGCAGCCGCGACCTGGGAGATCGGCGGGTCGGAATCCTCGGGTTCGGTGAAATCGGCAGCCGGTGTGCCACCTTGTTCGAGGCCTTCGGGTGTGCAGTCGCCTACACCGCGCGCCGGCCCCGGCCCATCGCCTCGGCCCGGTATCTGCCATTGGACGATCTGCTCGCCGAGTCCGACATCCTGGTCGTGGCGGTGCCGCTGACCGCGGAGACGAGGGGCTTGGTCGGCAGCCGTGAACTCGGTCTGATGCCGCCGGACTCCATCGTCGTCAACGTTGCGCGGGGACCGGTCGTCGACGAGATCGCCCTGACCGAGGCCTTGCGCTCGGGCCGCGTCGGTGGCGCCGCGCTGGACGTGTTCAACAGTGAACCGCTGGCTTCCGACAATCCGCTGCGCTCACTGGACAACGTCCTCCTGAGCCCACATGTCGCGGGCGGTAGCGACACCGCAAGGCGGCGGATTTGTGACATGGCGGCTCTCAACGTCGCTCGCGTATCCAAGGGCTTCCCGCCGCTGTGGACGCTGGCGACGACTGTTTCCCTGTAAAGATTGATTCCGCCTGGGGATTGAGGCGGATCTCGGCCGACAGTCATCTCGAGGTCGGCGGCGTTCGCTCAGGTTCCGCCGATGTTTCGGCCGTTCCGACGGCACACCCTCACGGTTCAGAAAATTGACTCCTGACCAGGGTCTCGTAGTCGTGCACTATAGAAGGGTGGATCCTGTAGAAGCGCTACGAGAAATTGCGTTCTGGCTCGAGCGTGCAGGTGGCGAGGCACACCGAACTGCGGCTTTCCGGCGCGCGGCCGATGTCGTCGCTGATCTCACCGTCGAGCAACAAGAGGCTCTGATGAACGGTGATGTACCGCCTCCGCCTCACATCGGTTCCGAGCCCGCTGCCATCATTCGCGAGTGTTCCGACTCAGCTCCGCGGTATCTTCTCTACCTGCGCGGCTCTGCCGAGCCGATCGGGCTCGGTGGAGCGGAGCTGCTCCATGCTCTGCGGGGCGATCTGCACACTCATTCGGACTGGTCCGACGGCAGGTGCTCGATCAAGGAGATGATGCGCCGCGCCGCGGCACTCGGTCACGAGTATTGCGCACTGACCGATCACTCTCTCGGCGCCGCGATTTCGAATGGAATTTCATCGGAGCAACTGCTCGCCCAGCTAAGTGTGGTCGCAGAACTGAACGCGGAACTCGCGCCGTTCCGTGTCCTCACCGGCATCGAGGTGAACATCCTCGAGGACGGCTCCCTCGATCAGGACGACGAGCTGCTCGCGGACTTGGACATCGTGGTGGCCAGCGTCCACACCCGCCTCGATGACGACCGTGCAACGCTGACCAAACGGATGGTGCAGGCGGTCAAGTCCCCGCACGTCGATGTCTTGGGACACTGCACGGGACGCCTCGTGGACGGGCCCCGGGGTATACGCCCCGAGTCCAAGTTCGACGCCGAGCGGGTGTTCGATGCGTGCCGCGAGGGCGGCACCGCAGTGGAGATCAACTCCCGTCCTCAGCGTCGGGACCCACCGGGACGGCTGATCGAACTCGCGCTGAACACCGGGTGCATGTTCGCCATCGACACGGACGCGCACTCCGCCGGCCACCTGGCGTGGCAGGGCTACGCCTGTGAGCGGGCAGCAGAACGCGGGTTGGAACCAGCGAACGTCATCAATTCCCTGCCCCTGGAGGAGTTGCTCGATTGGGCGGCTCCGCGTCCAGTCGGGGGTTGACGGTCAGTCGATCCCGACGATCGACGCGTCGCGGTCGGCCAACCACTTCAGCGGGTCGGTCTTGTAACCGGCGGGCGTTTCGACCTCGAAGTGCAGGTGCGGGCCGGTCGAGTTTCCGCGGTTGCCGATGGTTGCGATCTTCTGGCCGGTTTCGACCCGTTGCCCGACGGTGACGAGGTTGTCGTTGTTGTGGCCGTAGGTGGTTATCGTGCCGTCGTCGTGGCGGATGCGCACCCACATCCCATACCCCTGGGCGGGCCCGGCGTTGATGACCACCCCATCGGCAACCGCGACGATCGGTGCCCCCAAACTGTTCGCGATGTCGATACCGCCGTGGTTGCGCGCACCTCCGAACCCCGAGGTGACTGTCCCCGCGGACGGTGCCACGAACTCGCGGGTCCCGTTCCACGTCCCCGGGTTTTGTGTCGGCGTACCTGTCCCGGTCTCGTCGCGGGTGTTCGCTCCATCGGGGGACGTGCCAACGGCCACTCCGTTTGCGAGTGCGGCAACCAATCGGGGACCAATGCTGGCGTCGATGCCGGCGACCTCGTTCCCACAGGCGCTCAGAGGGCTGGTCGTGGCGGTATCGGCGAACAGCGCCCATTCGAGCGTGCAACCCGCCAGCATCTGGAGCACGGCAAAGGCGTCGCCGAGCGACCCGTTGGCCTCGGCGCTCTCCACCGTGGCGATTGTGACGTTGGCGACGGTCTGCCACACGCTGGGATCCACCACCTCCACGTTCGGCTCGGCGGCGTTGGTGGTGAGGGTCAGTATGTTTGCCACCGTCGTCGCGATCGAAGTCGACGACTGTGTGGGCGCGCTGGATGCGGTCGGCGGCGTGCCGGATGCGGGCTGAGCCCCTGTGAGCAGAACGGCCGTCGTGGCTGAGGCGCCTATCACTGTGGCGGTCAGTCTTCTGTGGGCCCTGAACTTGCCCGGTGTTCCTCGCATCGCAGTCCCTTCCGACGCACAGGATTCGACGATTGGGGGTCGGTCGAACTGGCGATTCGTCGCGAGTAAGTCAAACCGACGCACCGTAACTCTAGTCGACTGTTTTCACTTTGGTGCCAAGAACCACTTTTTCAACCAAATGCCACAAGAGTCTCAAATGTCCCAAAGGCGTGTGAGGGCAAACTGGACGAATGTCCATGTCGTTGGTGCTATAGTCGGGAAATTGTGATGGCCCGTGCAATACCCCCCCTGCGTATGCAGACGGCTATTGCGGCCGTGGCTGTCCTGTATTTCCTCGCCTACACGATCGCCCAATGTGGGATCTATCTGGCGCACGATTACCAGGGCGACAACGTTTACGTCGCCTCTTCCACGACGTCGCTGCAAGCGGAGGAATCGGTTCCTCGCCCAGCGCACATTGACGATGGATCGACACACCTGCCATACGAAGCGCACGGCGTCGTGGCCATGCCGCGCTCGGAAAATCCGCTTCGCCCGCTGACTGTCGTCGCCACTGTCTTCGCTGTCGTCATGGTGCTGATGTCAGCAGCCCTGAGTCCGCGGTCGCCCCCGCGATCCGTTCGCGTCCGGCAGGGCCGGACCGTCTTGAACGAACTCTGTATCAACAGGTGCTGATCAATCGACAGGTGCTGTCGGCAGTCGGCAGGTCATCCGAGGACTTTTCTCGTGACCTACATCGCTGCCTACCACGGTGCGCGTCCGGTCGTAGTCAGATACAGGGATTACCTCAGTGAATGATGCAGTTCCTCCAGGCTTTCCGCCGTTTTCGGCCTATCTGCCTGCCACCGTCAACTGATTCCCGCGACGGAGCAACGTGGTCGGCGACACCACGGTCCTGACTCGGTCCGTGCGGCTGCGCGTGCCTGCACCTGACCCCGCCTCCCTCTGAAGGGGTACCGGCCGCTTTCCAAGCGGCAGTTCCAATAGCAAAACCGCAGGTCGGAATCCTGCCCACGCCGTCTACCAGATTGCTGCGTAGATGGGCTCGGTAGCCCTGATCTGTGCTCGAACAGGAGTTTTTTCATGATCGACCGATTTCCGTCCGCCCGCGCCCCCCTGTCCCGTCGGAACTTCTTGGTGCTGGCCGGACTGGGGACGGCTGCGGCAGTGGCCGGATTCAGCAACAAGGCGGCCAACTCGGCCGCGTCAACCGTCGGGCCCGACTCGGCCGCCGTGAATGCGGCCGAGCAGGTCCGCCGTACCAATATGGGGACCGGGAGGACGGTGGCCGCATCGCTGCGGGCGCGGCCGACCACGATCGACCTCGGGGGTGTCCTGGTCGACACGTGGGCCTACGACGACCAACTTCCCGGACCTGAAATCCGGCTCAGCCGTGGAGACCTTCTCCGCGCCGACCTCGTCAACGAACTCCCGGACGAGTCAACCATCCATTGGCACGGCATCGCCATGCGTAACGACATGGACGGGGTGCCTGATCTCACCCAGCCTGGCGTGGCTCCGAACAACACGTTCACCTACGAGTTCCTCGCGCCAGACGCAGGCACTCACTGGCTGCACTCACATGTCGGTATGCAGTTCGACCGCGGTCTCTATGCGCCGGTCATCGTCGAAGACCCCGCCGACGGAGCCGACTACGATCTCGAGGCCGTTCTGGTCCTGGACGACTGGCTCGACGGGGTGTCCGGCCGTACCCCTGACCAGCAACTCGAGGACTTGCGTCGCGAAGGCATGTCCATGGGTGGGATGGGCCATGGCGCGATGGGCGGTATGGGAATGGGTGCGGCGGCCGACACCCACGCCCCGCTCGGTTCCGACACAGGAGATGTCGAGTACCCCTACTACCTGATCAACGGCACCCTCCCGGCCGATCCGTTCGGACTTCAAGCCCGCCCAGGCCAGAGAGTGCGGTTGCGCATAATCAACGCCGGCGCCGACACCGCCTTCCGCTTCTCGGTCGGCGGACACAAGTTCACCGTCACGCACAGCGACGGCTACCCGGTCGAGCCGGTCACCGGGTCGTCGCTGCTGATCGGTATGGGCGAGCGCTTCGACGTGGTCGTCACCCTCGGCGACGGAGTCTTCCCCATCGTCGCTGCCGCAGAGGGTAAGCAGGGGCAGGGATTCGCACTGATCCGCACCGGGGCAGGGCAGACGCCGGAGCCGACCATCCGGCCTGCCGAGTTGGATACACAACCGATCATGGGCCTGCATCTGCGTTCACGAGAGGATGTGCGCCTCGGGCGTCGCGAGCCCGATCGGGTCCACGATCTGACTCTGGGCATGAACATGTCCGGGTACACGTGGACGATCAACGGTGACACCTTCGACGAGCACACACCCCTCGAGGTTCTCGAGGGGCAGCGGGTCCGGCTGCGCTTTGTGAACAGGACCATGATGTTTCATCCAATGCACCTACACGGGCACACCTTCCAGGTCGTCGACGATCAGGGGGTTGGAGCCCGCAAGGACACCACGCTCGTGCTGCCGGGTCAGACCGTCGAGGTGGACTTCGACGCGACTAATCCCGGTCAGTGGATGGTGCACTGCCACAACCTCTATCACGGCGAGGCCGGGATGATGACCACTCTTTCCTACATCGAATGACCCAGCACCAACTGTTCAATCACATCGAGAGAAACGAGGTTCCCATGTTGTCTGCCCGTCGCTTCACCCGTACCCTCCTGCCCTTCACAGCCACCGCGCTCGTACTTGCCGGCTGCTCGTCGCAAGACGAAGCTACAGGTCTGGACGCCACCGGACCGGACGGCACCGTCCCGGTGCTCGATTTCACCTCCGAACTGAGCCATCTACACGGACTGCATGTAGACGGCGATGGGACCGTCCTGGCTGGTACCCACACCGGCCTGTTCGCCATCGACTCCGATACCCCCTCTCGGGTCGGCACATCCGATGACGACTTCATGGGCCTGGCCGGGATCCCTGTCAGTGATACCCTCTTCGCCTCCGGTCACCCCGGCCTGTCCAGCACCGCCGCCAATCCCCTGGGACTGCGCAGCAGTACCGATGGCGGAAAGTCGTGGGTGGAACAATCATTGGGAGGGCAGGTCGACTTCCACGCACTGGCTGCGGACGAAAACACCCTGGTCGGCTTCGACGGAACAGACGGGTTGCTCGTTTCCACGGATGGCGGCAGCACCTGGACTCGCGGTGCGGCTATCCCCGCTATGTCCTTGGCAGTCAACACTTCCGGAATCTGGGCGATCACCGGGCAGGGTCTGGAACACAGCACCGACGGTGCCCGCACCTTCTCTGCCGTCACCGACGCCCCGGACCTGGTGATGCTCGCCGGCGCTGGGGATGCGCTGTGGGGAATCGACATCGAAGGATACGCCTGGCGCAGTCGCGAAGGTGTGGAGTGGCAGAAACTTGCTCAGGTCGGGCCGGTTGCGGCCCTGACCGCGAAGGACTATGAAACCGCCTACGCCGCCACAACCACATCGCTCTACACCCTGAACGAATCCTGATTGCGCGGACCGGGGTCCGGAATCTGATGCGAGGAACGGTCCGCCCACACTGCCCACCGCAGTGTGGGCGGGCCCGAGCACGGCCTAGCCCAGGATGACTACATCCAGCTTGCGTGGTCCGTGTACGCCTTCGACTCGCTCGAGCTCGATGTCGCTGGTGGCACTTGGGCCACTGATGAACGTCAGTGGTCTGGTCGCATCCAGGGCCGCGATGGCCTGAGGCACGGTGTCGACGATCTGATCGATGCGCACGATACAGATGTGATGGTCGGGTACCAGGGTCAGCGCCCGCCGACCCTGCCTCAAACTTGCGTCGAGAACAATCGTCCCGGTTGCGGCGATCCCGAGTGTGCATCCGGTAACGACGGCGTCGATGGCGTCGAGTTCCGGTGTGGACAACACGTGCGGATTCCCGTCGACGACCGTGTCGCGCGACGGTCGCCAGGTGGCGGGCAGTCCGGGCGGGATGACTACGCGGGCGTCATCGGCGGTCAGACCGGTGATGATCTCGGTGATCGTGTCCGGTTCGGCACGGTGGACCCTGGCGCTGTATTCGTCAACGGTGCGAACGAAGAACTCGACGTCCCCGGGCCCGGTCGCGGGTCGTCGGTAGTAGTCGCGGGGAACCGATTCGGGAGTTTGCGCATTCACGATCGCGGAACGGATTCGCGAAAGGATTTCGCTGCGCGCGTTCATCGTTCGGCGTCCCTGTGAGTACGTGACCACCATTGCCGGAAGGTCTCTTTCGGGGGTGAGGTCAGATCTCGGCTGGAAGTCCAGGCGGATCCCGGGTACGGCAATGACGTGATGCGGCCCTTCTTACCACCGAGCACTCTGGCGATCTTGGACGCCGCTTCGGCGGCCGCGAACCGTCGCTTGGATCGCATCACCCACCCCGCTGCCCTCATCGCGAGGTCCTGTCCATGAGGCAGTCCACGGCGCTCGGAGTCGATCTGCTTTGCGCGTAGGTGGACGAGAATTTCGGGTATGTCGATGCGGACGGGACAGGCATCGAAGCAGGCGCCGCACAGCGTCGAGGCAAAGGGCAGTGAGGCATTCGGGTCGTCGTGGTCCGTGGTCCGGGTCAGTTGCGGGCTGAGGATCGCCCCGATCGGTCCCGGATACACCGAGCCATACGCGTGTCCGCCCGTCCGTTCGTACACGGGACACACATTCATGCACGCACTGCACCGGATGCAGTGAAGTGCGGAGCGCCCGATTTCGTCGGCGAGGACGTTGGTACGGCCGTTGTCGAGGAGGACGACGTGAAAATTCCGCGGTCCGTCGCCGGGGTATACACCGGTCCACATCGAGGTGTACGGGTTCATGCGCTCCGCAGTCGAGGACCGAGGCAGCAGTTGCAGAAATACTTCCAGGTCGGTGAAGGTGGGGACCAGTTTTTCTATGCCCATGAGCGTGATCAGAGTGTCGGGGAGAGTCAGGCACATTCGGCCGTTGCCTTCCGACTCCACCACTGTCACCGTGCCGGTCTCGGCTACACCGAAGTTCGCACCACTGATTGCGACCTTGGCGGACAGAAACTTTCGCCTCAGGTATGCACGCGCCGCCATGGTCAGGGCGTTGGGGTCGTCGGTGAGGTTGGTGTCGATTCCCGGCATGGATTCGAGGAAGATCTCCCGGATCTCCGCGCGATTGCGGTGGATGGCCGGAACCAGGATGTGGCTCGGTGTATCCCCGCCGAGTTGGACGATCAATTCGGCAAGGTCGGTCTCGATCGGCGCGATACCGTTCGACTCGAGGTGTTCGTTGAGACCGATCTCCTGTGTCGCCATGGACTTGACCTTCACGACTTCCGTGGAACCAGTGGACCGGACGAGATCGGTGATGATCCGGTTCGCTTCGTCCGAGTCCCGAGCCCAGTGGACGGTGCCACCGCGCGCGATGACGTTCTCTTCGAACTGCAGGAGCAGCTCGGGAAGTCGCGCCATCACGTCCGCTTTCAGGGCACTACCCGCACGGCGAAGTTCCTCCCAATCGTCGAGTTCCGCGATGGCGGCGATTCGCTTGTGGCGGATGGTGGTGGTCGCCGCGCTGAGATTGGCGCGCAGTTGTGCATCCGAAAGCGACTTCCTCGCTGCTTCAGGAAAACTCTCCGTGCCCCGGATGTTTCCGGTGCCCGCAGGAAAAGTAGGTGAGCCGAGGAACGTGGTCACGGGGTGGCCGCGATCTGCTCGGTGGCGGCCAATATCTCCGCGAGGTGCACGGTCCGAACCCCGCTTTGCAGCCGTGACAGGCCGCCGCCTATTTGCATGAGGCATGACGAGTCTCCGGCAGTGCACACCTCGGCGCCGGTGCTCAGTACGTTGCTCATCTTGTCGGCGAGCATCGCCGTGGACGTCTCGGAATTCTTCAGCGCGAACGTTCCCCCGAAACCGCAACAGGACTCGGCCACGGGGAGTTCGATCAAGGTCATCCCGCGTACGGCTCGAAGTAATTGCAGTGGTTTGTCCGCGACGCGCAACATCCGCAGTGAGTGGCATGTCGGGTGGTAGGTGACCCGGTGAGGATAGAAGGCCCCGACATCGGTGACGCCGAGGACGTCGACGAGAAGTTCGGACAGCTCATATGTGCGCGAGGCGATCTCCTCTGCGCGCAACGCCAATGACTCGTCCCCGTACCGGCGCGCCACCATTGCGTGTTGATTGCGTACGGACCCCACGCATGAAGCGGAGGGTGCTACAGCGACGTCCCAGGAGACGTCCTTTTCGAACGCCTCCACGTGATGGCGGACAAGCGGTAGTGCCTCAGCTAGGTATCCGGTGTTGACATGCATCTGCCCGCAGCATGTCTGGCTCTCCGGGAATACGATCTCATGACCGAGTCTTTCGAGAATCTTGACGATGGCCGTGGCAGATTCTGGGAACAGGGCATCTGCCAGGCACGTCACGAACAAAGCGATTCTCATCGGCGCTCCAACCGGACTGGGTCATGATAAATCCACAGTAGCGGTACGGACCGCCGTGATTGCGCCATAAGTCCCGCAGGGCGGAACTCGTTACAGCAACGCCGACGATTCGGCAGTCGGGCTCAGAGACTCCGCGACCAGAACTCGTCTACCAGCTCGTGCCCGAAGTGGTGGGTGGGCTCCCGCCTGTCGATATGGAACCCGGACCGCGCATAAATCCGACGCGCGGCTTTGCACACGTCCACAGTCCACAACATGATGTCTTCGTAGCCGGAGTGCTTGGCGAACCGTAGGCATTCGTCGACCAACTGGGTGCCTATCCCTAGACCGCGTGCTGAGGGCTCGACGAGCAGCAGCCGAAGCTGAGCGGTGGCCTCCCGCTCTGTAGCGACGCAGAAGATGCAGCCAACCCGTTCGCCATCCAACTCGGCAATCCATCCGGCCTGTCGGCTCTCGCTGCTTTCGGCGAAGTCAGCGACGATTCGGGCTACGGTTGCTTCCAACGTCGAGTCCCACTGCTGCTCGATCGCGTAGTGGTAGCCGTGACGCTCCACAACCCAGCCGAGGTCACCCGGCTCCGGGGCCCGCAGGACGAGGCTCGGAGACTCAGGCTTCTCGCCTAGCGCGTTGCGGATCTGCGCCATGGCATCGACGAGCTCTTTCCGCTGCGCTCGTCCCAGTGGGGCCAGAAGGGCTTCGGCCACAATGGTTTGATCGATGTTCGGCGCGTCGAACACACTTGACTCGGTAGAAGAATCCGCCAGCTCTGGGTGCATCAATCCGATAGCTCGCGCGTAAAACCGATTGAACTCGTGAACCTCCGAGACTAGTGGATTGACCGTACTCATGGTAGTCATAATTGCCACGCTAGCGAATTGCGTAGACCTGTCAACCAACGCGAGATCGGTTGTCCGAGTTGACACTGCGTGCCATTGCGGTGGTGTCTCGCTCTCTCGAGTTCGTGAGCGACCGGTCGGTCTTGGATGAGTATCTGGAACGCTTTCCACACCTGCTGGTCCTGCCTGGACCCCGATCGCTACTCGGTAGCAGGTCTCCAGATCTCGTCCATGATAGCTATTCTCATGAGGAATCGCATTCGGCTCGAACTGATTTGGTCTTCCGGTCGGGCCCCTATCCCCTTTCGGCGACGATGGACTGCTCCACCGGATCGAGAGTGCCGGATCTGTCCCTGCGTCCGGTGCGCAGGCGGTGGTCGATGTAGTTGACGAGGTGGGTCAGTGGGACGGTCAGGGCGAGGTAGAACAGGCCGGCGGCTACCAGTGGTGAGAGGCTGCCGGTCTGGGCGTTCAGGTCCCTGCCCACGGCGAACAGTTCTCGTTGGGTTGCCAGCAGGCCCAGGAAGTAGATCAGTGACGAGTCTTTGATCAGGGAGATGAACTGGTTCATCAGGGCGGGCAGGACCCGTCGCACGCCCTGGGGGACGACGACCAGGGCCATCGATCTGCG
>NZ_JBFAMC010000001.1:1694707-2107745 GCF_040656415.1 Rhodococcus sp. NPDC049939 | reverse complement strand
CGGTCCCATTCCGAACCCGGAAGCTAAGCCCTCCAGCGCCGATGGTACTGCACCCGACAGGGTGTGGGAGAGTAGGACACCGCCGAACACCCGTTAACGAAAGGGGACCCAACATACTGGGTCCCCTTTCGTGGTTTTTGTGTGAAAGGAATGACTGTGTCGGACAGTGACGACGGACGTCGATCCTTCCGCCGAAGCGGTGCTTCGAATTCCGGCCGAAGCGGTGCTTCGAATACCGACAGAAGCGGTGCTTCCAATTCTGGACGTGACGCTGCTTCTGGACGTGACGCTGCGCAGAAGTCCGGCCGTCGTGGTTCGCCGAGCGGTCAACGACGCGACTCTCGCGATGGCCGGGGTGGCTCAGGCCGAGACAGTCGCGGTGGCGGTGCCCGACGCGGCGGCGAGGGCGGGTTCGCTCCCCGCGGACGTGCCGGTGACCGTCCACAGCGGCGGCAGGCGCGTCCGGAAGAGCCGGATCTGCCGGACGAAATCGAGGCCGTTGAACTCGACCCGACTGTTCGCCGTGACTTGCTGAGCCTGGACAAGGCGAACGCGGAGACGGTCGCGCGACACCTGGTGATGGCAGGAAAACTCGTAGAGGAAGATCCACGCCTCGCCTTGGCGCATGCGCGCGCTGCACGTCAGCGTGCCGGCCGTATCGCGGTTGTACGTGAGGCTGCAGGTATTACCGCCTACCACGCCGGGGAATGGGCGGAGGCGCTGTCCGAGTTGCGAGCTGCCCGGCGTATGGCCGGTGGTCCCGGTCTTCTCGCGGTGATGGCGGATTGTGAACGCGGACTAGGCCGTCCAGAGCGTGCAATCGAACTCGGGCGAAGCGACGAAGCTGCCGCGTTGTCCGGCGACGAGGCTACCGAGTTACGGATGGTGGTCGCCGGAGCGCGCATGGATCTCGGACAGTTCGATCAAGCCGTGGTCACGTTGCAGACACCTGATCTCGACGCGTCGCGCACGGGTTCCGGTGCCGCCCGGCTCTTCTATGCATACGCGGAGGCGTTGCTGACTGCGGGTCGCGTCGAGGAAGCACTTCAGTGGTTTCTCAACTCGGCAGCGGCTGATCTCGACGGTGAGACCGACGCCGAGGAGCGTGTAGCGGAGCTGACCGGAGACGATCAGTGACGGACTTGCGCGACGGATACGACGCCCTGCTGCTTGACCTCGATGGAACCTTGTACCGAGGAAAACTGGGAATTCCAGGTACCCGTGAGGCTCTGGCGTCGGGGTCGCAACCTTTGTATTACGTAACCAACAACGCGAGTCGTCGGCCGAGCGTGGTTGCGGAGCATCTCATCGAACTCGGGTTCGACGCCGACGAGTCCCGGGTAGTGACGAGTGCGCAGTCCGCCGCCCGACTTCTCGCGGAGAACGTGGTCCCGGACTCGGCGGTGCTTGTCGTCGGCACCGAGGCTCTAGCCGAAGAGGTAGGTCGAGTCGGCCTGAATCCTGTCCGCTCGTTCGCGGATTCGCCGGCGGCGGTGGTCCAAGGGCACTCGCCGACCACCGATTGGGCGATCCTCGCTGAAGCCACCCTTGCGATCCGGTCGGGTGCGGTGTGGGTGGCTGCGAACGTGGACTCGACACTCCCTACAGACCGAGGTCTGGTCCTCGGCAACGGCTCGATGGTGGCGGCTTTGCGGGCCGCCACCTCTCATGCTCCCCTTGTCGCGGGTAAGCCTGCAGCGCCGCTGCTGGAGGATGCGATGCGCCTGAGCGGGAGCATTCGTCCATTGGTGGTCGGCGACAGGCTCGATACCGACATCGAAGGTGCGAATGCGGTTGGTGTCGACTCCTTGCTGGTGCTCACAGGCGTGAGCACACCGCTCGACGTCTTGCGTGCAGCCGAAGGGCAGCGTCCGACGTATCTCGCCGCAGGATTGGATGCCTTGAATGCGCCCGCCGAAAACTCGCGCATCTGCGAAGACTCGCGTTGGTCGGTGGAGTTCGACGGAACGGATCTGGTCATCGAATCGACTGCCGTGCCGAGTGAATCGGTGGACTCGACCGCGCTGTTGCGAACGACGGCTGTCGGAGCCTGGAAGTTTCCCGAATTCGATCGGATCACATCGACATCGCCCGCTGTGAGCGCGGTCGTGTCGGAGTGGGGAAACTGACTTCTTGAACTAGCGGCCTTCGTCACGCGATTCGCTGCATGCGTATCGGAACGCGATGCACTAGCGTTGTGCCCGATGAGCACGCCGATTCCGCGCCCGGGCGCTCACCTTCCCGGGCCTCCGCGAAGTGTCGACCCCGAAATGATTCATGCGGAGGTCGATGGATTGCTGTCGAGTCTCGGGACTGTCGAACCGGACCCAGAGGACGAGCACGGCGTGGGAGTCATTCCTCGCAAGGCCCATATCCTCGAGAAGGCCCACGACGTGCTGGTGGAGGCACTGGCCACCGTGGACAAGATCTGAGGTGGCACGCCGAGCACGGGTGGACGCCGAACTCGTCCGGCGGGGACTCGCACGCTCCCGCGATCACGCGCAGGAACTAATTGCCTCTGGCCGAGTACTGATCTCGGGTGTGGCGGCGACCAAGCCCGCCACCGCGGTAGAGACGGGAACGCCCCTACGGGTCGTCGAAGTCGACAACGAGGTGTCGTGGGCGTCGCGTGGTGCGCACAAACTTCTTGGTGCGCTCGAGGTCTTCGAGCCACGCGGACTCGAGGTCGAGGCGAAGCGGTGCCTCGACGCCGGCGCCTCGACCGGCGGTTTCACCGACGTTCTGCTTCACCGAGGCGCGCGCGAGGTGGTGGCGGTCGATGTCGGCTACGGACAGTTGGTGTGGCGGCTGCAGTCCGACGAGAGAGTCCATGTGGTGGATCGGACGAACGTGCGTTCCATAGATGCCGACCAGATCGGTGGTCCAGTCGATCTCGTGGTCGCCGATCTGTCGTTCATTTCCCTGAAATTGGTCCTACCGGCTTTCGCCGCGTGCATGGCCGAGGGGGCGGATCTGATTCCGATGGTCAAGCCGCAGTTCGAGGTCGGCAAAGATCATGTAGGTTCGGGCGGAGTAGTGCGAGACCCAGAACTACGTGTCACCGCGGTGCTCGGGGTCGCCGAGGCGGCGGCTGCTCTGGGGCTGAGCACCATTGGGGCGGTGGCGAGTCCGTTGCCGGGGCCCTCGGGAAACGTAGAGTATTTTCTTTGGCTCCGGGCAGATGTCACACCCCGGACGGATACTGACTCGGGCGAGTCGGCGGAAGAGTTGATTCGCGCCGCGGTGCGGGAGGGACCACAGTGACCGGGCGAAGCAGCGGTGTCGAGAAGCGCGAGCGGGAGATCCTGCTCGTGGCACATCCGGGACGTGCCGAGATCACGGAGACGGCACGTCGTTTGGGCAAGATCTTCGAGCGCGCAGGCATCAGGATGCGGGTCCTCGTCGACGAGATCGACGGCACCCGGATCGAACCGATGAGTGCCATGGCTGCCGACGAATTCCTGGTGCCCGGACTCGAAGTGAGCATCGTGCAGGCGGGCCCGGATGCTGCCCGCGGATGTGAGATGGTGCTGGTACTCGGCGGGGACGGGACGTTCCTGCGAGCGGCAGAACTCGCCCGGGCTGCGTCCATCCCGGTCCTCGGCATCAATCTGGGCCGGATCGGATTCCTGGCGGAGGCCGAAGCCGAGCATCTCGACGAAGCGCTCGCTCAGGTTGTGCGTCGCGAGTATCGCATCGAACACCGGATGACATTGGACGTTCTCGTACGCGTCGATGATGAAGTCATCGAGCGCGGTTGGGCTCTCAATGAGGCCAGCATCGAGAACCGATCACGGCTCGGGGTTCTGGAAGTAGCTCTGGAGGTGGACGGCCGCCCAGTATCTGCCTTCGGCTGTGACGGCGTTCTTGTCTCGACGCCGACGGGGTCGACTGCATATGCGTTCTCGGCCGGAGGTCCAGTGGTCTGGCCGCAGCTGGAAGCGCTGCTTGTGGTTCCGAGCAACGCGCACGCCCTGTTCGCGCGGCCACTGGTGACGAGCCCGGAGTCTTTGATCGCGGTGGAGACAATGGCAGGCAGCCACGACGGCTTGGTCTTCTGCGACGGCAGACGCACTCTCGAGCTCCCCGCGGGGGCTCGCGTCGAAATCGTACGCGGCAAGGAACCCGTTCGCTGGGTACGACTGGATTCGGCTCCATTCGCGGACCGGATGGTGCGGAAGTTCGAGCTGCCCGTCACTGGGTGGCGGGGAAGGAAACACTAGACGTGCTGTCAGAGATCAGGATCGATAACCTCGGCGTGATCTCCGAGGCGTCGGCCCAGTTTCACGAAGGTCTAACGGTCCTCACCGGTGAAACCGGAGCGGGGAAGACGATGGTGGTGACCAGCCTTCACCTACTGAGCGGTGCCCGCGCCGATGCAGGTCGAGTCCGTCTCGGGGCTTCGCGGGCGGTGGTCGAGGGACGATTCGTAACCGATGAAAGCTCGGACCATGTCGAACAGGCTATTACTCGGTTACTCGAATCCACCGGCGCGCAGCGGGACGAAGACGGCACCATAATCGCCGTACGCACTGTCGGCAGTGACGGCCGATCCCGTGCCCACTTGGGCGGGCGAAGTGTTCCGGCAGGGGCTCTGTCCGAGTTCACCGACCCGATGCTGACGGTGCACGGTCAGAATGATCAGCTACGGCTGCTCCGGGCGGACCAGCAGTGTGCCGCCCTCGATCGCTTCGCCGACGCCACTGTGGGGCCGTTGCTTGCCAGGTACCGCAAGTATCGCGACGAATGGCTGACCCTGCGATCGGAGTTGAGCGAACGGACCGGACGTACTCGTGAACTTGTGCAGGAAGCCGACCAACTGACCTTCGCGCTCAACGAGATCGACAGTGTGGCGCCGACACCTGGCGAGGACGAATCAATCGTCTCGGAGGTGCGTAGACTCACCGACGTCGATTCGCTGCGATCCGCAGCTCAGCATGCGCAGACGGCACTCGCAGGGAGCGACGAGATGAACGGCGTCGGCATCTCGACATCTGCGCTCGACCTGTTGTCGGAGGCACGCGCGAGGATCGAATCGTCAAGCGACCGCGAACTACACGGACTCGGTTCGCGTCTTGCCGATGCGGTCGCGGTGGTCACAGACGTGTCCGCAGACCTGACGGCCTACCTTGCCGCGCTTCCGGCCGATCCCGGCGCCCTCGATGCATTGCTGTCGAGACAAGCGGAACTCAAGAACCTGACCCGCAAGTACGCGGCGGACGTGGACGGCGTTCTCCAGTGGGCAGAAGATGCGCGGTCGAGGCTGGAGAGGATCGATGTGTCCTCGGATGCGTTGGCCGCGCTGACCAAGCAGGTCGAGGACTCGGCTGTATCGGTGGCGGAAGCGGCTTCGAAATTGACTGCGGCCCGCGTAAAGGCCGCTGCAAAGCTCGCGAAGTCGGTCAGTTCGGAACTTTCCGGATTGGCGATGGGCCGGGCTGCCCTCGAGGTGTTGGTCCGGCCGAGGATTGCCGGGCCGCAGGACACCGCTCCGATCGCCGTCGACGGAACAGAACTGCACGCAGGGACGTCGGGTGTCGATGAGGTGGAGTTCCGACTCTCGGCCCATAGTGGGGCGCAGTCGCTGCCTATCAGCAAGAGCGCGTCCGGCGGAGAACTCTCGCGGGTGATGCTCGCCCTCGAGGTGGTTCTCGCCGGGTCGGATTCGGGTGCGACGATGGTGTTCGATGAGGTCGATGCCGGCGTGGGCGGGAGGGCCGCTGTGGAGATCGGCCGACGGCTCGCGCGACTGGCGCGGACACACCAGGTCATAGTGGTGACTCACCTACCGCAGGTGGCGGCATTCGCGGACACCCATTTGGTGGTCGACAAAGTTGACAACTCGGGTGGGGTCGTCAGTAGCGGAGTCCACACCCTCACCGACGACGAACGGGTGGTGGAACTGGCCCGGATGCTTGCCGGATTGGGCGACACCGAGACCGGTCGCGCTCACGCGGAGGAACTGTTGGCAACCGCCAACTCCGAGCGTTCGACCTGACTGGATGACGGATAGCCGGGTCGCATGCGGTGGCAAGGTACTGGCTGATGTGGTCACGGGTTCGGCGCGCCTCCACAGGTAGCTGCGGAATCCGGTCCATCATCGATGCCATGAAACTGCCCGCACTGCGCTCACGTAACACCCAGACCTTGCCGGGGATCAGCGGCATCGCCAGGGTGGATCGCAACACCGACAAGTTGCTGCGCCGTGTCGGACCGGGTGACATCGTCGTCTTCGACGAGTTGGATCTCGATCGATGCACCGCGGACGCCTTGGTGAAGGCCGGCGTACTTGCGGTGATCAATGCATCGCCCTCGATCTCGGGCCGCTATCCCAATCTGGGACCAGAGGTGATCGTCTCCAACGGAATCGTGCTGGTGGATTCAGCGGGCACCGAAGTCTTCAAGACCATCAAGGACGGCGGCAAAGTCCGCGTCCACGAGGGTGGTGTCTACTCCGGCGAGCGGCGTATCGCAAAGGGTGACGAGCAGACCGAGGCGGAGATTTCCGACTTGATGATCGAGGCGAAGACAGGCTTGGTCGATCACCTCGAGGCATTCTCGGGCAACACCATCGAGTTCATCCGCACGGAGAGCCCGCTTCTGATCGACAGCGTCGGGGTTCCGGACGTGGACGTCGATATGAAGGAACGGCATGTCGTCATCGTGTCCGACGGGCCGGAACACGCGGTCGATCTGAAGAACCTCAAACCCTTCATCAAGGAGTATTCGCCGATCCTCGTCGGCGTGGGGGCAGGCGCGGACATCCTGAAATCTTCCGGATACAGGCCCGATCTCATCGTTGGTGACCCTGAGAGCATATCCAGTGCCACCTTGAAGTCGGGTGCAGAAGTTGTCCTGCCCGCAGATCAGGACGGGCACGCGCCAGGTCTGTCACGGATCCAGGACCTAGGCATCGGCGCAATGACCTTCCCCGCGTCCGGCTCCCCGTCCGACTTGGCGCTCTTGCTCGCAGACCATCATGGCGCATCGTTGATCGTCACAGTTGGCAACACCGTGTCGCTCGACGAGTTCTTCGACCGTGGCCGCCGTGACGTCAACCCCTCAGCCTTCATGACCCGACTCAAGGTTGGTCCGAAGCTGGTGGATGCCAAGGCGGTGGCGACCCTGTATCGGAGTCGAGTTTCGGGTGGCGCGATCGCGCTGCTGATTCTGGCCGCTTTGGTAGCGGTGATCGTCGCTCTCTTGGTGTCGAACGTCGGGGGGCCGGTGCTGGATTGGGTAGTCGATACCTGGAACAGCTTCGCGTTGTGGATCCAGGGATTCTTCACATGATTTCTCTGCGTCAGCACGTGGTGTCCATCGCGGCGATCTTCCTGGCCCTGGCGATCGGGGTGGTGATCGGGTCGGGACTGCTGTCGAGCGGTCTCGTCTCGGGATTGCGTGACGACAAGGCGGGGCTACAAAACGACGTAGAGAACGCGAACGAACGCAACAATCAACTCACCGAGCAATTGAATTCGGCAGACGGGTTCGATTCTGTGATAGGTGGCCGTGTCGTGGCCGATACGCTCGCCGGACGAACGGTCATGGTTGTAACGACCCCGGACGCAGACCACGCGGACCTCGATGGAATCAATCGGATTATTGCGGCAGCGGGCGGGTCGGTGACCGGTCGGGTGTCGCTGACGGATGCATTTATCGATGCCACAGGGGGTGACCGTTTGCGGACAGTGGTCAACAATGTGATCCCAGCGGGTGTCACGTTGAGAACCGGTGCCGTCGACCAGGGCAGCCTGGCTGGTGACCTGCTCGGATCGGTGCTCTTGCTCAGCAAGGACACCGGTCAGCCGCAGAGTTCGCCCGAGGAGATGGCACTGGCCCTCGAGACACTACGTGGAGCGGGATTTATCGTCTACGAGGACGGAGCCGTTCAACCGGCAGAGCTTGCGGTGGTGCTGACCGGCAATCACGACGCGGACGGCGTCGGAGGGAACCGCGGCGCGGTGGTAGCCCGGTTCGCGGGAGCGTTCGATGCTCGCGGTGGGGGGACGGTACTTGCTGGACGTTCCGGCTCGGCGCAGGACAACGGACCGGTCGCAGTGGCCCGAGCAGACGCCGCGCTGTCGGCAACGCTGACAACGATCGACAATATCGACCGCGAAGCGGGGAAGATCACCGTTCCGCTCGCGCTGGAGGAACAACTTGTCGGTGGTTCGGGCCAATATGGAACGGGACCCGGCGCCGGCGGCATAACCGTTGGGGCCGAGCCGTCGTAGCGCTCGTCACACGGGCGGGTCAATCTGAGCGCGTTGTTTCCGGACGTGCGCTTAGGTGTTACCGTGAAGTCCCGTGGGTCGGCAGGCCCCAGCATTGCTCGAACAGACCAAGTCCTGCACAGTCGTCACGGGAGCCCCTTTGTCACAGTCACGCACTCAGTCGCGTACCGCTACCAAGCACATCTTCGTAAGCGGCGGCGTCGCCTCCTCGCTCGGTAAGGGCCTCACGGCCTCGAGTCTCGGGCAATTGCTGACCGCGCGGGGTTTGCGCGTGACCATGCAGAAGCTGGATCCATACCTGAACGTCGATCCGGGCACGATGAACCCTTTCCAGCACGGGGAGGTGTTCGTGACCGAGGACGGCGCCGAGACGGACCTCGATGTCGGCCACTACGAGCGCTTTCTCGACCGGGATCTGTCCGGTCAGGCCAATGTGACCACCGGCCAGGTGTATTCGACCGTCATCGCCAAGGAGCGGCGTGGTGAATACCTCGGCGACACCGTCCAGGTGATCCCGCACATCACCGACGAGATCAAGAGTCGCATCCTGGCGATGAGTGAACCGGATCTCGAGGGGCACAAACCGGATGTCGTGATCACGGAGATCGGCGGCACTGTCGGTGACATCGAGTCGCAGCCGTTCCTCGAGGCCGCCCGTCAGGTGCGGCACGACGTCGGCCGTGACAACGTCTTCTTCCTCCACGTGTCGCTGGTCCCGTATCTTGCGCCGTCGGGTGAGTTGAAGACCAAACCGACACAGCACTCGGTTGCGGCGCTTCGCAGCATCGGTATTCAGCCTGACGCACTGATCCTGCGCTGTGACCGCCAGGTTCCTCCGGCGCTGAAGAACAAGATCGCACTCATGTGCGACGTCGATGTCGACGGCTGCATCTCCACCCCTGATGCGCCATCCATCTATGACATCCCGAAGGTGCTTCATAGTGAGGGTCTCGACGCCTACGTGGTGCGTCAGCTGGGTCTGCCGTTCCGCGACGTCGATTGGACCGTCTGGGGTGACTTGCTCGAGCGAGTCCACGAGCCACGTGAGACTGTCCGCATCGCGCTCGTCGGGAAGTACGTCGATCTTCCGGACGCGTATCTCTCGGTAACCGAGGCGTTGCGGGCAGGCGGGTTCGCCAACCGATCGAAGGTTGAGATTTCTTGGGTGCCGTCGGATGCGTGTGAGACAGAGGCCGGTGCGCAGGCCGCGCTAGGTGACGTCGACGGCGTGCTCGTCCCCGGCGGATTCGGGATCCGCGGTATCGAGGGCAAACTCGGTGCCATCGCATATGCCAGGCACCGGAAGGTTCCGCTGCTCGGGATCTGCCTCGGATTGCAGTGCGTCGTAATCGAGGCTGCACGTAGCGTGGGCTTGACAGGCGCCAACTCTGCGGAGTTCGAGCCGGAGACTGAGCATCCGGTCATTTCGACGATGCCCGACCAGGAAGACGTCGTTGCGGGTGAGGCCGATCTCGGCGGCTCGATGCGACTCGGCGCGTATCCGGCGACCCTGGCCAAGGGTTCGGTCGTTGAGCACGCATACCGAAGCGAGCACGTGTCCGAGCGTCATCGTCATCGCTACGAGGTCAACAACGCCTACCGGGATCGGATCGCCAAGAGCGGACTTCGTTTCAGCGGAACCTCTCCCGATGGTCACTTGGTCGAGTTCGTCGAGTACCCGGCCGATCAGCACCCGTTCTTCGTTGCGACCCAGGCGCATCCGGAGTTGAAGAGCCGCCCGACGCGCCCGCACCCGCTGTTCGCCGCATTCGTCGACGCGGCGCTGAAGTACAAGCTAGAAGAACGCCTTCCCGTCGATGTGCACGGCGAGGGCCGCGTTGTGACGGTAGTGCCGGCCGGCCAGACGTCCGATCCCACCGATCGCGACGAGGCCTCCTCGGTCGGCACTGATCGCGACGAGGTCGCGTCTGTCGACAGCGCTGGATAGGGCGGGACATGCCCGACCTTGGCCGGCACGAGTTCGACACACTCGACTCGCGCACCGTCTACAGCGGTGCGATCCTGGCCCTTCGGGTAGACCGTGTAGCGATGCCGGGCGGTCGGACGGCCGAGCGTGAAGTCGTAGAGCATCACGGTGCCGTCGCTGTCGTGGCGCTTGATGAGGAAGGTCGACTGGTCCTCATCCACCAATATAGGCACCCGGTTGGGCGCCGGTTGTGGGAGATTCCTGCGGGCCTACTCGACGAGCCGGGAGAAGACCCCGTAGAAGCAGCCCGACGTGAGCTTGCGGAAGAGACAGGACTGGGCGCCCATCACTGGTCGGTTCTCGTCGATGTCCTCCTCTCACCCGGGTTCACCGACGAGTCGGTGCGGGTGTTTCTCGCCGAAGATCTCTACGAGGTGGATCGGCCGCACCCGGAGGACGAGGAGGCCGACCTCGACATCGAGCGGATACCGCTCGATGAGGTGGTATCCATGGTGCTGAGCGGGACGATCGTCAACGCCACTGCGGTGTCGGGTGTGATGGCCTTGGCGGCAGTTCGCACGGGCGCCGAGGCCGAGCTTCGTGATGAGAATGCGCTCTGGGTCGATCGGCCTGAGAGGTTCAGCGCGAGGAAGCGCTCGCGAACTGTCGCTGACGGAGCTGAGTAGGTGTGACGTCGATAGCGCGGCAGGTGAATTCGTATCTCGATCACATGGCTGTCGAACGCGGAGCGGCTCGCAACACTCTCGGTTCGTACCGGCGCGACCTGGAACGATACGAGCAATTCCTTACTGAGCGGGGGATCGCCGAAATCGGCCGGATTCGTGAGCAGGACGTCAGTGACTTCGTGGTTACGTTGCGCACCGGCGACCCGGCTCACGACCGCCCCGCGCTTGCAGCCAGTTCTGCAGCTCGTGCCTTGATTGCTGTGCGGGGATTCCACAGGTTCGCGGCCGCCGAGGGAATGACTGCCATCGACGTGGCCCGTGACGTCCGGCCGCCCACCTCGGCAAAGCGGCTTCCCGCATCACTTCCGGTGAATGAGGTGCTCTCGTTGCTCCGCGCAGTCGGTGCCGGTGGGGCGGCAGCAGACCCCAGGGCGGTCCGTGATCGTGCTCTCCTGGAGTTGTTGTACTCGACGGGCGCGCGGATCTCCGAGGCCGTCGGACTCGATGTCGACGATCTGGACATCGAGACTCGGTCGGTGCTGCTGCGGGGGAAAGGTGGCAAACAGCGGGTGGTGCCGGTGGGCCGGCCTGCCATCGAAGCCCTGGACGCCTACCTCGTCCAGGGCCGCCCAGCCTTGATGTCACGGGGAACACCGGCACTGTTCCTCAATATTCGTGGTGGGCGCCTGTCGAGGCAAAGCGGGTGGAAGGTGCTGCAGAACGCCGCCGATGCGGCAGGGATCACTTCTGGGGTGTCGCCCCATACACTTCGCCACTCGTTTGCAACACACCTGCTGGACGGCGGAGCCGACGTGCGAGTAGTCCAGGAGTTGCTGGGGCATGCCTCCGTCACGACGACCCAAATCTATACGCTGGTAACGGTGGGTGCATTGCGCGAGGTCTGGGCGCAAGCGCATCCTCGGGCTAGGTGAAAGGCGTACTCCCGGACGAGGTAAGAGGGGGCGTGTCGGGGGGAGATTCACGGTACGAGGCGGTAGCGTTCGTATAACGATGTGAGATCGGGAACGAAGATCGAAAGAACAGGAGATCATCGGACCGTGGTGACACCGCAGCCGCCAGCGGCGGAGTCGGGGCTTCCGCAATCGGAGTGCGACATGTTCGGTGTGCAGCAATCCGGCGCCGCTGCCTTGATTGATGAAGACGTCGCGGTAGAACACAGTGAGTTGGGCCCTACGGGTCGGCCGACACGTGAGGTCCCTGATCCGGCTCCATTGTCTTCCCATGGACCGGCCAAGATCATCGCGATGTGCAACCAGAAGGGTGGCGTAGGGAAGACGACCTCCACCATCAATCTGGGTGCATCGCTCGCCGAGTTCGGTCGTCGAGTGTTGCTTGTCGACCTCGATCCGCAGGGTGCGCTGTCCGCGGGTCTCGGGGTGGCGCATCACGACCTCGAGTTGACCGTCCACAACCTACTTGTCGAACCGCGCGTGGCGATCGACGAGGTGCTGATGCGGACACGGGTCGAAGGACTGGATCTTCTGCCGAGCAACATCGACTTGTCGGCGGCCGAGATTCAACTGGTCACCGAAGTGGGCCGGGAGCAGACACTTGGGCGGGTGCTCGACCCCGTTCTCGATCGATACGACTATGTTCTGATCGATTGTCAGCCGTCTCTGGGCCTGCTCACCGTCAATGCCCTGGCCTGCGCGGACTCGGTGATCATCCCGATGGAATGCGAGTACTTCAGCTTGCGAGGCCTAGCGTTGCTCAACGACACGGTGGAGAAGGTCCACGACCGGTTGAACCCCCGACTCGAACTCGCCGGTATCGTCGTGACCATGTTTGATTCGCGGACCCTTCACGCTCGTGAGGTGATGGAGCGTGTGGTGGAGGTGTTCGGTGATGTCGTCTACGACACGGTAATCAACCGAACGGTCCGTTTTCCAGAGACTTCCGTCGCTGGGGAACCGATCACGACCTGGGCGCCGAAATCGACCGGTGCCGAAGCGTATCGCGCGCTGGCGCGCGAAGTCATCCATCGGTCCGGCCAGTAAGTGGTGTACACACAGGACATTCCGGCGTTACCGCAGACTGACGGCCCGCCCATGGCAATCGACGTGATGGACCCGCCCGATCAGCAGGAAGCTCCTCCCGAACAGGGGTTCCGAGTTGCGCTGCAGAACTTCGAGGGGCCGTTCGACCTGCTCCTCACGCTGATCAACCAGCAGAAGTTGGATGTCACGGAAGTCGCGCTGCACCAGGTGACTGACGATTTCATTAACTACACTCGGGCGCTCGGTGCAGAAATGGGTCTGGACCAGACCACCGAGTTCCTGGTAGTCGCTGCGACACTGCTCGACCTCAAGGCCGCTCGTCTGCTTCCGTCGGGGCAGGTGGAGGACGCGGACGACCTCGCACTACTCGAGGCCCGTGACCTGCTGTTCGCCAGGCTCCTCCAGTACCGCGCGTACAAGCAGGTCGCACAATTGTTCGGCGAACTAGAGGCTGCGGCTCTGCGCCGGTATCCGCGTTCGGTGTCCGTGGAAGAGAAGTTCACCCAGCTGCTACCCGAGGTGCTGCTGGGCGTAGACGCTCAGCGTTTCGCCGAAATTGCCGCGACGGTGTTCACGCCCCGGCCGAAACCGTCAGTGAGCCTGGATCACCTGCACGTGCATGCTGTGTCGGTCTCGGAGCAGGCGGAACGGATGATGGAATTGCTTCGAGAACGCGGGGTGGGGGAATGGGCCCGCTTCGGTGATCTCGTCTCGGAATGCGAGGCGACCGTGGAGATCGTGGCCAGATTCCTCGCGCTGCTCGAACTGTATCGGGAACAGTCGGTGGCGTTCGAACAGCCCGAGCCTTTGGGGGAGTTGTTGGTGAGCTGGACCGGAGAGGGTACGACCGCTCCGGTGAGCGAGGAGGATTACGGATGAGTTCGGCCATGTTCGACGAGACGGACGACGGCTTCGATGTCGAAACCGAACTCTCGGACACCGAACTCGAATCCGTGCTCGAGTCGTTGCTGTTGATTGTCGACTCCCCGGCTGGAGTCGACCAGCTAGCCTCCGCGACCGGAGCCTCGATGGCACGCGTCACGGAGTCGTTGAATCGCATGTCTGCGGCCTTCACGGCGCGCGGGAGCGGGATGGATCTTCGATATGCCGGTGGTGGTTGGCGGCTGTATACCAGGACTGCCCACGCGCCGTATGTCGAGCGACTCCTGCTGGATGGCGCGCGATCGAAACTGACGAGAGCCGCGTTGGAAACTCTCGCGGTGGTGGCATACCGTCAACCGCTGACCCGTGCGCGGATCAGTGCTGTGCGCGGCGTCAACGTAGACGGGGTGGTGCGCACACTTCTCGCGCGGGGATTGATTGCCGAAACCGGCGTCGACCCCGACACCAATGCCACTCAATATTCGACAACAGAACTCTTTCTGGAACGGCTCGGTCTGGCTTCTCTCGCCGATCTGCCCGCGTTGGCCCCGTTGTTGCCGGATGTGGATCTGATAGACGACATCAGCGACAGTGTGGAATCTGATCCACGATTTGCGAGAATGAATAAAGCTACGTCATCCCCAGCAGAGTTGGACACCGGGCTGGACATTGAAGACTGACAAGGATCGAAGAGAGTGAAAAAGCCCGCTCGCCGAGATGGCGCACCGGATCGCAAGAATATGAAGCGGCGCCCAAGCCGGTCGGAGAACATAAAACAGACCGACCGGTCGGGAGTTGCTCAGTGGTCGACCCGCTCGGATGTCGCAGGGGGAAAGCCCAGCAGACCCGACGCCGTCGCCAAGAACAAGCGTGGCAAGCCGAAGTCGGCCAAGCCGCAGCGCGCTCAGGCCCAGGCGACGAAGATCAGCAACGCCAAGCCGGCCCGCCATCAATACTCTGACGCGGATCGGCCTTCGGGTCCCGCTCAGGGCGATGGTATGCGCTTGCAGAAGGTGCTGGCCCAGGCCGGAGTAGCCTCGCGGCGTGCCGCCGAGGAACTGATTTCCCAGGGCCGCGTAGAGGTCGACGGCCGCATCGTCATCGAGCAGGGGTTGCGCATCGACCCCGAGAATGCGGTGGTCCGCGTGGATGGCGTGCGGGTCGTCGTCCAAAAGGATCTGGTGCATCTCGCGCTGAACAAGCCCCGGGGTTGGCAGTCGAC
Organism: Rhodococcus sp. NPDC049939; assembly: GCF_040656415.1. Classification (NCBI taxonomy): domain Bacteria; kingdom Bacillati; phylum Actinomycetota; class Actinomycetes; order Mycobacteriales; family Nocardiaceae; genus Rhodococcus; species Rhodococcus sp. NPDC049939. Next base: position 2,092,773 of record NZ_JBFAMC010000001.1, on the reverse strand, counting down.
GATGTCGGACGATTTGGGGCGCCCTTGCGTCGGTGACATCGTCTCTGAGAGGGTTACCGCAGGCCAGCGCTTGTTTCATGTCGGGCGCCTGGACGCCGATACCGAAGGACTGCTGCTACTGACCAATGATGGCGATCTCGCGCACCGACTGATGCACCCGTCGTTCGAGGTGTCGAAAACGTACATGGCGACCGTTTCGGGCGCCATCGTGCGTGGCGTCGGCAAGAAACTCAAAGAGGGTGTGGAACTCGACGACGGACCCGCGAAAGTCGATACCTTCACGGTGCTCGATATCAGCGAAGGTAAGTCGCTCGTTCGCGTGACGCTGCACGAGGGGCGCAAACACATAGTGCGACGACTATTCGACGCCGTCGGGCACCCGGTGATCCGACTCGTGCGAACCGACATCGGCGCGGTCGCGCTCGGAGATCAGCGCCCAGGTACCCTGCGGGTACTCGGTCGAGGCGAGGTCGGCGGGCTATATGGGGCGGTGGGGCTATGAGTGCATCATCGCTGGTCGTGGCGGTGGATGGTCCGTCAGGAACCGGAAAGTCGACCGTGGCGCGTCAACTGGCGATGCGACTCGAAGCCCGCTATCTGGACACTGGAGCTATGTACCGGGTCGCGACGTTGCATGTGCTCCGAAAGGGCGTGGATCTAGCCGATCCTTCCGCGATCGCTGAAGCGACTGCCGGGCTCCCGTGGTCGATCGGCACCGACCCATCGGGTGAGCACGTACTTCTCGATGGTGAGGACGTGGGGCAGGAGATCCGCGGTTCCGAGGTGACCGGCGCTGTTTCCGCTGTTTCCGCCGTCGCTGCAGTCCGTGAACTGTTGGTCGAGGCGCAACGTCGTCTTGCGGGCGAGGCCGACCGAATCGTGGTCGAGGGTCGAGACATCGGAACAGTCGTGCTTCCAGATGCCGACGTGAAGATCTATCTGACCGCTTCGGCGGAGGCTCGGGCCAAGCGTAGGAACATGCAGAACCTCGCGGAGGGCCGCGGCGACGACTATGCGGCAGTACTCGCCGACGTGCGGCGTCGGGACCACCTCGATTCCACGCGCGCCGTGTCGCCGCTACGGCCGGCCGAAGACTCCACGCTGGTCGACACCAGCGAACTCGGAATCGAAGATGTGATCGGCAGGTTGCTGCAGGTGGTAAGCGAGAGAACTGGAGCAGGGCAGTGACCGAACAGTTCGCAACCGAGTTCGTCGGCGATGGAACCTGGAGTGAAGAATCCGACTGGGAGATCCTGGATCTAGCGGACGGTGGTGCCGAAGAGCCCCATGTCGCCGTGCCCACGCTCGCCGTCGTCGGCCGCCCGAATGTCGGCAAGTCCACTCTCGTCAATCGGATCATCGGCCGCCGCGAAGCCGTGGTCGAGGACATTCCCGGGGTCACTCGAGACCGAGTTTCCTACGAGGCGAACTGGAGTGGACGCCGATTCCTGGTACAGGACACCGGCGGTTGGGAACCAGATGCCAAGGGTCTGCAGCAGTCTGTGGCGCGTCAGGCGGAACTTGCCATGCAGACCGCGGATGCGATCCTTCTCGTTGTCGATGCGGTGGTGGGTGCAACGGCCACGGATGAGGCTGTCGCAAAGGTGCTGCGCCGCTCCAAGACACCGGTTCTGTTGGTAGCCAACAAGGTTGACGACGGTCGCACCGAATCCGAGGTCGCCGCACTGTGGTCGCTGGGCCTGGGACAGCCATATTCGGTGAGCTCGATGCACGGCCGCGGCACGGGGGATCTCCTCGACCAGGTTCTAACAGCGCTCCCCGCGACGCCGCGCGAGGGCATTCCCGGCGGCGGACCCCGACGGGTGGCGCTGGTCGGAAAGCCGAATGTCGGCAAGTCCAGTCTGCTGAACAAATTGTCGGGTGGCGAGCGTTCGGTGGTGCACAACATCGCGGGCACCACGGTCGACCCCGTCGACTCCATCGTGGAACTCGGTGGTAGGCCGTGGCGATTCGTCGACACCGCGGGTTTACGGAAACGGGTCAGCCACGCCAGCGGCGCCGAGTTCTACGCGTCGCTTCGAACGAGGAGTGCCATCGAGGCCGCTGAGGTCGCGATTCTGCTGATCGATGCGTCCGAGCCGATCTCCGAGCAGGACCTGCGCGTGCTCAGCATGGTTGCGGATGCTGGGCGATCTCTCGTGATCGCGTTCAACAAGTGGGATCTCGTCGACGAAGACCGCCGGTTGCAACTCGATCGTGAAGTCGACCGCGATCTTGTGCGGGTGCCGTGGGCGCAACGCGTGAACATCTCCGCGCAGACAGGGCGCGCGGTGCAGAAGTTGGTGCCCGCTCTCGACACGGCTTTGGAATCCTGGGACAAGCGGATCCCCACGGGCCGACTCAACACCTGGCTCAAAGAAGTCGTAGCTGCGACGCCGCCGCCGATGCGCGGTGGACGACTGCCCCGCGTGATGTTTGCCACGCAGGCAGGCACGCGTCCACCGACGTTCGTACTGTTCACTACTGGATTCCTCGAAGCAGGCTACCGCCGATTCCTCGAGCGGCGTCTGCGCGAGGAGTTCAATTTCGACGGTAGTCCGGTCCGCATCTCGGTACGCGTGCGGGAAAAGCGAGAGCGACGAGGACGCTGAGACGACGAAAGTTGCACTGACCAGTCGATTAGCGTTACGTACCATCGCTGATGTAATCTCATCGAGCACCTGATCGAGGGTGTGGACGGGCTGTGGCGCAGCTTGGTAGCGCACTTGACTGGGGGTCAAGTGGTCGCAGGTTCAAATCCTGTCAGCCCGACCAAGGAAAGCCCTGGTAGAGATGGTTTCTACCAGGGCTTTTCTGCGTTGATCATCTTCACGGTTCGACCATCGGTGATCGTGGCGACCAACTCCTCCAACCGGGCGTTCTCCGCTCCGCGCAGACTATGTCGTTGGTTGGGCACATGCCGTAGTGGGTCGGCGTCCTCCGCGTAGCGACTAGCTTCGGCTCCGCAACGCATCGGCCAGTTGTTCGACGGTCGGCACCCCTGCTAGGCCGTCTGCGGTCGGGTAGACGCGGCACGCGAGCTCCGCCAAAGGCAGCGGGTCATCGAAGGCGTCGGTGCCGTCGATGAGAATTGTCGGCGATCCAGCGAATTCGGAGCCGCCCAGTTAGCCCTGGTGTTCGGTCCGCCGGTAAACGCACGCCGGGCCAGGCCTCACACACCCGATGGTCTGGCCCCGGTTGGCTGGAGCAGCAGGTGCGAACCCTGGTTGTAGGTCCGCCGTTATGAGAGTTGGGCCAGATGCGGCTGACCTGTGATCGTTGTTCCACATAGCGAGGCGTGTGTGTCCTACGTTGGTGGGGTGGACTTTCGCGTTATCGTCGACCCCCAGTTTGGTGCTACTTATGCCGATCAGCTAGCCGTCGCACAAGCCGCAGAGGATCTGGGATTCTCGGCGTTCTTCCGGTCCGACCACTACCTTGCACCAGGCGTCGCGGGCCTGCCCGGGCCCACCGATTCCTGGGTGACGCTCGGCGCCCTCGCCCGCGAAACAACGAAAATCCGACTGGGCACGATGGTCACCTCGATAACGTTTCGCTATCCGGGTCCGCTGGCTATCACGGTCGCCCAGGTCGACGAAATGAGCACTGGCCGCATCGAACTCGGCATCGGCGCAGGCTGGCTGGAAGACGAACACCGAGCGTACGGAATTCCGTTCCCGACCCTGGGTGAGCGGTTCGACAGGCTCGCCGAGCAGTTGGGGATCCTCACCGGCCTGTGGAGCACTCCTATCGGTGAGACGTTCGACTACCAGGGTTCCTACTACACACTGACCGATAGTCCCGCGCTGCCGAAACCACTTCAGCGCCCCCATCCGCCGATCATCGTCGGCGGTATGGGCGCCAAGCGCACGCCAGCGCTCGCCGCGCAGTTTGCCGGCGAGTTCAACCTGCCGGGCTTGGCGCAACCCGATGCGGCCGCTGCGCAGTTGCAGCGGGTCGCCGAGGCGGTGGCCGCGGCGGGCCGTCCCGCTGAGTCGATGGTCTATTCGGCGGTGTTCGCGCTGTGTATCGGCCGCGACGACAAGGAGGTCGCTAGGCGTGCCGATCCAGTGCGCCAGCTGATTCCGGGAGTGACCGACATCAGTCCCTTGGTCGGCACCCCCGGCCAGGTCGTCGATCGCTGTGGGGCATTGTCGGAACTTGGTATCCAGCGGGTGTACACGTGGCTATTCGATATGAGCGATCTAGAACAGCTCGAGCTGTTCGCCGCCAGCGTCATGCCACATCTGCCCTGACCGCGACCTCACGGAACTTCGGGAAGAACATCTGGCGCTAGAGCTTGCTGGCCTCCCTGGGAACAGTCGGCGACTGAGACGACAACAGCGCCATGAAGGCATTCCGGGTGAGATTGCGGGGCGAATTCTCGCGCCGTCGATTCTGCGCTCGCACCGAGGACGCCTATTCGCGGCACTTGTTCGAATCCTGCGTTTCCGCAGTTCGGACGTGGTGACCAGCGATACCGTTGACGGGCGAGCGATACCGTAGACGGCCGAATCCGGGGGCGCACATGGATGACATCGCAGTCGACTTCGAGTACGGAACCTTGAAGGAAGTGATCGTCGGGCGGGGGATCATGCTCTACCCGGATATGGACCAGGCGAGGTGGGCAGCCGAGGGGGTCCGCGTGCTCCCCGAAGCCGAGGCGGAGAAGATGTGGGAACGGTCGGGCCGACTGTCGACAGATCTACCGAAGACACGTCTCGTCGAGGCCGAGAACGACGCGCTCATCGCGGTCCTCGAACGGTTCGGGGTCGTTGTACACCGGCCGACGGAGATCACCCGCGAACTTGTAGCTGCAAACTTCGGCAAGGAGTGGCTGGTGAACGGGTTCATCCAGACTTACAGCCGCGACCCGATGCTCGTCGTCGGTGACAACGTGATCGAACTTGCGCCCGGCGCACCCTTCCGACGCGCCGACATGCTCGGATACCGCAAGCTGTTCGCCGAGCGCGTCGAAGGCTCCGGCGCGAAGTGGTTCCAGATGCCGCTCGTCGATGCCACCTCGATGACCAGCGGAGACTACGACAAGAACGATCACGCCGCGCTCGAGGGAGGCGACCTACTCGTGCTCGGGAAGACCATCCTGGCGGGGACCACACTCAACCCGACGGTGGGCTCGAGCACGCGCGGCGTCGACTGGCTGGCCACGATTCTCGGGCCGCAAGGCTACGATGTCGAGCAGGTCAGTATCGGCCCCGAGTTCCTGCACCTCGACGTGTGCCTCTCCATCCCACGTGACGGTCTCGCGATCGTCTGCCCTGACGCGTTCGTAGACGGTCTCCCGAGTGCATTGGACGGGTGGGACCTGATCGAGGTAACCACTCGACAGGCCCGACTGCTTGCGTGCAACGGACTGCCGATCGACCCGGACAACTACATCCTCGGATACAACGACGACGAGGACGGATCGATGGTGAGAGGCGAACTCGAAGCCCGGGGAATCACTGTGCATGCCATCCCCTTCGGCAACCACACCGAGGACGGTGGATCGATTCGCTGCGCGACCCACCCGCTCGTTCGATGCCTTGCGGATCCGCATGCTCGAGGGCGCACGTGAACAAACTGCGACGGGAGGTTCTTGCGCTCGAACACGTTGCGTCGGTGGAGATTCGGGACTTGGCTGCCGATCGAATACTCCCGTCTGCAAATCCGTTCGATGGCGGGCGAAATGTACGCTGGCGAAGGTGGCCGGCACAGGAGTATCGAAGGCGATAGCAAAGGAACCGCTGACCGCTGCGCTGATCGAGCAATGGCGGGTCATCGGTACCCTGCTGCCTGAACTCACGGATGCGCAGTGGGCGTCAGCGACGCCGCTACCGGGGTGGCGAGTCCACGACGTCGTCGCCCATATCGTGGGCACCGAGTTGATGCTCAGCGGGGTCGACACTCCGGTCTCCGCAGACGACTTGTCACAGCTCGAACACGTGCGCAACCGGGTTGGTCTGCAAGTCGAGCGGTGGGTCGCGGCATTTCGCGGCTGCACCTCGCAACAGGTCCTCGCGAAGTATCGGGAGATTACGGCGCATCGCGCAAGAGTTCTCGAGGCCATGACGCAGTCGGACTTCAACGCGCCCACCGAGACCTTGAGTGGGCCGTTCTCCTACGGTCGTTTCATGCGAGTTCGCCTCTTCGACTGCTGGTTTCACGAACAAGACATTCGGGATGCTGTCGGGGTCGCCGGCGATGAGACCGGCCAGGCGGCCGAATACGCCCTTGCGGAACTTCTCGAGTCCTCGGGGCCAGGCATCCGCGATGAGGGCGGATTGGGATACGTGATCAGTGGGCGTGCGAAGGCCCCGCAGGGTTCGATCGTCACGTTCGAGCTGACCGGGCCCATCACCACCGATATCCATGTGGCCGTTGACAGCCGAGAAGTGGTGGAGAGACCGGACACGGCTTCGAGGGTGACTATCCGGCTGCCCTCGACGGTGTTCACCCGGTTGTGCGGCGGTCGCACCCGCGCAGCAGATCACCGGGGTCGGATCAGCATCCGCGGCGACGAGGTGCTTGGGCGTCGGATAATGGCGGACATGGCCTTCACCCTCTGATACCCGGGTGGGCTGGAGATGCAACTGCGGTTGGAGCTGTCGGGGTCTTATCGTTGGGCAGGTTTATCCCCTGACGATGACCGGGTCGCCGATCTTAGCGTTCTGGTAGAACCACCGTGCGTTCTCGGTGCTGAGGTTTATGCAGCCGTGGCTGACGTTCTCGAAGCCCTGCGAGTCGACCGACCACGGTGCGGCATGCACGAAGATCCCGCCCCACGTGATGCGAGTCGCGTACTCGACGTAGATCCGGTAGCCCTCTGGTGAATCGATCGGGACGCCGTACGTTGACGAGTCCATGATCATGTCGCGGAATTGCTCGATGATCGGGAATGTGCCGACAGGTGTCTCGTAACCGGGCTTGCCCAAAGACGTCGGCATCGTCCTCACGACTTGGTCGTTGATGCTGACGGTGAACTGATGTGTCGTCCGGTTGGCCACCGCGACCAGCGCGTCACCCACCTCGAACTGCGACCGCGTACCCGCCGCTGCGACAGTCACGCGCGTGTTCGCGGGCCAGAACTGATCTGGAGTCCACTGCACCGACCGGTCGTCGATCCACGAGAATCGCCCGTCGGTGGGTTGTGAGGGTGTGATTTCGACGCCGCGCTCGGCGAGCGCACGATCACGGACCGCCTCGGGGAATTGAATGATGACCGGATGAGCGATACCGACGACCTGATCGCTCGCGGGCAGAACGGACGGCGCGAGGATCTTTCCGGCGGTGCTCGAAGACGTGGCCGATTCTGCCGTACCCAGGCCGGTCACGAAGAGCGCGGCGAGAACCGGGACGAGAAGAAGATGCCTGACGTGCTGGGCTTTCGTCACGGCCGTTCAGCCCCTCAGATGACGCGGTGAGCTTTCATTCCAGCTGAAACCAGTTAAACACGGTGGCCTCGGTCTGCGGAAGTGTGAGAGGACCGGTCGGTCTGTCCGGTTGATGTCTGCGGCATACCGACGCGTCGAAGCGCTGGTTCGAGGCCGGCGGTCGTCCGGGCGCTACTGTCGTGTGATGGTGACCGGGCACGAACTCGACAGGGACCACCTCACCGACTCTCTTGCGCGGCTCGATCCGTTCGTCGCGGATGTGTCGAACCGGCGCTCCGCTTCGGTCGTGATCGCTGTGATGCCCGACGGATCAGGTGGGCAGGCGGTGCCGATGACGATGAGATCGAGTCGGATGCGCGCCCACCCTGGACAGTTTGCGCTGCCGGGCGGCGCTGTCGATCCGGGGGAGACGGGGGAAGATGCCGCCCGCCGGGAACTGCACGAGGAACTCGGGCTCGACGTCGAGTCTTCGGCGGTGCTGGGTCGGCTCGACGACTACGTCACCCGGTCGGGTTACGTCATCACGCCCTACGTCGTGTGGGCGGACACGCCGATCACCGCATTGGTGCCCAACCGCGACGAGGTCTCGGAGGTCTTCGCCGTGACGGTGCCCGAGATCGATGTGGAGCCCCGCTTCGTGGAGATTCCCGAGTCGTCGAAACCCGTGATCCAATGGCCTTTTCGCCGTCATCTCGTGCACGCGCCGACCGGCGCCGTGGTCTATCAGTTCCGTGAGGTAGCGATGCATGGCAGGCACACGCGGATCGACTGTTTCGACCAACCGGTCTTTGCATGGCGCTAGGACATCTCTCCCGAGCTCCCAACACCACCGTGAGGTAGATTGTCAGTCAATATGCGTTTGCACCTGTGGGTGCTGGACACGGGAGGCTGAGAGCAGTGACCGTCGAATCCAACCGCGACGCGGTCTCGAATCCTGCGGCCCTCCAGTTGAGTCCGGCCGAGAGTGTTACCCGGCGTGACGCCGTTATCGACCAGATCAAACGCGGAATCGTACTGGGCACGATCAAACCCGGTGAGAAGTTGACCGAGTCGGCGTTGAGCACGGCACTGGGCGTAAGCCGACCGACCGTGCGCGAGGCTCTCAACCAGGTCGCCCAGGAGGGCTTGCTGATCCATGAGCCGTACCGACGCTTGCGCGTAGCCGATCTCGACGCCGCAGCCGTGCTGGACATGGCCGACGTGCGAGTGGCTCTGGACATGCAGGCGGCCACTGACATCATCGCCGACACCAGTGGGAGTCGCATGAAGGCGATAGATGCGGTGTGGGAGGTTTACGAGCGCAATGCGTTGGCCGAAGACTTTCTGGTGCAACATGAATCGCACCTGGCATTCCACCGTGGCATCTGGGCCGCATCCGGTAACTCGTTCCTGATGCGGCTCTGGCCGGTAACGGCGGCGCACATGACCATCGCGCTGGCTCGCGATCAGGCAACCCGGCAAGATCCGCAGCGCGCTTATGAGATGCACCTGAACCTTATCGAGGCCATCCACTCACGAGACCTCGAGTGCATCCACACCGCCTTGGTCGAACACACCGTGGACAGTGCACGTGAACTTGTCGCACTGATGTCAGATGGGTCGACTGATCGGCCGATTCGATTTTGACAGCGCATGGGCCCATTCGAAATCGCGGTGTACATCGCTGACGATCTGACAATGCATCGATCGAGAGGAGGCCGCCCGTGGTGTCGCGGCGAACAATCAACACGATCGACGTCCACGCCGCCGGTGAGCCCGGGCGTGTGTTGATCGGCAGCCATCTTCAGGTCAAGGGCGCCACCATGGCCGATCGGCTCGAGTACTGCCGCGAACACCTCGAGGATCTGCGGCTGATGCTGCTACACGAACCCCGAGGCTATCCCGGCCTGTGCGCCGTGCTGGTGCTGCCGCCCGTACATGCCGACAGCGACTTCGGCATCGTGGTCGTCGAGCAAGGCGGATTTCGGCCGATGTCGGGCAGTAATCTGATCTGTGCCGTGACTGCCGTGCTCGAGACCGGCACGCTCACCGTGACCGAACCGACAACCACGCTGCGCGTCGATACCGCCGTGGGGGCTGTGCATGTACTCGCCGACATCGATGGCGGCCGCGTCACCCGGGTCACCTTCGACAACGTTCCGGCATTCGTGGTCGCCATCGACCACCCGCTCGAGGTGCCCGGTTATGGAACGGTTCCCGTCGACATCGTTTTCGGTGGCCAGTTCTTCGTGCAGGCTAGGGCCGCTGACCTGGGTATCGACCTGGTCCCGGGCGCCGCCCGCGAACTGACCCGCGCCGGAGCCGTGTTGCGCACCGTGGCCCAGCGCAGCTTTCCCGTAGCCCACAGCGACAATCCCGACATCAACCAGGTTGACCTGACGATGATCCACGGACCGTCCCCCACATCGGGTGTATCGGGACGTAACGCCGTGGTCCTACCGAATGGCGTCGTGGACCTAGACGATCCCACGACGTGGACCGGAGCGCTGGACAGGTCGCCGTGCGGCACCGGGACGTGCGGGCGGATGGCGGCCCTACACGCTCGCGGTGAGTTGGCCCTGGGTGAGCCCTTCGTGCACGAGAGCCTGCTGGGCACGACGTTCACCGGTGTGCTTCGCGGCGAAACCGCAGTGGCCGGCCGAACCGCGGTGCTGCCGTCGGTCAGCGGCCGCGGCTGGATCACCGCGTTCAACCAGCTGGTCCTCGACTCCGATGATCCATTTCCGTGCGGCTACGCCATGGGCGATCTATGGGGATCGCAGACGGTGTCGGCGTAGAGCATCGCTCAGCGCGCCTGGCAGCTGACCATCTCTGGCAAATATGCGAGCGGGCATTGACACTACGAAACCTGCACCCCTATCGTTGCGTGCAGGTTGTCATACAATCAGCATCATCTCTCGGGTTCTGGAGAACGTGTCATGCACGTCATCGTGGTCGGAGGCGGGGTCGTCGCTCTCGCGTGCGCCTATCGGCTGGCCAGGGCGGGATGCGTTGTCACCGTCATCGAGGCCCGCACCGTCGGCTCAGCTGCCAGTCATGGCAATGCTGCCAAGGTCGCGCGGGCCGAATGCGGACCCGTCCCGGCACCCGGCGCCTTGTTGCAAGGTCTGCGCTGGATGCTCAAAGCGGACAGTCCGCTATATGTGAAGCCTTCGCTGGCGCCCGATTTCGTCAGGTTCATGCTGAAGATGGCACGGCACTGCAACGAGCGCGACTTCCGAATCGGCCTGGACGTCACCTTGCGGATGGTGTCTGACGCCAACGATCTCTTCGACGAATACACCACTGACGGAATCGAATTCGAAATGCACACCGCAGGCGTGCTGTTGGCCTTCGAGACCAGAGAGCGCTACCGCGATCACTGCGAGTTCCTCCGGGCATGGGAAGAATTCGGTCTGGTTCCCACCCATCTCGACCGCGACGGTGTGCAGCAAGCCGAACCCGCGCTATCCACCCGCATCAGGCACGGCCTGCTATTCGACCAGGACAGGCAGATCGAACCGGACTCGCTGACGTGCGGACTGGTGAAGCGGTGTGTCGAACTCGGCGTCGAAATCCGCGAGTACACCCGCGTCAAGAGCTTCTTCACCGCCGACGACACCTTCCGGGGCGTCGTGACCGAATCAGGCGAGGACATAGCTGGTGACACCCTGTTACTGGCGGCAGGGGTATGGAGCGGCCCGCTATCCAGGCAGCTCGGCGCGCCTGTGCCGATCCGGCCGGGCAAGGGGTACAGCATCGACTACAGTCCGGCGCCGGTGCAGTTGAACCACTCGCTGACACTCGAGGACGCGCGGGTGGCCGCCACGCCCCTGGACGGTTTCCTGCGATTGGCGGGGACCATGGAGTTCGGCGGTTTCGACGAGCGCGTCAACGCCACCAGAGTCGGGGCCATCCGCCGCGCCGCCGCCGAGAACCTCGACGGCTGGGACGATCCGCCGGGCGCCGCGATTCCGTGGGCCGGACTACGCCCGATGACCCCCGACGGTCTGCCGGTCATCGGGCGGCTGGACCGATTCGCGAACGCGTACATGGCATCCGGGCACGGCATGCTCGGCCTGACGTTGGCCCCCGGCACCGCCGAACTGGTCTCGGCTCAGATCCTCGGCGCCGGAGAGCGTTCCGACGCGTCCGACATCGCCGACATCGTTTCCCCACAGCGGTTTTCGTCGCGACGACGTGTCCGCTGACTCCACCACCGTCCCCAAGATCACCTGAGGAGCACCACCATGGTTGAACAGTTCACCGGCATCCTGGCTGCCGTCGTCACTCCCTTCACCCACGACGGGTCGGCGATCGACGAGGCCGGCATCAAGCGGCAGGCAGACCATATCGTCGGCAACGGCATACACGGCCTGGTACCTGGCGGCAGCACCGGGGAGTTCACCACGTTGACCTCGGCGGAGCGGAAGCGCTCCGCCGAGGTCTATCTGGAGGCCGCTGCGGGCCGGGTGCCCGTGGTCGTCGGAACCGGCGCCCTGAGCACTGCCGAGACCGTCGAGCTGAGCAGGCATGCCAGCGACGCCGGGGCGGCGGCCGTCATGGTCGTGCCGCCGTTCTACAACGCGCCGTCCTTCGCCGAACTGCTGGCGCATTTCGGCGCGGTGTCCGACGCAATCGACGTGCCGATCATGTACTACAACATCCCTTCGGCGACCGGGGTGAACCTGACCCCCGACCAGTTCGCCGAACTGGCCCGCAAGACTAGAGTGACCTGCTTCAAGGACACCGGAGGCGACGCGGTGGCGTTCACTGCGATCCAGCAACGCCATGCCGACACGATCACCGCGCTCAACGGGTGGGACACACTCACATTCTCCGGTCTGGCCTCTGGGGCCAAGGCCGGCGTGTGGGGTGCAGCCAGTGTGATCCCGCGACTGTGCGCCGATCTCTACGAGGCGGTCGCCGTCCGTGGTGATCTGACAGCCGGCCGGGAGCTGTGGACCAGGATCCATCCGATCTGCGAATTTCTGGAGGCGCACAACTACGCCTGCGGAATCAAGACCGGCCTCGAGCTGATCGGCCAAGGCGCGGGTCCGGCCCGTCGTCCGGTACTGCCGCTGGCTCAGGAGCACCGCGACGAACTCGCCCGCCTGCTCCAGGCAGCAGGCGTGGCCGTGGTCGGGAATTGAGCGCCGCGGTCATGACCGACAATGTCTCGCTGCAGTTCATCTCGGGACAACGGTGCGTCGGGAGCTCTGACGAGGAGCTGACGATCGTCGACCCCTCAACAGGACACACTCTGGCCACCGGACGGTCGGCGTCCCGGGCAGACGTCGAGGCAGCAGTTACATCCGCGCGCACCGCCTTCCCGGGTTGGTCGCGCACGACGCCGGCTCAGCGTGCCGAACTGTTGCTGCGCTGGGCCGATGGCGTCAGAGCACGCAGTGACGAATTCGTGGCGTTGGAGAGTCGCAACGGCGGCAAGGCGATCAAGCTCGCACAGGGCTTCGACATCCCGGGCGTGATCGACAACATCTCGTTCTTCGGCTCCATCACCCGCAACCTCGAGGGCAAGGCGAGCGGCGAGTATTCCGGTGACCACACCTCGTCGATACGGCGCGAGCCGATCGGCGTCGTCGGCTCCATCGCACCGTGGAACTACCCGCTGCAGATGGCGGCCTGGAAGATCTTGCCGGCGATCGCTGCGGGCAACACCATCGTGCTCAAGCCGAGCGAGCTGACCCCTCTGACGACGCTGCTGTTCGCCGAGACCGCAGTTGCGGCCGGTATTCCTCCCGGTGTCATCAACGTCGTCACCGGGCGCGGTGACCCGGTGGGGCAGGCACTTGTGGAACATTCCGACGTCGCCATGGTGTCATTCACCGGCTCCACACGTGTGGGTCGGCAGGTTGCAGCCGCCGCGGCGGGCGGCGTCAAACGAGTGCACCTCGAGCTGGGCGGCAAGGCACCGTTCGTGGTGTTCGATGACGCCGACATCGAAGCGGCCGCGCGCGGCGCGATGGCCGGTGCGCTGATCAACGGCGGGCAGGACTGCACTGCTGCCACCCGCGCCTATGTCCAGCGGCCGCGCTACGACGAATTCGTCAGCCGGGTCACCGAGCTGATGCGCGGTGTCCGAGTCGGACCGACCGATGACCCGGCAACCGACATGGGCTCGCTGATCTCACTGGCTCAGCGCGACAACGTCGCCGCGATGGTGGAGCGTGCCCGTGCGTCCGGCGCGAAGGTGCTGTGCGGTGGTGTGGTGCCCGAGCACGCACCAGAAGGCAGTGCCTACTACGACCCGACCTTGATCGTCGATGCCACACAAGATTCCGAGATCGTGCAGAACGAGATCTTCGGACCGGTGCTGGTATGCCTACCGTTCGACGCTGACGACGACGGGCTGGCTCTGGCCAATGACACCCCCTACGGTCTGGCCGCTTCGGCGTGGACGACCAATGTGTTTCGCGCGCAGCGTGCCACCCGCGAGCTCGCTGCCGGCTGCGTGTGGGTCAACGATCACATTCCGATCATCAGCGAGATGCCGCACGGCGGGTACAAGGCCTCCGGCTTCGGAAAGGACATGTCGACCTATTCGTTCGACGAGTACACCAACATCAAACACGTGATGTCGGACATCACCGGCGCCGCGCACAAGCAGTGGCACGACCTGATCTTCACCACCTGAGCTCGAGCACACCATGGAATCAGTAGTTGTCGGAGTGGACCGCAGTGATGCGTCACGGCGGGCAGTGAAGTTCGCGCTGGACCGAGCGCACATCAATCACTGGCAGATCAGGGTCGCTCACGTCATCAACTGGTCGCGCTTTTCGTTTCCCACTCTCGAGGACAATGCGGCACGTCCCCTCGTGCGCAAAGCTGAGATCGAGCGCGCCCAGACGGACGTCATCGACCCCATATTGGAGTGGATCGCAGACCATGATCTCGGAGATGTCGATGTGAAATCGGGCATCTATCACGGCCGCCCCTCGGAGGTGCTTGCCGATGTCGCGCGGAACGAGGGCTATGACGCCATCGTCGTCGGCCGAATCGGCGAATCGAATCTTCGAACAGCCATATTCGGCAGTACAGCGAGCCGTCTGGTGCAATACGCCACCGTCCCCGTGGTGGTCGTGCCGTGATGACGATCGCAGCCAACGTGGCCACCACATCCGTTCTCGCTCAGGGAGGTGTGGACGAGACTCTCAACCGCTACTTCGGATCGTTCGCCGAACGGGTCGCCGACATCATTTTCTACTCTGTGCCTCTATTCGGTGCCGATGTACCCCTGATCGTGACGTGGCTGGTCATCTGCGGCGTCTTCTTCACGCTCTGGCTCAAATTCCTCAACGTCCGCGGGATGATGCACGCCATTGCTCTCGTTCGCGGCAAGTACACCTCGCCCGACGCACCAGGCGAGGTGACGCACTTCCAGGCCTTGGCCACAGCGGTCGCCAGCACGGTAGGCCTCGGCAACATCGCGGGTGTCGCCGTTGCCATCACGATCGGCGGTCCGGGGGCGGCCTTCTGGATGGTGCTGGCCGGCTTCGTCGGCATGTCCACGAAGATGGCCGAGTGCATGCTCGGGGTGAAATACCGCAAGGTACACGATGACGGCTCGGTGTCCGGCGGGCCGATGTACTACTTGCGTCACGGATTGGCCCAGATCGGGTTTCGTCGGCTCGGATTGGTGCTGGCATCCGCATGGGCCTTGTGCATGATGTTGGCTGCACTGGGCACCAACGCTTTTCAAGCGAATCAGGCCACCGCGCAGCTAGTGAGCGTAGCCGGGGACGGGGCGCTCGGCAACGCACTGGGCGGTAATCGCTGGATCATCGGACTGACCATGGCTGTAGTTGTCGCCGCCGTCATCATCGGAGGAATCAAGTCGATCGCCCGCGTGACGAGCGTGCTGGTGCCGGTCATGGCGGTCATCTACTTTCTCGGGTGCCTGGTCGTGATAGTCGTCAACCTTAGCGCGCTTCCCGCGGCGGTCGGCGAGATCGTGGCGGGTGCGTTCTCACCCGAGGGGGTCGCGGGCGGTGCGATCGGAGCGCTGATCGTCGGGTTCCAGCGGGCAACCTTCTCGAACTCGGCCGGTGTCGGCGATGCGCCGATCGCGCACTCTCAGGTCAAGACGAATCGTCCGGCTACCGAAGGCTTCGTCGCGTCCCTTGAACCCTTCATCGATACGATCGTGATCTGCTCGATGACGGCGCTGACGATCGTCGTCACCGGTGTCTTTCGGGATGCTGACGCCCTCGACGTCGATGGAGTGACGCTGACCTCGAGGTCGTTCGAATCCGTGGTCTCATGGTTTCCCTATGTGCTCGCGCTGGCGGTCCTACTGTTCGCCTTTTCCACCATCTTGAGCAACTCGTTCTACGGGATGAAGGGATTCGGCTACCTGTTCGGCGACAGCCGTACAGCCGAAATGGTGTACAAGGGAATATTTCTGGTGTTCACCGTGATCGGCGCGGCGTCGGCCCTGGAAGCGGTGATCCTCTTCGCCGACTCGATCTTCTTCCTCATGGCGGTGAGCAATGTCATCGGGCTCTATTTCCTCGCTCGAGTCATCCGCCCCGAGTTCGTCCAGTACTGGGCAAAATTGAAGGCCGGGGAGTTCGATCGGGTGTCCGTAAATTCCAGTTGAGCGCTCGAACGATCTCAACGCTCAGGTACGCCACTTCGCCCTGTCGGTTGACGTAACGCCACATCCGGCTGGTTCGTGCGACTAATCTCACCTTCTGTGACCATCTTCGAGACGATTGCCCGCAAGCTCGACCGCACCGGTGTCGACCCAGTTCGGTGGCACGCCCCCACACCGCCGCCGCTCACAGGGCTGCTCGCACCCAACAGCGCCCTCGACGAGGCGCATCGGTGGGCGCTCCCTTCCGGCGAGGGCCCCGAAGATGTCGCCGTCGATCACGACGGCCGGGTGATTACCGGTGGCAACGACGGGCGGATTTGGCGGTTCGACGATCAGGGCCGGGCCGCTGAACTCGCCAATACCCACGGACGGCCACTCGGCGTGGAGGTTCTCGACGACGGAAGGTTTTTGGTCTGCGATGCCGAGCGGGGTGTGCTGAGGGTCGATGAGAAGGGTCGAGTGGAGGTCCTGGCGGAATCAGCGGCGGGACGTCCGGTCGTAGCGTGCAACAACTCGGCGGTGGGCCGAGACGGCGCCGTGTACTTTACTGACTCCTCAGCGCGCTTCACGATTGCCGATCACCGCTACGACCTCCTCGAGCACCGGGGGACCGGTCGACTCCTCCGCCTCGACCCCCGCACGGGAGAAACTGATCTGCTGGCGGAGGGACTCCAGTTCGCCAACGGCGTCGGGCTGGCCTCGGACGAGTCGTTCGTGCTAGTCGCAGAGACCGGCGCCTACCAAATTTCCCGCGTCGATCTCACCGGTCCGGCGGAAGGTTGCACTTCGCTGTTCGCAGAGAATCTCCCAGGAATCCCCGACAACATGACATCCCAGACACCGGACGGGCTGTTCTGGGTCGCGCTGTACAGCCCGCGGATGAAGCTGTTGGACATGATCGCGCCCTACCCGACGCTGAGGATTGCGGTGGCGAATCTGCCCGACGCCGTCCAACCCGACCCCGAGCACGCCGGCTGGGTGATCGCGCTGGACGCTCACGGCGAGATCGTGCGCAGCCTCCGTGGCGGGAAGGGCAGCTATTCGCCGATCACCGGCGTGCGTGAGCACGACGGGTGGCTGTACCTGGGAAGTTTGACCGCAGATTCCATCGCTCGCGTCCCGATCCCACTTCGATAGTTGTCGACCTCTCCGGCGACACGGGTTGAGCAGCAACGCGCTGTGGACCGGCCGACCACCCGTTGTGGAAGAGTAGCGGTGGCGGTGCGACGATCATCCGCAGGCGGATGCGGCAATCGAAGCTGGGGAGGACTTGGTGAGTTCGGTGGACGGGGACGCTGCGCTGTCGGACCGGATTGTGACCGTTCCGAACGTTCTGAGCGTGGTTCGACTGCTCGGTGTCCCGCTGTTCGTTTACCTGCTACTGGTGACACAGTCCGATGGTTGGGCGCTCGCGATCCTGATCGTCAGCGGATTCACCGACTGGCTCGACGGCAAGCTCGCTCGGGTACTCGACCAGTCGTCGAGACTCGGTGCGCTTCTCGACCCTTTCGTCGATCGCCTTTACGTCGTCACGACGCTGGTGACCTTCGTCGTACGTGGATTCATCCCGTGGTGGGTGGCAGCGATCCTGATCGGTCGGGACGCGATTCTCGCTCTCACGCTCGTCGTCTACCGCCGACGCGGCCTGCCAGCCCCAGAGGTGATGTACCTCGGAAAGGGTGCGACTTTCCTCCTCATGTTCGCGCTGCCCACGATCCTGGCTGCGCAAGGTGACTGGAGTATCGCAACCGTGGCGCAGCCGCTAGGCTCTGCACTCCTGATCTGGGGCACGGTGTTGTATGTCTGGACCGGTCTGCTCTACGTAGTGAATGCGCTCGACGTGATGCGGACGGTTCCGGTGCGCGGCGGGGTGGGCAATGGACGAGAGGTCCGCTGATGAAACGGACAGATTCCGGCGTTCGCAGGAATCCGGTGCCGTCGCTGCTCAAATCGCTCATGAACGATCATTTGGACCCCGGATATCGGGCTGCGGCGCGAGACAGGCAAAAAGGCCATTTCCGATCGTCGAGAGGCGGTCGGCAGGTCTGGATCGTGGTCGGTGCGTTGCTGGTCGGCCTGGTCCTGTCGGTCGCCTACCGGCAGGCTGTCGAACGACTTCCGGCAACGGCACAGGTTCGAACCGAGATTCTGCGGAAGGTTCATGATGTCGAGGACAGTGTCGGCGCCCTCGCAGCTACTCGCGACACGTTGACGTCGCGAGTCGATGATGCTCGCGACGCGGCGCTGGAAGGCGACGCACGAGGAGCTTCGCTGCTAAATGAGCTTCGCGAACTCGAAGGTGATGCTGCCGTCGAGGCGGTCCAGGGTCCAGGGTTGACGGTCACCCTGACGGACCCTCGAGCTCGGCGCAACCTCTCGGATTCGTCTCAGCGCAGTGTCGAAGGGAAGTCTGTTGTACTCGATCGCGACCTCCAGTCGGTGGTCAACTCGCTGTGGGCGAGCGGCGCGGAGGCTGTCGCGGTCGGCGACGTGCGGATCGGACCAGCGGTGACGATCAGGCAGGCAGGTGGTGCGATGCTGGTGGACAATCAGCCGGTCTTCTCGCCCTACGTGGTGTCGGCGATTGGTCCGCCGGGCCCACTGCAGACCGGATTCGTGGTCAGCGACGCATATCTGCGGATGTCGGGCGTGGCGCAGTTGTACGGTGCCGGTTTTTCTGTGGCAGAGGCTGACGATCTCCACCTGCCCGGTGCCCCTGTACGTGAAATGCGAGCGGCCCGGTCGGTGGGAGCACCGTGACACTGTGCAGTCGTGAGACTGTGCAGTCGGCACCGGGCAGTCGGATGGAGGAAATGCACAAGTGAAGACGTTGGTGAAGGCCGGTCCTGCGATCTACGGGGCGGTCGCGTTGCTGGTGGGAATCGCACTCGGGGTGATCTTCAGCCCGCAGGTGCCGGACTCGGTGCAGCCATACCTGCCAATCGCCGTAGTGGCCGCGCTCGACGCGGTGTTCGGCGGGCTGCGTGCATATCTGGACGAGATCTTCGACTCGAAGGTGTTCGTCGTGTCTTTTGCGTTCAACGTGCTCGTGGCGGCGCTGATCGTGTGGCTCGGTGATCAACTCGGCGTCGGAACGCAACTGTCGACAGCAATCGTGGTGGTACTGGGCATCCGGATCTTCGGCAACGCGGCAGCACTGCGGCGTCGCCTGTTCGGGGCGTGAGCGAACTGTGAGCAGATATGAGGGCAGACATGAGCTGCGCCGAGGCCAGGGGGCGGCCCCGCAGCGTCCGCAAGTTGTCTTCGCGCTGCTTGCCGCGATCCTGATCGCGGGGCTGGGAGTGGCAATCGTGACGCAGGTGAAGAGCACAGATTCCGGAGACAGCCTCGACACGGCGAGTCCCGCCGATCTTCTGGTCGTTCTGGACACGCTGAACCAGCGCGAGGCGGCTCTTCGACAGGAGATCGCCTCGCTGGAGCAGACCTTGACAACCCTGCAACACGGGGGGAGTTCGGAGGCTGCACTCGATGAGGCGCAGGCGCGGTTGACAGCACTGTCGATTCAGGTCGGCATCGCCCCGGCCACCGGACCCGGCGTGACGATGACTATCACAGACCCCAACAAGGGGGTCGGGTCGGAGGTTCTTCTCGACCTCGTGCAGGAATTGCGGGCGGCGGGAGTCGAGGCCATACAGATCCGGGGCGAGGGAAGTGCACCGATCCGCATCGGCGTCGACTCGTGGGTATCGGGATCGCCCGGTGACATTTCGATTGACGGTCGGCAGGTGAGCGCTCCCTACGGTGTCGTCGCCATCGGGGACCCGCCTACTCTTGCGGCGGCTCTCAACATTCCAGGAGGTGTGGTCGACACCGTCGCGCGCAGCGGTGGACAGCTGAAGATCGAACAATCACAGCAGGTCACGATATCCGCCTTGCGAGAGACGAAACCTCGCCAATACGCTCTTTCAGAAAATTGATCCCCATCCGCCCGCGGATTGCCATCGAAAGGAAAGCCTCTGTGAGTGAGCTCGAAATTCCCGCCGATCGTCGGTACACCCCCGAACACGAGTGGGTCGAGCGGACTGGGCCGACGACGGTACGCGTCGGTATCACTGATTTCGCACAGTCCCAACTCGGCGACGTCGTGTTCGTGCAGCTTCCGGCGGTCGCCGAGGAGGTGAAGGCGGGCGATTCTCTCGGAGAGGTCGAATCCACCAAGAGCGTGTCCGATATCTTCGCTCCGCTGACCGCGAAAGTCGTTGCGGCCAACACTGATTTGGACGATCGTCCGGAACTCGTGAATTCCTCGCCCTACGCAGACGGGTGGCTGGTCGACCTCGGTGTCGACGACGAGGCAGCGCTCGACTCGGCCCTGGCGCAGATGCTGGACGCCGTCGGCTATGCAGATATCACGGCCGGATAGTCTACGGCGGACCCACGGAGCGGTTCTCGAGCGGATTCGGAAGGCTCCTGCAGCCCCGATACCGGGACCGCCGGAAGAAGTGCTACCTGAATACCGGTTGGTAGGGTTTCGGCCGCCCGACCCGCTACACGCGCGGGCGTGTGCAGGGTACGGTCGAAGTGAACGCATATGCCGGGTCGGGGTGCAGGTCCGTAGTTTGAGCGTGGTCGTGGCAGTGTGCGCAGAGGTAAATGTGCACGGGAGATCGAATTATGTAGTACCCAGTGGCATTGCGTAGTCCAGCGAATCTTGCTGGATGATCGAACTAGGAGGAGAAACGGTGAGCGAGAACGGCAACGACGCGGTATTCGGGGAGACGCCGGCGGAAACGACGTCGGTCTTCCGCGCGGACTTTCTCAATGAGCTCGACAACTCCTCGACGAGCCAGGCTCCGGAAGCTCCGGTGTCGGGTGTGGAGGGACTGCCCGCAGGCTCGGCTCTGCTCGTTGTCAAGCGAGGCCCGAATGCAGGGTCGCGTTTTCTGCTCGACCAGCCGACGACGTCGGCCGGACGGCATCCAGACAGCGACATCTTCCTCGACGACGTGACTGTCAGTCGTCGTCACGCGGAGTTCCGTCAGGAGGAAGACGAGTTTCAGGTGGTCGACGTCGGAAGCCTCAATGGCACGTACGTCAACCGGGAGCCGGTCGATTCGGCTGTGCTGGCCAACGGAGACGAGGTCCAGATCGGAAAGTTCCGACTGGTCTTCTTGACCGGGCCTCGGGCCACCGCCGGTGGTTCGCAGATCGGCGAGACGTCAGCGGGTGCAGGTAGCCAGTGACCGCCGCGCGGCAGCAGGCGCAATCGGGAATGTCGATCGGCTCCGTGCTGGACCGGTTACGCCCCGATTTTCCCGATGTGACGATCTCGAAGATCCGATTCCTCGAAGCCGAGGGTCTCATCAGCCCTCAACGCACACCCTCGGGATATCGGCGCTTCTCGATCGCAGATTGCGAACGGCTGCGTTACGTGCTGACAGCGCAGCGAGATCAATATCTGCCGCTGAAGGTCATCAAGGAACAACTCGAAGCCATTGACGTAAGTGCTGCGACGGTCGGCGGCGGCGATTCTTCGCCGCGCCGGCCGCGTGCCCTTACGGTGGCTCCGGGCGTGGTGTCGCCCGAAGAGTTCCTGACTGACCGTGAAGTTCGGATCACCCGTGCTGATCTCATCGCTCGTGCCGGAATCGACGAGAAACTCCTGGGTGAATTGATCCGAGCAGGTCTGGTCGTCCCCGGGCCGGCGGGCTTCTTCGACGAGGATGCGGTGACACTTGCGCGGACGGCTGAGGCGATGTCAGCGTTCGGGCTCGAAGTGAGGCACCTGAGGGCATTCAAGCTCGCAGCCGATCGAGAGGCAGCATTGGTCGCGCAGATCGCCGGACCAGTTGCCAAAGGCCGTCACGAGGGGGCGCGCGACAGGGCAGAGGAGATGGTGCGTGAATTGGCGGCGCTTTCTCTGACGTTGCACACCTGTCTGGTGAAGTCGGCGGTTCGGGGCGCGCTCGACCGATGACGTGAACTCGGTGCCCGTTCCCATCTCGGTTTTCCCAACAGCGCTGTGCTCGAACGGCTGTACGGTCGAAGCGTGGGCACGAATCGAATAGAATCCTGATATGGCATGGTGTGCCGGGTACGAATGATCTAAGGGCGGAGGCAGACGCGATGAGCGAAATGCACGTAATCGGCGTTCGTGTCGAGCAGCCCCAAAATCAACCCGTGTTGTTGTTGCGCGAATCCGAGGGCGAACGGTATCTACCCATCTGGATCGGCCAGACCGAGGCCACGGCGATCGCTCTCGAACAGCAGGGTGTCGAGCCGGCACGTCCACTCACTCACGACCTGATCAAGAACCTGATCGAAGCCTTCGGTCGTACCCTCAAGGAAGTTCGTATCGTCGACCTCCGCGAGGGCACGTTCTATGCCGACCTCGTATTCGACGAGAACATTCGCGTCTCGGCTCGGCCTTCGGACTCGATCGCCATCGCACTCCGGATCGGGGTCCCGATTTTCGCCGACGAAGCAGTCCTCAGCGAGGCGGGTCTGGTCATGCCGGACGAGCGTGAGGACGAGGTCGAGAAGTTCAAAGAATTTCTCGAGTCGGTTTCACCTGACGACTTCAAGGCTACGGACGGTTAGGTCGGCGGCGGACCAACGCTTGGGCAGGGCAGTAACGGTTCAGGTTCACTCGGCGCGTTGCGTTGACCCCGACTAGCCGGAGTCATAGCGTTCGCTGTAGTGATTTTCCGTCGTGCAGATCGATTTTCTGCCGTGCGGATTAGGTCGGGCGTACGCTGAATAGGTTCGGGGTACGGACTTGCTCGATGTCACTGGTGGTGCTCGCGCCTGTCGAATGTGGTTGTGGTGTATGCGCCGCGAACATTGACTGCGCGCGTCACAGACGCGCTGATCGTTGGGTTCAGTGCAACGTGCGAGAGGGAGTAGTCAGTTGGGAGATCGGCCGCAGGAAAATGCGCTGAATCTTGCGCCCGGCGACAGCGTTGCCGGGGCGGAATTCAGCTCCGAAGAGATCCAACCGGGTCTCTTTCCGGACGATACCGTGCCTGACGACCTTGTCGGATACCGCGTCCCCATCGCCTGCCAGATCGCGGGCATAACATATCGTCAGCTTGATTACTGGGCTCGCACGTCTTTGGTGGTGCCATCCATTCGCAGCGCTGCGGGTTCAGGCAGCCAAAGACTGTACTCGTTCAAAGACATTCTTGTCCTCAAGATCGTCAAGCGCCTGCTCGATACGGGAATTTCCTTACAGAACATCCGCGTGGCCGTCGATCACCTTCGCAGGCGTGGTGTTCGGGATCTGGCCAGGATCACACTCTTCTCGGATGGGACCACGGTCTACGAGTGCACATCGCCCGAGGAAGTCGTCGACCTTCTTCAGGGAGGACAGGGCGTGTTCGGGATCGCGGTGAGCGGTGCGATGCGCGAATTGACAGGCACCATAGCCGATTTCCCCGCAGAGCGCGCCGATGGCGGCGAGAGCGAGCAGAGCCCGGAGGACGAGTTGGCGTCGCGCAGGAAGAATCGCGCGAACCGCAAGACGGGCTAGTCGGCGCGTCCACTACAGAAGGCGCCGCGCGTAACCGTGTCAGTGGCCTGGCATAGACTGATGTTGCGTCGACGCCGTGCGGGAGAGTTTCGGGCACCGCATGCACTGTCAGCAGTCTTGTGGGGGTCCGGACGCCGAAGGAGCAATACCTCCCCGTCAATCTCTCAGGCAGACAGGACCGTGCGGGCTCCGACGCCTCTGGAAAGCGGTGGGAGCACCCACCCGCCGACGGGGAAAGGGTCGTCATCGCCAACGACGGCACCGAATCTCTCAGGCGCTCGACCCGAGCAGGCGACAGAGGGGGAGGGACGTACCGCCAGGCGGTGCGTGTCCTGATCCTCCGAACTGCTGGGAGTTGTCGTGATCGACGCTGGAAGCCGTACATTCGCCGACCGTCACGTGGGCCCGAATGCTGCGGAACTTGCGCACATCCTCGAACTGATCGGAGCTGAGTCGCTCGACGATCTTGCGTCGAAGGCGGTTCCCGCCGCCATCTTGGACGGGGTTTCGCGTGGAATCGCTGACGGTCTCGACGCATTGCCGACGCCGGTATCCGAACATGAGACGCTGGCCGAACTATCTGCGCTGGCCGCGCAGAATACGGTGGCGAAGTCGATGATAGGACTCGGCTACTACGACACCCTCACCCCGCCCGTCCTGGTCCGGAACATCATCGAGAATCCGGCCTGGTACACGGCTTATACCCCCTACCAGCCCGAGATCAGTCAGGGTCGCCTCGAGGCTCTGCTCAATTTCCAGACGATGGTTGCCGACCTCACCGGCATGGAGGTCGCCAACTCGTCAATGCTCGACGAAGCGACCGCCGCCGCTGAGGCGATGACCCTACTTCGACGGGCGAGCAGGAGCACGTCTTCTAGGTTCGTGGTGGACGCCGACCTCTTCCCGCAGACTCTTGCGGTGATCGAGACGAGAGCGGAGCCCCTCGGTATCGAGATCGTGGTAGCGGACTTGTCCGAGGGACTGCCGGAGGGTGACTTCTTCGGTGTTCTCGGGCAGCTACCCGGAGCATCCGGACGTATCGTCGACTACACCAGCACGATCGCCGCGGCCCACGAGCGCGGCGCCCTGGTGGCCGTCGGTGCCGACCTGCTGGCCCTCACTCTTGTCACACCTCCCGGAGAGATCGGTGCGGATGCGTGCTTCGGCACCACCCAGCGGTTCGGTGTTCCGATGGGCTTCGGCGGCCCACACGCCGGTTATCTCGCCGTGCACACCAAACACGCCCGCCAGTTGCCGGGACGTTTGGTGGGTGTTTCTGTCGACGCCGACGGTGACGCGGCCTACCGCCTGGCCCTGCAGACTCGTGAGCAGCACATTCGCCGGGAGAAGGCGACTTCCAACATCTGTACTGCGCAGGTACTGCTCGCGATTCTCGCGGCCATGTACGCCAGCTATCACGGTGCCGAGGGACTGAAAGCCATCGCTGTGCGCGTTGCGAACATGGCACATTCTCTTGCGGCTGCCTTGCGGAAGCTGGGCGTCACGGTGGTTCACGATCAATTCTTCGATACTGTTCTCGTGCACGTGCCGGGCCAAGCCGCGGACGTTGTAGCCCGGGCGAAGGCATCGGGGATCAACCTCCGGTTCGTCGACACTGATCATGTCGGTATCTCTTGTGACGAGGCCACGACGGAGGCCGACCTGGCAACGGTGCTGGCTGCGTTCGGTGGCGCCGGCGCCGCAGTCTCGCAGGAAGGGATTCCTGTTCCCGATGCGCAACTCCGCGGCTCTCATTACCTGCAACACGAAGCGTTCACCCGGTACCGCACCGAGACCGCGATGATGCGATACCTGCGGGCGCTGTCGGACAAGGACATCGCACTCGACCGCAGCATGATTCCCCTCGGTTCGTGCACCATGAAGCTCAATGCCGCCGCAGAGATGGAAGCAATCACGTGGCCGGCGTTT
Organism: Rhodococcus sp. NPDC049939; assembly: GCF_040656415.1. Classification (NCBI taxonomy): domain Bacteria; kingdom Bacillati; phylum Actinomycetota; class Actinomycetes; order Mycobacteriales; family Nocardiaceae; genus Rhodococcus; species Rhodococcus sp. NPDC049939. The sequence goes on along the minus strand of NZ_JBFAMC010000001.1, from coordinate 2,067,362 downwards.
GCTGGATTGCACCCGTTTGCGCCTACCGAGGACGCCCCCGGAATCCTCCGCATCATCAAAGACCTCGAGGATTGGCTTGTGGCAGTGACTGGCTACGACGCGGTCAGCCTGCAACCGAACGCTGGGAGTCAGGGCGAATACGCCGGATTGCTCGCGATCCGCAACTATCACCTCAGCCGCAACGACGACCATCGAGACACCTGCCTCATCCCGTCGAGTGCGCACGGCACCAACGCCGCATCCGCTGTGATGGCAGGCATGCGCGTCGAGGTCGTCGCATGCCGTCCCAACGGAGATGTGGATGTCGACGATCTTCGGGCGAAGATCGCAGATCATGCCGAACGCTTGGCTGCGATCATGATCACTTACCCGTCGACGCATGGGGTGTACGAGCATGAGATCGCTGACATCTGTGCTGAAGTCCACGATGCCGGCGGGCAGGTCTACGTCGATGGTGCCAACCTCAACGCTCTCGTCGGACTCGCCCGGCCTGGCCGTTTCGGCGGGGACGTGAGCCATCTCAACCTGCACAAGACATTCTGCATACCGCACGGCGGCGGCGGCCCGGGCGTCGGTCCGATCGGTGTTCGCTCGCATCTCGCGCCGTTTCTGCCGGGTCACCCCTTCGCCCCCGAACTCGGCACTGCCGGCCCGGTATCCGCAGCCCCCTACGGCAGTGCATCGATCTTGCCGATCACCTGGGCGTACATCCGGATGATGGGTGCCGTGGGCCTGCGCCGGGCCAGCCTCACCGCTATCGCCTCGGCCAACTACATCGCACGTCGTCTGGACGAGTACTTTCCCGTGCTCTACACGGGCGAGGGCGGAATGGTGGCGCACGAGTGCATCCTCGACCTGCGTCAGATCACCAAGGACACCGGTGTGACTGTCGACGACGTCGCAAAGCGCCTCGCCGACTACGGGTTCCACGCACCGACCATGAGTTTCCCGGTGGCGGGCACGTTGATGGTGGAACCAACCGAGAGCGAGAATCTCGAGGAGATCGATGAGTTCTGCGAGGCGATGATCGCGATCCGCGCCGAGATCGACCGCGTGGGCTCGGGGGAGTGGCCGGTGGACGACAACCCACTGCGCGGGGCCCCGCACACAGCCGGGTGCATCGCAGCCGAGTGGAACCACCCGTACTCCCGCGAGACAGCCGTGTTCCCCCGCGGTAAGAACAGGCCGAAGGTGTGGCCTGCGGTGCGGAGGATCGACGGTGCACGCGGCGACCGAAATCTGGTGTGCTCATGCCCACCGATCTCGGCGTTCGAAGGAGCCTGACAGTGGGGCCCTGCCGGATCAGTCCTCGCGCACGAGTTCGAGGATCGTGATCTCCGGCGGGGCCCCCACCCGCACGGGCGGACCCCACGCACCCACACCGCGCGTGGTGTAGAGGACGGTGTCGCCGATCCGGTCGAGGCCCGATACCGAAGGCTGCTGCAGCGTGACAAGATAGCGAACCGGCCACATCTGCCCACCATGTGTGTGGCCGGACAATTGCAGGTCGACTCCCAGATCGGAGGCCTCGAGAACCTGCCGTGGCTCATGAGCGAGGAGCACGACGAATGTCGATGGGTCGTGTCCGGAAAGAGCTGCGTGAAGATCGGGCTTATATGGGTCTGGGCTCGTGTAGTCGTGGACGCCCGCGATGTCGATGGCCGCACCTGCCCGGGTGATTGTCGTGTGTTCGTTGCGCAGGGTGCGAATGCCGAGACGGTCCCACACATCGAGCCACCGGCCACCGTCGTCGGCATAGAACTCGTGATTGCCGCTGACGCCGAATACTCCGAGCGGGGCCTCGAGGTCTGCGAGCGGCTCGAGATCGGGTGCGACCTTGGCAACGGTCCCGTCTACCAGATCACCGACGATCGCGACGAGATCCGGCTTCTCGGAGTTCACCAGGTCGACTGCCTGTCGAGTGAATCCGACTCCACGCGCCGGCCCGACGTGGAGGTCGGACACGAGGGCTACGCGAACGCCGTCGAACTCGACGGGAAGGCGCCGCAACGGCACCCGCACTTGCACGATCCGTGGGCGGGCGGCCGCCGACGCTCCGAAGCCCGCGGCACCGACAGCACCTACCACGACGAGAGCGGTGGCCAGACGCAGACTTCGCCGCCGGGACAGGTCGACACGTTCACCGTTGTCAGCATGTCGCAGACGTCCGACGAGTCGTGTCGCCGGTGACAGCAGCAGCACCAGAACCAGTCCGAGTACCAGATAGAAGCCGATGCCGAGCCACACCCAGCCCAGGTAGCCAGGGAAACGCGCCCATGCGGGGTCGAAGACGTCGCCGCTGCCGACACCGATGGTGGCGAGAACCCAGAGAGCTACGAGAACGACGTCGACGATGGTCGACCACGGACGGGGCATCCGAGTGGCCCGAACGAGTCGGCGGTGCAGCCACCACGTGAGCAGCGCCAGGAATACGGAGAAAGCCAGCAGTGTCGTCATGACAGGAGCTTGTCGATTGCGATCTGCAATGCGGGGCCGTCGGAGGATTCGATCTGCTCGAGTGAGCCGCCGGTGCGATCGGCCACCATCTGCAGGGTCTCGAGGTCGGGATTCTGGCCGATCGTCACGATATCGATGCGCACGGGCGCCGAAGGTGTAAAAGTCTCGGCGATCGACGTGAGTAGAGCCTCACTGGTGACGGAGTCGTCATCATTGCCGCTGTCGGTGATGAGCAGGACCGAGTTGATACGGTCCGGTGTGTATCCGTCGACTGCATTCTCGTAAATGGCTTCGAGCGAAGCGTAGGTTGCGGAACCGGTAGCCGGTTCCGCTCTCGCAAGCCGGTTGCGCAGGGCCTGTCTTCTGGTTCCCTCGATGTAGCCGCCTCCGGAGACGGGTCCGGTTGCGACGAGAATGTTGTAGGGCCGGGAATCGCTGAGGTTTGTGCTGTACTCCCACAACCCGAGATTCAACGTGTCCGGGGATTGATCGAGCCGGTCTATCAAAGCCGCCGTTGTGTTCTCCAGGCGCGTTGCGGATCCTTCCTGGTCACCCATCGAACTGGACACGTCGAGCAAGATCGTCGATGTGCGTTCGATGACCGGATTCTGGATCACCTGCATCAAATCAGTGGCGGCCGCGGCATCGGCCGGAACCAGGGCGGATTCGAAACTGGGGAAGGTGAGTGTGGTGTCGCCGGGATGTTCCAGTCCATCGACGCGGAACCCTGCATCAGCCAACACTCGCGCCTGCTCGGGTTGACGCACGAAGTCCGCGAACTGTGCTGCGGCGCGACTCTGTGTCTCGTCGATCGCCTGACCGGACAGGATGACCGCGGGGTGATCGGCGACGGGTGTCGCACCCCGGGGTAGGTATGCGGTGAGGTCGGTCCCGGGAATCTGACGCAGCGTCTGGTAGACCTGCTGCTCGGTGGCGGCGACCGCGTGGATCCCGGCTGCGGTCGGGTCACCCTGCTGAGCAAGTGTGGTGAGCGCGTCCCGTGTCGTCGTCGGCTTTGCTCCTGGAACGGCTTCGTAGCCGAGTACCAACTCGCTGAGCGCGGACGTAACTGGTGTGGAGCGCGCCTGCTCCGGCGTCACCGGGCCTGCCGCGCTACCCGCAACCGCGGCGGCGATGGATTCCACTGCCATTTCGGTGCTCTCCGCGCCTGGCCCTCCGGGAAGTGCCATGCCGAGGGGTGGAATGGAATCATTGCCGCTCTGCAGCGACGGCAGATCGTTCCAGTCGACGGACGCTGCCGCCAGGGCACTTTCGATGTCCGGCCCCACCGCGAGAACCACGGGACTGGTCGCCAGGCCGCGCGGCTCGCCGTCGATTACTCCGGCTTCTGAAATCTGACTCACCGAATGCGAACTCGACGGGATCCACAGTGCCGGGCGAGGACCGAGTACGGCTGTGTCCCAGGTGCCATTCATGCCTACGGACAGGGCATTGCGGACCGTATCCGAGGCTACGGATGTGACCGTCACCGTCACGCAGTGGTCGCGGACAACCGGCCCAGTTGCGCTGTAGCGGTCGGCGAGCGTCTGGATCTGGGGTGCAATGTCGGGATCAGCGGCGACCGCGAGCACGGAGTCACCTTCGACACATGCGTTGGCAGCAGCAATCCCCTGGTGGGTGATTCGGTCGCGGAGTTGGAACCAGAAGACTACTCCCAGGACGAGCACGGCGACCAGACCTAGCGCGATCACGGGCCCCTTGCTGATACCTCTGGCGCGCGAGTCGTCGCGATGCTGCCCCACGTACTTTCTCCTGCTGCTGTCCGATGTTTCCCCTAGCAGTGTAGTGATGCGCCCGGGGGTGCCGAGAGTTAGCCGAAGGGGCCGCCGCAGTGGGCGTGAGCGGGTGAGGACTCCGGGACCGTGTGTGGGTGTCGGACTGCGCGAGCTTTCGCACCTGCTGCTGAAGAGCCGAGTTGCGCGTGAGGTCTGGCAAGCGAGGAGGTGGGCGCGTGCGGTGACGATCCACCGCACGCGCCCATCGACTCACAGTTTTCGCGCGGAGATCTCGAATCCGGCATCGCGTAGCCGGTTCACCAGAACGTCACCCAAAGCCGTTGCGGGTGTGAGGACCCCGGCGGCGTCCGGCAGCGCGTCACCACCGAGGACGAGGCTCAGTGCGGATTCTCCAAGCATGACCGCGGTGGCGCTGTATCCGGGGTCGCCCTTCGCCCCCACTCGTGACGTGTACCGGGCGCCGCTCGTCGTGGTCGTGTACAGGTCCACCGTGAAGTGGCCCTTGCGCTGGCTTTCCTCGCTGGGACCTTCACCAGGTGAGGGCAGGACGCGGTCGAGAACGTATCGGGTGGGCGCGAGCGTCATGCCGACGAGCAGACCGCCGAGTCCGGCGGCGACCGCACCCGCGAGCACTGGCGAAGCGGGGGAGGACCCGACGCTCATCACCTCGCGGTACTTGAACTTCCGCCCGTAGGCCCAATCGCGGAGTGCGTTGCTGCGACGCACTATCCGAGTGTTGTAGGACGCCATGACGAAGGGTGCCTGCCACCCCTTCACCTCGGGTGCGACGTCGCCTCCCTTCACCACGGTCATGTCGGGTTGCTTTCCGAGGTCCGGTTCCCGTGAGCGGTCGGGGCTCAGCGAGTACGGTGAGGCCGCGAGGCGACGCAACGACGGATTCTTCTTCGACACATCGACTTGGGTGCGCATCGAATCGATCGTGCCGCCGCTCACTCCACCGCGCATGGACGTGACAACGAGTGTTGTATCGGTGAGTTCGCCGGCGCCGGCGGCCTGCACGGCCTCATACAGCACGTGCGTGCCCAGATCGGACGGTATCGAGTCGAACCCGCAGGAGTGCACGATCCGGGCGCCGGTCTCACGAGCCCGATCGTGGTTGGCATCGATGCTGTCGCGGACGAATAGAACCTCACCGGTCAAGTCCACATAGTCGGTACCCGAGTCCGCACACGCCGCGGCTAGGCCGTGTCCGTATTTCGCGTAGGGGCCCACCGTGGTTGCAACGACACGGGTACGGCGCGCCATATCCGCGATTGCGTCGGAGTCGTCGGAATCGGCAACTATCACGGGCCACTCGGCTGCTCTCGGGCCGAGGGAGGATCGCACCGACTCGAGTTTGGCGGCAGATCGTCCCGCGAGCGCGATGCGGACGCCGTCCGGAGCGTGTTGCGCAAGGTAGTCGGCGAGAAGCTTGCCTACGAAGCCGGTGGCCCCGTATACGACAAGGTCAAGTTCACGTGTGCTGTCGGTCATGGCATGACCCTACTAGTCGGGTGGCGGCTGTCTGGAAGGGCATTGCTGTGGTGATGGTGCGCCTCGCGAATCCAAGCGCTGGCGGCACGCGAAGTTGAAAATACTTAGAACGCAACGGAATATGCCGGCGGTCATGGCACCGAACCGTGAACCGGATTGGGAGAAATCAACCGCCGGTGTGGTGAGGGCTGTGTGAGAACTGGAGGCTGCGGTGCTGCGCTGTGGCAGTTCCACGGGCCCTGATCCGGAGAACTATGTACCCGAGCCAAGAAACGATGACGCCGAGCGCCACCAGGGTTTGGACCAACCCCGCAGCAGCCTGGGGATAGACGACCCCGGTGAGGTAGTGGTCGATGAATCCGGTGGAGGGGAGTGGGCTCTGCCCCGCCTGGACCCGGGCCCAACTCTCGAGGTGTGTCAACGGGCAGTCGATGCCGACGAGGAGACCGGTGAATCCCCACGTTGCGGCGGCAACGTGAAGAACGATCGTGCGCGGCCAGCGCCACGCGAGGAAGCCGCCGAGCACGACATACAGGATGAAGGTCATGTGCATGGCGGCGGTGACATCTGCGAGTGCACCGAACAATGCTGCGTTGCCCATCGATGCACCCCCTTGTGTCCGAGTATCTCTATCTATTTTATGCGTTTATGCTGCTGTTCGGGGCTGAGGCTCAGGCTGCGCTGTACGCATCTTCCTTGACCACCAAGATCGGAACCTCGACCTCGAGGAGGAGGCGTTGCAGCCATCGTTCGAGGAGGAACTTGCCGATCGGGGACTGGCGCCGCATGCCTACTACCAATAGGTCGGCACCGCTGCTGTCGACGAGTGACTGAAGGGCGCTCAATTGATCCCCGTTGTGCTCGTTGGTGCGCAGTTCCCAAGGCGACTCACCGACCTCGCCGTTTTCGAGAACGGCCTGAACCTCGGCGCGAAGAGCGGATCGGTCGGACTCGGTATCGCCGCCGAACGCGTCGTCCAACACGTGCAGGACCTCCAACTGCTCGTGTCTTCGAATGGCGATGCGGGCGGCATAGACGATCGCCGCCCTGCCTTCGGGACTATCTCGGTGGACAACGGCTATCGCCATCACGTGCCTCCGTTTCGACGACGTACGAACCCATTATCACCGTGCGGAGAAGGGATCGGTCCCGTCGAAGCTCGAGCCAGATGTTCTCGCCGGGTCGTGTTCACCAGGCGTGCTGGAACCGTGCGCGATCACCAGGGGGAGGGTTGGTAATCCTTCAGGAAGCAGCCGTACAGGTCGACACCCTGCTCACCCTGGACGATCGGGTCGTAGACGCGGGCGGCACCGTCGACGAGGTCGAGAGGGGCGTGAAAGCCTTCGTCGGCCAAACGCATCTTGGTGTAGTGCGGCCGCTCGTCTGTGATCCAGCCAGTGTCTACCGCGGTCATGAGGATTCCGTCTTCCAGCATCTCTTTGGCACTGGTGCGGGTCAGCATGTTCAGTGCAGCCTTTGCCATGTTGGTGTGCGGGTGGCCAGGCCCCTTGTAAGCGCGGCTGAACTGTCCCTCCATAGCGGAGACATTGACTACGTATTTGCGGTGGGCCTCGGATGCCGCCATAGCGGCACGAAGTCGGGAGACCAGGATGAATGGGGCAACCGAGTTGCAAAGCTGAACTTCGAGGAGTTCGACCGGGTCGACTGCCTCCACAGTCTGGACCCAACTGTTCGAGTGTGTCAGGTCGGGCAACAGTCCCCCGGCGTCGACGGCGAGGCTTTGATCGATCCGATCCGGTGATGCCGACTTGGCAACGAGCGCTAGTGAGCTGATCGCATCGGGCGACAGTCCGGAACCAGCCGTCGCCGACACATCCGACAACGAGCCGGTCAGGGCGGAAGGGTGCGCGTCGCTCGTCTTCCCGAACGTCAGGACATCGGGAAGATCACCTGTTGGGAGTGCGCCGGACTCTGCTTCCACCAGCGCACTGTATGCGCCGGCAGAACGACGCACCGTCTGCGCCGCATTGTTGATCAGAATATCCAGCGGGCCTTGCGCCGCAACGGAATCAGCTAGGGCTACCACCTGAGCAGGGTCTCGCAGGTCGATGCCCACCACCCGCAACCGGTGAATCCAGTCGCCGCTGTCCTCCATCGACTTGAACCGTCGGATCGCGTCGTTGGGGAACCGGGTGGTGATCGTCGTGTGTGCGCCGTCGCGGAGTAGACGCAGCGCGATGTACATGCCGATCTTGGCGCGACCCCCGGTCAGCAGAGCCCGGCGCCCCGTAAGGTCCGTCCGTGCGTCTCTCTTCGCGCGACTCTTGGCTGCACAGTTCGGGCAGAGTTGGTGGTAGAAGGCATCGACCTGGGTGTAGCGCTGCTTGCAGATGTAGCAGGGGCGGGGCCGGATCAATGTGCCGGCGATGGCGCCGTCGGTATTCGATGTCAGGGGGATTCCGGCGGTCTCGTCGTCGATACGGTCGGGTGATCCGGTCGCCGTCGCGGCCACCACACGGCGGTCGGCCTCGGTGGTGGCGTTGCGGGCCGTGATCCGCCTTCTCTTCTTCAGCTTCTTGAAGAGGTGTCCCACAGCCCGCTGGAGGGTGATGGAGTCGGGATCCGAATCGTCGAGGCCCGCCGCCTGATCGAGAACCCGCAAACAGATCTCGAGATCCGCTGGATCGATTGCCGTTGTTGCTTCACCCATCGAACTTCGCCTCTCACGAAGAAGGCCCCGGTTCGATGAACCGGGGCCTTCTCGTCTGTCTCAACTCAGAGTGTCCGAGGGGGGACTTGAACCCCCACGTCCGTTAATAGGACACTAGCACCTCAAGCTAGCGCGTCTGCCATTCCGCCACTCGGACCTGCGTGCTCCCTTTCCGGGGTGCTGAAAAAGATTAACTTATGAAGCGCCACGGCCCAAATCGCACCTCGCACCGCAGCATTTGTGCTGTTCAGGTGGTAGGAAAGTGGGGTGCCAACAAAACAGAGAACCCCAGGCCAGGGTAGCGCCGAAGCTGAGGTCGTGGAGCTCGTCAGTGCACTGATCCGATTCGACACCAGCAACACAGGAGAGCTTGCCACGACGAAGGGCGAGCGCGAGTGTGCGCAATGGGTGGCAGCCAAACTCGAGGAAGTCGGATACGAGACCGAGTACGTGGAGTCCGGGGCGCCGGGGCGCGGCAACGTGTTTGCACGGCTGAAAGGCTCGAATCCAGACCGCGGTGCGCTGATGCTGCACGGCCACCTCGACGTGGTGCCCGCCGAGCCTGCCGACTGGCGTGTTCACCCCTTTTCCGGCGCCGTCGAAGACGGCTACGTATGGGGTCGCGGAGCTGTCGACATGAAGGACATGGTCGGCATGATGTTGGCGGTCGCCCGCCAATTCAAGACAGAGGCAATCGTGCCGCCACGCGATCTCGTGTTCGCATTCGTGGCCGACGAGGAGGCAGGCGGTGCGTATGGGTGCCAGTGGCTGGTCGCAAATCGACCCGACCTTTTCGAAGGGGTAACCGAGGCGATCGGCGAGGTCGGGGGTTTCTCCCTGACCGTTCCACGCCCGGACGGTACCGAGCGGCGGCTCTATCTCGTGCAGTCCGCCGAGAAGAGTCTCAAATGGATGAAACTGACAGCCAAGGGCAGGGCCGGGCACGGCTCGTTCCTGCACACCGACAACGCCGTCACCACCCTTGCGCAGGCGGTCGCTCGGCTGGGAGCACACACGTTCCCGTTGGTCGTATCGGATTCGGTGGCCGAATTCCTTGACGTGGTGGGGGAGGAGACGGGGTTGGACTTGAACCCGACGTCGCCGGACATTGATGGTGCGCTCGAAAAACTTGGGACTATCGCAAACCTCATCGGAGCTACCCTGCGCGACACCGCCAATCCGACGATGCTGTCCGCTGGATACAAGGCCAACGTCATTCCGCAGACTGCGGAGGCAGTGGTCGACTGCAGAATCCTGCCCGGCAGGCTGGCAGAGTTCGAGGCGACTGTCGACCAGCTCATCGGACCAGACGTCGAGCGCGAGTGGATTACTGACCTCGACTCCTACGAGACCACGTTCGACGGTGATCTCGTGGATGCCATGAACAAGGCGATCCTCGCCCACGATCCGGGGGCCCGGACGGTGCCGTACATGTTGTCGGGAGGAACCGACGCCAAGGCGTTCGCGAAGCTCGGCATTCGATGCTTCGGATTCTCCCCGCTGCAGTTGCCACCCGACCTCGACTTCACCGCGCTGTTCCATGGTGTCGACGAACGAGTCCCTATCGATGCACTGAAGTTCGGCACGCGCGTGCTGGAACATTTCCTGCGCCACAGCTGACCCCGAGACACCGATACGAGAAATGAAAGGAACCGCATGTCGAATCCGTACGATGCACTACCCGATCTGCCAGGCTTCGAGCTGACATCCACCGATGTCACTGACGGTCAGCCACTGAAGAACGGCCAGGTCAGCGGAATCTTCGGCGCAGGCGGCCGAGACGACTCACCACAGTTGTCGTGGTCAGGTTTTCCGACTGGGACCAAGAGTTTCGCGGTGACCGTGTACGACCCGGACGCGCCGACCGCGTCCGGGTTCTGGCACTGGGCCGTGGCGAACATTCCAGCCGAGACGACCACTCTGGCGACCGGTGCCGGTGACGACACCGGCACCGGCCTCCCACACGGTGCGATCACATTGAAGAACGACGGCGGCCTGCGCCGTTTTCTCGGCGCGGCGCCACCGCCGGGCCACGGACCGCACCGCTACATCGTCGCGGTTCACGCTGTCGACGTGGAGGCTCTCGACGGCGTAACGGAAGACTCGACTCCCGCCTTCCTGGGTTTCAATCTCTTCCAGCATTCCCTTGCACGGGCCACGATCACAGGGACGTACGAGCGGTAGACCGACCTCGAAAGGTGCCCCGGCGAACCGGACGGTCGTGTCGGGGCACAGTGAGGTCGGAGTTGGTCACCGGACGGCGCCCGCCCCGATTGCGTCGGCGATGTTGCGGTAGCCCGCGGCGCGCACCTTTTGGGCAAGTCCTTTGTGGATACGGCGTGCCCAGAAGGGGCCACCGTAGATGAAGCCGGTGTATCCCTGCACCAGGGACGCGCCCGCCAGAATGCGCTCCCATGCCTGGTCAGCTGTCTCGATGCCGCCGACGGAAATCAACACCAAGCGGCCGCCGGCCCGCGCATGCAGGCGGCGGAGTACTTCGAGAGACCGTTCGGCGACCGGAGCGCCGGACAATCCGCCCGCACCAATCGCGCTGATCTCCGCTTCCGGGGTCTTCAGACCATCTCGTCGAACTGTCGTGTTGGTTGCGACGATTCCGGCGAGATCGAGTTCTATGGCGAGATCTGCGACCGCGTCGACGTCCTCGTCAGACAGGTCGGGAGCGATCTTGACCAGAACCGGGATGTTCACGGTGTCGAGGACCGCGCGCAGCAAGGGCCGTAGCGATTCGACGGCCTGGAGATCTCGCAGTCCTGGTGTGTTGGGTGAGCTGACATTGACCACCACGAAGTCTGCCAGCGGGCCGAGGAGTTGTGCACTCGCCGTGTAGTCGGCAGGTGCGTCAGCAGCGTCGACCACCTTGGTCTTGCCGATATTCGCAGCGATCGGAACACCGGGCCGCCGCCGGCGAAGATGGTTGGCGGCGCTACCCGCGCCGTGGTTGTTGAAACCCATCCGGTTGATCAGCGCGCGATCGGCCGGCAACCGGAACAGTCGCGGCGCCGCATTGCCGGGCTGTGCCTGGGCCGTGACAGTACCTACTTCCGCGAAGCCGAAACCGAGGGGACCCCACGCGTCGACGCCCTTCGCGTCCTTGTCGAATCCGGCAGCGAGCCCGAGCGGGGCCGGGAAGTCGACCCCGAACACCTTGTTCCGCAGAACCGGATCGTCCACGACGAGTACCTTGGCGACCAGTTGGCGCAGGGGCGCAAACCGGGTGACGAACCGTATTGCGGCGAAGGCCAGGTGATGAATCCTTTCCGGGGGAACGAGAAACATTACCCGCAAGAGCAGGTGGTACAAGAAGGTCTCCCTAGATTGCGGGGTCGGGGACATGGTGAGCGGTCTTCCTTCGCTTGAGCAATACTCGGCGGCTCCCGTCGGAGTACAGGCGGACCCGCGACAGTTCCCAGCCCCCGAACTCTGCCTGTATCGCCAATCTCATCGATGCACTGACACGCGTGACGTCGGGTGGTAGTCGAAGCGGCACGTACTCGAATTCTTCGGACTCGCGTTCCCATCCGGAGGGGACGTGACGTGAATGCAATGACATCTACGGGCTCCTCGTCGGGATCTGCTGCAGGCCGTCTCCCGTCGCGGAACCGATCAGGAGGTCTCCGTTTACGGTATCGACCGCGACGGAGTTCGGCTGCCGGACGGTGGAATAACGGGCTGTTTCAACTCCCACACCGCTGGAAAGGTCGAATCCGACCACTTCGTTGGTCCCGGTCAAAGTGACCCAGGCCCGGTCCGATTGGTCGTCGTAGGCGACTGCGTAGGGTGATGGCCCGGCGGGGAATCGCTGGCGGAGCATCAGGTCGTCGGTGGTGTAGGCGAGCAGTTCGTTGCCTTTGGTATCGGTGACCAGGATCCGCCCGTAGTGGTCGGTGGTGAGCTGCGTGGCACCTTCACCGGCCCGCAAGGCGAGGCCGAGCGAGGAGTCGGCCATGTCGACCTCCGTGACGGACGTCTGACTGCGGTCGAGTGCGGTGAGTGTGTCGCCGACCACGGCCAGTCCGTCGACCGAGGTCAATCCGTCGATTACTTGTGACTCACCTGTGACGGTGTCCTCTATGTGAATCTCGCCATTGCCGAGGCCCATGGCGATTCGGCCGTCGGGGAGTTGGGCGACCGACCGCACATCGCCGTCTGCGGGCACGAACGAAAGTTCTCCTGTGCTCAAGTTCAGGCGTCCTACCTGCTTGTTCATGGCGAGAAGGGCAACACCGCCAGCTGCCGACGAGACCTGGGCAACGGCCCCATCCAGATCGATTGTGCGCGCAGGCGCGGTGAGGTCGTCGCCGCGGAGCAGCAGAATCCGGTTTTCGGCGTTCTCCAAAACCACAGCTGTCTGTGTCTCGGGGTCGAACGTGATCGAATCGATCGGCTGGTCGACGGGGTGGACGATACCGTCGGGCACGGCGTTCTGGGGTGGAGACTGCGCGGCACTCGCGGGTTCGATCGTTACCGGTGCGTCCTCATCGGAACTAGAAGAGCAGCCTGCGACCAGGAGGAATGCTAATCCGATACATGTGGCGACGGCGCGCGCTCCCGGTCCGGCCATGTTCTACTCCTAAAGGTTCTTTCATCGAGCTGTACCTGTACAACTGTCCACTAGCATTGCCGATCCACGAAACGCTCACCTAATTGGTCGTCGCCGAGCGGGTTCGGAAGCGATACCGTGAGCAACATCGACCTCTGTTCGGCCATCTCTCGGATGCCGATGTGAGGAAATCGAGGAGAATTCCATGGAGATACCTGCAACACCGACTTTCACTGTCGAAGACATCTCGGTCGGAGCGTACGCGCACGGCTTCGGCACCACAGCAGACGGCAACTCCTACGCATTCCGGGTACGCAAGAGCACCATGCATGTCGAGATATATCGGGTGAACGCCGAAACCGAGGTTCCGACCCCCGATGACGTCGTGGCGTCAGCCCAGCGATCGGTCCGCGAGATCGACCTGACCGACGAGCGCAGCGTCATCGCCGTCGTGCGAGATGCGGTAACCCATCCCGATTCGTCGGTTGACGGCCAAGAAGACGGAACTACCGTCCGAGCGGTGCTCAGCCGTCTCGGATTGTGATCGCCCCCTGATCCGCTCAGCTAGGCGCTGACGTCATCGAGCGCCGATGCGATCGCGCGTGGAAGGCTGAGCTCCTCGGCGACCAGCACCCCGGTCAGCTGTGCGATGTCCCTGGCCCCGACCACCGCGCTCGCGACGCCGGGACGGTCGCGAACCCAAGCGAGTGCGACAGCCAGCGGGGAGGTTCCGAGACCATCGGCCGCCGTCACGACAGCGTCCACGACACCGGCAGAGGAACCGGCGAGGTAACTGTTGACGTCATCCGCGTGCGCATCGTCGGCGCCGCGCGAGTCGACGGGAATACCGTTCCGGTACTTGCCGGTCAGGACTCCGCGAGCTAACGGCACCGCCGCGAACACGCCGACTCCGTGATGTGTGGCGGCCGGAACGAGTTCTTCTTCGACCCCCCGTGCCAGCAGTGAGTATTCGGCCTGGGTGGCAACGAGAGTCGTGGATCGGCAAGCGCCTGCCGCAGTGGCCAATTGCCACCCCAGGTACCCCCTGACTCCGGCGTATCGCACGCGGCCACTCGACACCGCATAGTCGAGAGTGGCGGCGACCTCGTCGACAGGGGTGAACGGATCCCATGCAGCCACCTGCCACATGTCGAGGTAGTCGGTGCCGAGTTCGCGCAGGGTGGCGTCGAGTTGAGTGATGAGACCCCTTCGCGAGCAGTCGATCCGCGAGGGCCCCTTGAGGTTGATTCCCGCGCTGGAGCTCAGAACGAGGTCGGTTCGCGCCACCACGTCGTCGAGGAGCTCCGACAAGATCCTCTGCGCCACACCGTCGCCGTATGCGGGTGAGGTGTCTACGAGTGTTCCACCTGCGTCGACGAAAGCTGCGATCTGTGCGGCGGCTTCATCGCCGTCGGTGTCCCGACCCCAATTGAGGGTGCCCAGACCGAGCCGTGACACTCGTAAACCGCTTGCTCCGACCGATCTCTGTTCCATAACCGCCTGCGTCTCGTATTGACCGGGAGGCAAGGGTTGGCTCCCGGGACTGGCCACCACAGCAGACTAGTGGGGTATCGCGTGGTCGCGGCCTTGCCACGCCGGATTCTGCCGGAGGTCTCCTTTGCCGGTACGGTGGCGCCGGTGAATTGCGAACGCGACAAGGGGAATCGGTACCGGCATGGAACGTCCGACGGGATCGCGCAGTGATGGGGGAGGCGATGACCTGGCTCCAGGCCATCGTCCTGGGGACGGTCCAAGGGCTGACCGAGTTCCTGCCGATCTCCTCGTCCGGCCACCTTCGGATCGTGTCGGAGATCTTCTTCGGTACTGACGCGGGTGCGTCCTTCACCGCGGTGACCCAGCTCGGCACCGAAGCGGCCGTGCTCATCTACTTCGCCCGCGACATCGGACGAATCGTGGCCGCATGGTTTCGGGGACTGCTGCATCCCGAGCATCGAGGTGATCTCGACTACCGGATGGGCTGGTACGTGATTATCGGCACGATTCCGGTTGGTGTGCTCGGGTTCCTGTTCAAGGATCAGATCCGTACCGTCGCCCGAAACTTGTGGTTGATCGCGACGATGCTGATCGTCTTCGCGTTGATCATTGCGGCGGCCGAGTATTACGGGCGCAAGGTGCGTCCCATCGAGGACCTTCGCGCCCGGGACGGCATCATCATGGGTTCGGCTCAGGCGTTGGCCTTGATCCCCGGCGTCTCCAGGTCGGGTGGCACGATCAGCGCAGGCCTCTTCCTCGGGCTCACTCGTGAGGCCGCGGCCCGCTATTCCTTTCTCCTCGCGATACCCGCCGTCGTGGCATCAGGTCTCTTCAGCCTTCCCGACGCATTCGAACCGGTGGGTGAAGGACTCGACGCCAGTGGCCCACAGTTGTTCGTCGCCACCATGCTTGCGTTTGCAGTCGGCTACGCGTCGATCGCATGGCTGCTCCGATTCGTCGTCAACCATTCCATGTATTGGTTTGTCGGATACCGCATCGTCCTCGGCGTCGTGGTGCTCTCGCTTCTCGCGACCGGTGTGGTTTCGGCCACCTGAGATCACACGGTCGGAGAGTGCGCGACATAGGCTGAGTCAATGACAGTTGTCCTTCTACGACATGGGCGCTCTACGTCCAATACCGCGCGCACGCTCGCCGGCCGGTTGCCGGGGGTTGAACTCGACGACCGCGGCCGCGAGCAGGCGGAGGCTGTCGTATCCCGGCTGTCTGACGTGGCAGTTGAGGAGATAGTGCATTCACCGCTCGCCCGGTGCGAGCAGACGGTCGGTCCACTCGCCCGTGCGCGTGGATTGAATCCCGTCGTGGAGCCCCGGCTCGTCGAAGTCGACTACGGCGAGTGGACCGGGCGCAAGCTGGAGGGCCTGCTCCAGGAGTCACTGTGGAAGGTCGTGCAGCAGCACGCGTCTGCGGCGGTGTTTCCGGGAGGAGAGGGTCTGGCACAAGTCCAGGCCCGGGCTGTGGCAGCGGTCCGGGAGCACGACACGAGGCTGGCGGAGCTGCACGGCCGGGACGTGGTGTGGGTGGCGTGCACCCATGGCGACGTCATCAAATCGATCCTTGCGGATGCCCTCGGCGCGCATCTCGACGGATTCCAGAGGATTGTTGCCGAACCAGCTTCGATCAGCGTCGTCCGCTACACCTCTACGCGCCCATACGTGCTGAAGATGAATGACACGGGGGCGGATCTGGCGGGTGTGAACACGCCACCGAAGTCTGCGAGCACCGAAGTATCCGGATCGGTGCCAGGGGGGGAGGTCCGGTTGTGACGATTGACGGATAATGAATGCAGCATGCTGTAAGGAGCAGCCCGAAACGGAACAACGAGTGAGCGGCGCAGCAGTGCCCAGCTCCAGTTGAAGGAGGTGCAATGTCACGCGCAATTCACGTATTCCGCACTCCTGACCGATTCATTGCAGGAACGGTGGGTGAGCCGGGCGACAGGTCCTTCTATCTCCAGGCTGTGCACGAGACGCGCGTGATCAGCGTCTTGTTGGAGAAGCAGCAAGTTCAGGTGCTCGCCGATCGGATGGGGCTCCTCCTCGAAGAAGTACATCGGCGGTTCGGCACCGAGGTGCCACCGGAAGGGGCTCAACTCGACGATGTCAGCCCGCTCGTGACCCCGATCGAGGTCGAGTTCAGGGTTGGCACGATGGGGCTGGGCTGGGATGCGGACGCTGAGTCCGTAGTGGTCGAATTACTCGCCGTCAGCGAAACCGAGTTCGACGATTCCGTTGTCCTCGACGACTCCGAGGACGGTCCGGACGCCGTCCGCGTCTTTCTCTCCCCGTTGCAGGCACGAGACTTTTCGCTGCGATCCGAACGAGTCATCGCCGCCGGGCGTGCACCGTGTCCGTTGTGTACGGAACCGCTCGCCCCAGAGGGTCACATCTGTATTCGAACCAACGGATACCGCCGAGGTCAGAGCTTCGGACTCACTTCGGAAGGCGATCAGGAGGATTGAAGTTGTCTGCCGAGGAGTCCGATGCCTTGGAGTCGGGCGAGTTGACTCTCATCGGTCGGATTACGGACGCCAGCAATGCCACTCTGGTCTGCGACGCAGTGTCCGGGGCGAATTCTGTTCGGTGCGTCTACAAGCCGATCCGTGGGGAGCGTGCGTTGTGGGACTTCCCGGACGGCACACTTGCCGGACGGGAGTACGCGTCATACCTGGTATCCGAGCAACTCGGCTGGAGCGTAATTCCTCACACGGTGTTGCGTGAGGGACCTTTTGGTCGCGGAATGGTACAGCGATGGATAGATACTCCAGACCGCCATGGTGATGGCGCCGCCGGCCTTGATCTGGTCGACATCTGCACACCCGACGCGGTGCCCGAGGGGTGGTTCGCGATCCTGCAGGCCACCGATATGGAGGGCAACCCGATCGTGCTCATACACGCCGACGACCCTCGGCTGCAGCGAATGGCAGTTCTCGACGTCCTGATCAACAATGCCGACCGCAAGGGCGGCCACGCACTAGAAGGTCTGGACGGCTCCGTTTATGGTGTCGACCACGGCATCTGCCTGCACACCGAGAACAAGCTGCGGACCGTGTTGTGGGGGTGGGCCGGGACGGAAGTGCCGGGAACTCTTGTCGCCGACGTCGGTGGACTGATCTCCTCGCTCGAGGGGGACTTCGGTGTTCGCTTGGGTGCGTACATAACACCGGACGAGGTGGTCGCACTTTACGAGCGTGCCGTCGACCTGGTCGCGGCTCCGGTCATGCCTCGTCCGAGAGGTCGTCGGCCCATACCGTGGCCTGCGTTCTGAGTGGGGGCGGCTCCCGTCGAGCCGCAATGGTGGGTCCATTAGGCTCACTGTCATGCAGTCTTGGTCCGAAATCCCTGTTCCGTCCGTCGCCGGCCAGGGGCCCCCGCTGCGATTGTTCGATACCGCCGACCGGCAGGTCCGTCCGGTTACACCGGGGCGTACAGCCACCATGTATGTGTGCGGTATCACACCTTATGACGCCACCCACCTCGGTCACGCAGCGACGTACCTGACCTTCGATCTGGTGAATCGGATCTGGCGCGACGCCGGGCACGACGTGCACTACGTGCAGAACGTCACCGACATCGACGATCCGCTGTTCGAGCGAGCCAACCGCGACGGCGAAGACTGGGTCGTTCTCGGGATGCGGGAGACGGCGCTGTTCCGCGAAGACATGGAGGCGCTTCGAGTCCTGCCCCCACGCGACTACATCGGTGCCGTCGAGTCGATGGGCGAAGTGATCGAGATGATCGAGAAGTTCGTCGCCTCCGGTGCCGCGTACACCGTCGACGACCCCGAGTTTCCCGACGTGTACTTCCGGGCTGACGCGACAGAGCAGTTCGGCTACGAGTCCGGCTACGACCGCGAGACGATGGGGAAGTTCTTCGCTGAGCGTGGTGGTGATCCAGACCGCGCCGGGAAGCAGAATCCTCTCGACGCCCTGATTTGGCGGGCAGCTCGTGTCGGCGAGCCGTCCTGGCCGTCTCCATTCGGACCGGGGCGTCCTGGTTGGCACATCGAATGTTCGGCGATCGCGCTCAACCGCATCGGATCGGGGTTCGACGTGCAGGGCGGTGGAAGTGACCTGATCTTCCCGCATCACGAGTTCTCGGCGGCGCACGCCGAGGCGGCCACCGGCGCCCGCCGTTTCGCGCGCCACTATGTGCACACCGGAATGATCGGTCTCGACGGCGAGAAGATGTCGAAGAGTCGCGGCAATCTGGTGTTCGTGTCCAAGCTGCGAGGTGAGGGTGTCGACCCGGCTGCTATTCGATTGGGGCTGTTGTCCGAGCACTACCGGCAGGATCGACCTTGGACCGATCAGGTGCTCGCTGAGGCGAGTGCAAGATTGGCATTGTGGAGGGATGCTGCTGCGCTGAGGTCGGCGCAGTCTGCCACCGACACGATCGCGCGGTTGCGCCAGCACCTGGCGGACGACCTCGACACCCCGAAGGCGCTCGACGCCCTCGACGGCTGGGCCCGTCGCGCTCTCGACAACGGCGGCTCCGATGCGAACGCGCCGAGAGAGTTTGCCACCGCGGTGGATGCCCTCCTCGGTATCTGCCTGTCCTGACACCCCCCGATCGGTTCCGCGAAGCCGTCGGACGAGCAATCGGGTGAAACGCGGTTCGATTCGCCCTGACGACAGGTCAATCGACATTGCCAGAACGCGGCGCACGGCAACGTCCTGTGCCATCGAGTGAGCGTTATCAGCCCGCGACGGAAACGCATAATTAGCCGAACCTCTGGCGAGCCGGCAAAGACTGTTTCGATACGCCTTGCCCCCTTCAGACCAGTCACTGAGCCAGGATCAGAGGACGAGCCACACGAAGACGATCGCGAACAGCACGAGTACAACTCCGACCGCGGCCGCCATGAGCCAGGAGTCCCGCGAACTGGCGTCGGGGACGGGCTTGTTACCGGCACGCGTGGCAGTGGCTACCGTGGCGGGATCATCCTGGACCTGCGTGGCAGTGGCTACCGTGACGGGATCGTCCTTGACCTGCGTGGAAACGGAAGTGCGGGCAGGAGTGTCGGCCACGACAGCGGCTGAAACAGATGGTTTTTCCTGTGCGTCGGAATTGAGTTCGGCCTCGGTGTCGGTGTCGGTGTCGGTGTCGGCAAGGGCCTCTATCACCTCGGTGACTTCGTAGGAGGGCGGCAACCCGATGGGAGTGATCTTGTGCGTGGTCGGGTTGAAGCCGGCGGCTCGGATCGCGGCCCCAAGGGCTGCCGTCTGCTCGGGCCCGGGACCCACGACGCAGCGAACGTCAAACTTCTCGCTCACAGTGTCCGCAAGCCCCTGCACGGCTGCGGAATCTCGCGCGATCAACCCGTCGCCGGTTACGACGACGGCGTCGAGGTTGCTCGGCAGCCAACCGAACGCCCCAAGTGCTGTGGCGAGCTGCGCTGTGGGGGTGCCACCGGAGGGGAATCGGAACGCTTTTCCTGCCTCGACGCCGGATCGGATCAATGCGACGGTCGCTCCGGTGTCGTCGACATGGTAGATGCCGACCAGCTGACCGGGACGCTCAGCGATCTCGGACTCGAACCACGCCGCCGCCGCTTCGGCGTCCGAGACCAAGGACAAGTACGACATGTCAGCGTAATCCAGTGCGTCGCGCAGTGCCGCAACTGTAGCCGAGTCCCATCGGGTCGGATATGCGGCGAAAATGTCGGGAGCACCACCGGTACGCCCGCCGTGATCGGGAAGGGGTTCGCATTCCCTGAGCAGGCAGCGCATCGAGCCGGCTACGAGGTCTTCGGCACGGAAACGGGACCCGTCACCAACTTCGACGCCAGCTGGATTGCCCACGCTGGGAAGGAACGCCGAAACTGTATGGGTCTCGCCGAAGGAACGAGGTGCGGACCCTCCGAGAATCGCTGTGCCGTCTGGGCACATGTGCAGGACGGTGTCTCTGGCGATGACAATCGGATCCGGTGAGCCCGGATCGTTCGACGCCACAACCGCAGTGGATACGACAGTGCCGATCCTGAGCCCAACTCCGATAGCCAACCCGGTACTCCTATTTTGTGCGAACGGATCCCCACGTCGGTCGGGATCTATCCACTCACTCGGTGAGGCTACGAAATGTACATCCCGCGGATTCAGTGCCCGTACGCGACTCTCGAGCGGTGAGGCGTGGGCAACGGCCCCGAAGCTCGGACTAGTCGTGCCGGGACGCTGACAGTCACGGAGATTCCGGTGCGCGGAGTGGTGTTCTCCACTCGTCTACGTTCTCAGTCAGCCACTCGAGGAGGTGCTCCGCTTCTTGCGGGTGACGACCGGTTCCGGCGAGAAGGTCGGCGAACGCCTGTGTCGGGGCGACCAGGCGGACGTTGTCGCGGAAGAGAGTGCGCTCGAACACCGCCGCTGATCGGGGGGTGGCGATGAGGACGTTGGCGCCTTCGTCGACGGGCCGTAGTTCGAGCGCACGGGCCAGTGCCTCATCGTGATCGGCATAGATCTGTACCTGATGCGCCGGCGCGTATTCGGCGAATGCGGCAGCCGCGACTGAGCCGGTCACCGCGTAGAGGTGATCGGAGTGTTTCCCCAGTCGTGTCAGGAACGATCGCACTCCTTCTGGCGCAAAGTAGCCGACTGTGGGGCAGTCCCCGAAGTTTGCATCGCTGCTCCAGGCGCGCAGCATTTGCTGCCACCGAACGCTGGTGATCGGGCCACGGGGGAGCCGCTCGAGGAGATCTCGTTCTTCCAAGGTTTCGACAACCCTGTAGGTCGCCCCAGTTGACGCCCCGGATAGTCGGATGAGTTCCGGGACCGTCAGTTGGCCCGAATGATCAGCGAGCGCGCGTACTACACGCGCGGCTGGGTCGCCTGTCAACTGGGCGGCAGGACGCCCAGGTCCGCGCCACGGGTCCGCATCGGCACCGCGATCGCGTACCCAGATCGCGGGCCGGTCGGCGGACAGTGAGGTGTTGCCAGTCGCGTCGGCGTAGGACAGACCTCTGGCGTCTAGTTGACGGCGAACGGGTTCGGAAAGGTATCGAGCACAAACGAATCCCCGATCGGACCCCGAGAGCCCGTCGGCGAACCGGGCGGCGTCGCCCGCGAGTACACCGCGTGCCGGAATTACCGAGAAGGACGCGACCTCACCGCCGGGGGAGCCGACCAACAGGCGCTCGGGTGCATCGGCAAGAGAGCGAGACTTGCCGGACGCGAGCGTCCAACCCTGGGGGAGCGCGGCCCGGAGTGTGGCGATCGCCCGTCGGTACAGGTCGATGTCACGCTCTGGCTTCGGAAACGGCACCTTGGCGCCATGACCCGCAAACTCGGCATTCTCCTGATCCACCATCACGCGAGTGTAGCAAAGTCGGTCCGCGACGGAACCATTTATAAACAGAACAATGTCACGTCGCACTGCGCATCCACCAGGGCACCCGATTTCACCCGAAATCATCGTCGATCGACGATTCCACACAGCGACGACGTATGGCCTTGGCTGCGCGACAAGGTAATCCGAATCCGTAGAAAGGTCCCGTCCCGGCACAACAGGTCTTCGCATCGAGCTGTTGAGCGAGTCGGAGCCTAGAGCGTGTCGTTCGCGCGCTGGTAGGCAGCTGGGGGTGTTCCGACTATCAGAGTGAAGACCCGAGTCAGGTGAGCTTGGTCACTGAATCCCAGTTGGTGGGCGAGTGCTGACCAATCGATCGGGTGGCCGGAGTGGGCGGCGGCGGTTGCGTCGAGTATGCGAAACCTCTGAATTACCCACTTCGGCCCGATTCCGACGTACTCGGCGAAGAGTCGTTGCAGGGTACGCAAACTGCAGCCGGCATGCGCGGCAAGCTGATCGGCTCGGACTATGTCGCGACGGCATTGAGCCTCGTGGACCAAGTCCGTGATTTCCCGTCCAGTGGGATCGGGGACGGGACGAGTCAGCAGTATGTACCGCTCGAATGCTTCGACCATCTCGGCGGTGTCGGTACTGGCAAGAATTTGTTCCGCGACCGGTCTGTCGTCGCCGGCTAGAAGATGCCGTCCGGGTTGGACTGTTCCCGAAATCGCTGCAACGGTGCTTCTCGTGAGCGACCGGAATCCTCCAGCGTGGAACGCAGCTCCCAGTACATGCCCAGTTCCCACCAGCGTTCGGTAGAACGGCTTGCGGGAAATCCCGTGAACCAATAGCTGCCCATCCTCGGCGGCGATATGAACGCGTGGCTGAGGGACTACTTGCTGTTGATACGGCTTCTGGTCCGACCATCTGACCAGCCAGTGGTAGTCGACGAATTCGGCCAACTCTTCTCGTGGAGCGATCCGCTCGACTTCGAATGCACGCGCGGCGGCCGTTGGTCGGACAATCGCTTCAGGATGTCCTGGCGCACTCGACATTCGCTCATCATACTGTCGCGTTTGTTCAAGAACGGTCTGCTGTCACGTATTTAGAGTTTGGAGACATGACGTACTCAGAGACTGCAATTGGCAAGTTCTGCATCGAATCGTGGTCGGAATCGCCGATATTCGACATAGATGGCGAAGGCATGACCGCCGGTGGCGTCTACTACCCCAAACGTGGCGCCACCCAAGCGATCGTTCACTACTCGTACACAGGGGACATCGAGGGAACCAGTTCGCTGGCCTACCTGATCACGTACAAGGCCGATGTCGCACCGGTTCTCGGCGTCGAACGCTTCGAGGGCTCGATCGGCGGGCATGAGGGGACATGTGTGTTCCAACACATCGGCAGTCAAGATCAGGGGTCTGTGTCGGTACGAATGGAAGTACTGCCGGGCATGGGTACCGGCAGTCTGGTCGACCTACGTGGCGGCGCTGACCTGTCCATCGCGGGACACAGCGACAGCGGCTACGAACTCGTTCTTTCATACGACACCTACTGACGGTTTTTGCACCATGAGGGCGCGCAAACCCCGATCAGACTTGCCGGGAGGGCGTCACCTCACCGGTGGGGGAGCGGGGTGACAGGAGCGCCGATGCAGTCACGAGGGAGCAGGACTTGCGGGACGCCATCGTCGAACCCGGGAGAGCGCGCTCCGAGCGGAGCGGCCCGCTCCGAGCCGTGTGGATGTCGGGATCGGCTCGAGAAACGGCACCTTTGGGCACTGACCTGCAGTGCGATGATCTTGAGCACATAATCGGTCGCGTACGGAACTGCAAAATAAGCTGAATAAACTCGATCGCTGCGTTCGGATACTCAGTCAACATTTCCCGACAGCAGCACCTTCCCGACACCCCCGGCTCGACCGTCGCCGAAGACTCGAAACCGAGCCGCGGACGCCGGATCGACACAAGATCGAAGCGGGATCCGAGCGTAGGCTTTGGGAAGTGGATCGTCTCGACTGGCTGGTATGTCGGCCCGGTGGGACATTGGCGAATTCGCTGGACAGTAGCGCTGATGTGACCTGGTCAGGTTGTGGTGTTGCGAGCGAACCGGCGACGAGGTTGTAAAGGTGGCCAAAGATGCGATCTGACGGAGATTCGTGGAGCATCGTGGACAGCGTGGGGCTGACCGCGCTGGGGGTGGCTACCTTCCGGGCCCTGGAGTCGAGCGAACCGGATGCTTTGATTCGGGATGACTTCGCGTCCTGGTTCGTCGCGGCGGCGGGCGAACACCACTTCACAGAGTTACTGGCCGACTCGTCGTCGCTGCAGGGCATTCCCTTTGCCGGCTTCATGGGTGTGCGGACGAAGTTCTTCGACGATTTCTTCCTGTCGGCCGCAGCGTCGGGGGTGCGGCAGGCAGTCATTCTCGCGGCCGGGCTCGACGCCCGCGCGTATCGACTCGACTGGCCACCGGACACCACCGTGTTCGAGATCGACCAACCGAAAGTCCTCGAGTTCAAAGGAAAGGTCCTCGCCGAGCACGAAGCCCGACCGAAGGCCGATCGCCGCCCCGTGGCCGTCGATCTGCGCGACGACTGGCCGGCCGCACTCGAAGCCGCGGGCTTCGACCCCACCAAGCCCGTCGCGTGGTCGGCGGAAGGGCTCCTGCCATTCCTTCCCGGTACAGCCCACGATGCGCTGTTCAGCCGGATCGACGAACTCTCACCGCCCGGTAGTCGAGTCGCCATCGACAGCTTCACCGACAGCAGCACGTTACAGCGCTTCAGTGCGATGCCCGACAAGTTCTTCGGCACCAATCCGTTCGGTGATCTCGATGTGTCGGAGTTGTTCTACGCGGACGAGCGGGCCGATCCGCCGGGGTGGTTGAGTGAACACGGATGGTCGGTGCAGGGTGCGACTTCCCTCGAACTGGCCGACAAGTACGACAGACCGTTTCCTGAGCTTCCCGAGGAGTTCGACGACCTCTCCAAGCGCCTGGCCTGGGTGACGGCGGTGAAATAGTGGCCCAGTCACCACGGCGCTGGAGCAGGGGAGCGCTGCCGCAACCCTGAGAACAGGGGCGATGCGCGCGTAGGCTTTGGGAAGTGGATCGTCTCGACTGGCTGGTACGTCGGCCCGGTGGGACATTGGCGAATTCGCTGGACAGCGGCACCGATGTGGCCTGGTCAGGTTGTGGTGTCGCGAGCGAACCAGCGACGAGGTTGTAAAGGTGGTCAAAGATGCGGTCTGACGGAGATTCGTGGAGCATCGTCGACAGTGTGGGGCTGACCGCGCTAGCAGTGGCTGCCTTCCGGGCCGTGGAGTCGGACGAGCAGGATGCCCTGGTTCGGGATGACTTCGCGCCCTGGTTCGTCGCGGCGGCAGGCGAACACCATTTCACCGAGTTGCTGGCCGACTCGTCGGCGCTGAAGGACATGCCCTTCGTCGGGTACATGGGTGTGCGGACGAAGTTCTTCGACGATTTCTTCCTGTCGGCCGCGGCGTCGGGCGTGCGGCAGGCGGTCATTATCGCGGCCGGACTCGACGCCCGCGCGTATCGACTCGAATGGCCACCGGACACCACCGTGTTCGAGGTCGACCAACCGAAAGTCCTCGAGTTCAAAGGAAAGGTCCTCGCCGAGCACGAAGCCCGGCCGAAGGCCGATCGCCGCCCCGTGGCCGTCGATCTGCGCGACGACTGGCCGGCCGCACTCGAAGCCGCGGGCTTCGACCGCGCCAAGCCCGTCGCGTGGTCGATCGAAGGGCTCCTGCCCTACCTTCCCGGTGCAGCCCACGATGCGCTGTTCAGTCGGATCGACGAACTCTCCACTCCCGGTAGCCAACTCGCCGTCGACAACTTCGGCGACAGCAGCACGATACAGCGCTTCAATGCGATGCGAGACAAGTTCATGGACAAGAGTCTGTTCGGCGGCCACGATCCGTTCGGCGATCTCGATGTGTCGGAGTTGTTCTACGCGGACGAGCGGACCGATCCTCCGGGGTGGTTGAGCGAACGCGGATGGTCGGTGCAGGGTGCGACTTCCCTCGAACTGGCCGACAAGTACGACAGACCGTTCCCGGAGTTTCCCGAGGAGTTCGACGACCTGGCGACGCAAAAGGTCTGGCTGACGGCGGCGAAGTAGCGACGAGAAATCCACTGCCATGGTCCTTCGGCGCCATTCACGGCAACCGGGGGAGTGGGCTCTGGGTGAGCGGCCGAGCGGGGCGTAGCCGTTCGTAGGATCGGCGAGGGAGTGGGACTTGTCGGGCACCAACGTCTGCCCGCGGGGGAGTGCGGCCTGAGCTGAAGCAGCACAGCGCCGTGATTCAGTCGACATCTTGCTCGGCCTCGGAAAACGGGCACCCGGCCCATCGCTGGCAACTTGAACTCCGGCCGCGCATCGACCTAATCGGTCGGGGACGGAACACAATAATTGTACGAATAAACGGCAACCGGGCACGCACTCAACCGACAAATCCAGTCCCAGCGCTCGTCCAGTCCCAGCGTCGCCAATTACCAACAACTCCAGACGCTCAGAGCTCGGTTCGCGTAGACGCAAGGAATGTCCGCGAGTATCGCGAGCATCCGCTCGGGGCGTCCGCGTGACCGGTGAGATGGCTGGCAGGGCGAGAGTAGGCTTTCGGGAAGTCGATCGCCTCGACGGGCTGACCGAGCAGTCCGGTGAGGTCTCATGACCTCGCTGGATTGTGGCGCTGATGTGGCTGGTCAGGCTGGGGTGTCGTCCTCGTCGCGAGTCGGTGCGTTCGAGCCTGCGACGAGGTTGTAGAGGTGGTCAGAGATGCGGTCTGATGGAGATTCGTGGAGCATCGTCGACAGTGTGGGGCTGACCGCGCTGGGGGTGGCTACCTTCCGGGCCCTGGAGTCGAGCGAACCGGATGCTCTGGTTCGGGATGAGTTCGCGCCCTGGTTCGTTGCGGCGGCAGGCGAACCGCATTTCACAGCGATGCTGGCCGACCCGACATCGGTGGGAGACATATTCTCGGACCCCTCGGCCGCTCTTGTGAGTGTGCGGACCAAGTTCTTCGACGACTTCTTCCTGTCGGCCGCAGCGTCGGGGGTGCGGCAGGCAGTCATTCTCGCGGCCGGACTCGACGCCCGCGCGTATCGACTCGACTGGCCACCGGACACCACCGTGTTCGAGATCGACCAACCGAAAGTCCTCGAGTTCAAAGGAAAGGTCCTCGCCGAGCACGAAGCCCGACCGAAGGCCGATCGCCGCCCCGTGGCCGTCGATCTGCGCGACGACTGGCCGGCCGCACTCGAAGCCGCGGGCTTCGACCCCACCAAGCCCGTCGCGTGGTCGGCGGAAGGGCTCCTGCCATTCCTTCCCGGTACAGCCCACGATGCGCTGTTCAGCCGGATCGACGAACTCTCACCGCCCGGTAGTCGAGTCGTCGTAGACAACTACGCGGGGGGCGGTGATATACAGCGCTTTGCCGAGGCCCGGGAGAAGTACTTCGACAAGAATCTGTTCGGCGCCATCGACATCACGGAGTTGCTCTACTCGGACGAACGTGCTGATCCATCGCTTTGGCTGGCCGAACACGGATGGACGGTGCAGGACGAATATCCCTTCGAGTTGGCAGCGAGATACCGCAGGACGGTTGCAAAGCTTCCCGAGGAGCTTGCCGACCTGTCGAAGCGATGGATCTACGCGACGGCGGTGAAGTAGGCACCAGATGCACGACACAGGAATCCGCCGGCATGGAGTGCCGTGCGTTCGACCGGTTTGCGAATCGATCCGGTTGACTCTCCGTCACAGCCCGAAGGTGCCGGGACCACCTCGTCTGCGTAGGTAACGCTCGAACTCGGCTGCCAGGGCGTCACCATCGATTTTCGAGATGGCATCGGAGATATCGGTCTCGGCATCGCCGCGCTCCTCGAGGGAACGAACGTAGTCACCGATCTCCTCGTCGTCTGCCGTCATCTCCGTGACAGCTTGTTGCCAGTCCTCGGCCTGCGACGGTAGTTCGCCGAGTGGGACTTCGATGTCGAGGACTTCCTCGACCCGTTGCAGCAACGCCATTGTCGCCTTGGGATTCGGTGGCTGGGAGACGTAGTGGGGCACGGCCGCCCAGAACGACACAGCAGGTACGCCGGCCCTGACACAGGCGTCCTGTAGCACGCCGGTGATACCGGTCGGTCCTTCGTACCTGGTCTGCTCGAGCCTGAACCTCGCCGCAGCTTCGCTGCTGTACGCGCTGCCCGTGACCGGAACAGGACGTGTATGTGGGGTGTCCGCAAGCAGCGCGCCGAGGATTACGACCGTCTTTATCTGGAGTCGACCGATCAACTCGAGCAGGTCATCGCAGAAGCTGCGCCAGCGCATGTTCGGTTCGATTCCGTGGAGCAGAACGACGTCGCGGTCGCTGCTGGGAGGGGTGCACACGGACAGTCGTGTGGCCGGCCACACGATCTCCCGGGTGACCCCGTCCACTTGTCGAACAGAGGGACGATTGACCTGGTAGTCGTAGTAGTCCTCGGAATCGAGCTCGGCCAGTGGTTGGGCGTCCCAGATCAGTTCGAGATGCTCGACGGCGCCGCTGCTGGCATCGGCGGCGTCGTTCCAGCCCTCGAACGCGGCGACGAGGACAGGGTCTCGAAGTGTGGGCACGTCACTGTCCATGGCGCCTGATTCGTTGGGGTCGGGAACCTTGTCCTGGCCTACTGCAGACGTGACGGGGAACTCACTGGAACTCACCTACCCAGCCTACGGCCAGGCTTGGTTGCCGCGCGCATTAGTCTGGACGGCATGTCTGCACCATTTCACTCTGGCTTGCTCGATGCGTTGAAACAGCGCGTTGTCATCGGCGACGGAGCCATGGGCACCATGTTGCAGGCCGTAGATCTTACGCTCGACGACTTCCTCGGACTCGAGGGATGTAACGAGATCCTCAACGACACCCGCCCCGACGTATTGAAAGACATCCACCGCGCCTACTTCGAGGCCGGGGCTGACGCGGTCGAGACCAACACCTTCGGCTGCAACCTGCCCAACCTCGGCGATTATGAAATCGCGGATCGCATCCGCGAGTTGGCCGAGAAGGGTACCCGGCTAGCGCGTGAGGTGGCAGACGAGATGGGGCCGGGCCGCGACGGCATGGCACGCTTCGTCCTCGGTTCGATGGGGCCTGGAACCAAGCTGCCGACACTCGGGCATGCGCCGTTCACCAGCCTGCGGGACGCGTACAGCGAGGCCGCCATGGGCATGATCGACGGGGGAGCCGATGCCATCCTCATTGAGACGTGCCAGGATCTGCTCCAGGCGAAGGCCGCCATTCTGGGTAGCCAACGGGCGATGGAGACTCTGGGGTCGAGGCTGCCGATCATTACTCACGTCACGGTCGAGACCACTGGCACAATGCTGCTGGGCAGTGAGATCGGTGCCGCTCTGACGGCGCTCGAGCCGCTTGGCATCGACATGATCGGCTTGAACTGCGCGACGGGTCCTGCCGAGATGAGCGAGCATCTGCGCTACCTGTCCAAGTACGCCTCGCTCCCGGTATCGGTCATGCCCAACGCAGGACTGCCGCAACTCGGACCGAACGGTGCCGAGTATCCGCTCACGGCAGAGGAACTCGCCGAGGCGCTCAGCAATTTCGTGGCCGAGTTCGGTCTCGGCCTGGTCGGTGGATGCTGCGGTACCACCCCCGAGCACATTCGGCAGGTGTCTGAGGCAGTCCGCCTCGTCGAGAAGGCAGAGCGCTCCGCAGTGCACGATCCGGGCACTTCCTCGCTCTACACGGCTGTGCCGTTCAAGCAGGATGCCAGCATCCTGATGATCGGTGAACGTACGAACTCCAACGGGTCCAAGGCATTTCGCGAGGCGATGATCGCCGAGGATTACCAGAAGTGCCTCGACATCGCGAAAGACCAGACACGTGACGGCGCCCACATGCTCGATCTCAACGTCGACTATGTCGGCCGTGATGGGGCGGTGGACATGGCTGCCCTTGCGAGTCGTTTCGCGACCGCGTCGACGCTACCGATCATGCTCGACTCCACCGAGCCGAAGGTTCTGCAGGCGGGGCTCGAACACCTCGGCGGCCGGTGCGCTGTGAACTCCGTCAACTACGAGGACGGTGACGGACCCGACTCGCGGTTCCAGAGAATCATGCGTCTGGTGAAGGAACACGGTGCGGCCGTCGTCGCCCTGACCATCGACGAGGAGGGGCAGGCCCGTACCGCAGAGAAGAAGGTCGCCATTGCCGAGCGACTCCTCGAGGACATCACTACCAATTGGGGTCTCGACGAGTCCGACATCATCATCGACGCGTTGACGTTTCCGATTTCCACCGGTCAGGAGGAGGTGCGTCGGGACGGAATCGAAACCATCGAGGCGATCCGCGAGCTCCACAAGCGGCATCCCTGCGTGCACTTCACGCTCGGCGTGTCCAACATCTCGTTCGGACTCAACCCCGCCGCCCGGCAGGTCTTGAACTCGGTGTTCCTCCACGAGTGCACTGAAGTCGGCCTGGACACAGCAATTGTGCACGCGTCGAAGATCATTCCGATGGCGCGTATTCCGGACGAGCAGCGGGAGGCGGCACTGGATCTGGTGTACGACCGCCGGCGCGAGGGGTACGACCCGCTGCAGAAGCTGATGGAGTTGTTCGAGGGGGTTTCGGCTGCCTCTGCACGCGAATCTCGCGCCCAGGAACTTGCCGCGCTTCCGTTGTTCGAGCGGCTGGAACGCCGCATCGTCGACGGCGAACGCAACGGACTCGACGACGATCTGACGGCTGCCATGATCGAGAAGCCGCCGCTCGCGATCATCAACGAGACGCTGCTGTCCGGCATGAAGACCGTCGGCGAACTCTTCGGGTCCGGCCAGATGCAGCTTCCGTTCGTACTGCAGTCCGCCGAGGTGATGAAGGCGGCAGTGGCGTACCTCGAACCGCACATGGAGGCGACGGGTGAGAACGGTAAGGGGCGCATCGTCATTGCCACCGTCAAAGGTGACGTGCACGACATCGGCAAGAACCTCGTCGACATCATCCTGAGCAATAACGGGTACGACGTGGTGAACCTGGGCATCAAACAGCCGATTGCCAGCATCCTCGACGCTGCGGTCGAGCGGAAGGCCGACGTAATCGGAATGTCGGGGTTGCTCGTCAAGTCGACGGTTGTGATGAAGGACAACCTGGAGGAACTCAACGCCAAAGGCGTGGCGGAAAAGTTCCCTGTGCTCCTCGGTGGTGCCGCGCTGACGCGATCCTACGTAGAGAACGATTTGGCCGAGGTCTACGACGGAGATGTCAGCTACGCGCGCGATGCTTTCGAGGGCCTACGTCGGATGGACGAGATCATGGCTGTCAAACGCGGAGATGGCCCGCCCCCGGACAGCCCCGAAGCAATCGCCGCACGCGAGAAGGCGGCCGAACGCAAGGCCCGCCATGAACGATCCAAGCGGATTGCCGAGAAGCGCAAGGCTTCCGAGTCTCCGATCGTGGTGCCGGAGCGCTCCGACGTCGCCACCGATATCGCGGTTCCATCCCCACCGTTCTGGGGCAACCGGATCATCAAAGGCCTGACGCTGTCGGACTATTCCGGGCTGCTCGATGAACGAGCCCTGTTCCTCGGGCAGTGGGGTTTGCGTGGCCAGCGGGCCGGGGATGGTCCAACGTACGAGGAACTTGTGGAGACCGAGGGCCGTCCCCGTTTGCGGTACTGGCTGGACCGTTTGAGCACCGAGGGAATCCTCGCCCACGCCGCTGTGGTGTACGGGTACTTTCCGGCGGTATCGGAGGGTGATGACGTTGTAGTCCTCACCGACCCGAACCCAGATGCGAAGGAACGCTTCCGGTTCACTTTTCCGCGTCAGCGGCGTGATCGCTTCCTCTGTGTCGCGGACTTCATCCGCTCGCACGCTCAGGCGAAGGAGACTGGCCAGGTCGACGTGCTCCCGATGCAGTTGGTAACCATGGGACAGCCGATCGCCGACTTCGCGAACGAGCTGTTTGCCGCCAATTCCTACCGTGACTACCTCGAGGTGCACGGTATCGGTGTGCAGTTGACGGAGTCCCTGGCCGAGTATTGGCATCGGCGTGTACGCGAAGAACTCGTGCTGCCGGGGGGTCACAATGTGGCAGAGCAGGATCCGTCCGAGGTTTCCGGGTTCTTCGATCTCGAATACCGCGGTGCCCGACTCTCCTTCGGGTACGGTGCCTGCCCGAATCTCGAGGACCGCGCGAAGTTGGTGGCGTTGCTCGAATCCGAACGAATTGGAGTGAAACTGTCCGAGGAACTGCAGTTGCATCCCGAGCAGTCCACAGACGCGTTCGTGCTGCACCACCCGGAGGCGAACTACTTCAATGTCTGATGCACCGGAGGGTCCGAAGGGCGTCCTGTGGGACATGGACGGAACACTGCTCGACTCGGAGAAGATCTGGGACGTGGTGGTGCGAGAATTGTCGCTGCATCTCGGTGGGCCCATGACCGAGGAGACGCGTCGAAAGACGATCGGCTCGTCGAGCGCCAAGACTCTCGGTGTGATCTTCGACTCCCTCGGTCTCGACCATGATCCGTACGCCTTGTCCGAGGCCAGGGAGTGGATGCTCAGCCGGGTCGAAGAACGCTTCCGTGGCGGGATTCCGTGGCGACCCGGTGCGCGGGAAGCGTTGCGGGCTATCCGAGCAAGCGGGCTCAAGTCGGCGCTGGTGACCAATACGGGGCGTCGGCTCACCGATCGGGCACTCGACACCATCGGTCGCGAGCACTTCGACTACTCGGTGTGTGGTGACGAGGTTCCGGCAGGTAAACCACACCCCGACCCGTATCTGCGCGGCGCCGAGTTGCTGGGACTGAGTCCGTCCGAGTGCCTTGCGATCGAGGATTCACCCACCGGTGTCGCGTCCGCGGAGGCCGCAGGGTGCATCGTTCTGGTGGTTCCGTGCGAGGTCGAGGTCCCGGTTGCTCCAGGCCGGGTATTCCGGGACAGCCTCGAAGGTCTGTCCGCGCTGGAATTGTCGGAGCTTTGGGTGCAACCGACCGTGGTACGGCGCTGAGTATCCTCGATTCCCGTGGCTGTTCCGAAAATTGTGCTGTTCTATGCGTTCACTCCACTTCTCGATCCGGAGGCGATACGGCTGTGGCAGTACACGCTCGCGGAGGCGCACAATCTGACCGGCCGTATCCTCGTCTCCAAGCACGGCATCAACGCCACGGTCGGCGGTGATATCCATGACGTCAAGCGGTACGTCAAAGGCACACGAAGCTATGCGCCGTTCAAGAATGCCGACATCAAATGGTCCGACGGACTCGGGGACGACTTTCCGCGGCTGAGTGTGAAGGTGCGGCCGGAGATCGTGACGTTCGGGGCACCGGATGAGTTGAGGGTGGATGCGAATGGGGTAATAGGGGGCGGGATGCATCTAGCGCCCGGCGACCTGCACCGGTTGGTCGAGGGGCGGGGTGAGGATGTCGTCTTCTTCGACGGCCGCAACGCGTTCGAGGCACAGATCGGGCGGTTCCGGAACGCCGTTGTCCCAGACGTTTCGACCACACGAGATTTCGTGCAGGAACTGGACAGCGGCAAGTACGACCACCTGAAGGGCAAGGCGGTTGTGACGTATTGCACCGGGGGAGTGCGCTGTGAGGTCTTGTCGTCCCTGATGTTGTCACGTGGGTTCGGTGAGGTCTATCAACTCGACGGCGGAATCATCCGGTACGGCGAGGAGTTCGGTGACGCCGGTCTGTGGGAAGGATCGCTCTACGTCTTCGACAGGCGAATGAGCATCGAATTCACCGACCAAGCAAAGACTTTGGGCCGATGCACCAAGTGCAACGGCCCAACATCCCGGTATGAGAACCTGCCTGAGAACCAGGGGCGGCAACTGGCACTGATCTGCGACGGCTGCGCGGCCGCGAAGCGGACCCACTGAGGTGGCCGGGGCACCGCTACCGGTCCGTGACGGCCTCGGGCCCGACCGGATCCGGATGCCGGCAGGGGTCGAGGTGAGAACCGTCGCCGAGTTCTTGATGCAGGCTCATCCCGACAACAGCGCTCACTGGCTCTCGCTCATCGATGGCGGGGGCGTCGTCGACGAGCACGGGCGCGTTGTGAACCGTGAGACAAGGTATGCCCCGACGCGGTTCGTCTACTTCTACCGCGAGCCACCGCCGGAGACTCGGGTGCCGTTCGACATCGAGATTCTCCACCGCGACGACCGTCTCGTCGTCATCGACAAGCCTCACTTCCTCGCCACCATTCCGCGCGGCGCTCACATCACCGAAACAGCGGTCGTGCGACTCCGGCGGGAGTTGGACCTGCCAGACCTGACCCCCGCGCACCGCCTCGACCGCATGACGGCCGGTGTTCTCATGTTCCTCATCCGTCGTGAGGATCGTCGGCCGTATCAGGAATTGTTCGTCTCGCAGAAGGTCGCCAAGGAATACGAAGCAATCGCCGCGCACGACCCCGCGATCGAGTTCCCACGAACCGTAAGCAGTCGGATCGTCAAGGAACACGGCGTCATGACTGCCACCGAAGAGCCAGGGGAGCCGAACAGCGAGACCCTCATCGATCTAGTCGAGACCCGCGGCCTACACGCCCGATACCGACTGCGGCCGAGAACTGGCCGAACGCATCAACTGCGACTGCATATGTCGTCGCTCGGCCTGCCGATCTTGGGCGACAACTACTATCCCGACTTTCGTCGCCGAGAGCCCGACGACTTCTCCACCCCACTGCGACTGCTCGCGCGGGCGGTCGAGTTCACCGATCCGCACTCGGGCGAGGTTCGTCGATTCGAGAGTCGCCGCGCACTGCAGTGGTGACCCCTTCCCACCTAGCCGCGGGGGTGGGAAGCAGGAGGACGTGAAACAATGGGTACCCGTGAAGACCTTCGAATCCCTGTTCACCGAGCTGACCGAGCGTGCTGCCACCCGCCCAGTAGGGTCGGGTACCGTCGCAGCATTGGACGCCGGTGTCCATTCGCAGGGAAAGAAGATCCTCGAAGAGGCGGGTGAGGTTTGGATCGCCGCCGAGCACGAGAGTGACGAGGCGTTGGCCGAGGAGATCTCCCAGTTGCTGTACTGGACGCAGGTGCTGATGGTTGGTAGGGGCCTGAAGCTCGAGGACGTCTACCGGCATTTGTGATCGGTGATCGAAACAATCTCACCCGCTCCCGAAAGGAACCCCTGTCATGCTGCGCGTCGCAGTCCCGAACAAGGGCTCGCTGTCCGAGTCCGCCGCCGAAATCCTCAGCGAGGCCGGCTACCGTCGTCGCACCGACTCCCGCGACCTGACCGTTCTGGATCGGCCCAATGGGGTGGAGTTCTTCTTCCTCCGTCCCAAGGATATTGCGATCTACGTCGGTTCCGGTGAACTCGATCTCGGGATCACCGGCCGCGACCTCGCCCGTGACTCGGGCGCTCCCGTCTCCGAGCGTCTGCAACTGGGCTTCGGGCGCTCGACATTCCGGTACGCCGCACCGGCGGGCAAGGACTGGACTTTCGAGGATCTCGCAGGGCTTCGCATCGCCACGTCCTACCCCAACCTGGTGCGCAACGACCTCACCGCCCGCGGCATCGAGGCCTCGGTCATCCGCCTCGATGGGGCCGTGGAGATCTCGATCCAACTCGGTGTCGCCGACGTCATCGCCGACGTCGTCGGTTCCGGTCGTACTCTTCGCCAACACAACCTGGTCGCATTCGGTGATTCCCTCTGCGACTCCGAAGGCGTACTCATCGAGCGTGCCCACTCGTCGACGGACGACCCTGCGCGAAACCAGCTGATCGAACGCGTGCGCGGCATCGTGTTCGCGCAGCAGAACCTGATGCTCGATTACGACTGCCCCAAGGCCATCCTCGATGCCGCGTTGAAGATCACCCCAGGCCTGGAGTCGCCGACCCTGTCGCCGCTCGCCGACGAGAACTGGGTCGCCGTCAGGGCTATGGTGCCGATCGATGGTCACAACCGCCTCATGGACGAACTCGCAAGCATCGGCGCCAAGGCGATCCTCGCCTCGAACATCCGATCCTGCCGAGCTCTCTGATCCGCGACATTCGGCACCCCGTATTGCGCGTGCTCCGCGCCGGCGGGTCGAGCGCCCGGTAAGGCCAGCCCGGGAGGGTACCGTCATGGAGCAGGTTTCAGGACTCGGACCTCATTCGGCAATCTCCACGAATTTCGGCAAGGTCTGCGGCAGGTCCCCAGGCCACCCCGGGTAGGGAGGCGGTGTTCCGCCGAATGAAGGGCATCGGGACTTGTGGTCACACCAGTCGCAGAGCCGACTCGGCTTGGGCTGGAAATCGCCAGTTTCGCCTGCCGTCAGGATTGCTTTCCAGATCGCGGACAACGTGCGTTCGAACCGTCGCAACTCGTCCTCGGTGGGCACGTAGGTCAGGACCGTCTCGGAACCGAGATACAGCAGACGGAGCTGTGTTGGAACGATAGCCCGGGTGCGAAGCAGTGCCAGTGCGTAGAACTTCATCTGGAACAGGACCTTGGACTCGGAAAATTCCTGCGGGGCGTGCCCCGTCTTGTAGTCGACCACCCGAACCTCTCCGGTGGGGGCGACGTCGATTCGGTCGACGAACCCGCGGAGCGGTACACCGTCGTCGAGTTCGGCCTCGACCCGCAGCTCGCGTGATTCCGCATCGAATCGTGTCGGGTCTTCCAGTCGGTAATAGGCTGTGACCAGGGAGGATGCGTGGTCGAGGAATGCTTCGCGTTCGTCATCGGGCACCAGATCGGCGAGCTCGGGTGAGCTCGCCAGCATCTGTTCCCACGACGGCCGTACCAGATCGACGGCAGTCTGAGGTACCCGCTCGGCGGCAGGCAGCCCGAACAGCGCTTCCAGCGCCGCGTGCACGAGGGTGCCCTTCACCTGCGCCTGTGTGGCAACCTCGGGGAGCCGGTCGACGACGCGGAACCGGTAGAGCAGCGGGCACTGCTTGAAGTCTCCGGCGCGGGACGGCGACAGAGCAGGACGGCCACGGCCGGTCGGCATTTCGTCGACCTGTAGTGGGGAACCCTCTGTATCGGGGGCCGGGGACTCTGAGATGCTCACACCTGGCAGGGTAGGTCCCAGGTCCGACAGTCGAGACGTGGCTGTTGTGTGGGCGCTGCAGCGGTGCCGGGACGAAGAGGTTGAGGAGTCGGTGACAATGGTGGGACGCGAGTCGCGACCGAGCGGGCCGTTTCGGGTAGGTGATCGCGTCCAGCTGACGGATGCGAAGGGCAGGCGCTACACCGTCAACTTGGAGGCGGGCAAGGAATTCCACACGCACCGCGGTGCAATCCTCCACGACGATCTGATCGGTATCGACGAGGGCAGTGTGGTCAAGTCGACGAACTCCACCCCGTATCTCGCGCTGCGACCGCTGCTCGTCGACTACGTCCTGTCCATGCCTAGGGGCGCGCAGGTCATCTATCCCAAGGACGCCGCCCAGATCGTCCATGAGGGGGATGTCTTCCCCGGTGCACGTGTACTGGAGGCCGGGGCGGGTTCGGGTGCGCTGACGTGTTCGCTTCTGCGCGCCGTGGGGCCTGAAGGCCGGGTCATCTCGTACGAGTTGCGGGACGACCACGCCCAGCACGCGGTCCGGAACGTCGAAACGTTCTTCGGGGAACGACCGGAGAACTGGGATCTGACGATCGGCGACGTCAGTGGGTTCGACGTCGAAGCGGCGGGTGGTCGGGTCGACCGGGTAGTGCTCGACATGCTGGCCCCGTGGGATGCGCTGTCTGCCGTGTCGAAGGCGCTGGTTCCCGGTGGCGTCCTCATTGTGTACGTGGCGACTGTGACGCAGCTCTCGAAGGTCGTCGAGAGCCTGCGTGAGCAGGAATGCTGGACCGAGCCGCGGTCGTGGGAGTCGATCGTGCGCGGTTGGCATGTCGTCGGTCTCGCGGTGCGTCCGGAGCACCGAATGCAGGGGCACACCGCATTCCTGGTGAGTGCGCGGCGCCTGGCCGAGGGGACAACCACCCTGAAGCCGAAGCGCCGCTCGGGTAAGGGCTGAACAACGACCAGGTTGCGGATTATCACGACGAACCCGGTCGTTATGCAGAACAGAGGAATTCGGCAGCAGATAGTAAGGCAACATGTTGGATTCAGCAGCCGGGCCGCTGTCTTGTATGCCAATTCGCAATCGAGAGAATCCGTGTCACGGAGCAGAACACGGGCGGTCCCGGTAGCGTTGATAGATCTTCATTGGGAGGAGACGCACATGAGCTCGACAGAGAACCCCGATCCGGTTGCGGCTGCACGAGAGCTCGAAGCGTTACGCGCGGAGGCGTCAGCATTGCGCAGGCAGCTCGCGGATTCACCGGAGCAGCTTCGTGAGATGGAATCTCGAGTGGACTCGCTGTCCATCCGGAACACCAAATTGATGGATACCCTCAAAGAAGCTCGTCAACAGCTCGTTGCGCTTCGGGAGGAAGTCGATCGTCTCGGTCAGCCGCCGAGCGGTTACGGCGTCCTACTCGGCGTGCACGATGACCAGACGGTTGATGTGTTCACGTCCGGTCGCAAGATGCGTCTGACATGCTCGCCGAACGTCGACGCCGAGACCCTCAGCCTCGGCCAGACAGTGCGTCTCAACGAGGCACTGACCATCGTGGAAGCCGGAAGTTTCGAGCGTGTCGGTGAGATTTGCACGCTGCGCGAGGTTCTCGACGATGGCAGGCGGGCACTCGTGGTCGGGCACGCGGACGAGGAACGGATCGTCTGGCTGGCCGAACCCCTCACGACGGTCGTGGCCGACAGTGAGAAGGATATGGTTCCGTACGACGCGGACTCGCTCACCCGCAGGCTGCGTCCGGGCGATTCACTCCTGGTTGATTCGAAGGCCGGGTACGCGTTCGAACGAATCCCTAAAGCCGAGGTCGAGGATCTGGTCCTCGAAGAGGTCCCGGATGTGCACTACGACGACATCGGTGGACTCGGCAGACAGATCGAACAGATCCGCGATGCTGTCGAGTTGCCGTTCCTGCACAAGGAGCTGTTCCACGAGTATGAGCTCCGGCCACCCAAAGGCGTGCTGCTGTACGGTCCGCCGGGCTGCGGCAAGACGCTCATCGCCAAAGCGGTCGCCAACTCGCTGGCGAAGAAGATCGCGGAGTCCCGTGGGCAGGACAGCAAGGAGGCCAAGTCCTACTTCCTCAATATCAAGGGCCCCGAGTTGCTGAACAAGTTTGTCGGTGAGACCGAACGGCATATTCGGCTCATCTTCCAACGGGCCAGAGAAAAGGCGTCCGAGGGCACGCCCGTGATCGTATTCTTCGACGAAATGGACTCGATCTTCCGCACCCGCGGATCGGGCGTCTCCTCTGACGTCGAGACCACGGTCGTGCCTCAGTTGCTCAGCGAGATCGACGGCGTCGAGGGGCTGGAGAACGTCATCGTGATCGGCGCCTCCAACCGTGAGGACATGATCGATCCGGCGATCCTTCGTCCCGGGCGTCTGGATGTGAAGATCAAGATCGAACGCCCCGACGCGGAATCGGCGCAAGACATCTTCTCCAAGTACCTGGTCGAGACCCTTCCGGTGCACACCGACGATTTGGCGGAGTTCGGTGGCGACCGCACCGCCTGCATCCAGGCGATGATCGAACGTGTTGTGGACCGCATGTACGCCGAGAGCGAGGAGAACCGCTTCCTCGAGGTCACATATGCCAACGGGGACAAGGAGGTCCTGTACTTCAAGGACTTCAACTCGGGTGCGATGATCCAGAACATCGTCGACCGCGCCAAGAAGTACGCGATCAAGTCGGTACTCGACACGGGTGCCCCAGGGCTGCGGGTCCAGCACCTGTTCGATTCGATCGTCGACGAGTTCTCGGAGAACGAGGACCTGCCGAACACGACCAACCCCGATGACTGGGCACGGATCTCGGGCAAGAAGGGGGAACGGATCGTGTACATCCGAACGTTGGTCACCGGTAAGAACGCGAGCGCGAGCCGCGCCATCGACACCGAATCCAACACAGGTCAGTACCTGTAGTCCATCTCGACTGTGGTCGCGACGGGCCAGCCCATCCGGCAAAGCCGATGCTGCGTTGGCTGGTTCGTCGTAGGCCGCGCCGCAGTCGGCGATCTCCCCTGAGGCGATTGGCACCGTGAGCCACGCGCGGGATCGGTAGTGTCGAGTGCAGGTGATCCGTTCGGGCACCGAAGGGGAGAGATCATGGCGTTGCCGCGTTCGTTAGCCCGATTCAACCGTGTCGCGACCAATCGGGTGGCACGCCGCGCCGCCAAGTATCTGCCCAGTTTCGCCGTCGTCGAACACCGCGGCCGCCGCTCGGGCACGCTCTATCGCACCCCTGTCAACGTGTTCGATGTAGACGGTCGTTATCGGTTTGCGTTGACCTACGGCGCAAACAGCGACTGGGTGCGAAACGTAATGGCGGAGGGCGGATGCACCATCGAGACACGCCACAAGACCGTCGTGCTGACCGACCCGAAGATCGTCGAAGACCGCTCCCACACCTGGGCACCACGTGGGGTGCGTACCGTGCTCGGGGCGATTTCCGCGGACTGGTACCTCGATTGCGCGGTCGCGTAGACGCCGTGCGGGAAAACTCGAGCATCGGGGAGTGTGCTTGGGAGCGGGGGGTGATCACATAGGCTCGCAGCATGCAGCGGATCATCGGCGTCGAGGTCGAGTATGGAATCTCTTCACCCAGCGAGCCTTCGGCCAATCCGATCTTGACGTCCACTCAGGCGGTGCTGGCCTATGCGGCGGCAGCCGGTGTCCCGCGTGCCAGGCGTACGAGGTGGGACTATGAGGTGGAGTCGCCGTTGCGCGATGCCCGCGGCTTCGACTTGGGCAAGCTGAGCGGCCCGGCACCGGTCATCGACGCTGACGAGGTCGGCGCGGCGAACATGATCCTCACCAACGGTGCGCGGCTGTATGTCGATCACGCACACCCGGAGTATTCGGCTCCAGAGGTCACCGATCCCCTCGATGCCGTTATCTGGGACAAGGCTGGTGAGCGGGTCATGGAGGCGGCGGCACGGCACGCGTCGAGTGTCCCCGGTGCGCCGCGGCTCCAGCTCTACAAGAACAACGTGGACGGCAAGGGTGCGTCTTACGGCACCCACGAGAACTACCTCATGTCGCGGGCCACCCCGTTTTCCGCGGTGATCAACGGGCTGACGCCGTTCTTCGCATCGCGCCAGGTGATCTGCGGGGCAGGCCGGGTGGGGATCGGTCAGTCCGGCGACGAGGCAGGATTTCAGCTGTCTCAGCGCGCCGACTACATCGAGGTCGAAGTCGGGCTCGAGACGACACTCAAGCGCGGGATCATCAATACCCGAGATGAACCCCACGCGGATGCGGACAAGTACCGGCGACTCCACGTCATCATCGGCGACGCGAACCTCGCC
The DNA here is from genome assembly GCF_040656415.1 of Rhodococcus sp. NPDC049939. Taxonomy (NCBI): domain Bacteria; kingdom Bacillati; phylum Actinomycetota; class Actinomycetes; order Mycobacteriales; family Nocardiaceae; genus Rhodococcus; species Rhodococcus sp. NPDC049939. The sequence goes on along the minus strand of NZ_JBFAMC010000001.1, from coordinate 2,026,269 downwards.
GAAATGTCAACGTATCTGAAGGTAGGCACGACCGCGTTGGTGCTCGATCTCATCGAGGCCGGCGTCGACCTCTCGGATCTGCAACTGGCACGTCCGGTCACGGCGGTGCATCACATCAGCCACGATCCGACACTCCGCGCGACGGTCGCTCTCGTGGACGGTCGTGAGTTGACAGGGCTTGCCCTGCAGCGGATCTACCTCGATCGGGTGGACAAATTCACCTCGGCTGAAGGTAGCGACAACCCGCGTGTGAAGGATCTCCTCGAGAAGTGGGCGATGGTGCTCGACCTTCTAGAGCGCGATCCGATGGAATGTGCTCATCTCCTGGACTGGCCCGCGAAGCTTCGCCTCTTGGAGGGCGTGCGCACTCGGGAAGGTTTGGGCTGGGCGGCACCCAAACTCGGCCTGATAGACCTGCAGTATTCCGATGTTCGGCTCGACAAGGGGCTGTTCAATCTTCTGGTATCTCGTGGGTCGATGGAACGACTTGTCACGGAACAGCAGGTTCTCGACGCCGTGAACGCGCCGCCCGACGATACGCGGGCCTACTTTCGCGGAGAGTGCCTTCGTAGGTTCGGCGCCGATATCGCGGCCGCAAGCTGGGACTCTGTGATATTCGACCTGGGCGGTGACTCGCTGGTGCGCATCCCTACCCTCGAGCCACTGCGCGGTAGCAAAGCGCACGTCGGAGAGCTGCTGGAGTCCGTGGAGACGGCGAAAGAACTAGTCGACAAGCTCACGAACTGAACGGGTGACCGGATATGGACACATCCGTATCGAACTCGCCGTCGCGTCGTCGCCCGCGCGGCCTCGCGGCTCGGTAGGGTGAAGGTCCGAGCGGATCAGCTAGTCAGACCGCTTGGCGGGACAGGACGCTCGCAAGAATGAGCTCCCTTTGAAGAAGGAGGTCGGCGATGGCGCAAGAGCAGACCAAGCGCACTGGTGGTGGCGACGATGACGACACCCCTGGCGGTGACGGAGCCGCTGGTCAGGAGCGTCGTGAAAAGCTGGCAGATGACACCGACGACCTACTCGACGAGATCGACGACGTGCTCGAGGAGAATGCCGAGGACTTCGTCCGGGCGTACGTCCAAAAGGGTGGCCAGTGACGGATGATCGGCCGGCACTTCGGATCGGCGACGGTGGCGCAGGGCTCAGTTTCGGCTCGAATCTTTCTTCGTTCACCGAGTATCTGCGTTTTCACGCGCCAGAAATGCTGCCGGAGAACAGGATCGGCCATCGTTTACACTCGACGACGGCACGGGGTGGTGACGGGATGGGGAGCGGTGATCTCGCTCCACACGGAACGACGATCGTGGCGCTCACCTACAAGGGTGGCGTCGTCCTTGCCGGTGACCGGCGTGCGACGCAGGGCAACCTCATCGCCAGCCGGGACGTGGAAAAGGTCTACGTCACCGATGACTACTCCGCGGCCGGAATTGCCGGTACCGCGGGTATCGCCATCGAACTGGTCAGGCTGTTCGCCGTCGAACTCGAGCACTACGAAAAGATCGAGGGTGTTCCGCTGACTTTCGACGGCAAGGCCAATCGCCTCGCGTCGATAGTCCGTGGCAACCTCGGGGCTGCGATGCAGGGTCTGGCAGTGGTACCGCTGCTCGTCGGATATGACCTTGACGCCGCCGACGATGCAACTGCCGGTCGCATCGTGTCATACGACGTGGTCGGCGGGCGGTACGAGGAACGCGCCGGATACCATGCGGTCGGTTCGGGATCATTGTTCGCGAAGTCGGCGTTGAAGAAGTTGTATGCGCCTGACAGCGACGAGGAAACCGCCCTTCGGGCGGCCGTGGAATCGTTGTACGACGCCGCCGACGACGACTCGGCAACCGGTGGCCCCGATCTGTCGCGGGGTATCTATCCGACCGCGGTCACCATCACGCGGGCGGGCGCGGTGCATGTGCCGACGGAGACGACGTCCGAGTTGGCTCGCCGCATCGTATCCGAGCGCAGCGAAGAAGGGGGGTCTGCGCGATGACCATGCCGTACTACGCCTCGGCCGAGCAGATCATGCGGGACCGCTCGGAGTTGGCGCGCAAGGGGATTGCCCGGGGACGCAGCGTCGTGGTGCTCACGTTCCACGATGGTGTGCTCTTTGTGGCGGAGAACCCGTCCACGGCCTTGCACAAGGTCAGCGAACTGTATGACCGTCTCGGTTTCGCGGCCGTCGGAAAGTACAACGAGTTCGAGAATCTTCGGCGGGCGGGAATTGTGCACGCCGACATGCGCGGCTACTCGTACGATCGTCGTGACGTGACGGGCCGATCGCTGGCCAACAACTATGCGCAGACACTAGGCACGATTTTCACCGAACAGCCGAAGCCGTACGAGGTCGAGATCTGTGTCGCCGAGGTCGGGAGCGCCGGCAGCCCGAAGCCGCCTCAGCTGTACCGCATCACGTACGACGGATCCATCGTCGACGAACAACATTTCGTCGTGATGGGCGGCACCACCGAGCCGATCGTTACCGCTATGCGTGAGTCGTATCGTGCCGACCTCGACCTCGAGGACGCCATCAGAGTTGCGGTCACGGCCCTCCGTGAAGGTGGTTCGGGGGAGGGTGAGAAGCGGGAAGTCGATGTCACCAGTCTCGAGGTGGCGGTGCTCGATCAGTCGCGGCCCCGCCGGGCGTTCCGCCGGATCGTCGGATCGGCACTCGAGCAGCTGCTCCCCAAGGCACCGCATAGCGAACCGGAACCCGCTGCGGAATCGAAGCCGGAAACCGAGGCGAAGCCCACCGACACCGAGGACTGAGGCCGGTGTCGGCGCGTCGACCGAAGAATCGAGCTCGGCGGGGTGCTCCGAGAGCGCCGCTCACCACGGTGGTCGAGCATCATCTCGTCCATTCGATGCGCCCGGCATAGCTGTGCGTTCACCAACTTGGCGAATGTATCTGGCGTAGCCGTCGGTTTTCCATCTCCCGTGGGTGTTCGGCGTTGTACTGTCGAGATGTGCAGCGGCGAATCATGGGAATTGAGACAGAGTTCGGCGTGACCTGCACCTTCCACGGTCACAGGCGGCTGAGCCCGGACGAGGTTGCACGCTATCTGTTCCGTCGGGTGGTTTCCTGGGGCCGTAGTTCCAACGTATTTCTCCGGAACGGTGCCCGCCTCTATCTGGATGTGGGCTCGCACCCCGAATATGCGACGGCCGAGTGTGACAACCTCGTCCAACTGGTCAACCATGACCGGGCGGGCGAACGGGTGCTCGAGGAACTGCTGATCGACGCGGAGCAACGGCTTGCCGAGGAAGGTATCGGCGGCGACATCTACCTGTTCAAGAACAACACCGATTCGGCGGGCAACTCCTACGGCTGCCACGAGAACTTTCTGGTGGCTCGGGCGGGCGAGTTCTCCAGAATCTCGGATGTGCTGCTGCCGTTCCTGGTGACCCGACAACTGATCTGTGGCGCAGGCAAGGTCCTGCAGACGCCCAAGGCGGCCACATATTGCCTGTCGCAACGCGCGGAGCACATCTGGGAGGGTGTCTCATCTGCGACGACCCGGTCGCGACCGATCATCAACACCCGTGACGAACCGCATGCCGACGCGGAGAAGTACCGCCGGCTGCACGTCATCGTCGGCGATTCGAACATGTCGGAATCCACCACGATGCTCAAGGTGGGGACCGCCGCACTCGTGCTCGAGATGATCGAGGCGGGGGTGTCGTTCCGCGACTTCGCCCTCGACAATCCGATCCGCGCGATCCGCGAGGTCAGCCACGACATCACCGGGCGGCGTCCGGTGCGGTTGGCAGGCGGCCGACAAGCCAGTGCGCTTGACATTCAGCGTGAGTACTACGCGCGGGCGGTGGAGCACCTGCAGAAGCGTGACCCCGATCCGCAGATCACCCAGGTAGTGGACCTTTGGGGTCGGATGTTGGACGCTGTCGAGTCCCAGGACTTCGCGAAGGTCGATACGGAGATCGACTGGGTGATCAAGCGCAAGCTCTTCCAGCGTTACCAAGACCGCCACGGTTTCGAGCTTGCCGACCCGAAGATCGCACAGCTGGATCTGGCTTACCACGACATAAAGCGGGGTCGGGGCGTATTCGACCTACTGCAACGCAAGGGTCTCGTGAAGCGGGTCGTCGAGGACGAGACGATCGATGCGGCGGTCGATACTCCGCCTCAGACGACGAGGGCGAAGCTGCGCGGTGAGTTCATCATCGCCGCTCAGGAGACCGGACGCGACTTCACCGTCGACTGGGTGCACCTCAAACTCAACGACCAGGCCCAGCGGACGGTGCTGTGCAAGGACCCGTTCCGGTCGGTCGACGAGCGGGTGGAGAGGCTGATTGCCTCGATGTAGTGAGGCTTGCCGGTCAACCGCAGGTTCACCCGTTAGGCTTCCCGGCGTGTCGATATCAAAGATCGAGCGCTTGACGAACCTGGTGATTTGTTTGCTGTCCACCAACCAGTACCTCACCGCTGAAAAGATTCGGAAAAGCGTCGCCGGGTACGAGAACTCCGCTAGCGACGAGGCGTTCAGTCGCATGTTCGAGCGTGACAAGAACGAACTTCGGGATCTTGGTGTGCCGCTCGAGGTCGGGCAAGAATCACGACTCTCGACGATTGAGGGGTATCGGATCAATCGCACCGCCTACGAGCTCCCCGACGTCGATCTCAGCCAGGAGGAGTCCGCCGCGGTTGCGGTTGCGGTCCAGTTGTGGGAGTCGCCGGAGCTGGCGGCGGCGGCGCAGCGTGCGCTTCTGAAATTGCGGGCTGCGGGTGTACAGGTGGACTCCCACTCGGCGGTCACGCCGATCACCGCCATACCCGCCCGCACTCGGGGGTCCGAGCCTGCGATGCGCAAGCTCACCGCGGCGGTCGATGCAGGCCGTGCCGTCCGCTTTCCCCATCGGGGTGCATTGAACGAGCCGTTCACCGAACGCACCGTCGAACCCTGGGGCGTCGTAACAGCGCACGGTCGGTGGTATCTCGTCGGTCACGATCTCGACCGCGACGCGGTCCGAACGTTTCGGTTGTCCCGGATCGGCGACGACGTCGTCGAGTTCGGTCCGTCCGGAATCGTCAAGAAACCCTCGGGTGCCGACCTTCGTGACATCGTCGATCGAGCTACCCGGTCGAGTGAGGTCAGCGGCACGGCCACCGTATGGGTCGCCGAGGGCCGAGCCCATGAGCTGCGGCGATTTTGCACGAAGGCGACGGAGAAGGAAATGAATGACAGAGCAGGCAGCGTGCTGGAGGTTCCCGTCCGCTCGCGGGAGTGGATCGCACGCCTCATCGCGGGGCACGGGACCGACGCGCTGGTACTCGAGCCTCCGGAACTGCGCCACGATGTGCTGACGAAGCTGCGCGAGGCGGCAGGGGAGCGAGAATCATGACCAGCAAATTGTCGACGAGATTGTCCCGGCTCCTCAATCTGGTGCCGTATTTCATCGCGAACCCCGGGATATCCGCGGCCGATGCTGCTGCGGAACTGGGAGTGTCCACGGCCCAATTGATGTCCGATCTCAATCAGCTGTGGGTGTGTGGTTTGCCGGGCTACGGTCCCGGCGACCTCATCGACCTCTCGTTCTCCGAGGAAAGCATCGAGGTGACGTTCTCTGCGGGTATCGATCGTCCCCTGCGGTTGACGTCCACGGAGGCAACTGTGCTGCTCGTTGCCCTGCGTTCGCTGGTGGAGATGCCCGGCATGGTCGACCCGTCTGCGGCATACAGCGCGATCGCGAAGATCGAGGACGCCGCCGGTACCGCGGCGCGCGGGAGGGCGTCGGGTCCCGTCGGTCGGGACACGGACGAGGGCGTCGCCGAGGATCCGATCGCCGGTTCCGTTCGATCCGCGCTGAACGACGGGCGCGCGCTGCAGTTGACGTACTTCTCGGCGTCTCGGGACCGGGTCAGCGAACGCATCGTCGATCCGGTAGGAATCGTTCTGGTCGAGAATCGAAGCTATCTACAGGCGTGGTGCCGATCGGCCGAAGGTGTCCGTCTATTCCGCCTTGACCGAATCTATGCCGCCACCGAACTGGACGAGCCGTCTGCCCCGCCGGCCCAGGCGCTCGAGCCTGATTCCAACCTGGAGCTGTTCAGCGGTGACACCTCCCTTCCGCAGGCGCGATTGCATATCGCTGCAGATTGCGCGTGGGTGCTCGACTCCTACCCGATGGACGACATCGAGGTCGGCGCGGACGGCTCGATGGAGGCGAGCATGAGTTACGGGGCTCTCGAGTGGATGGCACGCCTGGTACTCGGCTTCGGTGCGGGGATCACCGTGCTAGGGCCGCCGGAACTCGAGGAAGAGGTGCGTCGTCGAGCCGTCGAGGCGCTTTCGGCCTACGACAGCGTGGACGCATGAGCGAGAATGGCCGTCCGGTGCGGATCACCGTCTTCGGTGCGGGCAGCATCGGGTGCTACATCGGAGGGCGACTCGCCGCGGCGGGTGCCGAGGTGACCTTTATCGGCCGCGAGAGGATCGGGGCCGATATCCGGGATCACGGGCTGCGCCTGACGGACCTGCATGGTGCGGATGTGAGCGTGGATGCTTCCGCGGTCAGCTTCGCTACCGACCTCGATTCGGCGGCTCCGGCCGATCTCGTCATCGTGTCCGTGAAGTCGGCAGACACCGCCGAGGTGGGCGCGGCGCTGGCCTCGGCTATCGGCCCGGGCGCCATCGTGGTGAGCGCCCAGAACGGCCTGGACAACGCGGACACGCTACGCAAGATGCTGCCGAACCACGTTGTTCTTGCGGCGATGGTGCCGTTCAACGTGGTTCGCCGTGGACCCGGGCATTTTCATCAAGGGTCCGAAGGTGATCTGGAAATCGAGCGTCATGACGCCGTAAACGGATTCGCGCCCGCGTTCGAGGGTGCGGGATTGCCGTTGCAGCAGCATGACGACTTCCGTGCGGTGCAGTGGGCGAAGCTCTTGCTCAATCTGAACAATCCGATCAACGCCCTGTCCGATCTGCCACTGCGCGAGGAGTTGTCACAGCGTCCATTCCGACGCGCTGTCGCCATGGCTCAGCGGGAAGCACTCGATCTGCTGACCGCCGGCGGGATTGCGGTCGCCAAGCTCACGCCGCTGCCACCGCGATGGATTCCCCGCCTACTGACCGTTCCTGACTGGTTGTTCAGGGTGGTGGGGGGCCGAATGCTGGCAATCGACCCGCATGCACGGTCGTCGATGTGGGATGACCTCGAGGCGGGCAGGCGGACCGAGGTGGATTGGATCAGCGGGGAGGTCGTACGTTTGGCTGCTGCGGCGGACAAAGATGCGCCGGTGAATGCGAGACTTGTCACGTTGATCCGAGAGGCTGAGGCCGGCGGCGAACGCAGATGGACCGGCGAAGCGCTGGTCACCGATCTCCGCGCACAGCAGGCGGCGGCAAAACGGCCGCAGACCTAGCATTCCATGGGGATGTTCGTTGCCGGGTATGTCCGGTACGATCGGGTGACCTGACGTTTTGGAGGTTACACATGGGAGCTTTAAGCCCCTGGCACTGGGCCATCGTTGCGCTCGTCGTCGTCATTCTTTTCGGATCCAAGAGGCTGCCGGACGCGGCTCGTGGACTCGGACGCTCGCTCCGAATTTTCAAGAGCGAGGTCAAGGAGATGCAGAACGACGACAGCAAGCCGGCGCCCGCCGCGCAGCCGGGTGCTTCTGCCCCGCAGCAGAGTGCACCGGCCGAACTGCCCGCCGCGGACAACGCGACCACACCGGTCACCCCGCCGGCACCGGTGCAGTCACAGCACAACGAACCCAAGTCGGCTTAGCCGGAGCCGCCTGACGACCGGGGTGAATCTTCACCCCGGTTGATTGCTGACCAAGACTAGGGCAAACATTAGTGCGAATTCCCTTTGATCCGCGCAACAGCAAGCGGAGGACCAACCCCGACGGCACGATGACGTTGGTCGATCACCTCTACGAACTGCGTACGCGATTGCTGTGGTCGGTCCTGGCCGTCCTGGTCACCACGGTGGTGGGGTTCCTCTGGTACTCCCATCAAATTCTGGGGATCGAGAGCCTCGGCGAGTTGCTTCGCGGGCCGTACTGTTCTCTTCCTGACTCGAGTCGGGCCGAACTCAGTAGTGACGGCACCTGCCGATTGCTCGCGACGGGGCCATTTGAGCAGTTCATGCTCCGATTGAAGGTTGCGCTGACGGCCGGTGTCGTCCTGGCCTGCCCGATCTGGCTGTATCAGCTGTGGGCTTTCGTCACCCCGGGTCTACGTTCGAACGAACGTCGCTACGCCGTTGGTTTCGTCGCCTCCGGCGCTGCGCTGTTCATCGCCGGATCCGTGCTGGCATACGTGGTTGTTTCCAAGGCCCTGCACTTCTTGCTGACGATCGGTGACAATGTCCAGATCACAGCACTCGGGGGTGCTGAGTACTTCGGGTTCATCATCAACCTGCTGATCATCTTCGGTGTCAGCTTCGAGATCCCGCTCTTGATCGTCGCCCTGAATTTCGCCGGCGTCCTTTCCTACGAGAGGCTGAAGGCGTGGCGCCGTGGCCTGATCTTCGCGCTGTTCGTGTTCGCCGCGATCGTTACCCCGGGGCAGGACCCGTTCTCGATGCTCGCGCTGGCGCTCGCCTTGACCTTGCTGTTCGAGTGCGCCGTGCAAGTCGCGCGCCTCAACGATCGACGAAAGGCTCGTCGCACGAACCAAGAATGGGGCACCCTCAGCGACGATGAATCGTCGCCGATCGACGCACCGTCGGACTTGAGCGAAGCGTTCGACACCAAAGCGAACCCTGTACCCGAACCGGCTGGTCGGTCTCGACGTTGGGGTAGAGCCGGCAAGTCCGATGCGGTGACAGCAAGCCCCGACGCGGATGTGAACGACGTGAACAAGCAGGGCCAGGACTTCTCCGACACACTGTGACAATCTGACGGGGTGGCAGTGAATCCAGGTGAGAAGGCCGGTGGAACCGAACTCGACGTGTTCTCGGCTGAGCTCGGCTTCGCGCTCGACCGCTTTCAGATCCACGCTTGCCGCGCACTAGAGGGTGGGCACGGTGTCCTCGTATGCGCCCCGACCGGTGCAGGAAAGACCGTGGTCGGCGAATTCGCGGTGCACTTGGCGCTCGCGGCCGGACGCAAGTGCTTCTACACCACGCCCATCAAGGCACTGAGCAACCAGAAGTACGCCGATTTGGTGCGGCGCTACGGCAAGGACACCGTCGGGTTGCTGACCGGCGATTCGAGCATCAACTCGGAAGCGCCGATAGTGGTCATGACCACCGAGGTGCTGCGGAACATGCTGTATGCGGATTCGCAGACATTGCGGGGGTTGTCCCATGTCGTCATGGACGAGGTGCACTTCCTGGCGGATCGATTCCGCGGCGCAGTGTGGGAAGAAGTGATCCTTCACCTACCCGACGACGTTCGCCTCGTCAGCTTGTCGGCGACGGTCAGCAACGCCGAAGAGTTCGGTGCGTGGATGGAAACCGTGCGCGGCGACACCACGGTCGTGGTCGACGAGAACCGCCCGATCCCGCTGTGGCAGCACATCATGGTCGGACGTCGGCTGTTCGATCTCTTCGACGTGCATGCAGGAAGCGAGGATGTGGACAACGGCCCGACGGTTGATCGGGATCTGGTGCGTCACGTCAAGCAGAGACAGGCGCTGGATCGGGCCGACTCCTGGGAGCCGCGGGGGCGTGGGCGGCGCGGTGGCGGATCGGGGTTTTCCAGCTTCCGGCCGCTGCCGCGACCCGAGATGGTAGCCCGCCTCGACGGCGAGGGACTGCTCCCTGCCATTACTTTCATCTTCAGCCGGGCGGGGTGCGATGCCGCGTTGACGCAGTGCCTGCGTTCACCGCTCGACCTGACCACGCCGGAAGAGGTCGAAGAGATCAGGACGATCATCGACGCACACACGGCGGAGCTACCGAAGGCCGATCTCAGGGTCCTGGGCTACTGGGAGTGGCGTAAGGCCCTCGAGCGGGGCCTCGCCGCCCACCACGCGGGAATGTTGCCTGCATTTCGGCAAACGGTCGAGGAATTGTTCGTCAAGGGTCTCGTTCGGATCGTATTCGCCACCGAGACGCTGGCACTCGGCATCAACATGCCTGCCCGCACCGTCGTTCTCGAGCGACTCGTGAAGTACAACGGTGAGGCCCACGCCGAGCTCACACCCGGGGAATACACCCAGCTGACGGGAAGAGCAGGGCGCCGCGGTATCGACATCGAAGGTCACGCGGTGGTCCTCTGGCAACCCGGTGTGGAGCCGGTGGATGTGGCAGGCCTCGCCTCGACGAGGACGTTTCCGCTGCGCAGTTCGTTCCGTCCCGGTTACAACATGACGATCAACCTCGTCGACCGCATGGGTGCCGCCGAATCGCGTGCCCTGCTCGAGCGGTCGTTCGCGCAGTTCCAGGCTGACCGATCCGTGGTGGGGCTGACCCGGGGTATCGAACGCAACGAGGCTGCCCTTGCAACGCTCGCGGAACGGCTGGGTGGGGTGGACGGTGAGTACTTCGAATATGTGCAGCTGCGGGAGGAACTGAAGAGCCGGGAAAGGTCGCTCGAGCGGCAGGGCCGGGCCGAACGTCGAAACACCGCCGTCGCGTCGCTCGTGGCCCTCCGCCGCGGCGATGTCATCGCGATCCCCGTCGGCCGGCATTCAGGTCTTGCCGTCGTACTCGAACCCGACCGCGATGAGACGGACCCGAAGCCGTTGATTCTGACCGAGGCCAAATGGGCGGGCCGGGTCTCGGCCGGCGACTTTCCGGAGCCGGCACGTTCTTTGGGGTCGATGCGGTTGCCTCGGCGCTTCGATCATCACACGGCGCGGATGCGGCGAGACTTGGCGTCTGCGTTGCGCAGCACCGGAATCGTCGCGCCCGGACGGCGGAAACGGAAGAAGTCCGCCGCTGGTGGCGACGCCGAGATCGCCCGGTTGCGCCGCGCCATTCGGCAGCATCCCTGCCACAGTTGGCCCGACCGCGAGCATTTGGGCCGCATAGGTGAGCGTCACAGCAGGCTCGCTCGCGAGACCGAGACGATGCGACAGAAGGTGGCCGCTACCACGAACTCGTTGGCGCGCACCTTCGATCGCATCATGTCGCTGCTGGCCGAGCGCGACTACATCTCTGTCGGTGAGCACCCGGAAGCGACGGAGCACGGTACCCGGCTGAGTCGAATCTATTGTGAGAGTGACCTCTTGGTTGCCGAATGCCTCCGGCAGGGTGTGTGGAAGGGACTCGGACCCGCGGAGCTTGCCGCGGCGGTCTCCTCGGTGGTCTTCGAATCTCGCCGAGAGGGAGACTCAGTCGAGAACGAAGGCCCCGGGGCTCTGCGGCATGCGCTGGACGAGACCGTGCGGGTGTGGCGAGAGCTGCGAGCCGACGAGATCCGGTACAAGCTGTCACCGACAAGGGAACCGGACAGCGGTTTCGCTTCCTCCATCTTCCAATGGGCGAGCGGCAATTCGCTGGTCGAAGCACTGATCGCGGCAGGGGATCAGGGACGCGCACTGTCTGCGGGCGATTTCGTCCGCTGGTGCAGGCAGGTGATCGATCTGCTCGAGCAGGTTCGTTCGACCTCACCGGATCCCGAGGTGAGCAAGGCCGCAGGTCGTGCGGTTGCGGTCATTCGTCGCGGTGTCGTCGCGGTGGATGTTGCGTGAGCCGACCGATTCGGTTGGATCTGCAGCTTTGTGCCATCGCCCGAAACCCGCGGCCGGGCGTTACGGTAGTACAAAACTTGACACGTGAGTGGGAGGCGACATGAGCGGCCCTTACGGACCGAACGACCCGAATGGGCAGTGGGCTCAGGGGCAGCAGCCGGGTGGGGGCGATCCTGACGGTACCGGCGGTCAGTATTGGGGGCCCCAGCACGGTCACCAGCCACCCGCGCAGCAGTGGGGTCCGCCGGGTCCGGGGCAGCCGCCGTACCCCGGACAGCAGTGGGGTCCGCCTCAGTACGGCCAGCCGCCCGGACAGCCGCCCGGACAGCCACCCGGGTGGGGTGCGCCCCAGCAGTGGGGGCCCAGTCCCGGCCAGCAGTGGGGTCCGCCGCCACCGAAGAAGACGATGCCTCCTTGGATCATGGCAGGTGCCGCGGCACTGATAGTGGTCGCGGCTGCGGCCCTGACTCTTGCGCTCACCGTGTTCCGCACGTACACCCTCGATCAACAGGCAGCCGAGGAGGGCGTCGAGCGAATCGTCACCGAGTCGTACGGCGTGGACGACGTCTCGGATGTCAATTGCCCGGCGGGACAGGAAGTGAAGACGGGGAACAGCTTTACCTGCACCCTCGTCGTCGACGGGGAGGACAAGCAGGTCACTATCACCTTCACCGACGACGACGGCACGTACGAGGTGAGTCGCCCCAGTTAGCGATGCGAGCACGTCGGCCGCGTGCACCCGGTGGGTGTTGCGGCCGACGGCGATGGGCGTTGACCCCGCTGGGACCGTGCCTCGATGTTCGCCCCGCCCGCTCGATCGCAGGCGATTCGGTGTCAGGAACTGCCGAGAGAGCCCAGTGGAGATGCCTCGGGTGCGGGGGCGGGTCCGTTGACGGTAGTCAGGTCGTATCCTCCAGCCTCTGACAGAGCATCTGGCAGCGAGTGAGCCTCGCCCCATGCTGCGTTGAACACCGAGACCTGTGCAACGTGAATTCCCAGTGCGGCGTTGTCGCTGGTGCGGATGATCGGCCCGCCGCTGTCACCAGGCGCGTCCTCGAGGTCGTACCAGATCCGGTAGCCAGAGACGCCGGTCACTTCACCGCACTGCCATCCCGAGGTCGACCCCTGCAGGCACACCTCATCGCCCACCCGAGCCTTGCCCACCGACTCGGGTGACACCTTGTCCGAAGCGGCAAACGGCTCAGCCTGTTCGTTCAGCGCGATAGTCGCCCAATCCGGTGCAAAGGAACCCGAGTCCTCCGTTCTCGACGACTTGTCGGTCTCACCGATCAACTTTCCGTCGACATATATCTTCCATCCAGGGAGAGCGCAATGCGCTGCAGTCAGTGCCACTGGCTGGCCCGAGGGGGTAGTCGCGACAAACGCAACCGTGCACCGTGTCCGGCTGCCATCAGTTCTCTCCGCGATGATCGTGGTCCCCGGCCCCACGGGGGTAGCGGCCGAGGCCGCCTTCTCATCTGATGCCGTCTTCTCCTCTGTGGGGGCAGCGGATGCCACCCCGAATCCAATGCCGGCAATCGCCAGAGCGGCGGCGGTAACGGCGGTGACCTTGCTGGTGATGCTCAAGTAAACCTCTTCGTTCGACGGTGCGCCGGGCGGGTCATGACAATGCAATCTCGACGCCTTCCGAAATGGACGCATCGGAGTCGGATTGCTTGTATGCCTTGATTTTTCGGCTACGGAATTGGGTGCGGCCTCGAGACGTCCGGGGCAGTGCTCGCCGACTTCGGTGACGGCGACAGCACGTACGAGATGGGCCGCCCCAGTTAGCTATTCGAGCGCGTCGGCCGCGATGCACCCGGTGGGTGTCGCGGCCGACGGTGCTGGGCGTTGCCCCACCCGCTCGATCGCGGGCGATTCGGTGTCAGGAACTGCCGAGAGAGCCCAGTGGGGAGGTCTCGGGTGCGGGGGCGGGCCCGTTGACGGTGGTCAGCTCGTATCCTCCTGCCTTCGTGAGAGCAGCGGCCAGCGAGTAGGACCTGCCGTAGTCCATGGGCAACAGGTCACCGCGTGCTGAGTGAATTCCCAGAGCAGCGTTGTCGCTGGTGCGGATCAAGGGCGCGCCGCTGTCGCCGGGTGCCATCACGAGGTTGTGCCAGATCCAGTCACCTGTGATAGCGGTGACCACACCGCATTGCCATCCCGATGTCTTCCCGTCGCTGCACACCTCATCGCCCAACCGGGCAACCCCGACCGACTCCGGCGCCACCTTGTCCGAAGCGGCAACCGGCTGAGCGTTCTCGTTCAACGCGATGGTCGCCCAGTCCGGTGAGATCGGATCCCATTCCTCCTCGAGCGACGACTTGTCGGTCTCGCCGATCAACTTTCCGTCGGCATAGATGCGCATTCCGGGAAAGGCGCAATGCCCCGCTGTCAACGCCACCGGTTCGTTCGACGGAGTCGTTCCAGTAAACGCAACGGTGCACCCCGACCAGGAACCGTCGGGCATCTCAACAGTGATCTCGGTCCCCGGCCCCACGGGAGTACCCGCTGATGCGGCTTTCTCGTCTGCGGGGGCAGCGGATGCCACCCCGAACCCGACGCTTGAAATCGTCAGAGCGACGGCGGTAGCAGCGGTGATCTTGCGGGTAATGCTCATCTAGTCCTCATTGTTCGACTGTGTTGACGCGGTGGTGGGAGCGGGCGGCAGCGAGACCGCGATGTCATCCACGCTGGCCGTCGGAGTGTATTGCCCTATGCCCTGTTTTTTGGGGAGGTGGGCAGGTTCGGCCGAACCCTGTCACCATTCACAAACTGCCGACGCAGAGTTAGGGTGCAATCTCAGGGCAGCCAGAGTTGGCGATACCGGCACGATCGGTTGCGGCCAAGGCGATTCAGCTTCAGGAACTACCCAGCGAGCCCAGTGGGGATGTCTCGGGTGCGGGGGCGGGCCCGTTGACGGTGGTCAGCAGGTATCCTCCGGCCTTCGTGAGAGCAGCTGCCAGCGAGTAGGATTCGCCGTAGTCCTCGTCGAACCTCCATCCCGAGTGGATCCCCACGGCGGCGTTGTCGCTGGTACGGATGATCGGCCCGCCGCTGTCGCCGGGCGCGTGCTCGAGATCGGAGTAGATCCAGTCACCGAGGATGCCGGTCACCTCGCCGCATTGCCATCCCGAGGTCGACCCCTGTAGACACACCTCATCGCCCACCTGGGCCTTCCCGACCGACTCCGGCGCCACCTTGTCCGAAGCGGCGACCGGCTGAGCTTTATCGTTCAACGTGATGGTCGCCCAATCCGGTGAAAACGTGCCATCGTCTCTCGACGACGTCTGGTCGGTCTCGCCGATCAACCTTCCGTCGACATACACCTTCGATCCGGGGATTGCGCAATGTCCGGCTGTCACGGCCACCGGCTCGTTCGACGGAGTCGTCGCGGTAAACGCGACGGTGCACCTCCACCAGGAGCCATCGGGGTGCTCAATTTTGATAGTGGTTCCCGGCCCCACGGCAGTAGCCGCCGACGTGGCCTTCTCGTCTGTGGGGGCAGCCTTCTCTTCTGCGGGGGCAGCCGATGCCACCCCGAATCCGATGCTTGCACTGGTGAGCGCGGCGGCCGCAGTGGCGGCGATCCTTCTGGCGATGCTCAAGTGAACCTCTTTGCTCGACGGGGTAATGGGCGGGAATGATAGCGAAGTCTCGAATCCGCCCATTTCGGGCATATCGAAGTCGCGTTGTCTGCCCGCCTCGAGTTCAGAAGACCCCGGGCACATCGGACCGAGCGTCAGCCCAAAATCGCACAGGTGCCGGAGGATTGGGGCGTGATGTCAGAACGACTGAGCAGCGGCCGCCGACTT
This sequence comes from Rhodococcus sp. NPDC049939, assembly GCF_040656415.1. Classification (NCBI taxonomy): domain Bacteria; kingdom Bacillati; phylum Actinomycetota; class Actinomycetes; order Mycobacteriales; family Nocardiaceae; genus Rhodococcus; species Rhodococcus sp. NPDC049939. Next base: position 2,010,839 of record NZ_JBFAMC010000001.1, on the reverse strand, counting down.
CAGCGCCTTCTCGAGGCGTCCGACCGAGTTCGCGATTCCCAGGTCCTGAGCAAGTTCGTCGAGCCGGGCCGGGTCCACCGGCGCCGCGGGCAGCGCGTCGTCCCGTGAGAACGAAACCTCAGCGTCGCGCACTACCTGAACGACTGGCAATGCGGCGTCGAGGTAGTCGGCTGCGGCCGCGAACTTCGCCCGCATCCCCTTCGCCATTCCGGAGCTGGGATCGAGCGCGGCGGCCCGCAGGTTCTTCACTGACCCGTACTGCATCAACATGCTGGAGGCGGTCTTCTCGCCGACCCCTTTCACTCCGGGTAGGCCGTCGGACGAATCACCGCGTAGGAGAGCGAGTTCCGCGTAGGCTTCGCCGGCGCGGTCAACAGGAACGCCGTACTTGGCTGCCACCTCGGCTGGTCCGAGCAGTTCGGCCTTCGCGAGTCCACGCACGACATAGAGCACCCGAACGGGCACCGGATCGTCGGTAACCACCTGGAGGAGGTCGCGATCGCCCGTGACGACGATCGTGGTGTCGCGTGACTCGGTGGCGGCGAGGGTGCCGAGAACGTCGTCCGCTTCGAGACCTTCGGCACCTGCAGTGGCTATCCCGGTGGCGGCAAGGACATTCAGGATCATTGGTACTTGGGGCGACAGGGTGTCGGGTACCTCTTCCTCGGTCCCGTCGGTGTCTGCGGCGACCCTGTGCGCCTTGTAGGTGGGCACTGCCCGCACCCGGAACTCAGGTCGCCAATCGAGGTCCAGGCACACCACGACCCGCGAGGGTTCGAATTTGGTGATCAGCGTGGCGACCATGTCGGTGAAGCCACGCACCGCATTGACGGAGCGGCCGTCCGGAGAAGTGATCGAATCGGGAAGTGCGTAGTACGCACGAAACCAGAGGCTGGCGCCGTCGAGGAGAAGCAGAGGTCCGGACATGTCCCTCATCCTGCCAAACCGGCTTAGCCTGAAGTCATGAGTTCCCTAGACACATCGCCCGCCCGTTTTCCCACTGCTGTCTACGAAGACCGAATCTCTCGTGCCGCCGGCCTCGCCCGCGCTGCCGGCCTCGACGGCCTCCTGATCACTCCGGGACCCGACCTGCGATATCTGCTGGGTTCGCGGGCGGAGTCGTTCGAACGCCTGACCTGCCTGGTGATTCCGGCGAACGGCGAGACCGCATCGGTGGTGGTGCCGCGACTGGAGCTGGCCTCGCTCACCGAGTCAGCGGCGTCCGACCTGGGCTTGACTATCCGGGACTGGGTCGATGGCGTGGACCCGTACCGCGCGGTGGCGGCGCTCCTCCCTTCGCCCGCACGGACCGCCGTCACAGACGCGATGCCCGCGCTCCATCTGATCCCGTTGTCCGAGGCACTCGGTGTGCTGCCAGTGCTCGCCACGGATGTTCTCCGTGAACTGCGAATGGTCAAGGACGAAGCGGAGATCGACGCTCTGCGCCGGGCTGGGCAGGCAATCGACCGGGTCCATGCCCGGATGGGCGAGTTCCTTCGGGTCGGTCGCACCGAAGCTCAGGTTGCGGCCGATATCGTCGCCGCCATACTCGAGGAGGGGCACACCGAGGCAGCGTTCGTCATCGTGGGTTCAGGGCCGCATGGGGCCGATCCCCACCATGAGGTGTCCGATCGCGTCGTCGAGTCGGGTGATGTCGTGGTCGTCGACATAGGCGGTCCCGTCGAAGTCGGATACAACTCGGACTCCACACGCACCTACAGCATGGGAGAACCCGACCCAGCGGTCGCGGAGAGGTTCGCCGTGCTCGAGGAGGCACACGCCGCGGCCGTCGATCTGATTCGTCCCGGTGTGACAGCGGAAGCTGTAGACGCGGCGGCCCGTGACCTGCTGGCAGCGCACGGCTTGGCGGAGGCCTTCGTCCATCGGACAGGGCACGGCATCGGGCTGTCCGTACACGAAGAGCCCTACATCGTGTCGGGGAACACGATCGAGTTGAAGGAGGGAATGGCGTTCAGCGTGGAGCCCGGCATCTACTTCCGCGGCGAATGGGGTGCGAGGATCGAAGACATAGTCATCGTGACCGCCGACGGATGCGAACCGGTGAACACCCGCCCGCACGGGTTGGCAGTACTCCCCGGGTAACATCAGCTATTTGTTAACGCCCACATCCGTCGTCGTGCGTTGCGGCGAGTGTGGAAACACAGATCACACGAAGGTGTCATGGAGAACGTTGCCCCGAAGGTAACCGTCGTTGTACCGACCTACAACGAGCGCGACAGCCTGCCCAAGATCGTCGAACTTCTCGCGGCGTTGGGTATTCCGAACATGCATGTGCTGGTTGTCGACGACAATTCGCCGGACGGCACGGGCGAGGTTGCAGACAAACTCGGAATCGACGGTCCGATTCCGCTCGGTGTCCTGCACCGGACAGTCAAGGACGGCTTGGGGCGCGCCTATGTGGCCGGGATGAGTCGTGCGTTGTCCGAGGGCGCCGACATCGTGATCCAGATGGACGCCGACTTGTCGCACCCCTGTGAGGCCGTCCCTCGGATGCTGGAGACACTCACGACGACCGACGCGGCCGTCGTGCTCGGATCCAGGTACGTGACCGGCGGCGCAGTCGCCGCCGACTGGCCGTGGTACCGCAAGGCGCTGTCGGCGTGGGCGAACTTCTACGTAAATGCGATCTTGCGGCTGCGTGTGAAAGACGCGACCGCCGGATTCAAGGCGTGGCAAGCCGACACCTTGCGTGCGATCGACGTCGACGGTGTGCAGAGCAACGGCTACGCGTTTCAGGTGGAGATGAACTACCGCACGGTGCGGCGGGGTCTGACGATTGCCGAGGTGCCGATCCGATTCGAAGAGCGCACCGACGGGGTTTCCAAGATGAGCCTCGCCGTCCAGCTCGAGTCCGCCTTGGTCCCGTGGAAGCTGCGGTTCAGCGGGGACACACCGCGGCCGAGCCGAGTACGCGGCTGACCGCGATCTCGACGACCACCCGGGCCGGGTGGTCGGGAGTGCTGTACCGGGGATACCGAGCTGTGTAGCGGGCTACCGCGTCGGCAACCGCATCGGCGTCGTTCAGGACCCGGGACGGCCCCTCGAGGGTGATCCAGCGTCGTCCGTCGACCTGAGTCACCGCCGCATACCCCCCGCGTTCGACGTTGAGGGCCTTCTGGGAGTAGCCGCGGGTGATCACCCGCGCCAGCCCCTGCCCGTGATCCCAGGTGAAGCCGATAGCCACCACGTGGGGGGTGCCGTTTTTGCGGAGCGTCGTGAGTGTACCCAGGCGATCTTCAGCGAGGAAGGTCAGTGCCTCGTCGGTCAGGTGGATCGGGGGGGAGGGGGTGCGGTCCATGTCCCGAGGTTAATCGAGGAGACTGGACGAGTGACCCTGGGATCGAAGAACGACAGCGGGAGGCGCTCGAACCTGATCGACGATCACGGGGCGGTGCTCCTCCTCGGCGGCCGCAGCGAGATCGGCCTCGAGATCGCATCTCGCCTCGCGCCCGGACGCACGATCGTCCTCGCCGCCCGCCGGAGCACCGAACTCGCCGAGGAACGGGACTCGCTACTCGAGGCGGGCGCGGCGGTAGTGAAGTGCGTGGAGTTCGACGCCGACGACCTCGACAGCCACGAACAGCTGCTCACGTCCGTTGTGGCCGAGCACGGTCCGCTGTCGGTGGCAGTGCTAGCGTTCGGCGTTCTGGGAGACCAGGCGCGCGCCGAGCGGGACGCTCGCCACGCTGTCGGCGTGGTCCACACCGACTATGTGGCGCAGATCAGTGCGCTGACCCATCTGGCCAACCTGCTCCGCGAGCAGGGGTCGGGGCGGATAGTCGTGTTCTCGTCCGTGGCCGGCGTGCGCGTGCGCCGCGCCAACTACGTATACGGCTCGGCGAAGGCTGGGCTGGACGGGTTCGCCAGCGGCCTCGGTGACGCCCTCCACGGCAGCGGAGTGTCACTCCTGCTGGTCCGGCCCGGCTTCGTGATCGGGCGGATGACCGAGGGGATGTCGCCGGCGCCGATGTCGAGCACCCCCGGGCAAGTAGCCGAGGCGGTCGTGCGCGGCCTGAGCCGGGGTTCGAGTCGGGTGGCGGTGCCAGGACGGCTTGGGCCCGTCTTCTTCATAATGCGGATGGTGCCCCAGGCGATCTGGCGGCGGATGCCGCGATGAGAGACGAAGTGGTCGTCGTCGGTATCGGCGCCGACGGATGGAACGGATTGGCACCTCGCGCGCGCCATGAGGTAGAGCGCGCCGAAGTATTGATGGGATCCCGGCGCCAACTCGATCTGGTCCCCGACTCGGGAGCGCTCCGGGTGCCATGGCCGTCTCCGCTGATACCTGCCCTGCAGGGGCTTGTTGCTGAGCACGCCGGTCGGCAGATTTGCGTTCTGGCCAGTGGCGATCCGATGTTTCACGGAATCGGCGTCACATTGGTCGATCTGCTCGGCGCAGAGCGGGTGCAGGTGATCCCGCATCCGTCGTCGGCAACCCTTGCCTGCGCCCGGATGGGGTGGCCTGCGCACGCCACCTCGGTAGTCTCCCTTGTAGACCGACCGGTCGAGTCCCTGCTTCCAGCGGCCGTCTCGGGCGCACGCCTACTGGTGCTGAGCCGCGACGAGCACACGCCCGCAGCCGTCGCCGCTCAGCTCACGCATCACGGGTTCGGGGAATCGCATCTCACTGTGTTCGGCGGTCTCGGGGGACCGACGGAGTCGCGGATCGACGGCACGGCATCGACGTGGACGCGCGAACTCGGTAACCGCCTGAATGTCATCGCGATCGAGTGCCGAGCCGATCCTGGGAGGGTGCGTCTGACCCGCATCCCCGGGCTGCCCGACGAGGTGTACTCCGGCGACGGGCAGATGACCAAACAGGAGATCCGTGCGGTGACGCTCTGTGCGTTGGCGCCCGCACCGGGTGAGTTGCTGTGGGATGTGGGGGCCGGATCCGGCACCATAGCCATCGAATGGATGCGCACCCATCCAAGATGCCGTGCAGTGGCCTTCGAGCGAAATGCCCACCGGGTCAAGACGATCGAGGAAAACGCCCGCACGCTGGGAGTGTCTTCACTGATGGTGCTCGGCGAATCCCCGGGCGCCTTCGAGCATGTCCCGGCGGCGTTGTCGTTGCCCGACGCGATTTTCGTCGGGGGTGGGCTCACCAGAAAGGGTCTGCTCGACGAGTGTTGGGACCGGCTCGGATCTGGTGGTCGATTGGTGGCGAATGCCGTGACAGCGGAATCGGAAGTAGTTTTGCTGCAGTCGGTTTCGAAACACGGTGGCCAGATTCGCAAGTTCCAGGTGTACCGAGGCGAGCCGCTCGGCGGGTTCACCACGTGGCGACCGCAACTGCCCGTTGTGCAGTGGTCGGTGACCAAGCAGTCGAAGGGTTGTCCATCATGACGGTGTATTTCATCGGAGCCGGCCCGGGAGCCGCCGACCTGGTCACGGTGCGGGCCCAGCGGATCATCGCAACGAGTCCGGTATGCCTTTACGCGGGAAGCCTGGTTCCGCAGGAACTACTGGCCGAATGCCCGGTAGGTGCTCAGATCGTCGACACGGCGAGGTTGAGCCTCGACGAGATCGTCGCCCACCTGCTCGAGGCCGACGCGGCGGGCTACGACGTCGCACGCCTGCACTCGGGTGACCCATCGGTTTTCAGTGCCGTCGCCGAACAGGCCCGCCGACTCGACGCCGCCGGCGTCACATACACCATCGTTCCGGGGGTTCCTGCCTTCGCTGCCGCGGCGGCGTCGTTGGGACGGGAGTTGACCGTTCCCGGTGTCTCTCAGACCATTGTGCTGACCAGGGTGTCCACCCTGTCGACCGCAATGCCTGAGGGTGAGGACCTGCGGTCTCTCGGTCGTAGCGGCGCCACCATGGTGGTGCACCTGGGTGCGCATCGCATAGATCAGATCGTCGAGGAACTCACCGAGAACTACGGGCCGACCTGCCCCGCCGCCGTCGTCGCGTTCGCTTCACGCCCGGACGAGATCGTGCTGCGCGGGACTCTCACCACGATCGCGGACCAGGTAAAAGTCGCCGGTGTCACCAAGACTGCCGTAGTAGTGGTCGGCAAAGCGCTTGCTGCCGAGGGGTTTCCGGACAGCTATCTGTATTCGACAACACGTACTCGCACCACTCACTGACGATGCCGCGAATCCTGATCCTCGGCGGTACCGGGGAGGCCCGTGTGCTCGCGGCGGCTGTGAGTGAAGATCCACACACCGACGCCGTGTCGTCGTTGGCCGGCCGCACCCGGGATCCTCGGGTGCCGGTCGGCGACGTGCGCATCGGCGGATTCGGGGGAGCGGGCGGACTCGCCGACTGGCTGCGGACGAACCCGGTCGACGCGATTGTGGATGCTACCCACCCGTTCGCAGCCCGGATTACGGCGAACGTGGTCGAGGCCGCCAGTCGGTGCAATATCCCGCTATTGCTCTTGCGGCGTCCCGAGTGGGTGCGCCGAACCGGCGACGACTGGCGTGAGGTGGCCGATCTCGCCGACGCGGCGCAGCTGTTGCCCGACGTGGGTTCGCGGGTGTTCCTCACCATCGGCAGGCAGGGCGTCGACTCGTTCGCAGCACTGGGAGCCCTGTGGTTTCTGGTGCGCGCTATCGATCCGCCCGACGCCGACATGCCGCCGCAGTCGCGGCTTCTACTCGCTCGGGGGCCGTTCACGTCGGCGGCTGAACGCGAACTCATGCAAGAGCACCGCATCAACGTTCTGGTCACCAAGAACAGCGGCGGAGACCAGACCTACGGGAAGGTTGCGGCCGCGCGTGCCATGGGAATTCCTGTGCTCATGATTCGCCGTCCACCGCTGCCGCCGGGCGTCGATGTGGTGCACGATGTCGCAGGTGTGATGGCGTGGCTTGGTTCGCACACCCATGAGGCCGAAGATTCTTCGGCGCCGGGTCGGTCCGCGGCCCGCCGAACCGGGGATTCCCGTCGGTAAGCAACTCGTTGACCCCGTTTGCTCGACGAATTGGTTTCACGAATTGACGTCGCCGTACTGGACGGTTGAAAAGTAGCGCAATTGCACAACGATTGGTTGATTATGACAATCTTCGGTCCAGGACTTTCCAAGGTGAACATCATCGGTTAGTTTCCTTGCAACACAGTTGGGTTGACTCCAAGAGCGGGGCAACCGGATCCCCGAAACGGTTTCACCAAAGTGTTCTGTGTGTTTCTCGTGGTCGCTCTATATGAAATCAGTGAGGGGCCGTGCCATGTCCGATGAGTGATTTCAACACCCGTGCAGAGAAGGAAAAAATCGAATGAGTGTGTCATTCCTGGAGGCAACGGCGACGTTGCTAACTGACCTGCTAGCCGATGTGTACTCGGGTTCTGTGACGCCTGCTATTGGATCGCTGGTCGATGCGGCCCTCCTCAGCTGAAAGAAGGCAGGTTCCGTTCATGTGCTGCTACACGACAGGAGTCGAATAATGGGTTCTGGGTCAATTGCGGAGGCGTTGGAAAGTGGGTTGGGCAACCTGATCAGGATAGCGGTCCCTGCAATTTTGTTCGAGCCGTTCGCATTATCCGTTGATTTCGGTTGGGTCTGAAAATGGTCGATCACAAGGAGAGTAAACGACAATGGATTCCGGAAGTCTTCTCGACCTCGTTTCGAGCATTGATTTAGGGTCGCTGATCGACCCACTGGCACTTTTGGATGGGCTGATCGGTGCAGTATTTGCGGCCGTCGGCAACATTATCGACGTGTTGCCGGCCGGTTCGTCGGCAGTGGCCGGATCTCTGAACGAGATCCTTGGTTCCGTCGGTGACCTCGGTCCTGTCGAAGCCCCGTAATCAGGAGTGAGAAAACATGCTAGAGCTGTCCCTCGACTTCAGTTCTGATCTAGTGAATTTCGCATCTGTCGATCTGGTCGAGACGTTTGCGAAGTACCTGAACACCCTGTCCGTTGCGCCGACACCCTGAGGAAGGAAATCCCCATGCTGCAGCAGTATCTCGAAATGATGGTGAGCTGGATGAGCAGAACGATCCAGTTCATCGACCTCGGAAGCTCGCTGATTCCATAGGGTGATCACGCTCCGTCCCAATCAGCCCATTCGACAGAGCTTCGAAACCGAGGATCTCCACGGCTACCATCAGCGGTGGGGACCCTCGGTTTCTCGTTGATGGGTTACACGCACCGCGTAGGCGTCAGCACGGTGGGTCGGAAACGTCCTCGGACAAGGGCTTTCCCTCTGGTTCGGCATAGAGTGCGAGGAGGACGACGGGAGCCGAACCGAGGTTGTCGCCCACATGGACTTGGTCACTTCCGTGGCCCTCGATGACGACCTGACCCGGCGTCGACACAGCGGTAGTGCAGTCGTGGAGAGTCCGGGTGAGTTCCCCCGATTCGACAAACCCGTACACCGGACCGTCATGGTAGTGCCACCCGGTCGTGCCACCGGGTGCGATCTCGATGCGCCGGAGGGTGAGCACCGTGCCCCCCGACGTACCGGGAACGGTGGTCTCGAGTAGTGTCTGCGCACTCACTCCCGATGACGGTGTGGCGCCGGCGGGTAAGGCGAGCAGAACCGCCGCTGTGATACATGCGGACATGGCCAGAATCGGCTTCGCGATCAAGTGGCTGACCTTTCGGTGCGCCGGTTCCACGTGCGGCCTGCGGAATTCCGGACCGATGCTCTCGAGTTCTTCAAGGCTACATTCACCAACCGGCAGAAGCAGACTTATCGGGCAGTTTTCGCTGATGGCCCCGGCAGTGATCGTCCGCCCCGTTGATTTCGGGACTCGTGACTTCAGGCACCACTGTTCACCGGCCAGAAAACCAGCTGTTACCAGAGTGCGGCCCATGCTCGGGCCTTTGTTTCGAGTCCGCCAGTGTGATTTCGGCTACAGTCAAGAAGAGTTTGACCTCAGCCAGCAAGGTGGATCGCAATGAATTTGATACAGAAATCAGCAGCGTCAGCCCTCGTAGCTTTGGCCGTCACTCTCGGAGCGGGTACTGCGCAAGCGGATCCCCTGGCACCCGACCCAGGCCCCGCCCCGGCACCCGCTGAACCGGCGCCCGTCGAACCGGCACCCCCTCCGCTGATGCCCGATCTCTTCGGTCCTCCGCCATCGCCTGAGAAGCAGGCCGCGCTCGAGAACATGCTCAACGAACTCGGACTCGGATGGGCCAACGGTGGCGCGGCTGGAATGGCAATCGGCGCGGCGATAGGACTCGGCGTCGGGTGTGTATCGATGTTTCCGGGCAGCCTCGCGGGCTGCATGATCGGTTCACCCATCGGGGCGCTCACCGGTGCCATCGTCGGCATCGCGCAGGGGAACCCCAGGGCGCAGCAGGCGATCGAGGAGTATCTCAACACCCCGTGAACCACCGCCAGTCAGCTCGCTTCATGAGTCGACCGGTCACGAACGACGGATTCCTCCGCGCAGGAGGTGACCAGGGTGTTGAAGATTCAAGGTTCGGTGACGGTGGTCTCGACCTCGATCACAGCCGGGCGGTAGTCGGCCAGCGCTTCCTCGAACGCGGCGACGAAATCAGTTGATGTCCGAACCGAGGTCGCGGTGACGCCGTATCCGGACGCAATGGCAGCGAAGTCGATACCGGGGACGTCCAACCCGGGGGCTTTACAAGCATCGAGGATCCGCGCGAACCACCTCAGCGCACCATACGTTCCGTTCTTGAGGATCACGATGATTACCGGGATGTCATATCGGGCGGCGGTCCACAGGGCCGTGATGCCGTAGTTGGCAGATCCGTCCCCGATCAGTCCGACCACGCGGCGGTCAGGGAGTGCGAGTTGGGCGCCGACTGCGGCGGGAAGCCCCCACCCGAGACCACCGGACGCGGGGAAGTAGTAGCTGTTCGGCCGAGACAGGTCCATTTGAGACCAGAAAGCCCCTGTCGTCGATGTCGACTCCTTCACGTAGACCACATCGCCGGGCGCGGTCTCGCGCACCAGTGCGAACAGTTGCTCCGGGTGAAGACCGTCCGGCGATGTTCGAGCAGGAGGTATCCCCTCGAGCGGGGGGAGTGTTGCACCGCGTCCCGGCACCGCGTCGGCCAGGCGGGTCAGGGAGTCACGCATGCCGGTCACATACGCGTCGCCCATTGGTGCCCGTGCGGCCTCACCTGGATCACTCGTGAGCTGGATCAACCGGGCGCCCTCAGGCAGGTACTCACCCGGCGCGAATTGGTGGTAGCGGAAGACTGGCGCTCCAATGACGAGAATCAGGTCGTGCCCCGCGAGCGCGTCGGTCACCCCCTGAACGGCGGCCGGCAGCACGCCCCGAAAGCTGCGGTGACGGGTAGGGAACGGGCATCTCGCCGGCGATGGTGCGATCCACACCGGAGCGCACAAGGCGTCCGCGAGGCGCACTGCTTCGTCGTTGGCGCGCTCGGCGTCCACTTCGGGGCCGAGCACCAGGACGGGGTGTTGGGCACCGGCGAGAGCCTCGACGAGTACCCCGAGTTGATCCGCCGTCAGCGAGTTGGCAGGCGCAGTGGTGCGCTCGACCAGGTGCCGGGTCTCGACGGGTGCTTCCTGCTCCCAGTCGTCGTACGGTACCGACACATACACCGGCCCCTTGGCGGGCAGGTTCGCGATGTGAATAGCGTGGCTGATGGTCCTGGGTACATCCTGTGCGCATGCAGGCTCGCTCGACCACTTCACGAGGGGTTTCGGGAGCGTCGGCGCCTCGACGTTGGCAAGCATCACTTCCTGGCCAATCGTGGAACGAACCTGCTGTCCCGCCGTGATGATCAGGGGGCTGTGCGAATACACCGAGTTGGTGAGCGAACCCATCGCGTTGCCGGTGCCCGCCGCCGCATGGAGGTTCACGAATGCCGGGCCGCCGCGCGCCTGCGCATAGCCGTCCGCCATGGCGAGCACGGCCCCCTCGTGCAGGCCCAGTACGTAGAGAAAGTCGTCGGGCATTCCAGCCAGGAAGGGCAGTTCGTTGGATCCGGGGTTCCCGAAGATCGTCGTCAGTTCATGGGCGCGCAGTAGGTCATAGGTTGCCTGACGCACGTCAGCCATCGAAGGTTCTCCGTCCGTTCAGTGGGTCGGTGCCAGGACCGATGTGTGAACACGGGCGCAACAGTCCCAATGAAACTTGTCTACCACCACACCGAGATGTTCGTGGCCTGCCGACGTGGACCTGAAACTGATCAAGCCCCTCGTGTCCGGACCCGGAGCGTCACTTCATAGGTGGAGTTGACAGATCACCCTGTCACCGCGGGGTGTTGCTCTACGCCGCCTCGACGGCACCTCCGTCTTCAGCCCGGGTAACGGCGGGGAGTGAAGACCCTGGTTCCGTGTTCGCCCTCAACCACGGTCGTCATGGACGAGCCGACGATCAGCAGACAACGCATGTCGATCTCGGCGGGGTCGAGGTCGGCGAGGTGCACAACGCGCACCGACTCCTGCGCGCCGGCCACGTCACGGCCGATGATCACCGGGGTGTCGGGGGAGCGATGCTCGAGAACGAGGTCGCGCATCGCTCCTACCTGCCAGGTACGTGATTTCGACGCCGGGTTGTAGACGGCGAAGGCCATGTCGGCGCCGGCGATGGCGGAAATGCGCCGAGCCACGACCTCCCATGGCTTGAGCCGATCGGACAAGGACAGGACGGCATAGTCGTGCCCAAGGGGGGCGCCGACCCGGCTTGCGACGGCGTTTGCGGCCGTCATTCCGGGCAGGACGCGCACCGGAACGTTGCGCCACTGATCCTCGTCCGCTACCTCGAGAACCGCGGCCGCCATCGCGAATACGCCCGGGTCGCCGGACGAGACCACAGCGACACGTGCCCCGTTCTTCGCCAAATCGAGTGCCATCGCCGCACGCTCGGCCTCGACCCTGTTGTCGCTGCGGTGGCGGCGCTGCCCGGGACGCTCCGGCACCCGGTCGATGTAGGGGCCGTAGCCGACGATGTCGGTGGCCAGCGACAATTCGTGCTGCACCTCGGGTGTCGTCCACGCCAGATCGCCGGGACCGAGCCCGACGACGACCAGTTCACCGGCGGGGGCGGCCATGCCTCGTCGGGTGTTCGACGGGCTGGGAACGACGGCGATCGAGAAGTAGGGAACGTCTTCGTCCGAGACGTTGTCTGCCGCGTCGATCCGCTGCCGCCCTGTGCTGGCTCGTTCGATGTACCAGGTTTCGTCGATCCGCCCCGACTCTTTCAACGCCTTCCGGACGATCGGATACGTGCGCCCGAGCTTGAGGATCGCGGCGGCGTCCGTCTCTCGCAGCCGGCGCGTCAACTCGCCCTGCGGAAGCGTGCCGGGTAGGACGGTGAGGATTTCCTCGCCCTCCACGAGCGGCATCGCCAACGCCGCGGAGGCGGCACTGATAGAAGAGACACCGGGAACCACCTCCGCCTCGAAGCGCTGCGACAGGCGTTTGTGCATGTGCATGTAGGAGCTGTAGAAAAGCGGATCGCCGGCGGCGAGGAGTGCCACGGCGCGGCCTGCCTCCAGGTGGGCGGCCAACCGCTCCGAGGACTTCTCGTAGAACTCGTCGATCGCCGCCTGGTATCCACCGGGATGGTCGGTGGTCTCGGTCGTGACGGGGTAGACGAGATGCTCCTCGATCTGGCCCTCACGCATGTACGGCTCCGCGATCGCCCGCGAGATGCTCTTGCCGTGCCGGGCGCTGTGGAAAGCGACCACATCGGCCTCGGCGATGATCCGTGCGGCCTTGACCGTCACCAGTTCCGGATCGCCCGGCCCGATTCCGACTCCCCACAGCTTGCCGGGCCTGGGCGCCTCGGAGCTCATTCGACTTCACTCGCAATCGCATTCAGGGCTGCCGACGTGATGGCGCTGCCACCCCGACGACCGCGAACCACCAGATAGTCGAGTCCGCTGGGGTGCTCGATCAACGCCTCCTTCGACTCGGCGGCACCGATGAAGCCGACCGGACCCCCCACGATCGCAGCAGGCCTGGGCGCACCCGATTCGATCATGTCCAACAGATGGAACAACGCGGTCGGGGCGTTGCCGATCGCGACCACGGCGCCCTGGAGTTTGCTGCCCCACAACTCCAGAGCAGCGGCCGAGCGGGTGTTCCCGATCCGCTCGGCCAGCGCAGCGACCCGCGGGTCACGCAGCGTGCACAGCACCTCGTTGTCCGCAGGTAAACGCTTCCGAGTCACCCCGGCGGCCACCATTTGCGCGTCGCACAAGATGGGGGCGCCCCCTTCCAGTGCCGCGCGAGCGGCCTTCACGACTCCGGGGGTGAACGCGACATCGCCTACCAGATCGACCTGGCCACTGGCGTGAATCATCCGGACCACAGCCTTCGAGACATCCTCGGGAAAAGCACGCAGATCCGCCTCGGCGCGGATCGTGGCAAAGGACCGGCGGTAGATCTCCGCGCCGTCTCGGATGTAGTCGACCATTCGCTCACGATAGAGGCCCACAGCTCAAGGACTCTCCACCTGGTAACCAGTCGCGGTCGCGGCTCGGTAACCAGTCGCGGTCGCGACGATGTCGGTGACTTCACCAGACGGGCGCCCGCAGCGCCTCTCGCATCCTGACCAGTGCGTGCGGCCCTCCGGTGGGACTTCGCCGCTGCGAACAGCCTCCCGAGCGTCGGCGCGCACATCGGCATGAGCCTTCTCGCACCCCGGTTGCCCGGTGCAGGCGCTGACGTTCAGCCAGGGCGAGTTCTCGTCGAAGATCAGGCCCATCGGGGCGAGGACACGTACCACCTGCTCGGCGGACCATTCGTCGAGGTCGCACAGCAGCAAGGTTTTCCACGGGGTGATGATCACGGGCTTGTCGATCGCGGCGAGGAACTCCGCCATCCTTGTATCGAGGATTCCGAACGCGAGACCACCGCCGAGCGTGACGCCACCGTCCGGTTGCTCGAGCCACCCGATCGGTGCGTGATGCTCGCCGAACCCGGTGACCGGTTCGGCGGTCGGCGCGAGGGTGAGGGACGCGAGCGTGCGTTCCACCGCGTCGGTGATCTCGGACAGTCGCCAGTGCTGGTCGCGAAGTTCGAGGAATACGCGGGCGGCATCGAGGAGTACGGTCACTGAATCCGTCACCGCGATTCGGGCGCCGCTGTCGCGACCGGCGAGTACCACGGCGACTTCGGTCTGTCCGACCGCATGGATACCGAAATCGCCACCGAGCGGGGTGATGTCACCGCGACCGTCGTCGAGGGTGAAGAGGGTGCGGCCCGGTAGTTCGGCCAACCTGGCGTCGGCGCACAGCCTCCGGTCGAGTTCGTCGACCATGCCGCGGAGATCGGTGAGTCCGCCGATGCGCCCGGTCAGCGGTGAGGCGAGGATGTTGCGAGCACGTTCGTGTGTCCGTGACGGCAACAGTCCGGCATCGCCGAGGCGGTTGGTGAGCGCCTGCGGGTCACTGATTGCCCTCAACTGCACGTTGGCGCGGGAGGTCAGTTCGATCTCGCCGTTGCCGAGATCGCGTGCGGATTCCGCGAGTGTCTGCACTTGTCCGGGCGTCAAGGTGCCGCCTGGAAGCCGCACGCGGGCGAGTGGGCCGTCGGCGGCTTGGTGGAACCGGAAAGCGCCGGGGCAGGCATCGGGGCGGGAACGGGCGTCGACCATGGTCCCAGGCTACGGGTGGCGACCGGTAGCATCACCAGCACTTGCGGCACCAGGAGAGGAAACCGGTGGGAATCCGGTGCGGTCGCGCCACTGTGGGCTCACCGATCTCGGTGGGCGAGCCAGACCCTCGCCTGCTGACCCGCCGAACCCACGGTTTTCGTCGAACCACCGCCACGGGGCGCGATACCCCAGGAAGGCTTCCGCTGTGATTCTGCTGCTCTCCACCTCGGACACCGATCTGCTCAGTGCCCGCGCCAGCGGCGCGGACTATCGCTTGGCGAATCCGTCTCGACTGCTCGTCGAGGAAGACCTGCCCGTGTTGCTCGAGGGCGCCGATCTCGTCGTCGTGCGCATCCTTGGTGGGCGGCGGGCGTGGGAGGAGGGGCTTGCCGCCGTTCTGGCCAGCGGATTGCCCGTGGTGGTCGTCGGTGGTGAGCACGCTCCCGACGCCGAGTTGATGGAATGTTCGACGGTCACCGCGGGAGTGGCTGCCGAGGCGCACAACTACCTCGCCGAGGGCGGTGCGGCCAATCTCGCGCAGCTGCACCACTTCCTGTCGGACACCGTGCTGCTCACCGGTCACGGTTTCGAGGCTCCGGTGCGCCTGCCCAGCTGGGGAATCGCACCGTTCGCCCCGGATCCGGTCGAGGACCGGCCCACGATCGCCGTGCTCTACTACCGCGCCCAGCATTTGGCTGGTAACACCCGGTACATCGAGGCGCTGTGCGAGGCAGTCGAGGCCTCCGACGCCAACCCGCTGCCGATTTTCTGTGCGTCGCTGCGCACCGCCGAACCAGAGCTACTCCGGACGTTACGCCGCGCCGATGCCATGGTGGTCACTGTGCTCGCCGCCGGCGGTACCAAACCCTCAGGGGTCACGGCCGGTGGTGACGACGAAGCATGGGACGTAGCCGCCCTCGCCGCATTGGACGTGCCGATCCTGCAAGGCCTGTGCCTGACCAGCAGCCGCGAATCGTGGGCGTCCAACGATGACGGACTCTCTCCACTCGACGTGGCCACGCAGGTCGCGGTGCCCGAATTCGACGGTCGGCTGATCACGGTGCCGTTCTCATTCAAGGAAATCGACTCCGATGGGCTGACCACCTACGTTCCGGATGCCGAGCGCGCTTCTCGGGTGGCGGGGATTGCCGTCCGGCACGCGCGCCTGCGCCGCATCCCCGCCCCCGCGCGGCGCATCGCACTGATGCTGTCGGCGTATCCCACCAAGCACGCCCGCATCGGTAACGCAGTCGGACTCGACACCCCGGCGAGCGCGATCCGGTTGCTCACCGAGATGCGCACGGCCGGATACGACCTGGGGCCGGAAGACGGGCCGGACGCCGTGCCTGGACTCGCCACGCGGGACGGCGACGCCCTGATCCACGCCCTGATCGCTGCAGGTGGACAGGACCCGGACTGGCTGACTGCCGAGCAACTCGAGGGCAACCCGATCCGCATCTCCGCCGATCGCTACCGCGAATGGTTCGCGTCGCTGCCCGGGGAGTTGCGCGAGCGCGTCGAGGAGCACTGGGGTCCCGCGCCCGGCGAGATGTATGTCGATCGAACGCAGGATTCTGCAGGTGAAATAGTCATCGCAGCAATGCAATTCGGAAATGTCGTGCTCATGGTGCAGCCACCCCGCGGATTCGGCGAGAACCCGGTCGCGATCTACCACGACCCGGATCTTCCACCGAGCCATCACTACCTGGCTGCCTACCGGTGGATTGCAGCAGACAGCGAGGCGGGCGGTTTCGGGGCCGACGCGGTGGTCCATCTCGGCAAGCACGGCAACCTCGAATGGTTGCCCGGCAAGACACTCGGCATGTCCGCGGCGTGCGGACCTGACGCCGCGCTCGGAGATCTGCCGCTCATCTACCCGTTCCTCGTCAACGACCCCGGCGAGGGCACCCAGGCCAAGCGTCGCGCCCACGCCACCCTGGTCGATCACCTGATTCCACCGATGGCCCGCGCCGAGAGCTACGGCGACATCGCCCGACTCGAGCAACTCCTCGATGAGCACGCGAACATCTCCGCACTGGACCCGTCGAAGTTGCCCGCGATTCGCCAGCAGATCTGGACATTGATGCGAGCCGCCAAGATGGACCACGACCTCGGCCTCGAGGAACGCCCCGACGAGGACGTGTTCGATGACATGCTGCTGCACGTCGACGGCTGGCTGTGCGAGATCAAAGACGTCCAGATCCGCGACGGTCTCCATGTCCTCGGCCAGGCGCCCCGCGACGCAGCCGAGGTCGAACTCGTTCTCGCCATGCTGCGTGCCAGACAGATGTGGGGTGGCGAGCAGAACGTTCCGGGGCTGCGTGAGGCGCTCGGTCTCAGTGAAGCCGGCGACGAGTCCCGCAGCCGCGTGGACGATGTCGAGGTACGGGCTCAGGCGCTGGTACAGGGCATGCACGACGCGGACTGGAGGCCCGAAGCCGCCGACACTCTCACCGACGACGCCACGGTTGCACAGATACTGCGCTTCGCGGCGACCGAGGTGGTGCCCAGGCTCAGGGAAACCGACAACGAGATCCGCCAGGTGCTGCACGCGC
Organism: Rhodococcus sp. NPDC049939; assembly: GCF_040656415.1. Classification (NCBI taxonomy): domain Bacteria; kingdom Bacillati; phylum Actinomycetota; class Actinomycetes; order Mycobacteriales; family Nocardiaceae; genus Rhodococcus; species Rhodococcus sp. NPDC049939. The sequence continues at coordinate 1,993,754 of NZ_JBFAMC010000001.1, read as the reverse complement.
TCGACGGTGGGTTCATCGCGGCCGGTCCGAGTGGATCACCGTTGCGCGGGCTGATCAATGTGCTCCCTACAGGCCGCAATTTCTACTCCGTGGACCCGAAAGCGGTGCCGTCCCGGTTGGCCTGGGAAACCGGTCAGGCGATGGCTGAATCGTTGCTGGACCGGTACAGGGCAGATCACGGGCACTGGCCGCGGTCGGTGGGCCTGTCGGTGTGGGGCACCTCGGCGATGCGGACCTCGGGTGACGACATCGCCGAGATCTTCGCGCTCCTCGGGGTCCGGCCGGTGTGGGACGAGGCCAGCCGCCGAGTGGTCGATCTCGAGGTGATCGACCTCGACGAGTTGGGCCGCCCGCGCATCGACGTCACGGTCAGGATCAGCGGATTCTTCCGCGATGCGTTCCCGCACGTGCTGGCTCTGCTCGACGACGCGGTCCGGCTGGTGGCCGCCCTTGACGAACCAGCCGACAGCAACTTTGTCCGACTGCATTCGCAGGCTGATCTCGCAGAACACGGCGACGAACGACGCGCGACCACCCGCATCTTCGGTTCCAAGCCGGGTACGTACGGAGCCGGGTTGCTGCAGTTGATCGACTCGAAGAGCTGGCGCGGGGACGCGGATCTGGCCGACGTCTACACCACGTGGGGCGGGTTCGCATACGGTCGCGGACTCGACGGTGCCCCTGCGGCCGACGACATGCGCACCGCGTACCGGCGGATCGCGGTGGCGGCCAAGAACACTGACACCCGTGAGCATGACATCGCCGATGCCGACGACTACTTCCAGTACCACGGTGGGATGGTCGCGACGGTTCGTGCACTCACCGGTACGTCACCGGAGGCATACATCGGCGACAGCACCCGCCCCGAGTCGGTGCGCACCCGAACCCTGTCGGAGGAGACGGCGCGGGTGTTCCGTGCGCGCGTCGTGAACCCCCGGTGGCTCGAGGCGATGCGCCGCCATGGCTACAAGGGCGCCTTCGAGATGGCAGCAACCGTCGACTACCTGTTCGGATACGACGCCACCACCGATGTGGTCGCCGACTGGATGTACGAGAATCTCGCTGAGTCGTATGTGCTCGACGAACAGAACCGCAAGTTCATGGAGCAGTCCAACCCGTGGGCTCTGCACGGGATTGCCGAACGCCTCCTCGAGGCGGTGGATCGGGGCATGTGGGAGCATCCCGAGCAACAGACGCTCGATGGCTTGCGGCAGGTATACCTCGAAACCGAGGGTGAACTCGAGGGCGACTGATCGTCGTTGCGGGAATCCGTTCCGATCAGATCGCCGAGCGGAGGCTCAGGCTGCGGACATTGCTACGCGATCGTAGACTCGATCGCCAAAGTATTTGCGAATGAACAGCAATGGTCGAGCGTACTTGCCTGCTACGTATCTTGTCTTCGGCCGATCGGAAGATATGGCTTTCGACACGACATCTGCAATAACGTACGGAGGCGAGAGTGAGTCTTGCTTTTCGTATCTGTTCCTCATGCCATCAGCGACCCTTTCGCCGAAGTCCTTGTAAGGCCCTCCGCTCGATATCTCTTGAAGGTTGTCGGCGGCAACGCTGCCCCATGCCGTCTGGATACCGCCCGGTTCGACTACGACTACGTTGATCCCAAACTGCTTCAACTCGAGTCGTAGACAGTCCGACCAGCCCTCAACCGCGTGCTTGGTGGCGTGATACCAAGCGCCGAGCGGCGTGTATATTTTGCCGCCCATCGATGACGTGTTGATGATCGTGCCAGATTCTTGCTTCCGCATGTGAGGCAAGACAAGCTGCGTAAGGCGGGCCAGGCCGAACAGATTCACCTCGAATTGGTGTTTGGCTTTGTCAATTGAGGTCTCCTCGACAGAGCCGTAAAGACCATAACCCGCATTGTTGAAAAGTACGTCGATCCGGTTTTCGTTTTCCATGACCGAATTCACCGCTTTTTCGAGTGTCGAATAGTCGGTCATCTCCATTTCGAGCGGTTTACCGCCGGCTCTCTCTATCTTGGCCGCATCCTTCTCGGCCCGTCCGGACCCATAGACTGTATGGCCTTCGGACACAAGCTTCTTCAGCGTGGCGAAGCCGATCCCGGATGATGCACCGGAAATTATTACTACCTTTTTCATATCGAACCCCCTTGTTGAATCACAACTCCCGGTTCGCAATTTCTCGAGGCATGACTGAAGTGAAGGTGAGAAAATTTCCCGATTGACAAGTATTCAATTAATGCTATGTGTTTGCTACTTACCACGCAACCCTGCGAATCATCTCGACTCGGCGTGAACTTCGGACGCGGGGCGGTGTTGGAGCCGCTGAAAGCGATGATCTTGCGCGTGTCTTGACCGGCGGGGAGACACCGGCGCGAATTTCTGCCGGACAGTCTGATTCGACACGACTCGAGTTCTATTCGGTGGCCGCGTCGTGAGCGAGTTGCGGCCGCTCCCTCACTCGACCGAGGGTGTGGCCGAGAGTTGGCCCAGCAATGCAGTGCGAATCTCGGGCCGAGATCCGACGACCATGGCCAACATCGCCTCACGGGCGAGTCGTTCGGCGGTGTTGCCTGATACGGACGAGGAACTGCCGGTGGCCGCCACGAGCGTCGTCGCGGCCCGAATGGCCAGTGCGCCCGCCTCTGCACGGGCCAAGTGCTGGTCGAATCCTCCGATCAGTGTGGCGTCGAGATGGTCACGGACGTTCGACAATTGTGACGCGAAGTCGGTCGTGTCTACCGCTCGCTTCTCGAGCTCCACCATGCACCGGCGGGTGATGCCCATGGGCATCGATGCAGCGAACCTGGAAAGAAGAGTCTCTCCCGCCATGAACTCGTCGCGGGTGATCACGTTGCATACCCGATCGCGCGGGACTTCGAAGTTGTCGAATTCGATTCGGACCGTGTTGCTCGCGCGGGCGGCTATCAGGGGGAGCGCGCGAACGGAAGCCCCCTTGCTCGGGTGCGCGTCGAGGAGCACCTCCACAACCGAGTCGTCGGCCTCGTCGCGGGCGAAAAGCAGCACGACATCGATGATGTCCCAACCGGTGACGAACGGCGCTGCACCGTAGAGAACATAGCCATCGCCGGTGCGTCGCGCGTGAAGCAATGGCGGTTGTGGGGCGGCTCCCGCACCGGAGACGCCGCCCTTGACGGACCCGTCCATGAGGCCGTCCCAGTACGTGTCGCGCAGGGCGGTGTTCGGCGATGTTGCCAGGTGCTTGACGACGCCGCCGTGCTGCGCCCAAGTAAATGTGGTGGCCAGGCAGCTACCGAACAGGATTTCCAGGAGTTCTGCCCGGTCACCGAGGCTCAAGTCGGGTCCGCCGAGTTCGGGGGGTGCGCTGATGCCGTAGAAGCCTGCCTTGGCCAGCACCTCGAAGTGGTTGGGAGGAATCTTTCCCTCCGCGTCGACAGCGTCGGCCGCCGGCGCAAATACGTTCTCTGCTATTTCCCGAGCGCGTTCTGTCCAGTGGTTCACCAAATCGAGCGTACCGCGCGATCGGATCGAACAAGGTGGACTATCAGTGCGGGGGCCACACCGTCGATGTTGCGCCACGAAGGCGGGAGTCGCTGTCTTCCTTCACGGGCAGGATCAAGTCAATGAGGTCGGCGCTGCGAGTTGACCGACTAGCGCGGTGCGAAGCTCGGGCCGAGATGCGACCATCATGGCCAACATTGCCTCACGGGCGAGTCGTTCGGCGGTGTTGCCTCTCACCGACGAGGAGCTGCCGGTCGCTGCCATGAGGGCTGTGGCGGCTCGAATGGCCAGTACCGCGGCCTCCGCTCGGGCCACGTTCCGGTCATATTCTCCGGTCAACGTGGCGTCAAGATGGTCACGGACGGTCGGCAGCTGCGCCGCAAAGGTAGATGTGTCGACCGCCCGCTTTTCGAGTTCCGCGAAGCACCGCCGAGCGATGCCTAACGGCATCGTTGCGTTGAACTTGGAAAGAAGTGTCTCTCCGGCCATGAACTCGTCGCGGGTGATCACTTCGCACACCCGATCTCGCGAGACCTGGAAGTTCTCGAATCCGACTCGGACGGTGTTGCTTGCGTGGGCGGCGATCAGCGGCAGCGTTTGAACAGAAACCCCCTTGTTCGGGTGTGCATCGACAATCATCGCCACGATCGAATCGTCGACCTCGTCGCGGGCCAGAAACAGCACGACATCGATGATGCCCCAACCGGTGACGAACGGCGCCACACCGTTGAGAACGTAGCCACTTTCGGTGCGCCGCGCATGGAGCAGCGGCGGCTGTGGGGCGGCTCCCGCGCCGGAGATGCCACTCTTGACGGACCCGGTCACGAGGCCGTTCCAGTAGGTGTCGCGCAGGGCGGTGTTCGGCGATGTTGCCAGCCGTTTGACAACGCCGCCGTGCTGCGCCCATGTAAACGCGGTGGCCAGACAGCTACCGAACAGGATTTCGAACAGATCTGCCCGGTCGTCGGGGCTCAACTCGGGTCCGCCGAGCTCGGGGGGTGCGCTGATGCCGTAGAAGCCTGCCTTGGCCAGCACCTCGAAGTGGTTGGGAGGGATCTTCCCCTCGGCGTCGACAGTGTTGGCCGCCGGAACAAATACGTTCTCTGCTATGTCCCGAGCGCGTTCTGTCCAGTTGATCACTAGCTCGAGGGTACCTGTGACCTCGTTGGACGGCGGGTCTGATCGACCGGGAACCGACGCGGCGGTATCGCCCCACCGGCGAGATGGTGTCGGTGCACGGAGGCCGCTCGAGCTTGCCTGGTGAGTTCCCCGCTGCAGCGAACCTGGGTCGAAGAAAAGTCGTTGGTTGCGGCAGCTACACCACCCCGAATAGGCCCTCACGCAGCCCATTCAACCTGGTCGAGCCGCTTCGCGAACGAATGGCCGAACAGAGCCGTGCAAGCTGTGCAACTATGAGATCGTATGTGCCCTAATGCTCGCGAACGCATGGTCTGGGGGGCGAGCGGAAGCGTCCGCCTCTTACATTTGCGGGTCTGGATTCGTGGGCGGACACGCTTTCACCGGTCGGGGAAACCTTACGTGGAGGTATCACCGTGACGCCCGAAGATCCGCGAAATCTGCCTGAGCAAATTCCGGACTCGGCGTATTTTCCCCTGTCGGCAGCCCAGCGTGCGATCTGGTTTGCACAGCAACTCGACCCCTCGGTGCCGATCTCGATAGCGCAATACGTGGAGGTGCACGGTGACCTCGACGTCGAGCTGTTGCGGCGGGCAACTGTCGCGACCGCTCGGGAGTTCCGGTCACCCTTCCTCGAGGTCGTCGAGGTCGACGGGCGGCCGATGCAGCGCATCGACGACACGACCGACATTCCGGTCGATTTCATCGACTTTCGTGATTCGGACGCCCCAGTCGCTGCCGCCCATGAGTGGATGAGCCAGGACTATCAGACTCCGATCGACCTCGGTGCGGGTCGCATGGTAAAGACCTCGATCCTGTGTGTCGGAGAGTCGCACTACCTCTGGTACTGCCGAATCCACCACGTTGCGCTCGACGGTTACGGTGCGGCGACGATGGTCAAACGTATCGCGCACCGGTATTCGGCCGCGGTGGAGGGTCGCGAACCGGATCCGATCCGAGCTGTGTCCCTGCGTGAACTGTACGAGATCGACGCCCGCAACCGATCGTCCGAACGTTTTGCGGCGGATCGCGAATATTGGGTGAGCCGAGTCGCGGGTGTCGAAGGAACGAGCTTGACCACCCGGTCCGCTCCCGCAGTTTCTGAGAGCATGGTCGAGAGCACCGCGTTGTCCGAGGGCGCGGCTGCCAGCCTTCAGGGTTCCGACACGAAGGCGATCGCGACCGCCGCTGCCACGATCATCGCCGCCTTCGCCTGCTACCTGTCGCGCGCCACGGCCGAGGAAACTGTGCTGGTACATGTTCCGTTGTCAGGACGGACAGCGTCGGTGCTGCGCAATTCCGGCAGCATGATGGTCAATGTCGCACCGTTGCCGATCTCGGTCGACGAAGGCGGCACGGTCGCCGAACTCGTGTCGCGGGTTCGGCACGAACTGGTCGGAGCGTTGCGGCATCAGCGGTGCAGTCTCGATGACATTCGTCGTGACTTGGGCGCCAGTAGCGGCGTCGGGCTACACGGACCCATGGTCAACATCATGCTCTTCAACCAGGAGTTTCAGTTCGGTTCCTTGGTGGGCGAATTTCACATCGTCACGTCCGGACCGGTAGAAGATCTGCTGGTCAACGTGTACCAAAGCGGCACTCCGGCCAGACTTGTCGTCGATCTACTGGCGAATCCGAACCGCTACGAGAGTCCGGCGCTGCGCATGCACCATCAGCGCTTCGTCGAAGTGCTCGAGGAGTTCATCGAGGCCGACCCACAAGCCCGGCTTTCGACGATCCACGAGGCCACCGCGCGCGAGGGCGAACAGCGACGGCTCGAGGCCGAACGACTGGCGTACTGGGCGGCTAGGCTTTCGGATCTTCCCGAGGTGTTGAACCTGCCTTCCGACAGGGCCCGGCCTGCGGCCCAGTCCCTGCACGCAGATAGTGTCGAACTCCTGATCGGCGCAGCCACACATCGCCGAGTGCTTGCGCTGGCACACGAAAACGGCACCACGCCCTTCCCGGTCCTCCATGCCGCCATTACGGTGCTGCTGAGCAAGCTTTCGGGAACCTCGGATGTGGCGGTCGGAACACTGGCCACGGCAGACGGTGCACAGAACCTCCTGGTGCTGCGCACCCGCGCGCAATCGGACATGTCCTTCACGGCCCTCCTCACCCGCACTCGGGAAATCGAGGAAGAGGCATTCGAGCACAGCGATATCCCCTTCGAACGATTGGTGCAAGCGCTCGGGGTGGGAGAGTCCCTCGCGTATTCACCGATCGTCCAGGTGCTGTTCGAGAGCCGAGACGGCGTACAGACCCCCGAAGGCGCGGCGACCCTTGGAACCACAGCCACTGCGTATCACGGCCTGGGCCGATTCGATCTCCGGGTGACCGTGGGGCAGATTTTCGGCGTGGACGGCGCCGCGTCCGGAATCGCGGTGGCTCTCGGGTTCGCGACCGATCTGTTCGAACCCGATACCGTGTTGCGGCTCGGTGAGCGGTTCCGCCGGATCTTGGAGGCTGTCACCGGGGACCCGGGAATCGGCATCGGTGAAATCGACATTCTTTCCGATGCTGAACGAGACATCCTCGTTCCGGTTCGTGGTCTGCCGGGAAGTTCGGAACGAACACTGCCTGAATTGTTCGAAGCGGCAGCAAGTGAGAACCCCGCCGGTGTGGCGCTTTCCTATCGTGACACCACGGTGACCTATCGAGAACTGGACGAGCGTTCGAGTCAGCTGGCACGTGTCCTGGTCGGTCGAGGCATCGGGCCGGAGAACTACGTGGCACTGTGCATTACCCGTTCGATCGAGTCGGTTGTCTCGATGCTGGCAGTCGCGAAGTCGGGCGCCGCGTTCGTGCCGGTGGATCCGAACTATCCGACCGAGCGAATCGAGCACATGCTCGACGATTCCGGAGCTGCGGCGGGCCTGACGGTGTCCGCCGAGCGTTCCCGGTTGCCTGACTCGATTCCGTGGCTGGTGATCGACGGCGACGAACTTCGGAACCGTTGCGCGACGGAGTCGGTATCGGTCGTCACCGACGCCGAACGAGTGCGCCCTCTGCGCATGGAGAATTCCGCCTACGTGATCTATACATCGGGTTCCACGGGCCGACCAAAAGGAGTTTCGGTCACGCACGCAGGTCTGGACAGCTTTGCGGCAGAGCAGCGGTCACGATTCGGTGCGACGCAGACATCACGGACCCTGCATTTCTCCACGCCGAGCTTCGACGCCTCGATCTTCGAGTACCTGCAGGCCTTCGGCGTCGGAGCGACCATGGTGATCGTTCCGCCGACGATCTACGGCGGTACAGAGCTGTCCCGGCTCCTGAGAGCCGAACGGGTCACCCACGGATTCATCACGACAGCCGCGCTCGGATCGATCGAGCCGGACGGACTCTCCGACTTCCAGGACGTGGTGTTCGGTGGTGAGGCGTGCCCGCCCGAGTTGGTGACGCGGTGGGCGCCCGGCCGGAGGTTGTACCAGGCGTACGGGCCGACCGAGACCACGATCATGTCGAACATCAGTGAACCGATTGCGCCGGCCGATGCCATCACGTTGGGTGGTCCGCTCACCGGATTCCGCGAGGTCGTGCTCGATGGGCGACTGAGGCCGGTGCCGGTGGGCGTGGCGGGGGAGCTCTACCTCTCGGGCAATGCCCTCGCGCGGGGGTATCACGGCAAGACCGAGTTGACCGCCCAGCGGTTCGTGGCCAACCCCTTTGGGGCGCCCGGCGATCGGATGTACCGAACCGGCGATGTTGTGCGGTGGCGAACCGACCGAACGCTCGAGTATCTGGGCCGCAGCGATTTTCAGGTGAAGATCCGAGGCTTCCGAGTCGAGCCCGGTGAGATCGACACGGTCCTCCACGCACATCCGCGTGTGAGGGCTGCATTGACGCTGCCGCAAACGGCGCCCTCCGGCGAGGCGGTGCTCGTGTCTTACGTCCTGCCGTCGGCTGGGCGGCAGCTCACGCCGGCCGAGCTGACGGACTACGCCGGAGAACGATTGCCGACGTACATGGTGCCGACCGTGATCATGATGCTGGACCAGATTCCGATGACTCCGGTAGGGAAAATCGATCGTGGGGCATTGCCCGCACCGGATTTCCTGTCTGCGGAAACCGCGTTTCATGCACCCGTCGATCCGGTGGAACAGGTAGTAGCCCAGGTGTTTGCGGACGTTCTGGGTGTGGAACGAATCGGCCGCGACCACAGTTTCTTCGATCTCGGCGGAAACTCGCTGGTCGCAACCAGGGTGACCTCACGTATAGGTGCTGCACTGGGTGTCGAGGTCGGTGTTCGGGCGCTGTTCGAGGCGCCGACCGTGAGATCGTTGGCGCGACGAATCGAGCGCGCCGACCTCGACCACAGCGGCCGCCCCCGCCTCGTACCGCAGTTGCGGCCCGAGCGAATTCCACTATCCCTTGCGCAGCAACGTATGTGGTTCGTCAACCAGTTCGACACCACGTCGCCCGCGTACAACATTCCGATGGCGATCCGCTTGTCCGGGAATCTCGATGCGGAGGCGCTACGGGCGGCGATGCTCGATGTCACAGAACGGCACGAAGCGCTTCGCACGCTGTATCCCGCGTCGGTCGACGGGCCGTACCAAGTGATCGTTTCACCGGAACAGGTGATTCCCGATCTCACACCGACGCCCGTCGGGTCCGAAGGGTCGTTGCGAGACCGGATCGTGCAAGTGTCGACGCAGGGCTTCGACGTGAGTGCAGGGGTGCCGCTTCGATGTGCGTTGTTCCGGACCGGCACCGACGAGCACGTGTTGATGCTGGTGGTGCACCATATTTCGGCTGACGGAGCATCGTTGGCGCCGCTGGCGCGAGACTTGACTGTTGCATACACGGCTCGGGTGTGGCAGCAGGCGCCGGATTGGCAACCGCTTCAAGTGCAGTACGCCGACTACAGCCTGTGGCAAAGGGCGGTCCTCGGCAGCGACACAGATCCCGGCAGCCTGATGTCGGAACAGTTGGACTTCTGGAAGAGGGCGCTGTCCGGCCTTCCCGACGTGCTGGATCTTCCCCTGGATCGGCCCAGGACTGCAGAAAGATCGTTGCGGGGCGAGACTGCCTCGTTCTCGGTGCCCGCGCGATTGCACCAGGAGCTTCTCCTGCTCGCGCGCCGGCACGATTCGACGATGTTCATGGTGATGCACTCGGCGCTGGCGGTCTTGCTTGCGAGGTTGACCGGGTCCGCGGACATCGCGATCGGGACACCGACCGCCGGGCGGGGTGCCGAGGCACTCGATCACTTGGTTGGGATGCTGGTCAACACACTGGTATTGCGGACGGTGGTGGAACCCGGCGAAACCTTCGCGGAAGTGCTTTCCCACTCTCGCGAAGTGGATTTGGCAGCGTTCGATCACACTGAGGTGCCCTTCGAGAGCGTGGTGGACGCGCTCGCACCGGTTCGCTCGACCGCGTACTCGCCTCTGTTTCAAGTCCTTCTGGAGTTCAGGAACACTGACCAAGCCCGTGTGGAGTTGCCTGGGCTTGCGGTGGAGATCATCGAGGTCGAATCCGGCGTGTCCAAGTTCGACTTGCAGTTGACCCTCGCGGAACGCTACGACGAAGCGGGGACCGCAAAAGGGATCTCAGCGGCGTTTACGTTCGCATCCGACGTATTCGACCGGGCGACGGCGGCCGGGTTCGGAGCACGGTTCCTCCGGATTCTGGAGAGTGTGGTCGCCGATCCGAGTGTGCCGATCGGTGACGTCGCGGTCCTCGGTTCGGGTGAACAAGAGTTGGTGGTCGATATCTGGAACTCGACGACGCACGAGGTGCAGGGCACCACACTGGTAGAGGCGTTCGACGCACAGGTCGCCCGCACACCCGACGCGCCTGCAGTCACCTTCGACGGCACGACGCTCTCGTACGCCGAATTCGATGCCCGTGCGAATCGGCTGGCCCGCTATCTGATCTCGACGGGTGTGGGCCCGGAGTCGCTGGTGGGGGTGCAGATTCGCCGCGGTACGGATCTGCTGGTGGCGATCTATGCGGTGATCAAGGCGGGTGGCGCATACGTCCCGATCGACCCGAACCAGCCCGCCGAGCGCATCGCGCACATTCTCGCGACGTCCGCACCGGAATGTGTGCTCACCACCGGATCTCGGGTGTTCGACGTGCCGGGGGAGATCCCGGTTGTAGATCTCGACACCCTGGATGTGTCCGCGCTGCCGGTGAGTCCGGTGCGGGATCGGGACCGCTCGGCGCCGCTGCGGCCGGAGAACACGGCGTACGTGATTTTCACGTCCGGGTCGACGGGTCGACCGAAAGGCGTGGGGGTGACACACGCGGCGATCGTCAATCGTCTGGCGTGGATGCAAGGGCAGTACCGGGTCGGCTCCGATGATGTGGTGCTGCAGAAGACACCTGTCACGTTCGACGTGTCGGTCTGGGAATTGTTCTGGCCGTTGCAGGTCGGCGCCAGGGTGGTGATCGCGCGCCCGGACGGTCATCGCGATCCGCGGTATCTGGCAGGGGTGATCGCCGAGCATTGTGTGACGGCAGTACATTTCGTGCCATCCATGTTGGCGGTGTTCACTGCCGAACCAACGGTGACGGGATGCACGAGCCTGCGATGGGTGTTCGCGTCGGGTGAGGCGTTGCCCGCGCAGACGGCGGCGAGGATGCGGACGCTGGTACCTGGTGCCGGGGTGCACAACCTGTACGGTCCGACCGAGGCTGCGGTGGACGTGACGTTCCACGAGTTCACGGACGCCGACACGGTTCGAGTGCCGATCGGCGCACCGGTGTGGAATACACGCCTACTGGTGCTCGACGCCCGGCTACGGCCGGTGCCGGTGGGTGTGGCGGGTGAGTTGTACCTCGCGGGTGCCCAGCTGGCGCGGGAATATGTGTCGCGGCCGGATTTGACGGCCGAACGCTTCGTGGCTAACCCGTTCGGTGCGACCGGCGACCGGATGTATCGAACCGGTGACCTGGTGTCGTGGAATGCCGTCGGCGAGCTCGAGTACCTCGGCCGCACCGACTTCCAGGTCAAGTTGCACGGTCAACGTGTCGAACTCGGGGAGATCGAGGCCGCGTTGTTGCGGAATGAGGGCATCGCCCAGGCGGTGGTCGTACTTCGCAGCGACGGTCCGACGGGCGACGACTACCTCGCCGCGTATGTGATCCCGACCAACGGGGCAGTGCTGGACGAGCGGGCCGTCCTCGACACCGCCGCGGAGGCGCTTCCCGGGTACATGGTGCCGTCGGTGGTGGTCGTGCTCGCCGAACTGCCGGTGAATGCGAACGGCAAACTGGACCGGAAAGCGCTACCGACACCCGATTTCGTTTCCGGCGCGTTGGGATTCGTGGCTCCACGGAATCCAATCGAAGAGATCGTGGCCGATGTCTTCGCCGACCTGCTCGGAATCGCGAGGGCAGGAGTGGAAGACAACTTTTTCGCCCTCGGTGGCAACTCGCTGATCGCCACCCGATTGGTGGCGCGGATCAACGCAGCTGTCGGCGACCGCGTAGGTGTTCGCGACGTATTCGACGCGCCCACCGTCGCGGGACTGGCGCTGCTGGCGGGATCAGAGGAAGGGGTCGAATCCCGGCCGCCACTGAAGCCGAGGGAAGACACCGCGGAAGTCCCGGTCTCATTGGCGCAACAGCGAATGTGGTTCATCAACCAGTTCGACACCTCCTCATCGGCGTACAACGTCGCGTTCGCGTTGCGCCTCGACGGCCGACTCGACGTGAATGCTCTCCAGGGGGCCATTGCCGACGTCATCGCCCGGCACGAGGCCGTGCGCACCATCTTCCCGCTCGCCGCCGACGGGCCAGGACAGGTGATCTTGCCCGCGACGAGCGTGGTACCCGATCTCACTCCGATCGACGTGTCGGGGGATGCCGAGCTGAGCGAACGCTGCGTGCGAGCGCTGTCCGCCGGATTCGACGTGACGAAGCAGGTCCCGTTGCGCGCGTATCTTTTCCGGCTTGACGAGGAAACTCATGTACTCGCCGTGGTGGTGCATCACATCGCGGCCGACGGCTTCTCGATGGGACCCCTGGCCCACGACGTCACCCTCGCCTACACCGCACGCACACAGCGGCAGGCGCCGGCCTGGGCGCCGCTGCCTGTGCAATACGCCGACTACACCCTGTGGCAGCGGGAGTGGCTCGGTTCGGAATCCGACGGACAGTCGTTGATCTCGCGACAGTTGGCCTACTGGACGACGACGCTGTCGGACCTGCCGGAAGTGTTGGAGCTTCCCATCGACCGCCCACGACCGGCCGTCCGTTCACTTCGCGGCGGTCGCGTCGAGTTCGTGATCGAACCTGAGGTGCATGCCCGCGTGGTGAGGCTGGCCAGGCAGCACAACACGACGGTGTTCATGACCCTGCACGCCGCGCTGGTGGTCATGCTGGCACGGTTGAGTGGTTCCGATGACATTGCGGTCGGGACACCGATCGCGGGACGTGGCCACGAGGCACTCGACGACGTGGTCGGCATGTTCGTCAACACGCTCGTACTGCGCGTCCGCGTCGACGGGAACGCTGAGTTTGCCGAATTACTCGGCAGTGTGCGGGAAACCGATCTGGGCGCCTTCACCCATGCGGAGGTCCCGTTCGAACGAGTGGTGGAGGTCCTGAGTCCATCTCGCTCGACTGCGTACTCGCCGCTCTTCCAGGTGATGCTGGAGTTCCAGGACATAGAGCGACCCGCGCTGGAGCTGCCGGATCTGCAGATTCGGAGACTTGATCTCGACATCGACTCCACGAATTTCGATCTGCAATTGACCTTGGCGGAGAACGTGGACGCCGACGGCAACCCGGCAGGTATCACCGCGGCACTCGGGTACGCGACCGATATCTTCGACCAGGGGACTGCTGAAGGCTTTGCAAAACGGTTCGCGCGCATCGTGGCGGCGGTCACCACCGCCCCCGACGCGCGGGTGGGGGACATCGACATACTCGACGCCCCCGAGCGCGCAGAACTGACTCCGGTGCGAGGTGGCCCAGCGGTGGCGGCGCGGACGCTGCCGGACCTGTTGGCGCACGCCGCCGCCAACGACCCGGAGGCTGTGGCATTGGTCTTCGAAGGCCGTGAAGTGCGGTACGGCGACCTGGACAGGCGCTCGAACCAGTTGGCCCGCATGCTGATCGAGCGCGGTGTCGGCCTGGAAGACGTCGTCGCATTGTGCCTACCACGGTCGGTGGAATCCGTTCTGGCTGTCTGGGCGGTGGCCAAGTCGGGGGCGGCGTTTCTTCCGGTGGACCCGGGTCACCCGGCGACACGGATCGATTACATGATCGCGGATTCGGGTGCCGTCTGGGCGGTGACGACGTCGCCGCACCGTGACGCGCTGCCCGCCACGGTGCCGTGCCTGGTGCTCGACGACGCCGACTTCGATGATCGTCTGTCGGCCTTCCCGGATTCGGCGATCACCGATGACGAACGGACGTCGCCGGTGCGGGTCGACGCCCCGGCCTACCTGATCTACACGTCCGGGTCGACCGGCAGGCCCAAGGGTGTGGTCACCACGCATCGCGGTCTGTCCAACTTCGCGGCACAGGAACAGGCGACATTCGGCACCACCGACGAGTCCAGAACGTTGCACTTCGCGTCGCCGAGCTTCGATGCCTCCATTCTCGAACTGCTGCTCGCGACCGGCTCCGCGGCCACGATGGTGATCGCGCCACCCTCCCTGGTCGGCGGCACCGAGCTGACACAGCTTCTGGAGTCCGACCGGATCACACATTGCTTTGTCACGCCGGCAGCGTTGGCGTCGATGGAGCCCGCCGGTCTCACCGGACTCGAGTGTGTGGTCACGGGGGGAGAGGCGTGTCCTCCCGAACTGGTCGAACGGTGGGCACCGGGACGGCGGATGTTCAACGCATACGGGCCCACCGAGGCGACCGTGGTGTCGAGCATCAGTACCGGGTTGGTGCCGGGCGCTCCGGTCACGATCGGAGCACCCACTCGCGGTTTCGCAGAAGTCGTGCTGGACGCACGGCTGCAGCCGGTGCCCGCCGGGGTTGTCGGGGAGCTGTATCTCGCCGGCCCGGCGCTCGCGCGGGGCTACCACCGGCGGTACTCCCTGACCGCGCAGCGTTTCGTCGCCGATCCCTTCGGCCCGCCAGGTTGCCGGATGTATCGCACCGGCGATCTGGTGCGCTGGACGACCGAGGGCCAGCTCGAGTACCTCGGTCGTACCGACACCCAGGTGAAGATCCGAGGCTTCCGCATCGAACTCGGTGAGGTCGAGTCGGCTCTGCTCGCTCACGACGACGTGGCCCAGGCAGTGACGGATGTATGGAACGACGGCGGCGGAGATCGGCTGATCGGTTACCTGGTGCCCGAACCCGGGGTGAGGATCGACTCGAGAGCCGTACTCGACTTCGTCGGTGCACGGTTGCCGGCATACATGGTGCCTGCAGCCCTGGTGCAACTCGAGGCGCTCCCGTTGACGGTGCACGGAAAGCTGGACCGCGCAGCGCTTCCGGCGCCCGACTTCGTGGCTGCCGTGTCCGAGAGTCGGCCCCCGCGAACCGAGACCGAGGTCCTTCTCGCCGGACTGTTCAAGGAGGTACTCGGCCTGGACTCGGTGGGTGTGGACGACTCGTTCTTCGCACTGGGCGGCGACAGCATCATGTCGATACAGTTCGTGGCGCGCGCCAAAGCATCCGGCGTGATCCTCTCGCCCCGCGACGTGTTCGAACGTAGGACTGTCGCCGGTCTCGCCGAGTCGGCCCGCTTCGACAGTGCCGACGTGGCGGTGCTCGACGAGTTGCCGGGCGGTGGAGTCGGCCCCCTACCGCTGACGCCGGTCGTGAGATGGGTGCTCGAGCGCGGTGGCGGCGGGCGGCTCGACAGGTTTTCGCAGGCACTGTTGCTGGCATCGCCCGTCGGACTCACCCACGATGTCCTCGTTCGAGCCGTCGAGGCGCTGCTCGACCGTCACGACATGCTCCGTGCACGCCTGTCCGCCGCAGGCGAGTGCCAATGGCGCATGGAGGTGCTGCCGGCCGGGTCGGTGCCTGCGGAGTCGCTGGTCCACCGGGTGCCGATCGAAACGGTCGACGGCGACGGCTTCACCGCGCTCGCGGCCTCAGAACTCGAAGCTGCGGCCGACCACTTGGATCCAGCCAGCGCCACCTTGATGCGGATGGTCTGGTTCGACGCCCCGAACGAGGCCGGGCGACTGCTCGTCGTGGTGCATCACCTCGCAGTCGACGGTGTCTCGTGGCGCATCCTCATTGCGGATCTCGCGTCGGCGTGTTCGCAGCTCCAGGCGGGTTCGACTCCCGCGCTGCCCGCAGTCGGAACGTCGATGCGGCGCTGGTCGCACGGGTTGCGCGACATCGTGCGGCAACGGACGGATGAACTCCGTTTGTGGGAGAAGATGCTCGATGGCCCCGACCCTCTCATCGGATCGCGCCCGCTGGATCCCGCGGTTGACGTCGCCGCCACCGTCGATCGCGTCACCTCCGAAGTGTCGCCGACGGTGACGGGCGCACTGCTCACCGCGCTTCCGGAAGCCTTCCACGGAAACGTCTCAGACGGGTTGATGACCGCGGTGACACTCGCACTGATCGTGTGGCGGCGCGAGCACGGTGCCGACATCTCGGACTCTGTGATCACCCTGGAGGGGCACGGCCGTGAGGAGCGCGCCGTCGCCGGAGCAGACCTGTCCCGGACCGTCGGATGGT
Source organism: Rhodococcus sp. NPDC049939 (assembly GCF_040656415.1). NCBI lineage: Bacteria > Bacillati > Actinomycetota > Actinomycetes > Mycobacteriales > Nocardiaceae > Rhodococcus > Rhodococcus sp. NPDC049939. Next base: position 1,977,531 of record NZ_JBFAMC010000001.1, on the reverse strand, counting down.
TCACCACCGTGTACCCGGCACGGATGGATCTCACCGGAATCGACGTCGACGACGCGATGGCCGGGGGGCGCGCGGCAGGGCATGCGATGAAGGCCGTCAAGGAGCAGTTGCTCGCAATCCCGGATCATGGGATCGGCTTCGGAATGTTGCGGTATCTGGACGCGGAGACCTCGTCGGCTCTGCGTCGATTCCCTTCCCCGCAAGTGAGTTTCAACTATCTGGGTCGGATGAGCACCACCAGCGGTACGGAGGCCTGGCTGCCGGTGGAGGGCAGCGGTGCACTCGGTGGAACCCAGAATCCTCGAATGCCGGTCGCATCCGTGATCGACATCAACGCCGTCGTCGACGACAGCGCAGAAGGACCCCGGCTCAGGGCGACGTTCGCGTTCCCCCGTGGGGTGCTTCACGAGGCACAGGTGGCAGCGTTCGCGGACTTGTGGCGTCGCGCCCTCGAAGGGCTGGCTGCCCACGCGTCACGGCCGGGTACCGGTGGGCTGACCCCGTCCGACGTTCCGCTCGTATCGGTGAGCCAGCAACAGATCGAACGATGGGAGCAGCGGTTCCCCTCGCTGCGGGATGCGTGGTCACTGTCACCGTTGCAGTCCGGGCTGCTGTTCCACGCCTCACTGGCCGCCGAGTCGACGGACGTCTACACGGCACAGCTACTCATCGACCTCGAGGGTGCGGTCGATGGAGAGCGCCTGCGCAGCGCCATGTCCGGGATGCTGGCTCGCCATCCGAATCTGAGGACCGCGTTCGTCTACGACGACGGGGTCCCGGCTCAATTGGTGGTCGAGAAGGTGGTGGTGCCGTGGCGAGAGGTGGACCTCACCGACGCCGGACCTGACACCGCGACGGAGCTCGGACGGCTCCTCGACGAGGATCGCGCCGCCCGGTTCGACCTCGGCCGGCCTCCGCTGCTGCGCCTGACGCTGGTGCGTACCGCGCCCGGGCGCTTCGTGCTGGCGATCACCAACCACCACCTCATCCTCGACGGCTGGTCGATGCCGTTGCTGGTGCGGGAGTTGCTGGTGCGCTACGCCGGCGACGAGGAGCCGGTCCTGCCGGAGGCTTCCTCGTATCGCACGTATCTGGAGTGGCTGGCGAGCAGGGACGCGGACGCGTCCGCCCGGGTGTGGGAAGAAGCGCTCGACGGCGCCGACGAGCCGACGCTATTGGCGCCGCAAGCCGCGGCCGCGCTCCACGGTGTTCCTCACGAAATCGACGTCGAACTGAGCGCCCCGGTGCTCGATGCTCTCGCCACGCTGGTTGCGCGGGCTGGGGTCACGATGAACACGGTCGTGCAGGCGGCATGGGGGGTGCTGCTGTCCCGGTTACTCTCCCGCGACGACGTAGTCTTCGGTGCCACGGTCTCGGGTCGTCCGCCGCAACTGCCCGGTGTGGAGAACATGCTGGGGCTGTTCGTCAACACCGTGCCGGTGCGCGTGCGGGTGGATCCGAACGAGACTTTCGCCGAGCTGGTCACGCGCCTGCAGGAGGAGCAGGCGTCCCTGCTCGACCACCACTACCTAGGCCTCGGTGAGATCCAGTCGCGGGCGGGCCTGGGCAACCTGTTCGACGCTCTCTCGGTGTTCGAGTCCTACCCGATCGACACCTCGGGGTTGGACGGGAACACCGATATCAGGGGAATGCGGGTGACCGGTCTCGATGCCCGCGACGCCACGCACTATCCGGTCACGCTCACGTCGATTCTCGAACCACGACTGCGGCTGAATCTGCGCTATCAGCCGGATGTGTTCGATCGTGCGACGGTGGAGGGGTTCGGCGAGCGTTTGGCTCTGATTCTGGGGGCCATCGCCCGTGATGTGGGCACCACGGTCGGTGACGTGGAGGTGTTCGGGCCGGGCGAGCGGGATCTGGTGGTCGATGCCTGGAACGCGACCGACCGTGTGGTGCCGGTGATGTCGTTGGCCGAGTTGTTCGATGCACAGGTGACCCGGAGCCCGCAGGCACCGGCGATCGTGTTCGGCTCGACGGTGCTCTCGTATGCGGAGTTCGACGCCCAGGTGAACCGGTTGGCCCGGTACTTGATCTCGGCGGGTGTCGGTCCGGAGACCTCGGTGGGGGTTGCCGTCCGCCGGTCGGTGGAGATGCTGGTGGGAATCTATGCGGTGGTCAAGGCCGGCGGCGCGTACGTACCGATCGACCCGGATCAGCCTGTCGAACGGATCGCGCACGTGATGGGGACGGCCGATCCGGTGCTCGTATTGACCACGGCCGCGGATGAAGTGACGGTGCCCACGGGGGTGCCGGTGGTGCGGGTGGACACACTGGATGTCTCCGGTTTCGACGCCCGTCCCGTCCGAGATGACGATCGGGTGGCACCGCTGCACCCGGGTAATCCGGCGTACGTGATCTTCACCTCCGGTTCGACCGGGCGACCCAAGGGCGTGACCGTTTCGCACGAGTCGATCGTGAACCGGCTGTGGTGGATGCAACAGCAGTACGGGCTGTCCTCGGATGATGTGGTGCTTCAGAAGACGCCGGTGACGTTCGACGTGTCGGTGTGGGAGTTGTTCTGGCCGTTGCAGACCGGTGCCCGGTTGGTGATCGCGAAACCGGACGGCCATCGTGATCCGGTGTACCTCGAGGAAGTGATCCGGGACGAGTCGGTCACCACGGTGCACTTCGTGCCGTCGATGTTCGACGTGTTCTTGGCGGGTGCGGATCTCGGTGGGTGTGCTTCGCTGCGACGGGTGTTCACCAGCGGTGAGGCGTTACCGCCGACGACGGCGGCACGGCTGCATCGGATGAGCCCGGCGCGGTTGCACAACCTTTACGGGCCGACGGAGGCGTCGGTGGATGTGACCTTCTACGAGACCGGTACCGAAGATGGTGGTCCGGCGGTGGCGTCGGTGCCGATCGGGGTGCCGGTGTGGAACACCCGAACGTACGTGCTCGACGTCCGGTTGCGGCCAGTCCCGGTGGGGGTGGCGGGGGAGTTGTATCTGGCGGGCGTGCAGTTGGCCCGCGGGTACCAGGGGCGACCCGACCTGAGTGCGGATCGGTTCGTGGCGAACCCGTTCGGGGCTCGGTCGCCGGGAGTGCCGGCGGGTTCGCGGTTGTATCGCACCGGGGATCTGGTGCGGTGGTTGCCGTCGGGGCAGCTCGAGTACCTGGGTCGTACCGATTTTCAGGTCAAGTTGCGGGGCCAGCGGATCGAGTTGGGAGAGATCGAGGCCGTGCTGTTGCGTCGGGGCGATCTTGCGCAGGCGGTGGTGGTGCTGCGCGGTGACGGGCCGTCTGGTGACTATCTGGCCGGGTACGTGGTGCCGGCCGGTGCGGCGGTGATCGATCCGGATACCGTGCTCGAGGCCGCAAGGGCCGCGCTTCCCGACTCCATGGTGCCCTCGGTGATAGTCGTGCTCTCGGAACTACCAGTGGACGCGAACGGCAAGCTCAACCGGAAAGCACTACCCGAACCGGAAATCGGCACGACCGAGTATCGCGCACCGAGCACATCCGTCGAGGCGGCGGTCGCCACAGCCTTCGCCGACGTCCTCGGCATCGACCGCGTCGGTGCGGACGACGGTTTCTTCGCCCTGGGCGGTAACTCGCTCAGTGCCACACGAGCAGTCGGACGTATCAACCGCGTGCTCGACACCGAACTGACTGTCGCGGCGTTGTTCGATGCGCCCGTGGTATCGGATCTGTCGGCCCGGATCGAGTCGTCAGGGGTGCCGAGCTCGGCTTCCGCGGAGCTTACCGCCAGGCCGCGTCCCGATCGGATCCCGCTTTCGCTGGCGCAGCAGCGCATGTGGTTCATCAACCAGTTCGACACCGCCTCGTCCGCCTACAACATCCCGGTCGCTCTGCAACTGGACGGAGCGCTGGATCTGGCGGCACTGGCGGCGGCGGTCGGTGACGTCGTGGAGCGTCACGAGACATTGCGAACCGTGTTTCCCGGCTCCGCCGAGGGGCCCCGGCAAGTGATCGTCGATTCCGGAGTCGCCACACCGGATCTCATCCCCACCCCGGTCTCCGAGCGGGATCTGAGAGGCACGCTCACCGCCCTCTTCGGCGTCGGGTTCGATGTCGCCGGGCAGGTTCCGCTCCGGGTAGAGCTATTGCGACTCGCTCCCGAGCGTCACGTGCTCGCGATGGTGGTGCATCACATCGCGGCCGACGGCGTCTCGATGGGTCCCTTGGCCCGCGACCTAGTGCTCGCCTACACCGCACGCGCACGACAGCAGACGCCCGATTGGGCGCCGTTGCCCGTGCAGTACGCCGACTACGCCCTGTGGCAGCGGGAGATTCTGGGTACGGAGGAGCAACCCGACTCGATGATGTCGAGGCAGCTCCGATACTGGACCCGGACGTTGTCGGGCATCCCGGACGTGCTGGCCTTGCCACTGGACCGGCCTCGGCCCGCGCAGCGGTCCTTCGACGGTGCCGTCGTCGCGTTCGAGATTGCACCCGAAGTGCATCGCACTCTGACCAACATTGCGCACCAGAGTAATTCGACGTTGTTCATGGTGATGCATGCGGCACTGGCAGTGCTCCTGGAGAGGGTGTCGGGATCCGAAGACGTAGTCGTCGGGACACCGATCGCGGGCCGTGGCCACGCCGCGCTCGACGAGATGGTGGGCATGTTCGTCAACACACTCGTGCTCCGAACGACGGTGACACCGGGATCGTCTTTCGCGGATGTGCTCACTGGGGTGCGGTCGGCGGACCTCGGGGCGTTCGAGCATGCGGACGTCCCCTTCGAACGTTTGGTGGACGAACTCGCACCGGAGCGGTCCACCGCACATGCACCCCTGTTCCAGGTGCTGCTCGAGTTCCAGAACGCCACCCGTACACAGCTGGAACTGCCGGGGCTCACCGCCGAGTCTCTCGACGTCGATCTGGACGTGGCGAAGTTCGATCTTCAGCTGAGCCTGGCAGAACGGGTCGACGAACGCGGGGAACCGGCCGGGATCACCGCCGGCTTCCGGTACGCGACCGATGTGCTCGACCGCGGGTCGGTGGAGGGTCTCGCCGAGCGCTTCGTGCACGTGGTCGGAGCGGTGTCCACGGACCCGACGGTGCCCGTAGGGGACATCGAAATCCTCAGCGCTCCCGAACGTGAACTCCTGCTCACCTCCGCGTACAGACCGGGAACCACCGTCGCACCGGTGTCGTTGGTGGACTTGTTCGATCAGGCCGCGGCATCCGACGGTGACGCTGTCGCGGTGCGCTGTGAGGACACGTCGGCGACGTACCGCGAACTCGACGAGCGGGCCAACCGGCTGGCGAGACTGCTGCTGTCGCGAGGGGCGGACGCGGAAACACTGGTGGCCGTGTGTATGACGCCGTCGATCGATTTGGTGGTGGCGTTGCTGGCGGTGGTGAAGTCGGGAGCCGGCTACCTGCCGCTGGACGCGACCTCTCCGACCGAGCGGCTCTCGTTCGTGCTGAACGACGCCCGGCCGCAGTGTGTGCTCACCACGACCGCGGATGCCCGGACGATCGAGCTGCCCGACATTCCATTGGTCGTCGTGGACGCCCCCGAGGTACTGGAGGCGATGCAGCAGTGTTCTTCCCGGCCCGTGGCCGACCGGGATCGTCGAATTCGACTGCACCCGGATTCGGCAGCCTACGTGATCTACACCTCGGGTTCGACCGGGCGGCCGAAAGGCGTTCAGGTCAGCCATCGAAACGTGGTCACGTTGCTGGCGAATGCGCAGCCGCTGTTCGAGTTCGGTCCGGCGGACGTGTGGACGATGTTCCATTCCACCGCATTCGACTTCTCGGTGTGGGAGATGTGGGGCGCGCTCGCACACGGTGGCCGACTGGTTCTGGTGGACTACTTCACCGCACGCTCGCCCGAGAGGTTTCTCGAACTCCTGCAGCGTGAAGGCGTCACGGTCCTGAACCAGACCCCCTCGGCCTTCTACCAACTGGCGGAGACGGATCGTCTTGCCGGTGGCCCCGCCTTGTCTCTGCGGTACGTAATCTTCGGCGGCGAGGCCCTCGAATTCGGGCAACTGGCGCAGTGGTACGCGCGTCGGGGCGACACCATGCCAACGCTGATCAACATGTACGGCATCACGGAAACGACCGTGCACGTCACTCATCTGCCGATCTTCCGGAATCTCGCGGCAGCCGGATCCGCCTCGGTAGTCGGCAGGGGACTTCCCGGGTTGGGTGTCTACGTGCTCGACCGGCGACTGCACCCGGTGCCGCCGGGCGTGGTCGGCGAAATCTACGTTTCCGGTGCGCAGGTCTCACGTGGGTACCTCGGCCGCTCCGCTCTTACCGCCACACGATTCGTGGCCGACCCGCTCGCCCCCGGTTCTCGGATGTACCGGTCCGGTGACCTCGGCAGGTGGACCGGGACCGGACAGTTGGAGTATCTCGGCCGCAACGACCTACAGGTGCAGTTGAAGGGCTACCGGATCGAACTCGGCGAGGTGGAGTCGGTACTGCTCACGTGCGAGGCGGTGGCGCAGTCGGCGGTCGCGGTGCGCCAGGATCGACTGGTGGGGTATGTGGTTGCCGAGACCGGCGCCGCGCTCGACCCGGCCGCGATAATCGACGCTGCCGCGGAGAGATTGGCGCCGTACATGGTGCCGGCGGCCGTACTGGTTCTGAATGAGATGCCGTTGACGGTGAACGGCAAACTCGACCGGAAAGCGCTGCCCGAGCCTGACTTCGAGCAGCAGGTGAGCGCGGGCCGCAGTCCGGTCACCGACACCGAACGGATCCTCGCCGACTTGTTCGCCGAAGTTCTGGGCCTGGACTCGGTGGGTGTCGACGACTCGTTCTTCACCATCGGCGGGGACTCGATCATGTCCATCCAGCTGGTCACCCGCGCGAAGGCGGCCGGGGTACTGATCTCGCCGCGAGATGTGTTCGAGCGCAAAACCGTTGCGAGGCTGGCAGAGGCAGCCGCGACGGGAGACGAAGCGGTCGTGCTCGACGAACTGCCCGGGGGTGGCATCGGCGAGGTTCCGCTGACGCCGATCGTGCGGTGGATGCTCGAACGTGGTGGGGATTTCCGCCGCTACTCACAGTCCGCCATGTTCACGCTCCCCGCGACATTGGACGAGGACACTCTGATCCGGGGCCTGCAGGCCGTGCTGGACCGACACGACCTCCTGCGGGCGCGCGTGTACCGCACCTCGCGCACCGAGGAGGGCTGGTCGATGGAGGTGCAAGCAGCGGGCGCGGTGCGCGCGGACACGGTGTTCCGCCGGGTTCGTGTGCGGGCCGAAACCTCCGAGGTTGCCGCGACCGAACTCGATGCGGCGCTCGAGCAGCTCGACCCGGAGTCGGGAGTGATGATGCAGGCGGTATGGCTCGATGCGGGCCACCGCGCGGACGGCCGGTTGCTGATCACCATCCACCACCTGGCGATCGACGGTGTGTCCTGGCGGATCTTGATCCCCGACCTCGCCCTGGCGTGCGCGCAACTGCAGTCCGGCGCGGCACCGACGCTCGAGCCGCCACGGACGTCGATGCGCCGGTGGGCCCATGCGCTCGGCGACGTGGCGCGTGAACCCCACGCCACCGCCGAGGTCGAACTCTGGCGAAAGATCCTGGATTCACCCGACCCGGTACTGGGTTCACGCCCGCTCGACGTCACGGACACCGCCGCCTCTACAGCAGACATCGAGGTACGACTTCCCGCCGCGTTGACCGAAACTCTTCTGACAAAGGTGCCGCAGGCATTCCACGGCAGCGTGAGGGACGCGTTGCTGACGGCACTGACCATGGCGCTGATCCGATGGCGACGAGAGCGCGGTGTCGACCTCCCAGCGGCACTGATGAGTCTCGAGGGGCACGGTCGTGAGGAGCAGGTGGTGCCGGGCGCCGATCTCTCCCGCACGATTGGCTGGTTCACCTCGATCTTCCCGATGCGATTCGACCTTCGCGGCGTGGACCTCGATGATGCGTTCGAGGGCGGCCCGTCAGCGGCGGCCGCTATGAAGACGGTCAAAGAGCAGTTGCGTGCCATTCCCGACCACGGCATCGGTTTCGGTCTGCTGCGATACCTGAACAGCGAGACAGCCCAAGTCCTTTCATCGCGTCCGTCACCCCAGATCAGCTTCAACTATCTCGGACGGTTGGGTCCGACCGGAACGGATACCGGTGAGGGGTGGGTGCCGGTCGACGAATCCGGACTACGCACAGCATCGGGCGCTCAGATGCCCGTCACCGCTGTCGTCGACATCAATGCGATGATCGTCGACTCGGACGACGGACCTGCGCTGAACTCCACCTGGACCTACCCTCCGGGAGTCCTGACCGGCGAAGAGGTCGACGATCTAGCTCGGCTGTGGGTACGAGCCCTCGGCGCTCTCGGTGCGCACGTGGAGTCGGGTGGGGGCGGATTCACCCCGTCGGATTTCGACCTCGTCGAACTCCGGCAGGACGCGGTCGCGGCGCTCGAAGTCCGGTGCCCGGACCTGACTGATGTGTGGCCGCTGTCGCCGCTGCAGGCGGGCATGCTCTTCCACCACGAACTCGCCGACGACTCACTGGATGTCTATCTGGTGCAGGTGACGCTCGATCTCGTCGGTGACGTGGATGAGCAACGACTGCGGCGAGCGGTCGACGCCCTGCTGGCCAGGCACGCCAACCTGCGTACAGCCTTCCTGCACGACGCCGACGGCAACGCGGTTCAAGTCGTTCGGCAACACGTGGAGGCGGCCTGGCGCGAATTCGATCTGACGGGTCTCGACGAGGGTGCCGCCGCGTCCGAGGTCGAGCGACTGCTTGCCGAGGACCGGATCCGTCCATTCGACATGACCCGCGCCCCGCTGATCCGGTTCATGCTGATCGCTACCGGGCAGAACCGGTTCCGGCTGGTATCGACCAACCATCACATCCTCCTGGACGGGTGGTCGATGCCCTTGCTGTTCGGGGAGCTGCTGAAACTGTATGCCGCAGACGCCGACCCGTCGCCCTTGTCGCGTGTACGTGAGTACCGCGACTATCTGGCGTGGCGCGAGCAGCGCGATCTGGAGGCCTCCCGAGAGGTATGGACCGAGGCCCTCGCCGGGGTGGAAGGACCGACGCTGCTCGTCCCGGGTGTTCGAGGCGGGGAGTCGTCGACCCTGGCACGGGAGTGGGTGTTCGACCTGGACGAGGATCGCAGCACCATCCTGCGCGAGCTCGCGCGTGCACGTGGACTGACACTCAACACTCTCGTGCAGGTTTCCTGGGGGATCGTGCTCGGTGCGTTGACCGGTCGCGACGACGTACTGTTCGGTTCCACCGTCTCGGGTCGACCCCCAGAACTGGCAGGCATCGAGTCGATGATCGGACTGTTCATCAACACATTGCCCGTCCGAATCAGGCTGCGCCCCGCCGAAACGGTGGGGGCACTGCTGGAACGGGTGCAGGCCGAGCAGGCAGCGTTGCTGGACCACCACTACATCGGCCTCGCGGACATTCAGTACGTGACAGGGCCGGAGGTCGGATTCGATACGTTGACCGTGTTCGAGTCCTACCCGGTCGACCGGGTGGGACTCTCGGCCGACACCGATACGGCCGGAATGCGCGTCGCCGGAGTGACCGCACGAGATTCCGCCCACTATCCGCTGAGCCTGGTGGCGTCCGTCGATACTCGCCTACGCCTGAAATTCGAATACCTCCCCGACGTCTTCGAGTTGGAAGTGGTCGAGGCCATCGCGGGGCGCGTGCTGCGGGTCCTCGACGCCTGCACCACCCCCGACCGGCCGTTGGCCGCGCTGTCGCTGCTGACCGACCGCGAGCGCACCGATTTCGTACCGGTTCGCGGCCGCCCGGGTGGATCGACCCGCACTCTGCCGCAGATTCTGGAACAAGCGGTCACGCTGGACCGGGATGCGATCGCCCTGTCCTACACCGCCGCACCCTTCGAGACCATCGAGGTCAGCTACGGCGATCTGGATGAACGATCGAATTATCTTGCCCGCGCACTCATCGGCCGGGGTGCGGGCCCCGAAACATCCGTGGCGATCGGTATACCGCGATCCGTCGAGTCCGTGCTGGCGGTGTGGGCCGTGGCAAAGACCGGGGCGGCATTCGTCCCGATCGACCCGAACTACCCCGATGAGCGCATCAACGACATGCTCGCCGACTGCGGAGCAACCCTCGGTGTGACCACGACCGAGCACCGGAGCCGACTCCCCGGCGGCGCGCGTTGGCTCGCCCTTGACGAAGCAGAGTTCGCATCCGAATGCGCGCAGCAGTCTGCCGGGCCGGTGACCGATGCCGACCGAACCGGTCCGATCACCCTGGACACCGCCGCCTACGTCATCTACACGTCGGGGTCGACGGGCAGACCCAAGGGAGTGGTGGTCACCCATCGCGGACTGGACAACTTCGCCCTCGATCAGCTCGAACGGCTCGGGGCGACGGCGCAGTCCCGGACCCTGCACTTTTCCACGCCCAGCTTCGACGGATCGGTGTTCGAATACCTGCAGGCATTCGGAGCGGGCGCAACGATGGTGATCGCACCCACGACGGTGTTCGGCGGCGAGGAGCTGGCCCGGCTCCTGGCGGAGCAGGAAGTCACCCACGCGTTCATCACAACCGCGGCGCTGGCGTCCCTCGATCCCGCCGGGCTGGAACATCTGACGGACCTGGTGTTCGGCGGCGAGGCGTGCCCACCCGAACTCGTGGGCCGTTGGGCACCGGGTCGGCGGCTGCACAACGCCTATGGGCCGACCGAGACGACGATCATGTCCGACATCAGCGAACCCATGGTTCCCGGGGAACCGATCACCATCGGCGGGCCCATCCGCGGTGTAACGGCACTGGTGCTCGACAGTCGCTTGCAACCGGTCCCCGTGGGAGCCCAAGGGGAGTTGTATCTCGGCGGTCCCGGGCTGGCCCGCGGATATCACCGGCGACCTGCACTGACGGCGGAGCGATTCATCGCCGACCCCTCCAGCCCCGGCGAGAGGATGTACCGCACCGGCGACATCGTGCGGTGGACGGCCGGTCGCAGCATCGAGTTCGTGGGTCGCAGTGACTTCCAGGTCAAGGTTCGCGGTTTCCGCGTCGAACTCGGCGAGATCGACTCGGCACTCATGTCGGAGCCAGACGTCGGCTTCGCCGCGACCGTAACGCACCGCGGGCCTGCGGGGGACACCCTGCTGGTGTCCTATGTCGTACCGGCGTCGGGCAGCACCCTCGACGCTGTCGTACTCACCCGCCGCCTCGCCGAGCGCGTGCCGCCTCACATGGTGCCCGATTCCATCATGGTGCTCGAACGCATTCCGCTGACCGCAGTGGGCAAATTGGATCGCAAGGCATTACCGGAGCCCGATTACTCGGGAGCCGGTCGATCCCGGGTACCGGTCGGTCCGATCGAGGAGACGGTGTCCTCCGTCTTCGCGGAGGTACTCGGTCTCGAGCATGTAGCTGCCGACGCGGCGTTCTTCGACATCGGCGGCAACTCCCTGAGTGCGACACGGGTGATGTCGCGGTTGAGGGCGTTGCTTGGCACCGACAACGGGGTGCGTGATCTGTTCGAGGCGCCGACGGTCGCCGCGTTGGCGGCACGGATCGGTCACGCCGGCGCGGGGCCGACCGTACGTCCGATGCTCGCAGCCCATCCGCGGCCTGACGACATTCCTCTGTCGTTCGCTCAGCAGCGCATGTGGTTCATCAACCAGCTCGATACCACCTCGGCCGCCTACAACATTCCCATCGTGTTGCGTATGCGCGGTGAACTCGATGTGCGAGCGTTGAATTCGGCGATCACCGACGTCATCGATCGGCACGAGTCACTGCGAACGATGTTCCCGATCCGTGGTTCCGAGTCGGTGCAACAGATTGTGTCCGCCGAGGGTGCGGCGCCGTCTTTGGTCCCAGTCCCCGTGACCGACGAGCACCACCTCCGCGAGAAGCTCACCCCGCTCGTCTCGGCAGGCTTCGATGTCACTTCCAGTCTCCCGATCAGGGTTGGACTGTTCTCGCTTTCCGCGACCGAGCACGTACTCGCCGTCGTGGTGCATCACATCGCCGCGGACGGGTTCTCGATGGGCCCGCTTGTGCGGGACATGATGACGGCATACAGCGCCAGGTCCGGTGGCGGATCACCAGGGTGGTCACCACTTCCGGTGCAGTATGCCGACTATTCCTTGTGGCAGCGGGAGTTGCTGGGTTCCGAGCACGACCCCGAGTCCCTGATCGGGACCCAACTGGATTACTGGAGGACCACCCTGGCGGGTGTGCCCGATCTGTTGGAGCTGCCGAGCGACCGGGATCGGCCCTCCCAGCAGTCCTTCCGCGGTGCCCGCATCCACTTCTCCATCGACGCCGACCTTCATGGGCGCATCCGATCGCTGTCGCGAAGTCTGCATTCCACCGACTTCATGACCGTCCATGCCGCGCTCGTCGTTTTGTTGGCCCGGCTGGGCGGCACCGACGATGTCGTGATCGGAACGCCGATAGCCGGCCGCGGGGAACCGGAGCTCGATGATCTCGTGGGCATGTTCGTGGGCACGCTCGCCCTACGCACGCACGTGGATGCGGCTGCGACGTTCACCGCTCTGGCGGCGCATTGTCGCGAAGTGGATCTCGGCGCCTTTGCACACGCCGACGTCCCCTTCGAGCGTGTGGTCGATGCGATCGGGCCGACGCGATCGACCGCGTACACGCCCATCGTCCAGGTCTCGCTGGAGTTTCAGAACAACGAGCGCCCTGTCCTGATGTTGCCGGGGCTGGAAGTTCAGGGGATCGACCCCCAGCTCGGTGTGGTCAAGATGGATCTCGAATTCTTGCTGGCGGAGGAATTCGACGCCACCGGAGCGCCGGCAGGGATGAACGGCGCCATCGACTTCGCCACCGACATCTTCGACGCCGACACCGTTCGCGGATTCGCCGACCGTTTCGTGCGGATACTCGAAGCCGTCACCGAGAATCCCGACCGGCCGATCGGCGACCTCCCGCTCCTCGACCAGTTGGAGACGCGGACCTTGGTGCCCGCCCGTGGCAAACCGGATGTGCCCGCGAAGCTCTGGCCCGACCTGCTGACCGCAGCCGTCGCGTTCGACCCGGACGCGGTGGCACTGTCCTGCGAGAGCCGCCAGATCAGCTACCGAGAACTCGACGAGTGGTCCAACCGACTCGCGCGGGTCCTCCACCGCCACGGCGTCGGACCGGAGAGCTTCGTCGCACTCGGAATGCCTCGCTCGATCGAATCGGTGGTATCGGTCTGGTCGGTCACCAAAGCCGGCGCGGCCTTCGTGCCCGTCGATCCCAGGTACCCGCGCGAGCGCATCGACTACATGCTCACCGACTGCCGGGCTTCACTCGGCCTCACCGTGCGAGGTAGCCAAAGCAACCTGCCCGACATGGTTCCGTGGCTGGTCCTTGACGACGCGGATGTTGCCGAGCAGGTGGCGGGGGTGTCGTCGGCGCCGGTGACCGACGCGGACCGGACGAGTCCGTTGTATCTGGCCCACCCGGCCTACCTCATCTACACATCTGGATCCACCGGGAAACCGAAGGGGGTCACCGTCACGCACCGGGGCATGGCCAACTTTGCCGCGGAAACACGTGAAAGATTCCAGGTCACACACGATTCCCGGGTGTCGCACTTCGCCTCCCCGAGTTTCGACGCGTCGGTGTTCGAGCTGATGATGGCGTTCAGCGCCTCGGCGCGTGTCGTGATCGTGCCGCCCACCATCCTCGGCGGCAGTGAGTTGGCGGAACTATTCCGCCGCGAGCAGGTCACCCACGCCACCATCACACCGACCGCGCTCGCAGCACTCGACAACACCGGACTCGATTTGCTTCGGGTACTGGATCTGGTTGGTGAGGCCTGCCCGCCCGAGTTGGTGGCCCAGTGGGCTCCGGGTCGCAGCCTGCACAGCGGATACGGTCCCACCGAAACCACGGTCCAGGCCAGTGTCAGCGCGCCGATGCGTCCCGGTGAGGACCCCAACATCGGAGCACCCGCGGTGGGATTCGCGTTTCTGGTCCTCGACGAGCGACTTCAGCCCGTCCCGGTCGGTGTGCCCGGCGAGTTGTACATTTCGGGGCCCGGCGTGGCACGTGGCTATCACAACCCGACAGCGCTCACCGCGGAACGCTTTGTCGCCTGTCCCTTCGGGAAGCCGGGTGACCGGATGTACCGGACCGGGGACGTGGTGCGGTGGCGGCGCGATTTCACCCTTCAGTACGTGGGCCGCAGTGACTTCCAGGTCAAGGTTCGTGGCTTCCGTATCGAACTCGGGGAAATAGACGCCGTCCTCGCAGGCCACCCGGCGGTTGCCTTCGCCGCCACCATCGGTCACACCGGACCGTCCGGATCCACCGTGCTCGCCTCCTATGTGCGCGCTCGACACGGACGGGACGTGGAGCCGACGGAACTGCGCTCCTATTCCGCCGAGCGTTTGCCCGCACACATGGTGCCATCTGCGGTGGTCGTGCTCGATGAGATTCCGATGACCCCGGTCGGTAAGCTTGACCGAAAAGCGCTGCCCGCACCGGAATTCGGTTCGAACGCCGCCGCGTACCGTGCTCCGGCCACGCAGACCGAGCAGGTGATCGTGGAACTGTTCGCCGACATTCTCGGGGTGGACAGGGTGGGCACCGCCGATAGCTTCTTCGACCTCGGCGGAAACTCCCTCCTCGCCACCAAAGTCGTCGGTGCATTGCAGGCCAGACTCGATCGCGGCGTCGCGCTGCAATGGATGTTCCTCGATCCGACGCCGGCGGGGATCGCTCGCCGCCTCGAAGACCCGACCCGAAATGTCGGGGTGGAAGATGCACTTGCCGTGGTGATTCCGCTACGAGCACAGGGATCCGGCAGACCGTTGTTCTGCGTGCATCCGGCTATCGGACTGTCTTGGGGGTACGCCGGGTTGGTGCGGCATCTGCCTCCGGCCCGGCCCGTGTATGGACTGCAGTTGCCCACGATCAGCGATGACAGCGAATACCGGTCGATGGAACAGCTAGCACACCGCTACGTCACGGAGATGAAGGCGATACAGCCGGAGGGGCCGTACGATCTGCTCGGGTGGTCGCTCGGAGGAATCATCGCACACGCAATGGCCGTTGAACTGCAGAGATCGGGCGACGAAGTTGCCACGCTTGCGATCATGGACAGCTATCCGAGCACCGGCGAAGACCCGCTGTCCGGCGAACTCGATATCCGGGATCTTCTGCGCGGGCTGGGACTCGACTTCGATGTTGATGGCGAGATGACCTACGAAAGCGCGGCCACGTTGATCGACGAGTCGTTCGGGACCGATACCGGAGTACAGGGGCGGCACCTCGAGCGGATCGCCGCAGGGTACGAGATCTCCAGGCAGCTCGGGCACCAGTACGTCCCGCAGGTCTACAACGGTGACCTGCTCATCTTCCCGGCTGCGCGAAACGGGGAGGGCGCCGCCCGGTCGCACTCGGCGGACGAGTGGCGTCCGCTCGTGGCCGGCCTCATCCACGAGTACGAGGTGGACTGCGAGCACAACGAGATGATCGGGCCGCCTGCCCTGGCGATCATCGGGCCCACGCTGGCCCGTGCACTCTCGGCCCGCAATTGAAAGCCTCGCCCGGCGGGAGTCTGGGTGCTCAGGCCCTTCTGGTGCTGCCCAGTGGTCGTTGAGGAGATGCGGCGAGTCGTGGGCTCGAAATCAGAGTGTGGTTGTTAGCCTTCCCTTGGCTGGTGATTGAAACTGGTTGCGGGCCGTCATCACTGCATGGTTGATCCTTTCGTTTCCCCTCTGGCAGGAGAGAAATGTGAATCACCACAGTAGTTTCCGCAGGAACCCCACGATTCGCGGGCAGGTCCGACGCCTCTTGCTCCCTTTGACCACCGTAGCCGCGATGGTGCTCGGTATGTTCGGGCTGGGAGCGGGGGGCGCGGCGGCCGACACCGTCATTGACACAATTCCGGTCGGAGATCAACCGATAGGGGTGGCGATCACCCCGGACGGGGCCCGCGCCTACGTCGCTGATGAGTTGGGTGATTCGGTGTCGGTGATCGAGACGGTCGGTAACACGGTCGTCGACACCGTCACGGTCGGGGACGGACCGTTCCTTGTGGCCATCACCCCGGACGGGTCCCACGTCTACGTCCCCAACCGTAATGACGACACGGTATCGGTGATCGAGACGGTCGGTAACACGGTGGTCGACACCGTCACCGTCGGGGGCTTCCCGACAGGGGTGGCGGTCACCCCGGACGGGTCCCACGTCTACGTCACCGACTTGGGTGACGACACGGTATCGGTGATCGAGACGGTCGGTAACACGGTGGTC
Source organism: Rhodococcus sp. NPDC049939 (assembly GCF_040656415.1). Classification (NCBI taxonomy): domain Bacteria; kingdom Bacillati; phylum Actinomycetota; class Actinomycetes; order Mycobacteriales; family Nocardiaceae; genus Rhodococcus; species Rhodococcus sp. NPDC049939. The sequence continues at coordinate 1,961,319 of NZ_JBFAMC010000001.1, read as the reverse complement.
GACACCGTCACCGTCGGGGACGGCCCGTTCGGGGTGGCGGTCACCCCGGACGGGTCCCACGTCTACGTCGCCGACCTCTTCGACGACACGGTATCGGTGATCGAGACGGTCGGTAACACGGTGGTCGACACCGTCACCGTCGGGGACACCCCGTCCGGGGTGGCGGTCACCCCCGACGGGTCCCACGTCTACGTCACCAACCTTATCGGCGATTCGGTGTCAGTGATCGACACCGGCACAAACACCGAAGTCGACACCATCACGGTCGGGGATTCCCCGCGCGGGGTGGCGGTCACCCCGGACGGGTCCCGCGTCTACGTTGCCGACAATGGTGGCGCTTCGGTATCGGTGATCGCGACCGCGACGAACGCGGTCATCGAGACTGTTGCGGTCGGGGACGGCCCGTTCGGGGTGGCGGTGACACCGGACGGGTCCCGCGTCTACGTCACCAACTCTTTCGACAACACGGTGTCGGTGATCGCCGTCGAGGAGTGCCTCGGGTCGCTGTGCATCGACCTCGGTTCGCTTACTGGTACAGGGTCCGGGGCCGGCAGCGTGTTCAGTTGACATCCGCACCGGGGACCCCGGTGACGGTGCCGCAGCGGCCGGGAGGATGACGCCGTCACTGGGGTTCGTCGGTGAGTTCGGCGAGTCGTGGGCTCGAGATCAGAGTGTGGTTGTTAGCCTGCCCTCGGCTGGTGATCGAAACTGGCTGCGGGCCGTCATCACTGCATGGTTGATCTTTTCGTTTCCCCTCTGGCAGGAGAGAAATGTGAATCACCACAGTAGTTTCCGCAGGAACCCCACGATCCTTACGCAGGCGCGGCGGATCGTGCTCGGGTTTATGTCCGTTGTCGCGTTGGTGCTAGGTCTGGCCGGGATGGGGGCAGGCGTGGCGGCGGCGGACACCGTCATCGCCACCGTCCCGGTAGGGGACTTGCCTCAAGGGGTGGCGATCACCCCGGATGGAGCGTTCGCCTATGTGGCCAACGCCAACGACAACGATGTGTCGGTAATCGACACCGGCACTAACACCGAGATCACCACCGTCGGTGTCGGGAACGGCCCGGAGGGGGTGGCGATCACCCCGGACGGAGCGTTCGCCTATGTCACCAACGTTGTCGACAGTGATGTGTCGGTGATCGACACCGGCACGAACATGGTGATCACCACCGTCGCGGTCGGGAACACTCCGGGAGGGGTGGCGATCACCCCGGACGGGGCGTTCGCCTACGTCGCCGATCAGGGTTCCGCCCAGGTGTCGGTGATCGACACCGGCACGAACATGGTGGTCACCACCGTCGCGGTGGGGAACTTCCCTCAAGACGTCGCGATCACCCCGGACGGAGCGTTCGCCTATGTCACCAACCTCATCAGTGGCAATGTGTCGGTGATCGATACCGGCACGAACATGGTGATCACCACCGTCACGGTTGGGGACGGTCCGTTCGGTGTGGCGATCACCCCGGACGGATCCCGCGCCTATGTCGCCAACTCTTTCGACGACACGGTGTCGGTGATCGCCATAGAGGAGTGCCTCGGGTCGCTGTGCATCGACTTCGGGTCATTGACGGGCAGCGGCTCGGGGGCCGGCAGCATGTTCAGCTGACACCCGCGCCGCGGTGAAGAACGTGTGCCGCCACCGACACGATCGCCGATGGTGCTCGCCTGTCCTGGTAGATGTGCGGTCTCTCACTGATTCCGGGGTCTGATCCGAACTGCGATTGTTAGCCTCATGTCAGCGTGTGGTCGGATCCGGTTCCCGGTTGTCGTACTTCATCGCCTGTCCGTCTTGTCGCCCTGATTCGGGAGAGAGATGTGAAACGGCTCAGTGGTTTTCGAGGTCATCGCACGGCGGGGAAGCGCGCCGCCAATCTGATGTTCTCGGTGACGACATTGTCGGCGATGGTGCTGGGTATGGCCGGGATCGGTATGGGCGGGGTGGCAGCGGACACCCTCATCGACACAATTCCGGTGGGGAACTTCCCGTCCGGGGTGGCGGTCACCCCGGACGGGTCCCGCGCCTACGTCGCCAACACCGGTGAGGATTCGGTAACGGTGATCGACACGTTCACGGATACGGTTGTCGACACCGTCGTGGTCGGGGACTTCCCCCGCGGGGTGGCGGTGAGCCCGGACGGCTCCCGCGCGTACGTCTCGAACAACAACAGCGGAACGGTGTCGGTGATCGAGACCGCCGGCAACACCGTGGTCGACACCATTCCCGCCGGTGGCGGCCCCTTCGGGGTTGCGGTGAGCCCGGACGGCTCCCGCGCCTACGTCTCGAACAACGACGACGGAACGGTGTCGGTGATCGAGACCGTGAGCCACACCGTGGTCGACACAGTCGGGGTCGGGATCTTCCCGAACGGGGTGGCGGTCACCCCGGACGGGTCCCGCGTGTATGTCGCCAACACCGGTGGCGATTCGGTGTCGGTGATCGAGACCGCCGGCAACACCCTGGTCGACACCATTCCGGTGGGCGACGGTCCTTTCGGGGTAGCGGTTAGTCCGGACGGGTCGCGGGTCTACACCGCCGATGGTTTGGACAATTCGGTGTCGGTGATCGAGACCGTGAGCCACACCGTGGTCGACACAGTCGAGGTCGGGATCTTCCCGCTCTGGGCGGCGGTCACTCCGGACGGATCCCGGGTCTACGTCGGCAACAACAACGGCGGAACGGTGTCGGTGATCGAGACCGTCGGCAACACCGTGGTCGACGTGGTCAACATCGGGGACGGCCCACTCGGGGTTGCGGTGAGTCCGGATGGAACCCGCGCCTACGTCACCGACGCTGTCCACGACACGCTGGCGGTGATCGATACCTCCAGCCACACATTGTCGACCCCGCCACCATCGGGGACGGTCCCCCCGGGGTTGCGGTGAGCCCGAACGGGTCCAACGCCTACGTCACCAACCATATGAACTCTACGGTGTCGGTGATCGCCGACGAGACGTGCTCCGGATCGTTGTGCTCCGACTCCTGATCGGTGACGGGCAGTAGTCAACCCGCCTGAAGGTGGTTCGACGGGCAGCGCCCTCATCTGTGACAACCACGCCGAAACAGTAAGGACGCCGCCACCCTGCGATCGTGGGTGGCGGCGTCATGTGGTTGCCGACTTGCATCTGCCGACGGCGACGTGGCAGCTCGTGTCCATCGTTGCCGCCCATTCACTTGATATGCAGCCTGCTGGTTGTGCGCGTCGTACGGCGGAACCGAGGTTTGACTCGAATTTGGTGTTAGCCTCCGATCGACGGGTGGTCGGATCCGACCACCAAGACCGCTCTGCATGGCCTGTCCACTTTGTTCCTACACGGTAGGAGAGAGATGTGAATTGGCACAGTGGTTTTCGAGGTCGACGCGCGGTCGGTGGGCGCGTCCCGCGTGTGATGTTCGGGGTGGCAGCTGTTTCTGCGATGGTGCTGGGTATGGCCGGAATCGGTGCGGGGGCGGTGGCGGCGGATACCGTTATCGACACAGTTCCGGTGGGGGGCTCACCTCTCGGGGTGGCGGTGTCCCCGTTCGGGTCCCGCGCTTACGTCGCCAACAATGCCGACGATTCGGTGTCGGTGATTAGAACGGTAGGGAACAATGTCGTCGACACCGTTCCTGTGGGGAACGGCCCCTTCGGGGTGGCGATCACCCCCGACGGGTCCCGCGTCTACGTCACCCACTCCGGAGGCGGCACGGTGTCGGTGATCGATACCACCAGCAACACCGTCGTCGACACCATCGCGGTCGGGGATGTACCTCGCGGATTGGCGGTGTCGCCGGACGGGTCCCGCGTTTATGTCGCCCACCTTTTCAACTTCACGATGTCGGTGATCGATACCACCAGCAACACCGTGGTCGACACCGTTCCGGTCGGTAACGGCGCGTCCGATGTGGGAGTGACCCCGGACGGATCTCACGTCTACGTCACCAATGCTTTCGAGGACTCGGTGTCGGTGATCGAAACCGCCAGCAACACCGTGGTCGACACCGTTCCGGTCGGCGACGATCCGTCCGAGGTGGCGGTGTCCCCGGACGGGTCCCGCGTCTACGTCACGAACACCCTGGATGACACGGTGTCGGTGATCGAGACCCCCGGGAACACGGTGGTCGACACCGTTCCGGTCGGTACTAGCGCGTTCGGGTTGGCGGTGACCCCGGACGGATCCCGCGTCTACGTCACGAACACCCTGGATGACACGGTGTCGGTGATCGAAACCGCCGGGAACACGGTGGTCGAGACCGTACCCGTCGGGGATGACCCTGCCTTCGTGGCGGTCTCCCCGCTCGGGTTCCGTGTCTATGTCACCAACTTTTCCGACGACACGGTGTCGGTGATCGCAGTCGAGAGGTGCTCGGGATCGTTGTGTATCGACTTCGGTTCGCTCACTGGCAGCGGCTCGGGCGCTGGCAGCGCGTTCAGCTGATTCGCGTACCGAAAGTCCCACGGTCGTCGTCACCGGTGACCTCGAGGTGGTGCCGTCACAGGGGTTCGTTGGTGACTTTCGGCGAGTCGTGGCCTCGAAAGCAAAGTGTAATTGTTAGCCTGCCCTGGGCTGGTAATTCGAGCTGGTTGCCCGCTGGCGTCACTGCATGGTTGATCCTTTCGTTTCCCTTCCGGCAGGAGAGAAATGTGAATCACCACAGTAGTTTCCGCAGGTACACCGCGATTCGTGCGCAGGCGCGGCGTCTCGTGCTCGGGTTGTTCGCCGTTGTCGCGATGGTGCTCGGTACAGCCTGGATGGGCGCCGCGACCGCTGCCGCGGATACCGTTATCGACACAATCCCGGTGGGGGACTTCCCGAACGGGGTGGCAGTGAACCCGAACGGGTTCCGCGCCTACGTTGCCAACGCCAGCGACGATACGGTGTCGGTGATCAGCACCCTCAGCAACACCGTGGTCGACACCGTTTCGGTCGGGCCCTTCCCGCTTGGGGTGGCGGTCAGTCCGGACGGGTCCCGCGTCTACGTCACCAACCGAGATGACGACACGGTGTCGGTGATCAACACCTTCGGCAACGCCGTGGTCGACACCATTCCGGTCGGCGACGACCCCTTCGGGGTGGCGGTCAGCCCGGACGGGTCCCACGTCTACGTCACCAACACTGGAGGTCCTTCGGTGTCGGTGATCCAAACCGTCGACAACACCGTGGTCACCACAGTCGGGGTCGGGAGCTTCCCTATCGGGGTGGCGGTCACCCCCAACGGGTCCCACGTCTACGTCACCAACACCGGAGGCGACACGGTGTCGGTGATCCAAACCGTCGACAACACCGTGGCCACGACCGTCGGGGTCGGAAATGGCCCGCTCGGGGTGGCGGTCACTCCGGACGGGTCCCGGGTCTACGTGGGCAACAACGACGATGGAACGGTGTCGGTGATCGAGACCGCCGGAAACAGCGTGGTCACCACCGTGGCGGTCGGGGTCGGCGCTGCCGGGGTGGCGGTCACTCCCAACGGGTCCCGCGTCTACGTCGCCGATACCGGTGATGATTCAGTGCCGGTGATCGAGACCGCCGGCAACAGCGTCATCGAGACCATCCCGGTGGGCGGGGCGCCAGCATTTGTGGCAGTCTCCCCATTCGGTAACCGTGTCTACGTCACGGACAGCGCCGACGACACGGTGTCGGTGATCGCCGTCGAGTGCTCGGGATCGTTGTGCATCGACTTCGGTTCGCTCACTGGCAGCGGCTCGGGCGCTGGCAGCATGTTCAGCTGATACCCACACCGAAACCCCAGTGCCGCCTCCGATTGTGAGGGTGGCGGCATCATTCCGCTCGTGCTTATGGACTGTCAGTGACGACTTCGGGTCGAACTTTCCGGAAGATACCCCGGCCCACCGGAATGTTTTCCGGCTACCGTGATGGGGAATGTTCTTTGTATCACCGTACGAGGAGCGTCTATGACCGCAATCGGATACCTCCGGGCACTCTTGGTCGCCGCCATTGCCTCATCAAGCGTGTTCAGCGGGGTGGCCGCAGCGTCAGCAGACGGGTGGCGAGCCCTCCCAGTAGACAATCCGGTATCAGCAGGTGGATCTGCTCTCGACCACATCGAAGTGGTCAACGACCGTCAACTGAATATGTACGTTTACTCGGCAGCGATGGAGAGGGTGATCCAACTCGAGGTGATCCGTCCCGCAGACACCAGTGTTCCCCGTCCAACGTTGTACCTACTCAACGGTGCCGGCGGTGGTGAGGACGAGGCAACCTGGCAGGCCAAGACAGACGTGGTCAACTTTTTTGCCGACAAGAACATCAATGTCGTCACCCCTATCGGCGGTGCGTACAGCTACTACACCGACTGGCAGCGGCCCGATCCAGTCTTAGGCCTCAACAAGTGGACTACGTTCCTCACGCAGGAACTTCCCCCGATAGCCGACGCTGCACTGGGTACGAACGGGGAGAACGCCATCGCAGGACTGTCGATGTCGGGCACCTCGGTACTGGGTCTGGCTGAGGCCGCCCCTTCGTTGTATCGGGCGGTCGGCGCGTTCAGCGGGTGTGCGGAGACCAGCACGCCCCCCGGCATGAATTACGTCGAGTTCGTCGTCAGCGCCCGTGGCGGCGATCCCGCGAACATGTGGGGACCGCCTGGCGACCCGCTTTGGGTGATGAACGATCCCGTTGTCAACGCTGAGAAGCTACGTGGCATCAATCTGTACATCACGAGTGGAACCGGGCTGCCCGGTCCTCATGAGACCCTCGACGATCCGGGTGTCAACGGAGATGTCGGGGCGCTTGCCAACCAGGTGGTAGCGGGGGGAATCATCGAGGCTGGTGTCAATTCGTGCACACACCAGCTTGCCAACCGGCTGAACTCTCTGGGAATCCCGGCCACCTACGATTTCCGACCCACCGGCACTCACTCCTGGGGCTACTGGCAAGACGATCTGCACAGCTTCTGGCCCATACTCACCGAGTCCCTCTCGGGAACCTCCTAGAAGCCGATGGCGATGCGAACTCGATGCGGCCTGTCTTGGAACAGGCGATAGTTGCTTCACAGGATGGTTAGCACGGAGGAATCGGCCAGAACACCTGTGTGGCAATCGGAATCAATCACGGCCGCATGACCTCGACGAACCCACTCCGACACCCATTAGCATGAGACTGGTGAACGCAGAATTCGACCGAGTGATGTCGGCAAAATATGTCTTGCTCACCACGTTTCGGAAGGATGGCACCCCGGTGGGGACGCCGTTGTGGGCAGCTGCCGACGGTGACCGCTTGCTGATGTGGACAGTGACCGCCTCGTACAAGGTCAAGCGCATCCGTCGGAACTCGGAGGTTACGGTCGCGGCGTGCGACGCCCGAGGCAATCCGAAGGGGTCCGAGGTTCCTGCCCGGGCCGTGATTCTCGATTCCGTTGAGACCGATCATGCGCGCGATGCGATCGCCCGTAAGTACGGCATTGTCGGCTGGCTGACGATGAAGGGCAGCCTGATTCGCCGTGGGAAGTCAGGGACGATCGGATTGGCCATCACCCCCGAAGACCGGTAGTCGATTTGCTGCGACCAGCACGTATTGGGTGGGACAGAAACCACCGATTAAGTCCGGGTCCAGCACTCGATCGCCTCGACCGAATCGCCCCACGACACGGTGGGACAAAAACCTTGGACAAAAGGGTATGGGACAAAATGACGTGGCTCACGAGTTTTGTCCCGTACCTTCTCTATAGCGGATTTTCCGCGCCGGCCCTGCACCGATAGACCCCCTGGACGCTCGGAAACGACACAAGTGACGACACAGAACATGGATAAATCGGACATTTTCAGCCCGCGGCGTGACGGCGGCGGCAGCAAACTCGGGTACTGCCGGGTGTCAACCGGCATGCAAAACACAGACTTGCAACTCGACGCCCTCCGAGCCGCTGGGTGCTGGCGAATCTGGACAGATCACGCGTCCGGTGCGAAGCAGAACCGCCCCGAACTGCAGAAGCTGTTCGAGCACCTACGTCCCGGTGACACCCTGGTCGTGTGGCGGCTCGACAGGCTGGGACGTTCGCTCCTGCACCTGATCAAGCTGGTAGGAGAACTCGAGGCCAGGGGGGTGCAGCTCGAATCGATCAACGACAAGATCGAAACCTCCACTCCCGGGGGCAAGTTGATCTTTCATATCTTCGCCGCGATAGCAGAATTCGAGCGCAATCTGATTCGTGAGCGCACCGAGGCCGGGCTGATTGCGGCCCGTGAGCGGGGCCGGGTCGGTGGGCGACCGCGCGCCGTCGATGACACGAAGGGCAGCTACATCCGCTACCTGTACGGGCAGGGGATGTCGAAGAAGCGCATCGCCGAGGAGATCGGGGTGTCCACCAAGACCATCACCCGATACTTCAAGTCGCTCGAGGAGAACGACTTCGACGACGATGACGACGTCGAGTTGGGTGGGGGACCAGCGGGAATTGGTGTCTGACCAGCTGATCCGATCGTCAGACCGTAGTTGAAGTAGTCGGTTCAAAGGAGTTCCGAACCAAGATATCTCGTGATTGGTTCTGCGCAATGCTCGTCGAGTTTGCGCCCGACTCCCGGGTGGCGCCGCCACCGGATGACTCCCGTCTTCCACAGGGGTGATGGTCGACGAATCAGAGATAGCTAAACAATTGCTATAAGAAATGTTGATTACTTGAGTTTGTTTGCTCAGATGTCCATCGGCACCGCATGAGCCGATAGCGTGAAACGCATTAGAATTCCAAGTTGCGGACTTTTTTGGGGCTTGATTGATGGTAGTTTCAGAATCCAACGGTGCTTTCATGTTGGATTTTCCGAATGCGGCAAACGATTCCTGCCCGGCGGCCGAGTTGTTTCGGAATACTAGTTTCGAGCGTCGACCCGTCATGTCTGCTGACCCGACAGGCTTCGGGCGCAAGTCTGGTCCTTCAGGACCTTCGATAGCCGATCCTTCTCTAGCTGGGCCTCCGCTACTGCCGGCGCAATCTTCGGGGGAAGGGCTTTCGGGTGAGTTCACCAGCCTCTCCAACTATTTACGTGCGCAACGGTTTCGGACCGTGCGGCACCCAGTGATGGATGGCCTACATCGAGATAGGAGCATGGTCACCCTGGTGTCGTGCAGTGCGCCGAACACGGGTATAGACGGCCCGGTGTCGGATGTATGCCACGGAAGGCCCGTTCGATTCACGCCGTGCAGTGCATTCGTCGGCTATGTCGGTCTGTGATCCTGGGGCCGTTTCCCGGAGCCGCGTTTCGACAAGTGCAACGCCGCGATACGACGTCCGTCCATCTCGCTGACGGTGAGGCGGTGGCCGTCGACCTCGACGACGTCCCCGAGTCGGGGAATCCGTTGCAGGCTGTGAAGCACGTATCCGGCGATGGTCTCGTAGGGCCCGCCGGGAACCGTTGTCCCGGTGTCCTTCTCGAAGTCCTCGACGAGAAGCATCCCGTCGATCTCCCATTCCTGCCCATCTTCGTCGACGGCATTGGATTCGGACAGCGGCGCGAACTCGTCGCCGATCTCGCCGACGACCTCCTCGACGATGTCCTCGAGGGTCGCGATGCCCGCGGTGCCCCCGTACTCGTCGACGACGAGGAGAATCTGCGCGCTGCCGCGGCGCATCAAGGCCAGCGCGGAGAGTACTGGTTTGGATCCGGGCAGCGCGAGGATCGGTCGGCACAGATCCTCGACGGTGGGGACCTCTACCGGATCAGCTAGTTGGAGATCACGGACGTGGACGAAGCCGACGACATCGTCGAGAGAGGTATCGACGATGGGGAAGCGGCTGTGAGCCATGGCCAGGGCCTCGGCCCGCGCCTTACGGACCGGGGTGTCCGCGGCGAGGAAGTCCACCTCGGTCCGTGGCCGCATCACCTCGTTCAGGGTCCGTTGGCCGACGTCGAACACTTCGGCGAGGACGCGGCGCTCCTCGTCCTCGATCCCACGTTGACCGAGGACCAGTTCCCGCAGCTCGGCAGGCGTCATCTCCTCCCTCTTGCGGGACGGGTCCTCGCCGAGAAGACGAACGAGTGCGTTGGTCGAGACCGACAGCAGCCAGATCACCGGACGAACGAGTGTCGCGAATCGGTCTAGCGGCGGCGCCGTCACCAACGCCACCCCGGTGGCGTTCTGCAGAGCAATGCGCTTGGGGACGAGTTCACCAAGTACCAACGACAAGTACGCGATCACAAGAGTGGTAAAGATCAGCGCCACTGCGTCCGCAGCCGCGACCGACATCCCCCAACCCCGTAACACCGGGGCGATGCTCGGGGCGAGCGCCGCGGCGCCGTACGCCGCGGAAAAGAAGCCGGCGACGGTGACGCCGATCTGCACCGAGGAAAGGAAGCGGTTCGGATTCCGGGCCAGACCGGCCGCTCGCGCACCCCGGCGACTGCGATGCGCGAGGGCGTGAATCTGACCCTCCCGCAGAGACACCAGGGCAATTTCGGTCGCAGCGAACACCCCGCCGAGCAGGATGAACGCCACTACGAGAATGAAGTCCAGGAGCGTACTGCCTGTCACGGCCAACACCGCCGATTCATGGGTCGGTGGCGGTTCATGTCCCTTTCACCTCGCCGAACGCAGCTGCGTTCACACCTCAAGACTATCGCGCACCGGGTGGGTCCGGTTCCACATCCGCGAAGAGTTTTCGCAGCCTTCGGCACGCACGCTTTGGTTTTGCGCGCGTCTACGGTGACCGTCGGGTTATCACGCTACTAGCGCCAGCACGAACACCGCGAACGTGGCGACTCGCGCGATGCCCGGCAGATGAACCGCTCCGGCTCCACGCGAGATCGCCACAGCGGAACGCCCCGAGGTAGACAACCCTGATCAGGCAGGGCTAAATGAAATCACCAGCAAAACAACGTAATTCAGCGCGTCTGTCTACTTGCGCCCCTCACGGACGGGCCTCGATGCCTGGCTCGAGCGACACTCGGGCTCAGTTCACCGATGGGCGAGGGTTGTCCGGACCATTCGTGCGATCGCGCATCTCGAGAAAGACAGTGCCGGATTCGAGGTCGAGTTCCTCTCCTGTGGCCGAATCTACTCGGGTCAGTCTCTTGCTTTCCCGTTCTTGCACAACGTTATGCGTCGAGGGTGAAAAGAGGGTGTCGATGTACTCCAGTGCCCCGGACAGGCCACCGGTCCCCTTCTTCTTCCGCCAGTAGATCCACCCGCGACGTTCCGCCCACAACCCGAGTTGGTCGAGAGCAAGGGCCCCGGCCACTGCCACTGCAACTACCAAGACCGTGACACCCACCTGCAGGCCCCTCTCCAACTGGACTACGTCCTTCTCACTCTATCCCGATGAACGCCAACGTGTTGTAACCCGGCAACCGCCAAATGACCAAGAATGCGAAATTCTCGCGAGAAAATGACCCGACTCATTTCCATCGACTCGGCGAACGTTCCGATATTTCTACAAATGCAATTGACGAGTTCTACATGACGTGAGCTCCAATGCAATCTAATTTGCGGTAAGAAGACGCATTGTCGTGGGGATAAATCGCGCACATCGAGACCTGGAATGTAGATTGCTGTGTAATAGCTCATTCTCTTAGATGCAGCGAGGCTCCCACTCCGCTATTGAGAAGGCGTGATTGCGTCGGTGTGAGGGTCATCGACCGATGGCACGAACGGTCAAGACAGGTCGGTCTCCCAGCGAACCTGTCAGAGCCGCGTCGATCTTCCGGTCGTTTGCAGCCGCGACGTTCGTCCCCGCTTCACGTGCTGGAGGCTGGAATTCGGTGTCTTCAGAGCGCCTTGCTGACCGACGACATGTGGAAGTCCGGAATGCGCAATGGTGGCATGGCGGTTCGGGTGAACCAATCGTTCCACTCGCGGGGCAGGGTCCGTTCGGTGGCACCGGCCTGGGTGACTCGGCGGAGCAGATCGAGTGGGCTCTCGTTGAACCGGAAGTTGTTCACCGAGGCCGTAATCTTGCCGTTTTCGATGAGGTAGACGCCATCCCGGGTCAGTCCGGTCAGTAGCAGCGCGGCGGGGTCGACCTCCCGGATGTACCAGAGGGTGGTCAGGAGCAGGCCTCGTTCGGTCTCGGCCACCATCTGATCGAGCGACAGCGAACCCGCGGCGTCGAGGATCAGGTTGTCGCCCGGTACGGCCACATCTGCGCCGAACTCCTTCGCTGCGGCTCGCGGGTACGCGAGCGCGTTCACGGTACCGTCGCGTACCCAGTCGACGCGGCCGGTGTCCATCCCGTTGTCGAAGACCGACAAGGACTCGGACGACGATCCTGCGGTGACGAACGGCGCGTATTCCAACCCGGGCTCGACCGGGTTGGAATACAGCGTGAGGGGGAGCGTGGTCAACCTTTCCCCGATCCGGGTGCCTCCGGGAGCCGACAGTGCAGAACGCCCCTCTTCTGCGCCCCGGCCCTCCATCGCCCACATCAGGCAGATCATGAGGTCCGCGACGGCGGAGGGAGGAAGGACTGTCTCGAAACGTCCGGCCGGCAACTCGACCCGGGTGCTCGCCCAGTCCAGGCGCGTCGACAGTTCGTGCAGCATCTTCCCGCAGGCAACATCCGTGAAGTCCTTGGTGCTGGTACCAACCCAGGCGCTGGCATCGCCTCGCTTGCCGTTGATCTCGACGGACCCGGTGGGCTGAACCACTCGGCGGCGGATCCCGGTAGACGTGCCGAGCCAGCTGGTGTGAAGTCGATGGTGGGCGAAACCGTAGAGTTCGTCCGTACGGTCGAATCCCATGCTCAGGTCCCGCGCAAGTTGCTCGAATGCGCTGATCTCGGTGTGCTCGGCACCGTCGTCCCAGCTGTCCTCGGCCGTGGTGCCGGTGAGCAGGGGCATCGAGTCGGATGCGGGTCCGGCCGCTCTGGCGGCCAACTCGGCGGAGCGCACGACCGCGTCGATATCGGCGGAATTCACGCTGGTCGAACTGACGATGCCCACTCGCGCGGTCTCGCCGTCCCTGACGATCGAGACAACCGTCCAGCTACGTGAGGTAGACACGCCGTTGGTCGTCATCGAGTTGCGTGCCCATCGCAGAGACGCCTCACTGGCATCGGTGACGATGACGATGGTCTCGTCGACCGTGGCCCTGGAGAGAACCCGCTCGATCAGTTGCTGCGGTGCGATCATCGGCCACCCTCCGTCTGAGTGTTCAGTACGTTGACGCGACGGAATAAGGCGGACGGGCAGCCGTGACTGACGGCCGCGATCTGTCCGGGTTGCGCCTTGCCGCAGTTGAAGGCCCCACCGAGCTGCCAGGTGGACGGACCGCCGACCGCCTCCATGGATCCCCAGAAATCGGTGGTGGTCGCCTGGTATGCGACATCGCGGAGTTGCCCGTCGAGTCTTCCACCACGGATTCGGTAGAACCGTTGGCCGGTGAACTGGAAGTTGTACCGTTGCATGTCGATCGACCAGGACTTGTCGCCGACCACGTAGATACCGTCCTCGACGCCGGAAATGAGATCCTCGGTGCCGCGATCGGTCACGGGATCGGGCCCGAGTGAAACATTGGCCATCCGCTGAATGGGCACATGATGGGGAGAATCGGCGTACGAGCAGCCGTTGGAGCGGTCCAGCCCCAAACGCGTCGCGAACGCCCGGTCGAGCTGGTATCCGACCAGTACTCCGTCGGCGATCAGATCCCACGACTGAGTCGCGACTCCGTCGTCGTCGTATCCGATCGTCGCGAGCCCGTGCGGCACGGTTCGGTCGGCGGTCACGTGCATGATCGGTGTCCCGTAGTGCAGGGTGCCCAGCTTGTCAGGGGTGGCGAATGAGGTCCCGGCGTATGCGGCCTCGTAGCCGACAGCACGGTCGTACTCGGTGGCGTGCCCGATCGACTCGTGGATGGTCAACCACAGGTTGGTCGGGTCGATCACCAGGTCGGTGGGGCCGGCCACCACGGTCGGAGCCTTCACCTTCTCAGCCAGCAGTCCCGGGATGCGTGCCAGTTCGTCCGTCCAGTTCCAGGAGCCGTCCGTCGCGACATACTCCCACCCGCGCCCGACCGGTGGCGCGAGCGTGCGCATCGTCTCGAACAGGCCGGCCGAATGGTCGACGGTGGTGGCCTCGAGTTGCGGATGCAGTCGCACTCGTTGCTGGACGATCGACGAGCCGGCGAGGTCGGCGTAGAACGTCTGCTCCTTGACCTGCAGGCAACCAGCGGTGGCGTGGTCTACACCGTCGGATGCGAGCAGCTTGCGGGAGTATTCGCGCAGTAGCGAAATCTTGTCCTCGGCCGGAACTTCGAACGGATCGACCTCGTAATCCGACACCCAGCTGACATCGGTGTATACGGGCTCAGCAGCGAGTTCGACGTGTTCCCGGCCGAGACCGCGCAACGTCCGAGCCACGACCACCGCCTCCCTGGCTGTCGCAGCAGCGGTCTCGGGCGTCAACTCGGCATGTGAGGCGAACCCCCAGGTGCCATCGATGAGGACGCGCACCGCGAACCCGAGTTCGCTCGAGTCGACCGCCGACTGCACCTCCCCGTCGCGTAGTCGCAGAGACTGACTGGTCAGCCCGTGCACGCGTAGGTCGGCGTGCGAGGCACCCGCCGACCGCGCCGCCGACAGTGCTGCATCCGCCAGCGAACGCAGTGGGAGGGCAAGGAATTCCGGATCAACCTGTCGAGGAGCCGTCACTTCGACCACGGTAGTCCGGCATCTAGCCGAACTGTTGCCAGCCCAACCTGATCACCATGACGATCACCACCACCAGCAGGGTGATCCGGACGAACCCGGCACCCTTGGTCAACGCCATTCGAGACCCGACGACGGCCCCGATCACGTTGCACACCGCCATACTCAACCCGAGAACCCATATCACGTGCCCAGTGGCAGCGAAGAGCACCAAGGCACCGAAGTTCGACCCGAGGTTGATCACTTTCGCCATCGCGGCGCTGCGTACGAACTCCGTACCGAGCAACGTCGCGAAACTGATGATGAGAAACGTCCCGGTTCCCGGCCCGAACAGTCCGTCGTAGAATCCGAACAATCCCGCTGCGAGCAGCACGACTGCGATGACTTTCCGCCGGGTCGGCCGGTCCTTCGCGAGCGTGATACCAACTTGTGGGCGGATCGTGACGAACACGGCGACGCCGACGAGCACCACCATGATGAGCGGGATGAACAGATCTTTGTTGATCCGCGACACCGTGGCCGCGCCGAGTGCCGATGTCACTGCCGCCAGCAGGAAGGCCGGACCGAGAAGTCTCCAGTTCATCGAGACGCGACGCGCGAATGTGTAGACAGCTGCCGAGGTTCCGGTGAACGCGGTGAGTTTGTTGGTCGCCAGAGCCGCTTGTGGCGTCAACTGCGGTAGGGCGAGGAACAGCGCAGGTAGGAGGATCAGTCCGCCGCCGCCGACCACGGCATCGACCCATCCGGCGGCCACTGCAGCCGTGAGCAGTAGCGTCCAGTCACCCGCGTTCATGGTGGATGACTCAACCACACCCTGATCGGGGTCCCTAGGCTGCATCCATGCGGAGATTCAGTCTGTGGCTGCGAGGTAGGCCGACGGTCGCGGACTCGATGTTGGCGGCGATTCTCCTCACGCTCGAGGTGCTCGTCTTCACGGCATCGGACCACACCTCCGCCTGGGTGCAGCTGATCATGGGCCTGTTGTTGTGCCTCCCGATCGTGTGCCGCCGTACCTATCCACGTACGGCAGCCGGGGTCATCCTGGTCATGTCGATCACGATCACCCTCGTCAGCTACTCGATCGATGACCTCGACGCTCAGCACCCCGGGCTGTTCGCGCTCGCTGTGGCGCTCTACACCCTTGTCGCCTACGTCGGTCGATACGTTGCCGCCCTGTTCGCGGTGGGTCTCGTTGTCGATTCTGCGCTGGCGATCGGGCTGCTCAGGCAAGAAGCGACCGTGACAGGGGTGATCGCGTTGCTGATCTTCGCCCTTTCCTGGATCACGGCGGAATTTCTCGGTGCCCGGCGGGCGTACGACGAGGAGGTGGCCGCTCGGCTTGCCGTGGCAGATTACGACCGGGATCGCCGCGCCGAGGATGCGGTTGCCGCCGAACGGACACGCATCGCGCGGGAATTGCACGACGTGGTCGCGCACGCAGTGAGCGTGATGATCGTGCAGGCTGACGGCGCCTCTTACGCGGTGGGGACCAACCCGGACGTCGCCCGACAGGCATTGGCGAACATCGGGACCACCGGTAGGGAAGCTCTCGCTGAACTACGCCGAACCGTGTCCTTGCTGCGCACAGAACCGGCGACGGACGACATGCCCCAGCACGGCACCGCCGGCCTCTCCCGCTTGGTCGACATGATGCGCAGTGCGGGACTGCCGGTCGAGTTGGAGTTGACCGGGCAGTTGGACGACATCAGTCCCGCAGTCAGTCTCGGTGTGCACCGAGTGGTTCAGGAGTCGCTGACGAACGTATTGCGGCACGCCGGGGAGCGGCCGAGGGCGAAGGTCCGGGTGCGGCGTCGCGACACCGATGTCCTGGTCGAAATCATCGACAACGGCAACGCATCGGGCCTGTTCTCGTTCGGATCCGGCAACGGACTCCTGGGTATGCGTGAGCGGGTCGCGGTCTTGCAGGGCACGCTCGAAGCGGGGCGGCAAACCGACGGGAGTTGGCGGGTGACCGCGGAGTTACCGCTCGAAATACGGGACTGAGGAGTCGTCGTCAATCCGTTTCCGGCGGAGCCGACTCGCTGGTCCGTCCGGACTCGTCCGACGAATCGAGGACGCTCACGGTGACACCGTAGGGGAGGAACCGAACCGACCTCTGCGGGTCCGTGTTGTGCCTGTGCGCTCGGAGTGCGTCGAGTTCGGTTGCGAAGACCTGCTCGACACGGGCAAGACCGTCGGCGTCGACGGTATAGATGGCCCATACGCCGTCGCCCGCTTCGCCGGCGGTTTCGGGCTCCGGGGCGGGACCAGGCGTCTTGGCGATGTCCGCGAACAGCCCGGTCCACGGGATCTGCGAATCTGCCTGATCGAGGAACTTCGCGATCCGGTCTTTGACGCTACGCAACTCCTCGCCCGCTTCTCGGATCACGCGGTCGAGATCGTCGGGGTCGAACCCGAACGGGTTGCTGTCGCCCATCATTTCCTCCTCAGCTCGGTGGGGCACCCCAGTGTGGTCGTGAAATCCGATCGGTGCCAGGACGGATCCCCGACATAACGCGTCGGTCCGGGCAGTTGTCAACTGTCGAACTCTCCCGGTGGGGGAGTCCATTCGCTGATTTGCACGTTATCGACAAGATCAGCGAGGGAATACGGATCGTGCCGGAACAGCCGTGCAACGGATTCCTTGTCCTTGGCGTCGACGACCATAACTGTGCCGCTGCCGTCGCCCAGCGGATGCATCGAATGCAGGATGTGGCGCCGGGCGAGTTCCGCGAGCCAGGCATGATGATCGGTCCGGTGATCGTCGCGACCCGAGGACTTTTCCGGGCTGTAGGTGTATTCCACAGCGAAGAGGGACATCATCATCACGCTTCTCGGAGTTCGTTGCCGGTGCTCAGCCTCGGTCGATGTAAGACTCGAGCTGGTCACGTTCGGTCTGAAGTTCACCTATCCGGCTCTTGACCACGTCTCCGATGCTGACGATGCCGACCAGGCGCCCGTCCACGATCACCGGCAGATGCCGGATTCGGCGCTCGGTCATGGTTTCGGCAAGACTGTCGACTGTGTCGGACGGGACGCAGGCGTAGATCGCGGTGGTCATGATGTCCGCGACCCGTGCATCCAGGACCTCGCGACCGCGCTCGTAGATTCGGCGTACCACGTCGCGTTCGGTCACGATGCCGGCGACGGTGCCTTCCTCCATCACCACGAGCGCACCGACGTTGTGCCTGGAAAGTTCGCCGATCAACTCACCGACCAACATCCCGGGATCCACCGTCACAACCGCCGGGCCCTTGCTGCGCAATATATCCGCGATTCGCATCTGGATACCCCGATCCGAGCGCTCGACACTACCGGACACCTCGATCATAGGTGGATTTCGCGCCCACGACGGCGATTCTCAGGTCACCATGCGGCACCATCCACCGGTAGCGCGGTGTTAGGTTTGCGCCTGTGCCGATCACCGTACTTCTCGTCGACGACCAGGAACTGATGCGGATGGGCCTCACAATGGTGCTCGACGCTCATGACGACATCACCGTCGTCGGCGAAGCCGGCGACGGAGCGGCGGCATTGGTCGCGGTGCGCAAACTTCAACCCGACGTTGTTCTGATGGACGTCCGAATGCCCGTAGTGGACGGTGTGAGCGCTACCGGCCAGATCGTCGAGTCGGGTGTTTCGAGTCGGGTGCTGGTGATGACAACCTTCGACCTCGACGAGCATGCCCTCGGCGCGTTGCGTGCCGGGGCCAGCGGATTCCTACTGAAAGACACCCCGCCTGAAGATCTGGTGTCTGCCATTCGGAGTGTCGCAGCAGGCGATGCGGTGGTGTCGCCGCGAGTGACTCGACGGCTGCTGGAGTGGTTTCTGGACAAGGATCCAGCGCCGAGCCGAGACCCTGAGATCCTGGACGCGCTGACCGAGCGCGAACGGGAAGTGCTGCAAGTAGTCGCTGCCGGACTGTCGAACTCGGAGATCGCGGAACGACTATTCCTGTCCGAGTCGACGATCAAGTCCCACGTAGGGCGGATTCTCACCAAGCTGAATCTCCGGGACCGGGTGCAGGCTGTCGTGCTGGCCTACGAGACCGGCCTGGTAAGCCCCGGGGCCACGCGAAAGCGAGCAGCCGAGGCGACTCGGTGAGAGAAGAGGCACGGTATCGATCGCGGCTCCGGCTGGCTGAAAGACGCTCTGGCTACCTGTGGTCGGGAGAAAATCAGGGCTGCCGGACGTTGAACGATCAGACGTTGGCCGCGAAGGCTCTCGTTGAACCGGCCATCCGAAAGGGGGCGTGATGTACGCCGCACTGTTCCTGTTGTATGTCGTGGTGGAGGTCGCCGCACTCGTCCTGGTCGGGAACGCGATAGGCGTGTTGTGGACGGTGCTGCTCCTGCTCGGTGGAACGCTGATCGGTCTTCTGTTGATGGGTTCACAGTGGCGCAGGGTGATGGAAGGATTGCGCCTCGCCGCGAGTGGGAAGGGTTCGCCCGGTGCCGCAGTTGCGGACGGTGCGCTCGTCGCACTGGGATCCGTGCTCATGTTCGTTCCCGGCCTGGTCACCTCCGCGATCGGGCTGCTCTTTCTCCTGCCGCCCACCCGTCGGCTTCTTCGGCCGGTTGTCGTCTTGTTGGGCGGTAGCCGCGCCGCGGCCTTCACAGCTGGGGCGGGTGCCTTCACGCGGACAACCCGACACGGATCGGGGCAGGTGGTAGACGGCGAAGTCGTAGAGGAGGTATTCGAGGACCAGGCGTTCGAGGGCAGGGTGATCGAGGGGCACGTCAGCGATGCGGAGTCCCGAAACCCCACCCGTGATCCGGACGGTCGGCCGTAGGAGGCAGACTGCTTGCCCGTGAGTACACAACTGCTGGTGGGCGCTCGAATCTACAGTTCCCATGCCCCAGATGCCACGTCGATGGCGGTGACCGACGGAATCGTGTCGTGGGTCGGTGACGAACGTGCCGCCCGTGCCCTCCATCCGGGGGCGGACGTGGTCGACCTGGACGGCGCCTTCGTCGCGCCTGCATTCGTCGACACGCACGTACATATCACCGCGTTGGGGCTGAACATCGTGGGGCTCGACCTCGTCGGGGTCGGTTCGCTTCGCGAGTGCCTCGACCGGCTGTCTTCCTTCGCCCACCTCCACCGCGACGCCATAATCTGGGGGCACGGCTGGGACGAAACGACCTGGCCGGAGGGCGTGCCCCCGACCACGTCCCAGTTGGACGAGGCCGCACCCGGACGCGCGGTGTACCTGTCGAGGGTCGACGCCCACTCTGCGGTGTGCTCGACCGCGCTGCGGCAGTCGATTGCCTCATTGCCCGACGCCGCCGGGTACTCACCAGAAGGTCCACTGACTGTCGAGGCGCACCATGCTGCCCGCACTGAAGCGCGCTCTCTGCTGACTACCCGTCAACGGTCCGCTGCCCGTGCCGCGGCACTCGACGCCATCGCGTCCCGCGGCGTGGTCGCGGTGCACGAGTGCGGCGGTCCCGACATTTCCGGGCTCGACGACTTTCGTGAGCTCCTGGCCACCTCCCACGGCGTCGAGGTACGCGGCTACTGGGGCGAGGCCGTTGCGGATGCCGACGAGGCCCGCCATTTGCTCCAGTCCACGGGTGCCCATGCACTCGGCGGCGACCTGTTCATCGACGGGTCCGTCGGTTCGCACACGGCATGGCTCGGTGAGCCGTATGCGGATCAGAGTGGCAGTACCGGCAAGAGCTACCTCGGGGTCGCTGAGATCGCAGATCACATCCGGGCCTGTACTGTCGCCGGGATCCAGTCGGGATTTCACGTGATCGGTGACGCCGCCGTTGCGGCAGCGCTCGACGCCTTTGCGCTCGTCGTAGACGAGTTGGGCGGTCCTGCGGTCGCGGCGCTGGGGCACCGACTCGAACACGCAGAAATGATGAGCGACCGGGACGTGGCTCGAATGGCATCGTGGGGTGTGATCGCGAGCGTTCAACCCGTCTTCGATGCCTTGTGGGGCGGCACGGAGGGCCTGTACGCGCGACGCCTCGGAGCCGAGCGCGCCCTCACTCTCAATCCGTTCGCGAAGGCCGCGTCCGGCGGGGTGCCGCTGGCGTTCGGGTCCGACGCGCCCGTGACCCCGGTCGAACCGTGGGCGATGCTCCGTGCAGCGGTGCACCACCGCGCCCCGGCCAGCGGGATCTCGCCGCGCGCCGCGTTCTCCGCGGCCACCAAAGGAGCCTGGCGCGCCGGGGGAGTCCGGGACGGGGTTGCGGGAACACTGAATCCGGGTGCGCCCGCGTCTTACGCGGTATGGGATGTCGGTGAACTGGTCGTCGACGCCCCCAAGGATTCGGTGCAGCGATGGTCCACCGATCCACGGTCGCGGGTCCCGGCCCTGCCTCGTCTCGATGACGCACCCGCACCAGTATTGCTGCGATCGGTGCACCGGGGGAGTGTCGTCTATGAGCGTTAGGGACAGCACTGTGCATGGCTGGACCACCGGAGTGCGCGGCGTGTTGTTGCGCTGCGCGTTGTCCGTGTTGGCCGGATTCTTGGTGTTCGCCAGCTTCCCGCCGCGGCCGCTGTGGTTTCTCGCGCCGATCGGCATCGCTCTACTGACACTGGTCCTGACCGCCGGGGCGGCGCCGCGACGTCTGCGCGCCGGGTTCGGGTACGGCTATCTCGCCGGACTCGGCTTCCTCATACCACTGCTGCCGTGGATCGGGGTGTATGTCGGCCCCCTGCCATGGCTGGCGCTCGCGACCATCGAGTCGCTGTTCATCGGCCTGTTCGGGCTGCTGGCCGTGCTCGTGTCCCGGTTGCGCTGGGCGCCGCTGTGGATCGCGGCGTGCTGGTCACTCACCGAGTGGCTTCGTTCGAGTGTTCCGTTCGGCGGCTTTCCGTGGGGCAGGTTGGCGTTCGGGCAGCCGGAGGGATGGCTCCTGCCGGTGGCGAGTGTCGGTGGCGCCCCGCTGCTCAGCTTCGCGGTGGCGCTGACCGGCGTCGGCCTGGCGTCCGTTGTGATGGCGGTTCGCGCCCGAGCCGGCGGCGCCGAAAACTGGAGGCGCACCCTCGTGGGCGGTCTGATTGCCGCCCTCGCGGCGCCGGTCCTGTCGTCGGCGCTCTGGCCGACGCTGCCGGGTATGGATTCGGGGTACCGAACGATCACCGTCGCCGCCGTTCAGGGCAGCGTCCCCAGATTGGGACTCGATTTCAATTCCCAACGCAAGCAGGTCCTCGACAATCACGTGAACCGAACCCTCGAGCTCGCCGCGGACGTCGCGTCTGGGTCGGTGCCGCAACCGGATATCGTCGTCTGGCCCGAAAACGCCTCCGACATCGACCCGTTGCGCAACGCTGACGCGGCCGCGGACATCTCGCGCGCCTCCGATGCGGTCGGCGCACCCATCCTGGTGGGGGCGGTGCTGGCCAACTCCGACGGAACCGCCACGAATTCGGTGATCGTGTGGGACGGATACTCGGGACCGCAGGAGCGGCACGACAAGAAGATCATCCAACCGTTCGGCGAGTACCTGCCCTACCGTGGCTTCTTCGAGCACCTGTCGCCCTACGCGAATCAGGCGGGCAATTTCGTTCCCGGTCACGGCGACGGAGTGGTTCACGCGAACGGTGTCGCCGTAGGTGTCGCGACCTGTTACGAGGTGGTCTTCGACCGGGCGTTCGAGCAGTCGGTTCGCAACGGGGCCGAAATCTTGGCCGTCCCGACGAACAATGCCACATTCGGTGACACCGAGATGACCTACCAGCAACTCGCCATGTCGAAGGTGCGGGCGGTCGAGCACGGGCGAGCGGTCGTCGTGGCCGCGACGAGCGGCGTAAGCGCGATCATCGCCCCTGACGGTTCCACGGTGGAGCAAACCCCCCTGTTCGTACCTGACGCGTTGGTGGCGCAGGTTCCGTTGCGCACCGAGCTCACCTTGGCAAGCCGGCTGGGCCCGGTTCCAGAGGTTCTTCTCTGCGTCGGCGCACTCGGGGCTATCGCTTTCGCGGTGGTACAACGGCGTCGCGGTGTTCGTGCGAGAGTCGCCGGCACGGCGGCCGACGACTCCGGCAACCGATCCGGCTCTTGACGGATCTCTCTTCTGCGGGAGGAGGATTGCACTCTCGCCCGTTCGTCGTTCGTTGACGTAGACCTCGGATGATCACGAACTCGGGGCGTCGGCCGATTGATGCTCACCGTGAGGGAATACACAGGGCAGGCGAAGAGTTGCACAGATCACGAGCGTTTGCCCCCTCGTTCAACTAGGGTCGGCGTTTCGTACCCGGGTGTGGCTGCTCCGCAACCCGGGTGTCAACTTTCGTACCCCAGGTATGAAAGTGAGCGGAAGAGGAGACCGCGCCCTTGACTCCGACGTACCGACTAGTAAATTGGAAGCCGTCATGGGACCTGCCTCTCGAGCCAATATGCGGGCATGAAATGCAGGTCATGCGTGGTTTCTTCGACTGCGTGTTCGGGGCGTGACACTCAAAGCTTTGTATGCTCGAAATGCAGCGCGCCTACGTTCAACAGATCGGAGTTCTCGAATGGGTTCTGTCGAGACGAGTACCACCCCGCTGGCGAACATGAGCGCGTCCACGTCGAATCGGTTTGCCCATATGCGTCGAACGCCGCCCCGGATATACCGAGGCGGCGTTCATAAAGTTCAGCGACCCGAGTCAAGCTCCCCGACGCTTCGCCTTGAGCAGGTCGAGACGTTCCTTGAGCAGGTCTTCCAACTCTTCCTTGGAACGGCGCTCGAGCAGCATGTCCCAGTGGGTACGCGGCGGCTTGACCTTCTTGGCCTCGGGTGCAGTGCCCTCGATGAGGGTTCCCTCGAGCCCGTTGCGGCACAGCCACGTACCGGGGATCTCGGCGTCGTCAGCAAAGGGAATGTCGAAGACTTCTCCGTTGTCGCACCGATACTTGGCCATCCGACGGGGCGCGAGGTCGTGGTCACGGTCGGTTTCGTAACTCACCGCACCGAGTCGGCTCCCTCGAAGTACGCGATCTGCCATGGTTGTGTCCTCTCGTCGTTCGTCTCCCCGCGAGCACGCCTGGGTCAGAACCAAGCGTTCACACTCATCTACAACGTCATGACTTCTCGATTGGTTCCCGCACGCTACGCAGGTGCAACCCCGCAATCGTACCGGGCGGTTGCGACGGTGCCGAACAGTAAGGTGGGTGATTATGAACAGCGCTTCCCGCAGAACGGACTCCTGCGTGTGGTGCGGACGGCAAGTGGCGGAGTCAGGGATCGGTCGGCGCCGCCGGTATTGCCGTCAATCCTGCAGGCAGCGCGCCTACGAGCAACGCAACCAGGTCAAGGGCACGAGCATTCCCCCCGATGCCGTCGTGCTCACCCCCGCAGAAGCATCCGCCATGGTCGATCGGGTCTTCCAGGTCCGATGTGCCGCAGAGGACGTGGCAACAGCCGTTGCCGAAGGAGCGACCGCGACCGAGGTGGAGTCACTGTGCGCCGAACTCGTGAAGATTGCACGTGAGGCCGAGTGTTTCCGCTGAACCCCGGTTGCGGGCGAGGCAAGCAAACGACGCACCTACCAGACCTGTCCTACTGTGGCGGACATCGTGTCGACATCAATTCCTGAACAAACATCACGAATTTGTGAACGCCGGGCCTACGCGTGCAGCACGATCAATAAAGCGTGTGACACCGGTGACTGTTGATCCGTCACACGCGCAGAACTTGCGCATCCACAGTTTTTTACCCGCTGGGGGAACGAGATGACGAGTTTGAACCAACCACAGCCGAACAGTCGTGCCGAAGACCCGAACGTTCCGGACGGGGCGTTCCCCCTCTCCTCGGTGCAGCGGAGCATGTGGTTCGCGCAGCAATTGAGCCCCACCGTTCCCAAGTTCATCGCGCAGTACGTCGACCTGCAGGGCGAGATCGACATGGACCTGCTGAGCGAGGCCGCAACGATCGCGGCTCGCGAGTTCCAGTCTCCGTTCCTGCGATTGCTGGACGTCGACGGCGAACCATACCAGTCGGTCGATTACGCGATCGACCAGTCGCTCGGGTTCTGCGACTTCCGCGGGGAGCCCGACCCCATGTCCGCGGCGCGGGCGTGGATGGACGAGGACTACGCGACGCCGATCACGCTGACCCGTGACAAATTTTTCGAAATTACCATCCTGCAGGTCGGTGATCAGCACTACCTGTGGTACTCCAGGATTCATCACGTCGCGCTCGATGGTTACAGCGGCATGACGCTGATAAATCGGATGGCGGCCCTGTATACGGCTGCCATCGAGGGGACGGAACCCGAGCCGAGCCGTGCGCTCGACTTGCGTCAGCTGTACGAACTCGACCAGAAGTACCGGGATTCGACCAGGTTCGAAAACGACCGGAACTATTGGGCCGAACGTATCGTCGGGATCGAGAGCGGCTCCACTCTGGCCACACGCAACGCCCCCGCCGCAGCGCGGAGCCTGCTCGAGAGCGCGACGGTATCCGAGGCCACGCTGGGTTACCTCGAACAGTCGGACCAGCGGGTCGGTGCCACATCAGCCGCCGTACTGGTCGCCGCGTTCGCCTGCTATCTCTCGCGTA
Source organism: Rhodococcus sp. NPDC049939 (assembly GCF_040656415.1). Lineage (NCBI taxonomy): Bacteria > Bacillati > Actinomycetota > Actinomycetes > Mycobacteriales > Nocardiaceae > Rhodococcus > Rhodococcus sp. NPDC049939. The sequence continues at coordinate 1,936,245 of NZ_JBFAMC010000001.1, read as the reverse complement.
TGACGGGCAAGCGGGATGTGCTCGTCAATCTGCCGGTATCCGCCCGAACCACCGCCCCCTTGCAGCGGTCCGGCGGCATGCTGGTCAACGTCGCCCCTCTGCGCATCACGGTCCATCCCGAGGACACTGTGGCCGAACTCGTGCAGCGGGTGCAGCTGGAAATGATGGGGGCGCTGCGTCATCAGCGGTGCAGCCTCGAGGACATCCGCCGCGACGCCGGACTCGCCGGAGATCCGGACGGACTGGCAGGCCCGTTGGTGAACGTCATGCTCTTCCATCAGGCGCTGACCATGGGTTCGGTGACAGGCGAGTATCACATCGTCACATCGGGCCCTGTAGATGATCTGCTGTTCAACATCTATCAGGGTGGTGACGGTCAGACCCTGCTCGACTTCCGGGGCAACCCCAACCGGTACAGCTCCGAGGAATTGCGCTCGCACCACCGCCGGTTCGTGGAGTTGACAGAGGAGTTCGTCACCGCGGATCCGCAGGTGCAAATCGCCGACATCCACACCGAGAGCGCCAGACTCGGCAGGGAGATCCTCGAGCACGAATCCCGTCTCGAATTTTGGAAGCGGGAGCTGGCAGGCTTGCCGGAGGTAGCGGCATTGCCGCTCGACCGGCCCCGGCCCGGTGAGCGATCGGGAGCCGTCGACGTCGTCGATTTCGCCCTCGACGCTGACCTGCGTCGACGCGCGGCCGCGCTCGCGACGAAAGCAGGCACCGGAGTCTTCACGGTTCTGCACGCTGCGCTGACCGTGCTGCTCGGCCGGATCGGCGACACCGACGACGTCGTGATCGGAACGCCGACCAGCGCGGGCGATGCAGTCGGATCCCCCGCCAAGGTCGCGCTGCGGTCGAGGGTTGAGGGCGCATCGTCCTTCGTCGACCACCTTCACCGGGTTCGCGACTCCGACCGGGCCGCGTTCGAAAGCGCACTTTCGTTCGACGAACTCGTCGCGCTGGTCGCCACCGACCCCGATTCGTCACATGCTCCGCTGTTCCAGGTGATGCTCGAGCTCACCGCTGACAGTCAACCGTCCGATTCTCCTGAACACGTCACGGGCGGCCAGATCGACAGCGATCAGGGCATATCCGGACTCGATCTCGTCTTCTCCATGTCCGAATCGGAGAACGGCGATGTCAGCGGTCAGCTGGGATTCGCCACGGACGTGTGGGACCGCGGCAGTGCGGAAGCGCTTGCGGCACGACTTGTTCGGATCTTGCAGGCGGTTACGACGGACCCTGACCTTCCGATCGGGGACATCGACATACTCGAACCGGCGGAGTACGCCGACCTCGCACCGGTCCGAGGCGAGCCGCCTGTGCAGGCGCGCGCCCTTCCCGCGCTCCTGCAGAACGCGGTGCAAGCCGGTGGCGACGGAGACGCCCTCGTCTTCGAGGGACGCAGTCTGACCTACGCCCAACTCGACGATCAGTCCGACCGTCTCGCGCGGATGCTGATCTCTCACGGCGTAGGACCGGGTTCGGTTGTAGCGCTGGCAATCGCACGATCCATCGAATCGGTGCTGGCCACGTGGGCCGTCGCGAAATCCGGAGCGGCGTTCGTTCCGGTCGACCCGCACTACCCGGCAGACCGTATAATCCACATGCTCACCGATTCCGGTGCGCTGGTGGGTCTGACGGTCAAGGCGCATCGGTCCTCGTTACCGGAGACGGCGCCGTGGTTGGTGATGGACGATACCGCGTTCGTGCAGTCCTTGGCCGAACAGGAGACCGGCACCGTCACCGACGATGACAGACTCAGGCCGCTGCGAATGACGGATCCGGCCTACCTGATCTACACCTCCGGTTCGACGGGCACCCCCAAGGGGGTGGAAGTCACCCATACCGGGATCGCGAATTTCACCGAGGATCAGCGGGAGCGGTTCGCCGTCACGTCCGACTCGCGCACGTTGCACTTCTCGTCGCCTAGTTTCGACGCGTCCATTCTGGAACTACTTCTTGCGATAGGCGCCGGCGCCACAATGGTGGTGGCACCGCCGACCGTCTACGGCGGTGCCGAACTGGCCGAGCTGTTGCGTCGTGAGCGCGTGACCCACGCGTTCGTCACCCCTGCCGCGCTCGCGTCCGTCGACCCCGCCGGCCTCGATCAGCTCCGGTGCGTGGTCACCGGCGGCGAAAGCTGTCCCCCCGCACTAGTGGCGCAGTGGGCGCCTGACCGCGTCATGTTCAATGCTTACGGCCCGACAGAGGCGACCGTGGTCGCGAGCGTCGCCGGGCCATTGACAGTCGGCGAAACGGTCACGATCGGCCGCCCGTCGCGCGGTTGCAGTCTGCTGGTGCTCGACGAGCGTTTGCACCCGGTACCGCTCGGAGTTCCGGGCGAGTTGTACATCGCCGGTGCCGGTGTGGCCCGTGGGTACCACAACCGGTCGATTGCGACCGCTGAACGTTTCGTCGCCGATCCGCACGGCGCACCTGGTCAGCGGATGTACCGGACAGGTGATTTGGCGCGCTGGAACGGGTCCGGTGATCTGGAATACCTCGGCCGCACCGACTTCCAGGTGAAAATCCGCGGTTTCCGTATCGAACTCGGTGAGATCGACGCCGTTGTACGGACATACCCGACCGTGGCGTTCGCGACCACGGTCGGCCGGACCACGCCATCCGGTGACACGGCACTGGTGACCTATGTACTGCCCGAGGCCGATGCGCAGATCGACGTCGGTGACATCCTCGAACACGCCGGCGCCGCCCTGCCCGCACACATGGTCCCGGCCAGGGTGATGGTGCTTTCCGAGGTCCGGTTGACCCCGGCGGGCAAGCTCGACCGAAAGTCCTTGCCGGAGCCCAACTTCGAGGCCACCTCGACCATCTACCGGGCACCGACGACGCCGACCGAGATGCAGGTAGCGGATGCGTTCGCGACGCTCCTGGGGGTAGAACGCATCGGCGCCGACGACAGCTTCTTCGACCTGGGCGGCGACTCGCTCGTCGCGACCCGCGTGGTGTCCCGCGTCAATTCGGCGTTGGGCACCGACATAGGGGTGCTGGATCTGTTCGAGGCCCCCAGTGTCGCAATGCTCAGCGCCCGAGTGGACGCCCGCGGTCCGCTGACCACGCCCCGCCCGGAACTCACTCCGAGGCCGGTGTCCGGACCTGTGCAGGTGTCACTGGCCCAGCAGCGCATGTGGTTCATCAACCAACTCGACACCACGTCGCCCGCCTACAACATTCCAGTCGGCATCCGACTGCGTGGCACTCTGGACGTCGAGGCGTTGCGCGCCGCGATCGATGACGTCCTGACTCGGCACGAATCGCTCCGGACGGTGTTCCCCAACACCCCGAACGGGCCGATCCAGGTTGTTCTCCCGGTCGCCGAGGTGAGTCCGCGCCTGGACGTCGTCGACGTCGCGGCAAGCGAACTCGAATCGAGCCTGATGGCGGACGCCGCGGCAGGTTTCGACGTCACGGTGGATCCGCCGCTTCGCGCCCAGCTCTACCGCATCGCCACCGATGACCACGAGCTGGTGTTCGTGGTTCATCACATCGCTGCCGACGGTCTCTCGATGACTCCATTGACCCGTGATGTGATGGTGGCCTACCGCGCACGCGTCGACGGACATTCCCCGCAGTGGGCGCCGCTGGAGATCCAGTACGCCGATTTCGCTGTGTGGCAGCGCGAACTGTTGGGTTCGCCGGACGACCCCACCAGCGTCCTCTCGCGTCAACTCGCCTTCTGGGCGAACACCCTCGAAGGCGCACCGGAGGTCATGGACCTGCCGACCGATCGACCCCGTCCCGCCCGTCAGTCGATGGTCGGGGCCACAGCCGATTTCGCGATCCCGGCGCGTATCCACGCCGCGCTGCTCGAGGTCGCGAGCGACCACGATGCCAGCCTGTTCATGGTCGTACATGCAGCCCTCGCGGTCCTGCTGTCCCGGTCGAGTGGGTCGTCCGACGTGTCGATCGGGTCTCCCGTCTCCGGACGCGGCGAACGCCAGCTCGACGACGTCGTGGGCATGTTCGTCAACACAGTGGTCCTGCGCACCGAGGTCGATCCGGAACTCACTTTCCCCGAGGTGCTCTCGCATACGCGCTCGGTGGACCTCGCCGCATTCAGCAATACCGACCTGCCCTACGAGCGGCTCGTCGACGAGTTGAAGCCGACCCGCTCCGAGGCGCATTCGCCGCTGTTCCAGGTGATGCTGGTATTGCAGGGCTTCGCGAACACGCGACTCGAACTTCCCGGACTCGAGGCTGACGTCGAGGCACTCGATACCGGCGCCGCCAAGTTCGATCTGCAGGTAATCCTCACAGAGCACACCGAGGATTCCGGTACGCCGGGCCCGATAGACGTCCAGTTCTCCTACGCCTCCGAACTGTTCGACCCGCCGACGATGACGGCTCTGGCCGAGCGCTTCGTGACCCTGCTCGAGATGATCACCGCTCGTTCGAATGCCAAGGTGGGAGATCTCGACCTGATCGGTGCGGAGGAGACGCACCGGATGCTCGACAAGTGGATCGACACCGACGTCGCGATACCGGGGTCGACACTCGTCGATCTGTTCGAGTCCCAGGTGGCGAGGACGCCTGACGCAGGTGCCGTCGTGTTCGGGGGAGAGGAGTTGCTGTACGCGGAGTTCGACGCGCGCGTCAACCGTCTCGCTCGCGAACTCCTCGCGCGCGGTGTCGGCCCCGAATCGCTGGTCGCAGTTGCCCTGCGACGTTCACTCGAACTGATGATCGCGATCTACGCGGTGGAGAAGACCGGGGCGGCATACGTTCCTCTGGACCCGGACCACCCCGCCTCCCGAATCGCATACGTCATCGAAAGCGCCGGACCTGCGTGCGTTCTCACATCCACACGAGACTGTCCCGAGGGTATCGGCGACGCGCAGGGATGCGCCGCGATCGAGATCGACACCCTGAACCTGTCTCACCGGGCGAGTGCTCCGATCACCGACGCCGAGCGCGGCGGCCCGATCCGCCCCGATTCCGTGGCCTACGTGATCTACACGTCAGGGTCGACGGGGCGCCCGAAGGGCGTTGCGGTAAGCCATCGAGCGATCGTCAACCGCCTGATGTGGATGCAGGACACCTACCGGATAGGGCATACGGACGTCGTGCTCCAGAAGACGCCCGTCACCTTCGACGTATCGGTGTGGGAGCTGTTCTGGCCTCTGCAGGTCGGTGCGCAGTTGGTGCTCGCCGCGCCGGACGGCCACCGAGATCCCACTTACCTGTCCCACATCATCGCCGACCACCAGGTCACCACCATGCACTTCGTGCCGTCGATGCTGGCGGTGTTCACCGCGGGCGCCGACCCCGACCTCTGCGGTTCGCTCCGGCAGGTGTTCTGCAGCGGTGAAGCGTTGCCACCTGCCACGGCCGACGCATTCCGGGAATTCGGCACCGCGGCGTTGCACAACCTGTACGGGCCGACGGAGGCTGCTGTCGACGTCACCTACTGGGAGTGCACAGAAGGAGACCGTGTTTCGGTGCCGATCGGGGCGCCGGTGTGGAACACCCAGCTCTATGTGCTCGATTCCCGCCTGCACCCGGTCCCCGTCGGCGTGCACGGAGAGCTGTACCTGGCCGGGGTCCAGCTGGCCCGCGGGTATGTCGGCCGCAGTGACCTGACCTCGGATCGGTTCGTCGCGAACCCGTTCGGCGAGGCGGGGCAGCGGATGTACCGCACCGGCGACATCGTCCGCTGGCGCGCCGACGGCAATATCGAGTACATCGGGCGCCGCGACTTCCAGGTCAAGCTACGTGGCCAGCGCATCGAACTCGGCGAGATCGAGGCGGCCGTATTGGCGCACCCATCGGTGGCACAGGCTGTGGTGACCGTCCATCGCAGCGAGGCCACCGGCGAAAGCCTGGTCGGCTACGTGATTCCCGTGTCCGGCGCCGACATCGACACCGCCCTCGTGCGGGACGCGGCGGCGAAAGTGCTGCCCGCCTACATGGTGCCCACCCGGATCGTCGTGCTCGACCAATTCCCTCTCGGCGCTACCGGGAAATTGGACAGGGGGGCACTGCCCGAGCCTGAGTTCCTCAGCCCGTCTGCCGAGTTCGTCACACCACGCAATCCGATCGAGGAGATCCTCGGGTCCATCTTTGGGGATCTGCTCGATGCGCCACGAATCGGTGTGCACGACAGTTTCTTCGACCTCGGCGGCAACTCTCTGGTGGCTACTCGTCTGGTGGCGCGAGCCAATGCCGCACTGGGTAGCCGGATCGGCGTGCGAGAGATCTTCGATGCTCCGACCGTCGCAGCGCTGGCGACCCGTATCGAGTCGGAGACCGGCAAGCGGGCCGAGCGTCCTTCCTTGGTCGGAGGCGAAAGACCGGACCGGCTGCCGGTTTCGCTGGCGCAGAAGCGGATGTGGTTCATCAACCAGTTCGATCCCGATTCCCCCGCATACAACATCGCACTCGCGGTGCAGCTGACCGGCGACCTCGACCACGATGCGATACAGGACGCGGTCGCGGATGTGATGGGCCGGCACGAGTCGCTGCGCACCATGTTCCCGATGGTCGACGGTGAACCTCTCCAGAGGATTTTGCCGACCGAGGACGTCGTGCCAGATCTGGCGCCGATCAGAACGACGGAAGCGGAACTGCCCGAACATATCTCACGACTGGCTGGAGCGGGTTTCGATGTAACCGTGGCGGTGCCGGTGCGTGCCGCCCTGTTCCGAACGGATCCCGAAGAGCACGTGCTGGTCATCGTGGTCCACCACATCAGCGCCGACGGCTTCTCCATGGCGCCACTTGCCCGAGACGTCATGACCGCCTACGCGGCGCGGACCGGGGGGCAGGCACCGGATTGGGCGCCGCTGCCGGTCCAGTACCCCGACTTTGCACTCTGGCAACACCGGGTACTCGGCGACGCCGACGACCCGGAAAGCCTTCTCGCGGAGCAGCTCGACTACTGGATGGGCACACTCACCGGGCTTCCGGAGTTGCTGGCCCTGCCGACCGACCATCCGCGGCCGACCGAGCAGTCGATGGAAGGCGGAATCCACAAGTTCAGCATCGACGCACAGGTCCACAGTCGGCTCATAGCGATGGCACGCGAACATAATTCGAGTGTCTTCATGGCCGTGCATGCGGCGCTGGCGTTGTTGCTGGCCCGGCTGGGCGACACCGACGACGTTGCGGTGGGCACCCCCATCGCCGGTCGTGGCGACGCCGCTCTCGACGACATGGTCGGCATGTTCGTCAACACCCTCGTGTTGCGGACACCGGTTGTGCCCGGTGCCTCGTTCACCGAGCTGCTGTCCACAGTGCGGGACACCGACCTGAGCGCCTTCCACCACGCAGATCTGCCGTTCGAGCGGTTGGTGGACGCAATCTCGCCTGAACGCGCGACCTCGCACTCGCCGCTGTTCCAGGTGGTGCTCGAATTCCGCAACAATGAACGCCCACGCCTGGAACTGCCCGGGCTGACCGTTACCGGACTGGACCTGCCGTCGGACATCTCCAATTTCGACCTGCAACTCACTCTCACAGAGGAGTTCGGCGCATCGGGTGAGGCCGCGGGGATCTCCGCGTCGTTCACGTACGCGTCGAGTCTGTTCGAGCCGTCCACCATTGCGGATTTCGCGAACTATCTGTCGCGGATCTTCGATTCGGTCACCTCTGAGCCTGAGATGGCGGTGGGTGACATCGCTCTGATGGATGCACCCGAACGTGCGGCGCTGGCACCGGTGATGGGCGGTCCGGACACGGAACCGCGGACCCTGCCCGAACTACTCGCAGCCGCGGCGGCTGTCGACCCCAAGGCTGCGGCTGTGTCCTACCGGGGCAAGGAGGTGACGTACCGAAACCTCGACGAGAGATCGAACAGGTTGGCCCGCCTGCTCATCGCGCGCGGTATCGGCCCGGAATCGGTCGTTGCCCTGGCGATGCCGCGGTCGCTCGAATCGGTGGTGTCGTTGTGGGCAGTCGCCAAATCCGGCGCCGCGTTCGTTCCGGTCGACCCGAACTATCCGAGCGACCGGATCACGCACATGCTCAGTGATTCCGGCGCTGCGCTCGCGCTCACCGTCTCGGAGTTCCTGCCCGGCTTGCCCGACTGCACCCCCAGCGTTGCGGTCGATACGCCCGAATTCGACGACCAGGTGGCCGAGTACCCGACCGCCGGCATCACCGATGCCGACCGTACGCATCCCCTCTGCCTGGAGAATCCGGCCTATCTGATCTACACCTCGGGTTCTACCGGCACCCCGAAGGGTGTCGTCGTCACTCACTATGGACTGGCCAATTTCGCGACCCATATGCGAACTCGGATGGGCGTCACTCCGCGGTCACGCACGCTGCACTTTTCTTCGCCGAGTTTCGACGCATCGATCTTGGAGCTGCTATTCGCCATCGGGTCGGGCGCGACCATGGTCATCGCGCCGTCGTCGATCGTCGGTGGTACCGAACTTGCCGACGTTCTCCGCGACGGACGGGTCACCCACGCCTTCATGACTCCGGTCGCCATGGCGTCGGTGGATCCGACAGATCTGGACCTGCTTCGGGTGGTCACCACCGGTGGCGACGTGTGCCCGCCGGAACTGGTGTCTCAGTGGGTAGTCGACGGACGGCGGATGTTCAACGAATACGGCCCCACTGAAGCGACCGTGGTGTCGAGCTCGGCCGGACCGTTGGAGCCCGGTGAGGGTGTAACGATCGGCCGCCCACTGCTGGGAACCGGGACGATGGTGCTCGATTCCCGTCTGCACCCGGTGCCCAATGGCGTGACCGGCGAACTATATGTCACCGGATCGGGTCTTGCGCGCGGATACAAGGACCGGGCGGGAACCACCGCGGAGCGATTCGTCGCCAACCCTTATGGCGGTCTCGGCGCCCGCATGTACCGGACAGGCGACCTTGCGCGGTGGAACAAGTCCGGCCAGCTCGAGTACCTGGGCCGCAGCGACTTCCAGGTGAAGATCCGCGGCTTCCGGATCGAACTCGGCGAGATCGAAACCGCACTCAACCGCTACCCGGGCGTCGCCCAATCGGTGGTGTCCGCGCACACAGGTAGCACCGGTGTCAATCGGTTGGTCGGCTATCTGGTTCCGACGGCGGGCGCGGAACTCGATCCGGAGGCAATTCTCGAGTTCGCAGGCGAATTCCTCGCCCCGTACATGGTGCCGTCCGCGCTGGTCATACTCGACCAGCTGCCATTGACCCCTGCCGGCAAGTTGGATCGCCGGGCGCTGCCGGAGCCGGACTTCGGGGCTCGGGTGTCGTCGGGTCGTGCTCCGGCGACGGAAATGGAAACCGTGCTGGCGAACTTGTTCGCCGAGGTGTTGGGTCTCGGCGCTGTCGGGGTGGAGGATTCGTTCTTCGCGCTCGGTGGTGACAGCATCATGTCGATCCAGTTGGTGGCGCGTGCCAAGGCTGCGGGTGTGGTGCTGACGCCGCGGGATGTGTTCGAGGCCAAGACCGTTGCGGGTTTGGCGGTGGTGGCGTCGTGGGCGGGTGCGTCCGATGCGAGGGCGCTCGAAGAGTTGCCCGGCGGTGGTATCGGCGACATGCCGGCTACCCCGATCGTCCGCTGGCTAATAGAACGCGGCGGCGAGTTCAACAGAATGTCGCAGTCCGCCCTGTTGACCGCACCGCCCGATCTACACGAACTCGAACCCCTTATCGGCACATTCCAGGCTGTCCTCGACCGGCACGACATGCTTCGCGCGCAGTTGAACGTCTCGGCGGGCAAGCAGCAGCTCGAGGTCCGTCCGGTCGGTTCGGTCGAGGCACGGGATCTGATTCGCGTGGTCGCCGTGTCCGCCGCCCCGGGGACACCTGACTTCGCCGCCACGGTAATCGCGGAACTCGATGCCGCCCTCGACCGGCTGGATCCGGCGGCCGGGGTCATGATGCAGGTGGTGTGGCTCGATGCCGCAGAGTCCGGGGGACGCCTGCTCGTGGTGGCACACCACCTTGTCGTCGACGGTGTTTCCTGGCGCATCCTCGTGCCCGACCTCGCGACTGCGTGGGCGCAGGTCTCCGCAGGACAGGAACCCGCTCTCGACCGGGTGGGCACCTCCATGCGTAGATGGGCGCACGGGTTGGCCGACGAGGCCGCGAACCGGACCGACGAACTCGAGCTGTGGCAGCGCATCCTCGACTGCGAGGACCCGCTGGTCGGCTCCCGTCCACTCGACCCGGACATCGACGTCAATGCCACAGTGGGTCGCATCACCGTCCAGCTTCCCGCCGAGGTCAGTGAGGCTGTCCTCACCACGCTGCCGGAGGTCATTCACGGCAGCGTGAATGACGGTCTTCTCACCGCACTCGCCATGGCGGTGACCCAGTGGCGCCGCAGCCGTGCCGCCACGATCGACGGCAAGCAGGTTGACGGAACGCTGGTCAGCCTCGAGGGCCATGGCCGTGAGGATCAGGTGGTCCCCGGAGCGGACCTGGGACGCACGGTCGGCTGGTTCACGGCCATGTTCCCGGTCAAGCTGGATCTGGCGGGCATCGACCTCGACGAAACGTTCGCAGGCGGCAAGGCGGCCGGTGCGGCGATCAAGGCGATCAAGGAACAGCTGCTCGCCATCCCCGACCACGGTATGGGCTACGGGATGCTGCGGTACCTGAACGACGACACCGCCGCGCAGCTCGCAGCTCGGTCGTTGCCGCAGATCAGCTTCAACTATCTGGGCCGCTTCGCGGCAGACCTGTCCGAAGCGGCCAACCGGGTCGGCTGGACCCCGACCGGCGAGGTCGACATGGACCGGGCCCAGGATCTCGACACCCCGATCACGTCGGCCATCGAGGTCAACGCGGTCACCACCGCCGTCGAGAACCGGCCCCAGTTGCGCGCCACCTGGGCGTATGCGGCCGGTGTCCTGAACGTCGCCGAGATCCGCGAACTCGCCGATCTGTGGGTGCAGGCGCTGACCGCGCTCACGACCTACGCGGCCCGCCCAGACGCCGGTGGTCTGACCCCCTCCGACCTGGACCTGGTCACACTGAACCAAAGTGCCATCGACCGCATCGAATCGCGCTTCCCGGCGTTGTCGGAGATCTGGTCGCTCTCACCGCTGCAGTCCGGCCTGCTCTTCCACGCGCTGCTGGCGGATCAGTCGATCGATTCGTACACGGTGCAGATGACGCTCGAACTGAGCGGTGCAGAGGCGTCTCGGTTGCGCGTCGCGGGGCAAGCCCTGCTCGATCGCCATGCGAACCTGCGCGCGTCGTTCGTCTACGACGAGGACGGCACCCCGGTCCAGGCGATCCACCAATACGTGGAACTTCCGTGGGCGGAAATCGATCTCTCCGAACTCGACGATGCGAGCAGAGAAGCGGAGATCACCCGTCTCGTCGACGAGGACCGGGTCCGCGGATTCGACATGGCCGAGCCACCCTTGCTGCGGTTCATGTTGTTCCACATCGGTGGTGACCGGCAGAGGCTGATCGTGACGAACCATCACATCCTGCTCGACGGTTGGTCGATGCCGCTGTTGATCCGTGACCTTCTGACGCTCTATGTCACAGAGGGCGACGCCGCCGCGCTGCCGCGGGTGCACCCGTACCGCGACTACCTCGCGTGGTTGTCGCAGCGCAGCACCGACGACTCGCTCGCGGTGTGGCGCCGCTCCCTCGCGGGGGTGACAGATCCGACCTTGCTGGTGCCGGCCGATGCCTCCGTTGAGAGCGATACCCCGGCGAGTGAGCTGGTCGTCGACCTCGACACCGACCGAACCGAACTGCTGAGCACGCTTGCACGCGAACGCGGCCTGACGCTGAGCACCCTCATTCGCACGGCCTGGGGGATCGTGTTGGGTTCTCTGGTGGGTCGTTCGGATGTGGTGTTCGGTGGCACGGTGTCGGGTCGTCCTCCGCAGATCGCGGGGATCGAGTCGATGGTGGGTCTGTTCATCAACACGCTGCCGGTGCGGGTGGTTTTGGATCCGGCGGAGTCGTTGGGTGAGTTGCTCGAGCGGGTGCAGGGTGAGCAGGCGGCGTTGCTCGATCACCACTATGTGGGGTTGACCGATATCCAGTCGGTGGCTGGGGCTGGGGCGAGTTTCGATACGTTGACGGTGTTCGAGTCGTATCCGGTGGACAAGGAGGGGTTGACCGAGCAGACCGACATCGCAGGCATGCATGTGCACGACGTGCGCGACAGCGCGAACGCAGCTCACTACCCGCTCGCCCTGATCGCATCGGCGCACGAGCATCTGCAGCTGAAGTTCGAGTATTTCCCCGCGCTGTTCGATCGAGCGAGCATAGAGCGCATCGGCGACCGCATGGTCCAAGCATTGATCGCGCTCGCCGAGAGTCCGGACATGAGGCTCGCGCAACTGCGATTGCTCACCGCTGCCGAGGAAGCTGCGCTGGTTCCGGTTCGGGGCAGGACCGGTGGGTCGGAGCGGACGCTACCGCAGATCTTCTCCGACGCCGCCGCGGCCGCGGGCGACTCCACCGCCTTGGTCTCCGGTGATCGCCGAGTGTCGTATCGAGAACTCGACGAGCGGTCCAACCAACTCGCGAGAGTTCTGATCAATCGAGGAGTCGGACCGGAAGATATTGTCGTACTGGGCATTACGAGGTCCATCGAATCGGTTCTGGCCGTCTGGTCGATCACCAAGACCGGTGCGGCGTTCGTACCGGTCGACCCGAACTATCCGCGTGAGCGGGTCGAACACATGCTCACCGATTCCGGCGCCGCCTTCGGTGTGCGACTCGGAGCCGATCGCGACCGGCTGCTCGGCGAGGTCTCGTGGCTGATACTCGACGACCCCGAGACCGAATTGGCCGCGCTGGAGATGTCGTCGGCGCCACTCACGGACGACGAGCGCATTGTGCCCCTGCAATTCGCGCATCCGGCGTACGTCATCTATACGTCCGGGTCCACCGGCACCCCGAAGGGCGTCGTGGTCAGCCACCGAGGCCTCGACAACTTCGCCGAGGAGCAGCGGACCCAGTACGGGACGGACTCTTCGTCGCGGACCCTGCACTTCTCATCTCCGAGCTTTGATGCTTCGGTCCTCGACTACCTGATGTCGTTTCCCGTCGGCGCGACCATGGTGATCGTGCCGACGTCGATCTACGGTGGCGAGGAGTTGGCGGAACTGATCCGCAGTGAAGGGATCACGCACGGGTTCATCACTCCGGCGGCGCTCGCCTCCGTGGACCCCACGGGTCTCGACGTGTTCCAGAAGGTGTCAGCCGGCGGTGAGGCCATTCCTCCGGAATTGGTCAGCCGCTGGGCGCCGGGACGGAAGCTGTTCAACGTCTACGGCCCCACCGAGGCGACCATTTCGTCCAACCTCAGCGATCCCCTCGAGCCGGGGGAGACGGTCACGCTCGGCGGCCCGATCCGTGGGGTCGCCGAGGTGATTCTCGATGCACGGCTGCAACCGGTGCCCCAAGGCGTCGCGGGGGAGTTGTACATCACGGGTGAGGGCCTCGCTCGCGGTTACCACGCGCGCGCGGGCCTGACCAGTGAGCGCTTCGTCGCGAATCCCTTCGGCGAACCCGGCGACCGGATGTACCGCAGCGGCGACCTCGCCCGATGGCGGCCCGACCACACCGTCGAATACATGGGCCGCACCGACTTCCAGGTAAAGATCCGCGGCTTCCGCATCGAACTCGGCGACATCGACAACGCCCTGTCCGAGCACCCCTCCGTCTCGTTCGCGGTCACTCTCGGACGTCCCGGCCCGGCGGGCGACACGGTGCTCGTGTCCTACGTGCTCCCCGAGGCAGAAGCGGTGGTCGAACCGCCGGAACTGAAGAAGTGGGCGGCGGACCTGGTGCCCGCTCACATGGTGCCGTCGAGCATCATGTTGCTCGACGAGATCCCGCTCACCCCGGTGGGCAAGCTCGATCGAGCGGCACTGCCAGAACCGCAGTTCCTGCCGACGACGGACGATTTCCGGCCGCCGTCGACCGTGCTCGAACACAACATCGCCAACATCTTCACCACCGTCCTCGGTATCGACCGGGTCGGCATCGACGACAACTTCTTCGACCTCGGCGGAAACTCGCTCGTCGCGACCCGGGTCGCGGCGCGCCTGACGGCGGAATTGGACACCGACATTGGCGTCCGCGCCCTGTTCGAGGCGCCCACCATCCATCTACTCGCCCGCCTGATCGAGTCGACGGCATTCGCCGGGGCACAGGGCGACGGTCACGTCCGAACTCCGCTGGGTCCGATGGTGCGCCCCGAGCACGTGCCGGTGTCGTTGGCGCAGAAGCGGATGTGGTTCATCAACCAGTTCGACACGTCATCGGCCGCGTACAACATCCCGATGGCCGTCCGGCTGTCCGGTCACCTGGACGTGGAGTCGCTCAGCGAAGCGTTGACGGATGTCTTCGTCCGACACGAATCGTTGCGGACGGTGTACCCGTCCCACGGCGGGGAACCGACTCAGGTCGTGCTCTCACCCGGACAGTGGGCCCCGAACCTCGAGATCGCCGAGGTGCCGGAGGGCGAACTGCACGATCGCATCGCAGATCTCGCGAATGCCGGGTTCGACGTGACGGCCGACGTGCCGATTCGGGCGGCGCTGTTCGCGCTTGCCCCAGACGATCACGTGCTCGTCATCGTGGTGCACCACATCTGCGCCGACGGCTTCTCGCTCACCCCGCTCGCACGGGACGTGATGGGCGCCTACGCTGCCCGGATCGCGGGCGGTGCGCCGCAATGGCAGCCGCTGTCGGTGCAGTACGCCGACTACACGCTCTGGCAGCTCGATCAGCTGGGCAGCGAGAGTGATTCCGAGTCGCTGATCTCCCGTCAACTGCAGTACTGGACCGATCAGCTGGCCGACCTGCCCGAACTACTGGCGCTTCCGGCCGACCACCCGCGACCGGTCCAGCAGTCCTTCCGCGGAGCGCAGGTCGACTTCACCGTTCCGGCCGACATTCACAGGTCGCTCTCGGCGTTGGCGCGCAAACACAACTCGACCATGTTCATGACCGTCCACGCCGCATTGTCGGTGCTGTTGTCGGCGCTGTCATCCACCGAGGACATCGCGGTGGGCACCCCGATCGCCGGGCGCGGCGACGCAGCGCTCGACGACATGGTCGGCATGTTCGTCAACACCCTGGTCCTGCGTGCGGTCATCGACCCCGCCGAGGGCTTCGGATCCCTGATCGAGCAGGTGCGGGCCACCGACTTGGCTGCGTTCCATCACTCGGACCTGCCGTTCGAACGGCTCGTCGACGTCCTCGCGCCCGAGCGTTCCACCGCGCATTCGCCGCTGTTCCAGGTGCTTCTCGAATTCCGGAACAACGAGACACCGACCCTCGAGTTGCCGGAACTTACCGCGAGCGCAGTCGATTTCGATCTCGGGGTCGCCAAGTTCGACCTGCAACTCAGTGTCGAGGAACGATTCGACACCGATGGAGTGGCGTCGGGGATCACCGCGTCGTTCATCTACGCGACCGATCTGTTCGACTCGGATACTGTGCGCACTTTTGCCGACCGGTTCCTGCGCGTCCTCGAGGCGGTCACCACCGACCCACAAGCTCCTGTCGGTGACATCGTGCTCACCGATGCGGCCGAGCGGCTGGCGATGGCAACCGAATGGAACGTCGCCGGAGTGGTCTCCGACCAGGACACGCTTGCGGACCGATTCGCCCAGAGCGTGGCCAGGTTCCCCGACTCCACGGCGGTGACTGCGGAGGACGTGGCCCTGACCTACAGTGAGCTCGACGAACGGTCCAACCGGCTGGCCCGTCTGCTCATCGCCCGCGGCGTCGGTCCGGAAAGCCTCGTCGGCGTGGCTCTTCCACGAAACTGCGAGCTGATCATCGCGCTGCTGGCCGTGATCAAAGCCGGTGGTGGCTACCTTCCGGTCGACATCACCAATCCATCGGATCGCCTGGCGTTCGTGTTCGACGACGCCGCCCCGAACTGTGTCGTCACCACCACGGACGCCGCCGCCGCACTCCCGGATTCGGAGATACCGCCGATCCTGCTCGACGACCCCGATACCACCGGAGATCTGGCGCAACAGTCGGCGGCGCCGATCACCGACGCCGAGCGGGTGGCGCCCCTCGACCCGTCCTCCGTGGCATACGTGATCTACACATCCGGTTCGACCGGACGGCCGAAGGGCGTCGTCGTCTCACACCGGAACGTATTGACACTCTTCGCGAACACCCAGCCGACCTACGGGTTCGACGAGACCGACGTGTGGACGATGTTCCACTCGTACGCGTTCGACTTCTCTGTGTGGGAGTTGTGGGGTCCACTGCTCTACGGCGGACGCCTCGTCGTCGTCGACTACTACACGGCGCGG
Organism: Rhodococcus sp. NPDC049939; assembly: GCF_040656415.1. Taxonomy (NCBI): domain Bacteria; kingdom Bacillati; phylum Actinomycetota; class Actinomycetes; order Mycobacteriales; family Nocardiaceae; genus Rhodococcus; species Rhodococcus sp. NPDC049939. Next base: position 1,920,016 of record NZ_JBFAMC010000001.1, on the reverse strand, counting down.
TCACCGGAAATGTTCCACGAACTGTTGCGCAACGAGCAGGTCACAGTACTCAACCAGACCCCGACCGCCTTCTATCAACTCGCCGAGACCGACCGCATCGTGTCGGAAATGGACGTGAACGCAGCCGCTCTCGCGCTGCGCTATGTGATCTTCGGTGGCGAGGCGCTCGACCTTGCACAGCTCGGCCGGTGGTATTCGAGGCACGACGCTTCGGCCCCGACGCTGGTGAACATGTACGGCATCACCGAAACCACGGTCCACGTCAGCTATCTCCCGTTGGGTCCCGAGTTCGCGGCGTCTGCCTCGGCCAGTGTCATCGGGCGCGGCATCGCGGGCCTACATGTTCATGTTCTCGACCGGCGCCTACGACCGGTTCCCACCGGCACCATCGGGGAGATGTACGTTTCCGGGGACCAGGTGAGCCGCGGCTATCTCGGCCAGGCTGCACTGACCTCGACCCGTTTCGTAGCGGACCCCGGGCGCCCGGGTGCTCGCATGTACCGGACGGGTGACCTTGCGCGGTGGAACAAGTCCGGTCAGCTCGAGTACCTGGGCCGCAGCGACTTCCAGGTGAAGATCCGCGGTTTCCGGATCGAACTCGGCGAGATCGAATCGGCGTTGCTGTCGTACCCGGGCATCGCACAGGCCGTCGTCCTCACCCGCGACGACGGGCACGGTGGCCACCGGCTGATCGGGTACGTGGTGCCCGAGTCCGGTGCCACCATCGAGGTGTCCGCAGCACTCGAGTTCGTCGGCACCCGACTCACCGCATACATGGTGCCGGCCACCCTCGTGGTGCTAGAGGCCCTTCCGCTGACGAGCAACGGCAAGTTGGATCGCCGGGCGCTGCCGGAGCCGGACTTCGGGGCTCGGGTGTCGTCGGGTCGTGCTCCGGCGACGGAAATGGAAACCGTGCTGGCGAACTTGTTTGCCGAGGTGTTGGGTCTCGACGCTGTCGGGGTGGAGGATTCGTTCTTCGCGCTCGGTGGTGACAGCATCATGTCGATCCAGTTGGTGGCGCGTGCCAAGGCTGCGGGTGTGGTGCTGACGCCGCGGGATGTGTTCGAGGCCAAGACCGTGGCGGGTTTGGCGGTGGTGGCGTCCTGGTCCGATGCCGCGGACGTGGAAGTGCTCGAGGAGTTGCCCGGCGGTGGTATCGGCGACATGCCGGCTACCCCGATCGCGTCGTGGCTGCTCGAGCGCGGCGGCGACTTCCGTCGCTACACTCAGACCGCGCTGCTGTCGTTGCCCACCGAGACCGACAAGTCGTTGCTCGAACGCGCGATTGCGGCCGTGATCGATCACCACGACATGCTCCGCGCCCGATTGCATCGCACGGAGTCGCAGTGGCGGATCGAGGTGCAAGCGGCGGGCGCGGTCGACGTGCGCGACGTGCTGCGCAGGGTAGAGGTACCGTCGGTGGTCGACTCCGCGTTCGCGGAGACCGCCACGCACGAACTCGATTCCGCTGCAGGAAGACTCGACCCCGAGGCCGGGGTGATGGTGCAAATGGTGTGGTTCGACGCCGGCGCCGGGGGCGGTCGTCTGCTGGTGGTGGCGCATCACCTCTCGGTGGACGGTGTGTCCTGGCGCATCCTCGTACCGGACTTCGCGACCGCGTGGGCGCAGGTGTCCGCCGGCGAAGCGGTGTCGCTCGAACCGGTCGGCACATCGATGCGTCGCTGGTCGCACGGACTGGTTGAGGCGACCAGCGCACGTGGGGACGAAATCGAACTGTGGCGGCGCACACTCGAAGCCGACGACCCACTTATCGGGTCACGCCCGCTCGACCGGGAAATCGATGTAGCGGGAACGGTAGACAAGATCACCGTCGAGGTGGCAGCCGACGTCACCGACGCCTTGCTCACCCGAGTCCCCGAGGCGTTCCACGGCGGCGTCAACGACGGACTGCTGGCGGCCCTGGCCCTGGCACTGGCGAAGTGGCGGCGTACGCGCGGCGACTTCACCCGCGAGTCGCTGATCAGCCTCGAAGGGCACGGCCGTGAATTCCAACTGCTGCCGGGTGCGGACCTGGGGCGCACCGTCGGCTGGTTCACTGCCATGTTCCCGGTGCGCCTGGATCTGAACGGCATCGACCTCGGCGAAGCGTTCGCCGGCGGCAAGGCGGCCGGTGCGGCGATCAAGGCGATCAAGGAACAGTTGCTCGCCATCCCCGACCACGGAATCGGCTATGGCATGCTTCGCTACCTGGATCCCGAAAGTGCGGATCAGCTGCGTGCACTGCCACAGCCTCAGGTCACGTTCAACTACCTCGGCCGGCTCGGCGGGGCGACGTCGACAGACATCCGTGGGCACGCCTGGGTGCCGGTCACGGACACGAAACTCGACGATGTCCCTGCCTCCGACATTCCGGTGGCTACGGCGCTCGACATCAACGCCGTCACCGACACCGGGGCGGATGGCAACCGGTTGCGGGCTACATGGGCGTTCCCGACCGGGGTGCTCGCCGCCTCGGAAGTCCGTGAACTCGCCGACCTCTGGGTGGAGGCGTTGACCGCGCTGACGACTCATGTGACGAGCTCCGACGGTGGTGGTCTGACTCCGTCCGATCTGGACCTGGTCACGTTGGACCAGGACGCCATCGACCATCTCGAGGCGAGGTTCCCGGCCTTGTCCGATATCTGGTCGCTGTCGCCGCTGCAGTCGGGTCTGCTCTTCCATGCCCAGTTCTCGGACTCCACGATCGACCCGTATCTCGTGCAGTTGGTCCTGAAGCTGAGCGGTGCGGTGGATCCGGACCGCATCCGCCGCGCCGGGCAGGCCCTGCTGGACCGGCACCCCAACCTCCGGGCAGCGTTCGTCCACGACAGCGCCGGTACCTCCGCGCAGATCATCCAAGAACACGTCGAGTTGCCGTGGTCCGAGTTCGATCTGTCGGCATGCGAGCCCGAGGACGCCGATCGCCGATACGACGAGATCCTGACACGGGACAGGGCCGCAAAGTTCGACATGGCGAATGCACCGCTTCTGCGGCTGGCACTGGTCAAGCTCACCGAGCACGAATACAGGCTGGTTCTGACCAACCATCACATCCTGCTCGACGGCTGGTCGACACCGCTGGTCATCCGCGACCTGCTGACCTTGTACGCCACGGATGCGGACGAGAGCCTGCTGCCCCGTATTCACTCCTACCGCGACTACCTGTCGTGGATGAAGCGTCACGACATCACCGAATCATTCGACGCCTGGCGTGCCGCGCTCGCCGGAGTCGACCAACCGACTCTGCTCGCGCCGATGGAGCGTGGTGAGGCCCACTCCGTGGTCGCGGAGGAAACCGCATTCACCCTGTCCGAGGAGCGGACCACCCGGCTGCGCGACCTGAGCCGCGAACGCGGGCTCACCCTCAACACCGTCGTCCAGGCAGCCTGGGGGATCGTGTTGGGTTCTCTGGTGGGTCGTTCGGATGTGGTGTTCGGTGGCACGGTGTCGGGTCGTCCTCCGCAGATCGCGGGGATCGAGTCGATGGTGGGTCTGTTCATCAACACGCTGCCGGTGCGGGTGGTTTTGGATCCGGCGGAGTCGTTGGGTGAGTTGCTCGAGCGGGTGCAGGGTGAGCAGGCGGCGTTGCTCGATCACCACTATGTGGGGTTGACCGATATCCAGTCGGTGGCTGGGGCTGGGGCGAGTTTCGATACGTTGACGGTGTTCGAGTCGTATCCGGTGGACAAGGAGGGGTTGACCGAGCAGACCGACATCGCAGGCATGTTCGTCACCGGCATCGTCGGCAAGGACTCCGCGCACTACCCCCTTGCGGTCGTCGCATCCGGCGACGACCAGCTGAACTTCAAGTTCGAGTATCTTCCCGAGGTCTTCGAGAAGAGCGAAGTCGACGAGATCGCAGGTCGGCTGCGGCGCGTGCTCGACGGGCTCGCCGACCGTCCCGACATGCCCTTGGCCCGCATGCAACTGCTCAGCGAGGACGAACTCGCCGAGTTCGCTCCGGTCCGCGGTCGACCCGGGTTCTCCGTCCGAACGCTGCCGCAGATCTTCGAAGACGCCGCGGCGCTGGACCCCACTCGAACGGCACTGACGTTCGAGGGCCGCAACGTCTCGTACCGCGAGCTCGACGAGCGGTCCAACCAGCTTGCGCGGGTGCTGATCTCGCGCGGCGCCGGTCCGGAAACGTTCGTTGCGCTGGGAATCCCACGCTCGATCGAATCGGTGCTCGCCGTATGGGCGGTGGCCAAGACCGGCGCCGCGTTCGTCCCCGTCGACCCGAACTATCCGGCGGACCGTATCGAACACATGCTGACCGACTCGGGTGCCACGATCGGGCTGACCATGTCCGCCCACAAAGAGGAGCTGCCCGATTCGGTGCCGTGGCTACAGCTGGACTCGCCGAAGTTCGAGAAAGCATGTCAGGCGAAGCCGGCTCTGCCCGTTGCAGATTCGGATCGTCGATCGCCAATCAGCCTCGACAATGCGGCATACATCGTCTACACGTCGGGTTCGACCGGCAAGCCGAAGGGTGTCGTGGTCACGCACGAGGGTCTCGACAACTTCGCGGAGGACCAGCGCCAGCGGTTCTCCGCCTCGCAGACCTCCCGCACCCTGCACTTCTCGACACCGAGCTTCGACGGGTCGATTTTCGAGTACCTACAGGCATTCGGTGTCGGTGCAACGATGGTGATCGCGCCACGGACGGTGTACGGCGGGGTCGAACTGGCCGAACTCATCCGGTCGGAGCATGTCACGCACGCGTTCATCACAACCGCAGCGTTGGCCACTGTAGATCCTCGAGGGCTCGACGAATTCCAGCACGTTGTGTTCGGTGGCGAAGCGTGCCCGCCGGAACTGGTGACCCGTTGGGCTCCCGACCGATACCTGTCGAACGCATACGGCCCCACCGAGACCACGGTGATGGCCAACATCAGCGAACCGATGACGGTCGGCGAACCCATCACGCTCGGCGGCCCGATCCGCGGTGTCGGCGAACTCGTGCTCGATTCACGTCTCCAACCGGTCCCCGTCGGTGTTCCCGGTGAGTTGTACATCACCGGGGCGGGCCTGGCCCGCGGCTACCACCGGCGCCCGGAGCTGAGCAGCCAGCGTTTCCTCGCCAACCCCTTCGGCGAGGCAGGCGAGCGGATGTACCGCACTGGCGACATCGTCCGCTGGCGGTCCGATCACACCGTCGAATACGTAGGACGCAGCGACTTCCAGGTGAAGATCCGCGGCTTCCGCATCGAACTCGAGGAAATCGACTCGGAGATCACCGCGTTCCCCGGGGTCGGTTTCGCGGCAACCCTCGGCGTCCCCGGCCCATCGGGAGACACCGTGCTGGTGACATACCTACTGCCCAACACACCCGGCGGTGTCGATGCGTCGGAGCTGACCGCGCACCTGTCGACGAGGCTGCCCGCACACATGGTGCCGTCGAGCATCATGTTCCTCGACGAGATTCCGTTGACCCCGGTAGGCAAACTGGACCGTTCGGCACTGCCCGAACCCGAATTCCACAGCACCACCAAGGAATTCGCTCCGCCGACCAACGATCTCGAAGCGATGATCGCAGACGTCTTCGTGGACGTCCTCGGCATCGAACGAGTCGGCATCGACGACAACTTCTTCGACCTCGGCGGAAACTCGCTGGTGGCCACCCGGGTCACGGCACGGTTGCGCGACGCGCTCGATGCCGACATCGGGGTTCGCGCGCTGTTCGAGGCCCCCGACGTCCGGTCCCTGGCCGAGCACATCGGGGACACCGTGTACCGCGGCAGCGCGTCGCCTGCACTCGCACCGGTCGAACGCCCCGACCTGATTCCGCTGTCGCTGGCACAGAAGCGAATGTGGTTCATCAACCAGTTCGACACATCGTCACCGGCCTACAACATTCCGTTGGCAGTCCGGCTGACCGGCAACCTCGACGTGAACGCGCTGCAACTGGCCATGGCCGACGTCCTCGAACGGCACGAAACGCTGCGGACGGTCTTCCCGACCGTCGAGGGCGAACCGACCCAGAAGATCCTCGCTGCCGCGGACGCACAACCGAGCTTCAGCATCGTCTCCGTGACCCCGGACGATCTGCCACGGCACATGATGGACCTGGTATCGCGTGGATTCGACGTGAGCACCGACGTACCCGTCAGGGCTGCACTGTTCCGGACCGCACCCGATCATCACGTGCTCACGATCGTGGTTCACCACATCTGCGCAGACGGCTTCTCGCTGGCCCCGTTGGCTCGGGACGTGATGGTGGCCTACACGTCACGGCTCGAGGGCACCGGACCGCAATGGGATCCGCTGCAGATCCAGTACGCCGACTACACGCTGTGGCAGCACGATGCCCTCGGTTCGGAGAACGACCCCGACTCGAAGATCAACCGGCAGTTGCGGTTCTGGTCCGACACCCTGGCAGGTATGCCGGACGTCCTCCAGCTACCGACCGACCGGCCGCGCCCCATTCAGCAGACATTCGAGGGCGACCGAGTCGAGTTCACCCTCGACGCCGATCTCCACGTGCGGCTGACCGCTCTGGCCCGGGCCAACAACGCCACGATGTTCATGGCCGTTCATGCCGCTCTGGCGGTGCTGTTGGCCAGACTCGGCAGCACGGACGACATCGTCATCGGTACCCCTGTCGCCGGGCGCGGTGAATCCGCTCTCGACGAGATGGTGGGCATGTTCGTCAACACCCTGGTTCTGCGTAGCCGGATAAACCCGGCAACAACGTTCACCGAATTGGTCCAGCAAATTCGGGAAAGCGACCTGGCCGCGTTCGGGCACTCGGACCTGCCCTTCGAACGGCTGGTCGAGGAACTCAACCCCACCAGGTCGACCGCCTACTCTCCGCTGTTCCAGGTGGCCCTCGAATTCCAGAACAGCGAGAATCCGACCCTGGAACTACCGGAGTTGCGGGTCGAGAACGTGGACCTGGAAACGCGGGTGGTCAAGGGAGATCTCGAAGTGATCCTGGCGGAGCAGTTCGATGAGAACGGTGTGCCCGCTGGTATCTCCGGCGGACTCGACTTCGCTGTGTCCCTCTTCGACCGTGAGACCGCCCGCTCGATGGCCGACCGCTTCAACCGAATCCTCGCGGCCGCCGTTGCAGACCCGGACCGGCCGATCGGAGACCTGCCACTGCTCGACGAGGTGGAATCCGCCGAGTTGGTTCCGGCCCGGGGCGAGCCCGAAGTGCGCCCCGAAGTGTGGCCCGACCTGTTGTCGGCCGCTGCGGCGCTGGACCCGGAGTCGGTGGCGTTGTCGTACGAGGACCGGCAGGTCACCTATCGTGAACTGGACGAATGGTCCAACCGGCTGGCCCGCATCCTGTGTTCCCATGGCGTAGGGCCGGAGACATTCGTAGCCATCGGTATTCCACGATCCATCGAGGAAGTGGTGTCGATCTGGTCGGTCGCCAAGTCCGGTGCCGCGTTCGTTCCCGTCGATCCAGCGTATCCGCGTGACCGGATCGACTACATGCTCACAGACAGCCGAGCAACGATCGGACTCACCCTCGCCGCGCACCGAGGCGATCTACCGGATACGGTTCCGTGGTTGGTGCTCGACGACGACGAGTTCGTCGACCAGGTCGAGACGGTGTCCTCGGCGCCGGTCTCCGATGCCGACCGGAAGAGCCGATTGCAGTTGACGCACCCGGCATACCTGATCTACACCTCGGGTTCGACCGGAAGGCCGAAGGGCGTCATCGTCACCCACCGCGGCATTGCCAATCTCACCGCGGAGGAACGCGGACGGTTCCAGGTCACGCACGAGTCCCGGGTATCGCATCTTGCGTCCCCGAGCTTCGATGCATCGGTCTACGAGCTGATGATGGCATTCGGCGCCTCGGCGCGGGTTGTGATCGTGCCTCCCACCATCTTCGGCGGAACCGAGTTGGCGGAACTGTTCCGCCGAAACGAGGTCACGCACGCATTCATCACGCCCACCGCACTGTCGTCCATGGAAGACGTCGGACTCGAATCGCTCAGCGCCCTCCTGGTGGCCGGCGAGGCGTGCCCGCCGGAGTTGGTGGAGATCTGGGGCAAGGACCGCCGTATGCACAACGGATACGGTCCTACGGAGACCACCATTCAGGCGAACGTGAGCACGCCGATGCGTCCAGGCGAGGTCGTCAACATCGGTGCGCCGGCGCTGGGATTCGGTTCCCTCGTGCTCGATGAACGACTGCAACCGGTCCCGATGGGCGTGCCTGGCGAGTTGTACATCATCGGACCCGGGCTGGCACGCGGATACCATAATCGTGCAGAAATGACGTCCGAACGCTTCGTCGCCTGCCCGTTCGGCGAAGCGGGGCAGCGGATGTACCGAACCGGAGACGTCGTGCGCTGGCGCGACGATCACACTCTCGAATACATCGGCCGCACCGACTTCCAGGTGAAGGTCCGAGGGTTCCGTATCGAACTCGGTGAAATCGATACCGTCCTCGCGCGTCACCCGGCTGTCGCGTTCTCGGCCACGATCGGTCACACCGGACCATCGGGCGACACGCTTCTCGCGTCGTACCTGCGGACCGTGGACGGAGTCGACCTCGAGCCGGCGGAACTGCGCACCTACGCTGCGGAACACTTGCCGGCGCACATGGTCCCGTCCGCCGTGGTGGTCCTCGACCAGATCCCGATGACTCCCGGCGGCAAACTCGACCGCAAGGCGTTGCCCGCACCCGAGTTCGGTACCACCGGCGCGGCGTTCCGCGCCCCGACTACGGACACCGAGCGGATCATCGTGGAAGCGTTCACGGAGGTACTCGGTGTGGACCGGGTCGGTACCGCGGACAGCTTCTTCGACCTCGGCGGCAACTCGATCGTCGCTACCCGCGTGATGACTGTCCTACAGGAACGATTCGGGCGGCATATCCCGCTGCAGGCCATGTTCCTGGATCCGACGCCGGCAGGTTTGGCGTTGCGGATCGACAAGCAGGACACTGCCGTGTCGCCCGTCGACGAAGCGCTGGGTGTGGTCATCCCACTGCGTCCGACCGGGGAGAAGACTCCGCTGTTCTGCATCCATCCCGGGATCGGCCTGTCGTGGGGATACGCGGGAATCCTGCAGCACCTTTCGCAGGACCGCCCGGCGTTCGGTTTACAGTTGCCGATCATCAGCGGCGGACCAGCCTTCGAGTCGGTCGAGCAACTGGCGCACCACTACGTATTGGAGATGCGTCGCGTCCAAGCGCACGGTCCGTACCATCTGCTCGGCTGGTCGCTCGGTGGCGTCATCGCTCACGCGATAGCGGTCGAACTACGCAGGGAAGGAGAGGAAGTGGCGACCCTCGCCATCATGGACAGCTACGTGACGAACGGAAACGGCCAGGGTCCCGAGCGCCTCACCGTCTCCGAACTGCTCCACGGCCTCGGACTGGACCTCGACTCGCTGAAGGGCGAAGAGCTTACATACGAGCGGGCCGTCGAGTTGCTCGACGACGCGTTCGGGCAGAAGATCGGGCTGACCCCACAACATCTCGAGCGGATCAGTTCCGGATACACGAACTCCTCGCAAATCATGAACAACTTCCGTCCGCAGGTGTTCGACGGTGATCTGCTGTTCTTCAGCTCGACCGGGTCAGTGTCCGAGGATCATTCACCCGAGGAATGGCAAGCGTCCGTTACCGGCGGGATCGACGAGGTAAAGATCGATTGTGAGCACAACCAGATGATCGAACCTGAGGTACTCGCCGTGGTGGGGCCGGTCCTGGAGACCTACCTGAATAGGGGGTGAACAGCCTGATTGCATTCGTCCCGAACGACGTCCGTCGTCGGGAGCGAATGACACGAAACGCCTATCGGACTCGAGGCTCGAACATCGTGGACAGGCAAGAGGGGCCGGTTGCGGAGCTGTGTTGCGCGAACGCAGTCTCCGGCGAGTTGCCGGGTTGTGTTCTGCGCGAGCCGATATCCAAGGTACGGAACTGTTTGGGCGGTTCCACGGACGGGTAACCCGAACCATGGACCCCAGCATTCGTACCGCACTGGTGACGGGATCCGACTCGGGGTTGGGGAGGGCCGTCGCACTCACACTCGCGGACGATCGCTTCCATCTCGGCCTTGCTTACGCCACGGACCGGGACAACGTCGAAGACACGGCCAAGAAGGTCCGAACCAAGTCTGTTCGTGCTGCGGTCCGTCGCATGGACCTTGCCGACATAGCCGATGCGGTCACCGCCGTCGACGAGTTCGCCGGAGAACTAGGCGGTATCGGTGTGCTCGTCAACTGCCCTGGCAGTATTGCCGTGGAGTGCATTCAGCGCGCGGTGCGGTACATGATCGCAGGCGGTGAGGGCGGCCGGATCGTCAACATCATCACAGAACTCCCCAGGGCGGGCGGACTGACTGGCCTGCTTGCGACGAGGTTGGCGCGGTACTCGATCACCGTCAACGCGGTCGTCTTGCCTACGGTGGAACCGAGCTTCGCCGGCCCCGAGCACGACCGCTCGGAAGCGACCTCGGTGGTGTCTTATCTGACCTCGGCTGCCACGGCGTCCGTCACCGGCACGGCGTACGTCGTCGACGGCACCAGCATCACCATGATCCCGCACGGCCTGATCGAGGCGGGGAGCAGCCGAGCGGCCCACCGCGCGAGAACCCATCCCCACACCGGCCACTGGGCCCCCACCCGGTGGACACCGTGAGATGATCCCCCGTGCGGCCGCGCCTTGAACCGAAGCGGTCTTGGCGAAGCGCGCAGGAGAGTACCGTGTCCGAGAGGGGGCATGAGTCGAGAGTGACGGTCTGATGCCGCCGGTAGTCAAGGACACAGTGGGGAATCTGCCCCACGAGTTGACAAGTTTCGTCGGACGCCGTCGTGAGGTGACCGAGGCGCGGCGACTGCTGTCTGTGTCCCGACTGGTCACGCTGTCCGGTATCGGCGGAGTGGGAAAGACCCGTCTTGCATTGCGTGTCGCGGCGGACTCCAGACGTGCATTCGACGACGGAGTGTGGCTGGTCAGTTTGGGAGAACTGGACGAAGGCGCGAGGCTCGTCGACGTCATATCGGCCACCCTGCGGTTGCAAGAGCAGCGCACCGGAAACCCGGAAAAGCTCTTGACCGAGTTCCTCTCGTCCCGGCGATTGCTGCTGGTTCTCGACAACTGCGAGCACGTGATCGCCGCCGTTGCCGCGTTGTCGGAGAAGTTGCTACGCAGTTGTCCCGAGTTGCGGATCCTCACGACGAGCCGTGAACCGCTCGGCATCGGGGGCGAGGCCGTGCTGCGTGTGCCGCCGTTGACGGTGCCGGAACCTGAACGTGCGTCACTACAGGGTCTGCCTCAGTACGAGGCGGTGACGCTGTTCGTCGAGCGCGCCGCGGCGGCGATACCCGGATTCGAATTGACCGAAGACAACCATGTAGCGGTCGCTCGGATATGCAGGCAACTCGACGGGTTGCCACTGGCGATCGAGTTGGCCGCGGTGCGACTGCGGGTGATGTCCGCGGAGCAGATCCTGCAACGGTTGACAGATCGGTATCGGCTGTTGACGGTCGGGTCGCGAGGCGCTCCGAGTCGGCAGCAGACGTTGCGGTTGTCCATTGACTGGAGTTACGACCTGTGTACCGCCCGTGAACAGGCGTTATGGGCGCGGCTGTCGGTATTTGCGGGCGGCTTCGAATTGGACGCCGTGGAGGGGATCTGCGCAGGTGACATCCCCGTCGAGGACGTACTCGATGTGGTGGCGTCGCTGATAGACAAGTCGATCCTCATCCGGGAGGAGTCGGGCACGACGGTACGGTATCGACTCCTCGAGACGGTGCGCCAGTACGGGAGGGAAAGACTGCTCGAGACCGGGGAGATCGTGGAACTGCGTCGGCAGCACCGAGATTGGTACGAGAAATTGGTGGTGCAGGCCGAGGCTGAATGGATAAGTCCCCTTCAGGTGATGTGGATCAAGCGACTCGACGCGGAGAAACTGAACGTGCGAGCGGCACTACACCTCTGCCTGACCGAGGCTGATGAGGTCGAGTCCGGACTCCGCATCGCCGCAGCACTGTATCCCTATTGGCGTTCGCGCGGAATGCTCCGCGAGGGTCGCCGTTGGCTCGATCAACTTCTCGCGCGACATGGTGGTGATCCGAGCCGGGAGCGGATCGAGGCGTTGTACGTCGACAGTGTGCTCGCCGGCATGCACGGCGACTGGGAAGCGGCGCAAAACCTGGTCGAGGAGGGCGAGGATCTCGCCGCGCGAAACGGCGACGCGTTGATGCGTGCACTGATGGTGCATGCTGCCGGGTGTTGCGCCCTGTTCTTCGGGGATCTGCCGAGCGCCCGAACGCGAATGGAGGAGTCCCTTGTCGTGTTCCGGGAGAAGGGAAACCTTCTGCAACTCGTGTGGGGATTGTTCGGTGCGGCGTTGGTCAGTGGAATGCAGGGGGAGACTACGACGGCGAAGATGTACGGAACCGAACTCTCCGATCTCACCGAGGCGCACGGCGAATCGGTCTACCGAGGGTGGTCACTGTGGGCGGCGGGGGTCGCAGCATGGCAGTGTGGGCAGTTGGAACTCGCTGAGGATTACGTGAAGCAGGGGTTGCGTCTATCTCACCTGGTCGATGACCGAATCAGCGCATGCAGCGCGCTGGAGGTACTGGCCTGGGTCGCCGTGAGCCGCGACCGCCCACAGCACGCCGCGGAGTTGCTGGGTGCGGCGGCGGCCATCGCACAGGCGGTCGGCAACCCCAGCACGGTATATCCAAACTTGCTCGTGCATCACACGGCATGCGAGCGGTCGGTCCGAAAAGCAATCGGTGACCGTTCCTTCGAGACCGCATTCCAGCGCGGCGTGAACACCCGTTTCGACGAGGCGGTGGCGTGCGCGTTCGAGGAGCAGCGGCGGGAGCCGATCTCTGCCCCGGACAGTTCGACGAATTTGACCCGCCGCGAATGGCAGGTTGCCGAACTCGTCGCCGACGGGCTGACCAACAAGGCCATCGCGGCAAGACTGGTCATCTCACAGCGCACCGCGCAAGGGCACGTCGAGCACATTCTCGCCAAACTCGGATTCAACTCGCGTAGCCAGATCGCGGCATGGACGGTCGAACACGCCCAGGCCAAGCAGCCCTGAACGGAACCGCGCGGTCCATATAGGTATGTCCGTGGTGATTCGGCCGATGCCTAGCCGAACCGAGGTGGGGATCATCGTATTCGTCCCCGACCCTGTGATGCACCGAGGTTCCGATGCCGTTTCCTGCGCCGCGAACACACCGACTTGCACAGGTGCGACGCCTGAACACCCCCATCAGGGACGATCCCCCGGAAACCTACGGCATCGAATGGCTGCGATCGGCGCTGCGCCGGTGCGATCAGCTCGAACGGACCTACTGCGTGAGCTCGGATGCTCGGTGGATGATCGACTTCGCCATCCAGTGGGCGCCGTTCGGGGGCGCCAGCGACGGAGACGTACTCGTGCGATTCGGCGTGACCCGACGACGATTCATGGACTTGGTTCTCGCCAGTCTCGCCCCGAAAGCTACCGAGACACCCAAGATCCGTGCAATCAAGAGCCAGCTGTGTAACTCCCTGGCTCAGGCGTGGAACATGCCCTAGTCACTCGCAGTTCCGATTTGCGCGTCAGGGTCCGCACCCGTTCCCGAGTTTCTTCGGGATCTTCCGAGGTAGGGTCGCCGGATAACCCTGTCCCTCCGTCCCTGCGTCGAGACTTCCGTGCCGATGCGACGACAAGGACTTGTCGTGGGAGGCGGGTCGCTCACTGCGACCGGGGCACCCGGCAACGCCGACGTCGGCGTCGGCGTCGACCGACAATAGTCGTCGATCAATTCGATAGCCCGCTCTGCGCACTGCGCAGGAGATGGCATCCGGCCGATCCCTAGACCGTCTATCACGACGACGCTGCTACCAAGTCCCTCCACGCCCAAGAACCATCCGAAGTTCCGGTTCCACGACAGCACCGCACTGCGTTCCGGCAGTTCCTGCAGCCGGAAGGGGAGCACAAGGACGACATCGACACTCTCCATGTCCCACCAGTCGATGGAGTCGGCATGAACCTCCCGGGCTACGGCCTCGACGTAGTCCCGAACGGTACCGGCGCCCCCAATGCCTCTCTCGATCTTCATGGTCCACCGCCTCAACGCCATGGTCCACGGCTTCAACGTGTTGACCATCGACATACCCTGCCCGGCGACGGTTGAAACTTCACCCATTGAGCGCGCCGTCCGAGGGCGGTGCGTGACTCTGCAGGTAGCCTCGGCGCATGCCTTACGTGGAGCGCTCGGGAGATGTTTTCATCCTGTACCTCGGTGAGAAGGGGGAACTGGATGGCGAGAACACCCTGCACCCGGATTGGATCGAGCGGGTCGGCGAACTCCTCGACCAGATCGAGGCGCACGACGGCCCCGCAGCGCTGGTGACCACGGCGATAGGGAAGTACTACTCCACAGGACTCGACACCGAATGGATCCTGCAGAACACCGCAGAACTGAACGCCTACATCGATTCCGTACAGGCGCTGTTCGCACGGATCCTGACGTTCCCGCTGCCTACGGTGGCCGCGCTCAACGGGCACACCTTCGGCGGCGGTGCCATCCTCGCGGCGGCTCACGACCACCGGTTGATGCGCGAAGACCGCGGCTACTTCTGCCTACCCGGAATCAGTATCGGTGCAAGCTATGCGCCCGGCAGCATCGCACTGCTCGCGGCACGTTTTGCCGCCACCACCATACATACAGCTCTGGTCACCGGTCGCCGCTACGGCGGTGTCGAGGCACGCGAGTGCGGATTCGTCGACGAGGTAGCGTCGACGGAGGAGGTGCTGCCCAAGGCTGTCGAACACGCTCGTGGTCTCGTTACGACGCGTGGTCGCACACTCGGTGAGATAAAGTCCTCGCTCTACGCAGAAGTTGTTGCCGCACTGCAGACTCCGGTGACGAACGCCGATGCCCAGGAGGCCGTGAACGATGACTGATCGTATCCCGAAGCGTGCGTGGGGGAGTGGCTGGCGAAAATCGGTACACTGCGGAAAAAGACTGGTGCATGAAGCATCTGCTCTCACTCGTCCGGAGGCACCAACATGAAACGCGCTCTCACGCTTGTCCTGCCGATCCTGTTCACTGTTTTCGCGCTTGCTGCCTGCAGCAGCAACAATTCATCGAGTCCGCAAGAATCGGACGGCGCGGAGATCGTGGCCCACGATTACACGTTCACCGTCTCTGGCCCTTTCACGCCTGGGCAAACCGTCACCCTCCGCAACGACGACACCGTCGAGCACAGCGTTACATCCGACAGCCCCACATCCGACAACGGTGACCTGTTCGACATCGAGATCAAGCCTGGTGCAACCGCGACCCTCACCGCGCCAGATGAACCCGGATCCTACGGCTTCCACTGCAGGTATCACCCGTTCATGTTGAGTAGTTTCACCGTGCAGTGACGGCAAACTCGACCTTCTCATCAGCTCAGCACGGCAGAAACATCGCGAGGGGTGCACTGACAGCTTCACAGGCGGGTTCCTCGGGGCGACGGACTTCGAGTTAGCCTCGTCGCGATCGCGAACTGGAATCCCAAATCTGTTCGGCGGCCTTCAAGCTCTCGTCAGTAGCTACGGTCGTGTCGATTGCTGCAGCCGATGCCCAAGCCGCGGCACGAAGGGACATGGCGTCGTAAACCGGCGCAGTTGCGTCCGAGATTCCGGGTGGGCGGGTCTCTATCCTCTCGATCGCGACATCGCGCGGTGTGGTGCATTGGAGTTCGACAAGATCACTGTGGTTGCGGGAGGCAACGGCTGCCGCGTGCTCCCGGAACACCGGCTGGGTCCACGATGCATCCAGAATCACCGAGTGCCCGACGCTGAGATTGGCACTGGCCCTCCGCAGCATTTCGCTGTAGGTGTTCTCGGTCATCGAGTCACCGTACAAACCCTGACCGAGTTCGCATCCTTGCCGTGATTGCGGGTCAACGCCCGCGAGTTCCTTTCGGACCTGATCGCTGGAAATCACGATTGCGTCAGTGCGTTCGGCCAACCTGCGCGAGAGCGTCGACTTTCCAGTGCCTGGCAGACCACCGACCAGGCCGAGGCGCACGGTGCCTGCTCGCAGATGATTCACCGCGAGGTCGATGTGCTTCCGCGCATCTTCGCGGGCCGAATGGGCTCCTTGCGTATACCGCAGGCAAGCCACCATCGCGCGGACGAAGGCACGGTAGGCGATGTAGTGGTGACGCAATGACCGGGGCGGAGCGTCCTGCGCCACGGCACAGTAGCGATCCAGGAATCTGGACGCCAGGTCTTCGCGGCCCAGGTAGTCGAGGTCCATCGCCAGGCACGCGACATCGTCGATGCAGTCCACATGGCGCAGATGGTCGTCGAAGTCGAGGCAGTCGAGAATCCGTGGGCCGTCCGCAAGGCAGAATATGTCGTCCGCTAGTAGGTCACCATGACCGTCGACGATGTAGTGATCCCGAATTCTGCACTCGAACAGAGGCTTTCGGCCATCGAGATATCTCCGGGCCCGCCAGTCGATCTCGTCGATGTCCGACGAGGAAAGGAAGCCGCAACGGTAGCCGATCACTTGGGAAACGATGCCCCGCCACCGCTCGGCGACCACATCCGCAGTTGCGTCGCAATCGATCTCTTCACTTCGCTCGGCGCTCGCATGAAACCGGGCGACGAGATCGGCGATCGCATCCAGATGTGAACTCGGGTCCTCATTCCCGGTGGCGAGGACGGATAGGCGGCGGTCCACCGGCATCCGGCGCATCTTGACCAACGGTTCGGATTCACCCCCACCTGGGTCGGTGAGTTCGGCAACACCGAGATACACGTCGGGGCACAGCCGCTTGTTCAGAGCCACCTCACGTTCGCAGGCTGCCCGCCGCTTGTCGGCGGTGCTGAAATCGAGGAAGGCCGTCTTGATCGGCTTCTTCACCTTGAAGACGAAATCGCCGACCATGACGACAAAGGCTGTGTGGGTCTCCGCTCCGATCACGTCGCGATCGTTGGTCACCAGGGGCGATGAATGGTTCTGTGGTCTGTCGTGCACCGGCATCGGGGCCCCGTTCATGTCGACGTGGCTTTCAGACGATCCGCGCTACCGGACGATGAGGAGTGGACAGCGAACCGAGTGCATCAAAGCCCGACTCGTCGATCCCAGCAGCATGCTTGTGAATCCTCCGCGTCCGCGGCTACCCACTACAAGCAGTCGCGCGTTGTCCGCTTGTTTGCGCAGGTTTCGCACAGGGTCGTCTATCACCACCTCCATTCGAACATCCACGTCAGGAAATTCCTCGGCGCGGCCGGCGAGACTCGCCGACAACACGGCAGTCTGCTCAGTGAGGGCGTGCTGCACCCTGGACTCGTCGTCACCACTGGCGCCTTTGGGGAGTTTGACGTCGGACCAGGCGTGAACGGCCACCAGTTCACATCCTCGAAGCGCCGCTTCTTCGAAGGCTATCGAAATGGCGGCCATGCTGTGTTCGGATCCGTCTACCCCCACCACGACTGGGCCCTCGGCCCCTGTGACCTCGTAGTCGGGGTTGGCGCGGACAACGGCCGCTGGGCACTGCGCGTGGGCGATGACCGCGGAACTGACCGACCCGAGGAACCCTCGTTCGATGATCCCGCGCTTGTTCGGACCTACGACCACCATTGCTGCGGACTTCGACCGCTCTATTAGTTCACCGGCAGGAGTTCCGGTGCAGAGTGTGGCCTCGACCTCCGAGGAGCGCCCCGGCACGGTGTCGGCGGCTAGCTGGACTGCGGCTGCCAGCCGGTTCTTCGCGTCGCGTTGTTCGTCCTCGAAAAAGTTCGCCGGCACGCCCATCGGGATGCCGTAACCTCCGGGAACGAAATTGGTCGTGATCACCAACAACGGAGAACTCCGCAGGGCCGCCTCCTGAGCAGCCCAAGCGACTGCCTGGAGCGATGACGCAGAACCGTCTGTTCCGACGAGAATCGGGCGACGAGCAGACATTGTGCTCTCCTCGATGATGTACTCGGTTTCCTTACTCTCCATCGTTGCGGTGCTGATGTCGGGAGCGTAGGGGACAAGGTCCCCACCAAGGCGGACCTTGGGCGATCCGCTGTCAGGTGCTGCCCGGTTTCGGTGGCATCTTCGTGGCGAGTACCGCGGCCTGGGTCCTCCGTTCGACTCCCAGCTTGGTCAGCAAGCGCGATACGTAGTTCTTGACGGTCTTCTCCGCGAGGAACATCCGACCGGCAATCTGGCGGTTGGTCAGCCCCTCGCCGAGAAGAGCCAGTAGCGTTCGTTCTTGATCGGTCAGGTGTCCGAACACCCCGTTTCGATCGCTTGCGTTTGCTCGGATCTTGGCCCGCAGCGCGTCGGCGGCACCACTGTCGAGGAGACTCTTGCCCGCGCCGACGTCACGGACCGCTTCCGCCAACTCCATGCCACGAATGTCCTTGACCACGTATGCGTTTGCTCCAGCCAGGATCGCGTCGAGCATCGCTTGGTCGTCCATGAAAGACGTCAGGATGAGGCAACGCACATCCGGCATCGTCGAGTGAAATTCGCGGCACAACTCGATGCCGTCTCCGTCGGGTAGACGTACATCGAGGATGGCAACGTCCGGTTTCAATGCAGGCGCGAGCGCCACCGCCTGTGAATAGGTGGCCGCTTCACCCACCACCATCAGATCGGGGTCGGCACCGAGCAGATCCGCGATCCCGCGACGGACGACTTCATGGTCGTCCACGAGAAACACCCTGATCATGCGCCAACCTCCGATCGTGGCCGCGTGATCTGCCCGCAGACTCAGATTACGCCGACAGCGGCAGACGCCAGGAGTGATCAAGAGCTTCTACCAGCCGACCTGGTAGCTAGTAGAAGGCCCACGTGAAGAAGAGAATCAGCGACGTGGCGTGGGTTACCCCCGTACCGGACACCTCGGGGGCGTCCTAGTGGCAGTGTGGACCTTGTCACCACAGTCGATGGGCGTTCTGCCCTACACTGCTCGCCGTAAGAGCGTAGGACTTGAATACCCAAGCATCAGTCGGGGGAGGCGCGCGATGAGCACTGATCAGACACCCACACCACACTGGTGGCGACTTGTGTCGTGGAACCGAAATCCACTCATGCGTACGAGCGACCGGTTGGACTTTGCCGCCGTCGTCGTCGCCGTCACCTTCGTCCTGATAATGGTCCCCTTGGCCTCGGCGTTCGGAGTTTCGACATATTCGGGTCTGGCCGAACAGTCACTTGCCGAGCACCAGGACCGCCACAAAGAACCTGCCGTGATCATCGACGACCCGCAGCAAGTGGTGGCGTGGGGTACGCAAGGTCGCTCCCCGGAGACAGAGATGCGCGCAACGGTTGAGTGGAGTGCCCCGAACGGCACGGCGCGCTCGAGTTCGGTGGAAGTCGGGCCCGGCGCACAACGCGGCGATACGGTCGATGTGTGGGTCGACACCTATGGAAACGCGTCCGAAGCGCCCGCCGCCGCGGCGGAGAACGCGGCGATCGCCATCGGTGCGGCGTTGTCTGTCTGGGTGGGCGCAGCAGCGGTCGCTTGTCTGCTGTTCTTCGGGTTTCGCTGGATGAATACCAGAAATCGGATGCGGCAGTGGGATCGGGAATGGAAGGACTTCGGCCACGCACCCGAATGGCCGATTGGCTGACCCGATACCCGAGGTGTTGTGCACTCGCGTGGACAGACGTCCCTCAGCCGGACCGCCCGGACGATGAACACAGCTCCAGTCGAGAACCGGGCTGCGCGGATTCTGCCGTATCCGGCAGCCGAACTCAGAGACGACGAATAGACCACGAGCCCGCCCACCGACTCGCTATTCGGTATGCGGGAAAGGAATCCGAGGATTGGACGCTCTTACGGATCCTGCGCGGTAAGTGCCCCTCACAGTAGGACGGCCCAATGCGATCCGTCCCTTTCCTGCCGAAACCGGGCAGGTCCGTACCTGAGTGCAATCTCTGTCAACTCAGGAGTCTCTGCTCATGCCCCGACATCGTTCGCGTCCATCTCCTCGGCGGATTGGAACGGCAGGTGACCGCTGCCTTCTTCAAAATCGTTGCAGACTCTGAGACTGTGGAGATGGAGACTCTCGATTCGTAGCCGTCCGGTGGAGCACATCCCGCCGCAACGACCCGATCGCCTGCGAGAGAACGAGGAGGTGAGAAGGATGAACGATCTTCCACGACGCAAACCTGTCGTGGTCGGCGTCGACAACTCGGAAAGGGCGATGAAAGCGGCGGTGTGGGCGGCAGCGATAGCACATCGGAGGTCTCTGACGTTGCGGATCGCCCACGCCCTGTCGAACCCGGCGTACCACTACAGCGAGGCCGCACCGCTCTTCCAAGCCGAATTCGCCCCTGAGGTAGAGCGGTCCGCCCACGAAGTCCTGGATCGGGCTGAGAGGCGCGTGAGAAGTGAGTTTCCCGAGATCATGATTTCCAGCGGTACCTATCCCGGCCCAGCAGGGCTGGCACTGACAGGATTGAGCCGGCATGCGCAAATGGTGGCGGTCGGATCCACCGGGGCAGGAGCGGTGGAAGCTCTCGTGACAGGGTCCACAGTCACGAGGGTCGTCAACCGCGCGAGGTGTCCAGTCGCCGTGATCAGGTCGAACGCGCCTTCCCCGATTCCCGACAATCGTCCCGTCGTCGTCGGAGTCGACGGAAGTGAGCTGAGCTCACTCGCAATTGCCGCGGCCGTCGAGTTCGCGGCAACCTTCGATGTCCCGGTCCTGGCAGTACACGGTTGGGACGACGACATCGCCCACGGCCACTCCATCACGAAGGTGACGAATAGTTCAGTTGTCGAGGACGAACAGTCCGTCCTGATGGCGGAAAATCTCGCCGGCTGGCGCGAGAAGGACCCGGATCTGCAACTGACAACCGTCATCGAACGGGCAAACCCGGCCGAGTTGATCCTCAAGTACGCCCACGACGCGCAACTCGTCGTCGTCGGCAGTCACGGCCATGGTCGGCTCGTCGGCACACTGCTGGGATCGACCAGCCGCAATGTCCTCCATCATGCCCCGTGCACCGTCATGATCTGCCGACGGTCGAACTAGGAAGCGAAACCCGAAACCATACCGACCCCTACCGAAGTGAGGTTGATCTAGATGACCGAGAAGCAATGGTCTGTCGAAATCGTCATCGAAGAACACGAATCAGGAGAAGACGGCTCGAAGACCCGGGCGAAGGCCGGGCTCCGGACCCCGGGCGGTGACACACTCGTCGGGGTCGGGTACGCGCGGCGAAATCCGAGTGACCCGGAAGTTCCCGAAATCGGGGACGAACTGGCCACGGCTCGCGCGCTGGCCGATCTCTCACACCAACTCATCGAGGCCACAGTGTCGGATCTCGAAGCGGCCACACACAGTCGCGTTCATCTCACCGGATAGCTGAACATCACCGACCATGATCTCGTCTGGTCACTGAGAACACCGATTCGACGGGCCGCCTGGGGGTGTGCCCAGGCGGACTCTTCTTCTCTGCAACACCTACTCGGATGAGTGCTTGCGGTAGTCCGTGATCGGGGAGGAGGTCGCGGATCATCTCCCGGGCCTGGCTGAGTTCTGTCATGTGGGTCAACGGACATGTCGCCAGACCTGCGATCGTTGATTCGAGCAGCACTGCGGAGAGCGCTTCACCGACCCGGAGCCAGTGGCTGCGACTGTCACTGTCGGTGCTCAATACGAGAACCGTCGAGCGATCGACCTTCGTGGGGGCGTCGTCGGCCCGGCCATCGGGGAAGCGGCGTCCAATGCCGACGCCTGCGCGGGCGTCCGCGGTTGCGAGAGCGCTCGGCGGTATTCCTTCATTCGGGGCGGAGTGACCTGACCACCAATGGATTTCGGCCTGGTACGCGGAATCGTACTTGCGCGAAGCTGCGGTCAATTCGGTGGCCTTCGCGAGTATCGGACGGGTGCCCTGCCCCAACTCGGTCAGGTGTACATCGGGGTGACGCGCCGCTTCGATCAAGGACGCCGGTTGCGGGGTCGTGGCACTGATCGGATCGAACGGCCGCCGATCGGAATGGCGGTGCCGGATTGCCGCGAGCAGATCGAAATCGTGCGACTGGGGGCGGGCATCGTGACGGAAGCGAAACGAGGCCAGGTGTCCCGAGTGTGGTCCTTCCGGGACACGCCGGATATCTGTGGACCATTTGAGCGCGGTCATTGCCGTCTGGAGATGGTCGATCGCGGCACCGCAGCTGATGACCAATTGCCGGCCCGTCGGGTCGGCCGAAGCCAGTACCCTGCGGCCTTCGGTGTACAGGTCGAGTTGCCCGTCCGTATACCTCCACTGCCATGGCTGACTGTTGTGCACCGACGGCGCTCGGCATGCGAGGTCCACCGCGATGCGAACTACGTTCTCGTCGGGGATGCTGCTGTTCACGACCACCTCCAGGTCGAAGCACGCACCGCTGCTGTTCGGTATGGGAAGTCGATGCTGCTTTCAAGTGTTCGCCTTCAGCCAGTACGAAGTTAGGGCCGATGGTCACCGGCGGAGACAATGTTCGTTCATCCACGCAGGTCGCGTCGTTCGAAGGTGGCGACGGCAACGCCGCCGATGATCAGCGCGGCGACACCCAAGACCGATAGGTGCGCCCAGTCTGGACCGTTGACCAACGGATTCGAAGACGTGTAGTAGTACCACGGGCTGATCTTCGCGCCGTCAGCGAGGGTGTCGGACAACGGCAGGAATACGCTGACCGCAAACGCGAGGGCTGCGAGTGCGCCGGTGGCGGCTGTCGCAAGCCGACGGCTACCGGTGGCAGCACCGAGTGCGATAGCGATCACCCCGAACAAGATTCCGAGCAACGCGGTATGTGCTGCGGCGCCGAAGATTCCAGTCGCCGACAAACCCAGACCGCCGATCGCGCTCCCGAGCACCAGACCACCCGCCAGAAATAGGCAGACGACGAGTACGTGGACGATCATCGCGTCAATCTTGACCAATAGAAACGGAATTCGACCCACGGGTGCGCCGAGAAGCATTCCGAGCGTCTTGTCTTCCTCCTCGCCCGCAGTGGCGCGGACTGCGGAGATCACCCCGATCGCGATTGCCCCGGCCGGTGCCACCATCGACATCAGTTCAGCGTTGGTCCAACCGGCTGGGGTGGCTAGATCGGCGCCGGGGAACGCCTTGCCCAACGCATCCAACAACGCGGTGGGGAAGTTGGCAAACGTTTCCTTCAGTGGCGGCCACAGTGCACCCACCATCGCACTCATTGCTACCAGCAAGATGCCGATCACGACCGACAGCGTCATCCGGTCAGCGATCGCCTTGTTGACCAGAGCCCGGGTGGCCATCAGCTTGCCCGCCAGCGCCAGAGACTCGTCGCGCCGGGGGACCGGTGGGGCGCTTTCCGCGGTCATTGCTCTCACCCCTTCAGGTCTCGGTGCTCGAACGCTAGGAATGCCACTGCCAGCGAAATGATGGTCAGCGCAACAAGCACCAGCAGGTACGCGGGGTCGAGTCCGTTCAACAGGGGTTCGCTCCCGGCGTAGTAGTGCCACGGGCTCAGTCGTGCCCAACCATCCAGATCCGCCAAAGGGAGCATGGCGTTGGTGATATAGCTCAGGGCCGCCACCGCTCCGGCGACGGCGGCGGCGACGCTGGGCCGGCCCGTGATCGCTCCCACGGCCAGCGCGAGAGCGCCGAAAGTCACGGCGAGCATCAGCAAGTGCAGGCAGGTGGCGGCGATGGCACTCTGAGCCAATCCGATCCCGAACAAGGCATCGGAGGCCGCGGCCGACGCCCAGAACAGAACGGTTGCAGCGGTCAGCGTCAGCAGAAGCCCGCCGACCTTGGAGGCGAGGATGTGGGTGCGGGTGACCGGTTGCGCGACCAGCACCGCCATCGTGCCCTCTTCCTCCTCCCCGGCGGTGGCCCGGGCGCCACCCGCCACGGCGTAGCCGACCAGAGCCAGGGGAGCGATGAGGTTGAATACCTCACCGACCACGTAACCGCCGGGTACGTCGGCTCCGATGAAGGCGTTCAGTGCCTCGGGGAAGCTGTTGGTGAGCTCGGTAATCGTGCTCGCGAGCGTCGATCCGATGGCGAGGGCGAAGACGGTCAGCACGATCAGTACGGCCCCGAGCCAGATAACGGGCGTCCTGCGGTCACGGAGGTCCTTGTCGAGGATGTCAGTGCGCATCGGACGCCTGCCTCACCTGGTTGCCGGGCAGCGTGTCGGCAGGAAGCTCGTCGCGGTAGTAGGTCAAGAAGACCTCCTCGAGATCCGCCTCGCGGCTGTTGAGGTTGAGAACCTCATGAGCCATAGCCGCTTTCAGAATGTCATTGACCGATCCCTCGAACGACACGGTCGCGTGGCGGTGGTCCACCGAAGCTCCATGCACCCCGGCGACGCCCGTGAAGGTGTCAGAGGGTATCGGATCGGCGAACTCGAAGTCGATCCGGCGGATGGCCTTGCGCTTGAGATCGTCGACTCGCTCGACCACGACCAATAGCCCCTCCCGGATGATGCCGACCCTGTCGGCGACCCGTTCTACCTCGGAAAGGGTGTGCGAGGACAGGAAGACCGTACGGCCCTCGTCGCGAACCTCCTCGAGCAGGGCGTGGAATTCCTGCTGGATCAGAGGGTCGAGACCGGCAGTGGGTTCGTCGAGCACCAACAGCGCAGGACGGTGCATGAACGCCTGGATCAATCCGATCTTCTGCCGGTTTCCCGTCGAATAGTCACCGACCTTGCGGGCCAGATCGGCCTTGAACCGTTCGGCGAGTTCGTCGACGTAGCTCTGCTCGACTCCGCCGCGCAACCGAGCGAAATACTGCAGCGTCTCCTTGCCGGTGAGCCGTGGATAAAGTGCCAGGTCGCCCGGGACGTATCCGACCATCCGGCGTATCGCGAGCGCGTCGCGGTGCACATCGTGACCCAGTATCGACGCAGCTCCGGACGTGGGTCGGATCTGGTCGAGCAGGGTACGAATGGTAGTGGACTTGCCGGCCCCATTGGGGCCCAGGAACCCGAAGATCTCACCCTGAGCGACCTGCAGGTCGAGATCCTGCACCGCGACGACGTCGCCGTAGTGCTTGGTCAACTTCTGTGTATCGATCGCCCACTCAGTCATCACCGCCGCGCCTTTCGTTGTGGTAGCGCGTCAGGAGCGCGGAGGTCTCGGTCTCCATGAATCCGGCCAGTTCCCGCATCTCCTCGAGCCGTCGGCGCCGCTGCGGAGCGTGCCCGCCGAGGGCTGTCAGTCCCTTTTCTGCCAGAGCCCGCAGTTCGGTCAGCGACTGGCGACGTTCCTCCATGACCGACTCGAAGGCGTGTGGGCGCAGTCGGTAGTAGGTGCGGCGGTCGCCGGCCACACCCGTCCGCTCGACCAGCCTTGTCCGGATCAATAGCCGCGCGGTTGTACTGACGCCTCCACTCGACGCCCGTAACGCGGCTATCAGATCCTCCGACGACTGATGTTCGGGCTCGCACACCAACAGCCAGCCCATCAATCGGCCTGCGAGCCGGGTCGAACCTGTGGACTCGAAATAGTTGCCCATCCGTTCGACGAATTCGACTAGCTCCGCATCGGTTGGTGTGGGGGCGGTCCCGAACACGTCGGGTTTCATAGGTTTCAGTATATTGTGAATGCTCCGAGCGCACGGCGATGAAGCGCTATGCACCCCGATTCCGTCACTGTGACGAATATGCAGCACTCGATGGTGGTGAGAGGAGGGGGCGTTGGCCTCATCGTCAGCGTGCATCGTCACTGCCTCGACATATCCAGTCGGCTGAATAATATTCACGCCACAGACCGAGCGGGACTGCAACTGATTGCGTGGGTTGCGCGCGGCCACGAGAATGCGCCCTCGGAGACGTGCTCGCGAAACTAGCCACAGGTGTATACCGACAGAGCCCATATTTGCTTGTGAGCTGCGACGATGAGCATCCGCAATGCGCCGATAATCGACATTATGTCAACTACGCTGTTGGGTCGCGCTCCCTCCGGACAAGCTCTTCATGTACTTTCGAGGTTGCGGTCTCCCCCCAAAAAATGAGGGGCGAACGGGTTCATCCGGCGGTTCGATGTAAGGATCTGAAATGTCGGAACTCAAGCCCTATTTCAAGCAAGTACAGTCCCACTACGATCTGGCCGACGATTTCTTCCGGCTGTTCCTCGACCCGAGCATGACCTACAGCTGTGCCTACTTCGAGCGCGAAGACATGACACTCGAACAAGCGCAACAGGCCAAGATCGATCTGGCACTCGGCAAATGCGACCTTCATCCGGGCATGACGCTGCTCGACGTCGGCTGCGGCTGGGGTTCGACGATGCTGCGCGCACTCCAAAAATACGATGTCAACGTCATTGGCCTCACTCTCAGCGAAAACCAATATCGCTACGCCACTGAGCTATTCCGGGACCTACCGGGTACGCCGACCTCGGAGGTTCGCTTGCAGGGCTGGGAGGAGTTCAACGAGCCGGTGGACCGCATCGTCAGCATCGGTGCGTTCGAGCACTTCCGCCGTCACCGCTACCAAGCGTTCTTCGACAAGTATTTCTCCCTCCTCCCCCCGGGCGGGCGGATGCTGCTGCATACGATCGTCGCCTACCAGCGGGCCACCCTGGAGAAGATGGGCATCCCGGTGACGGAGGACGCCATCCGTTTTGCCATATTCATCGTTCGGGAGATCTTCCGAGGTGGTCAACTGCCTGAACCGGAATGGGTGACCGGCCCGGCCGAGCGAGCGGGGTTCCGTGTCGACCGGATTCAGCCGCTGCAGCCGCACTACGCCCGCACGTTGGACAATTGGGCGGCGGCCTTGGCCGCCCGTCATGACGACGCCGTGCGGATCACCTCTGAAGAGGTGTACCAGCGGTACATGAAATACCTGACCGGTTGCGCAGAACAGTTCCGCAGCAAACGTGTGGACGTCATGCAATTCACCCTGGTCAAGCCGGAATGACCAGTCCCCGGGACCGTAACCGAGCGATGTTTGCCGAACGGGGCCGAAAACGCGGCAAGCAAATAATACGAACTCGAATAACGAAAGCGCCAAGTTCCTTTCAAATCGCACGCATTCCGTTTATCCGCCCTGTCCGCGGGTATCAGCGATCGACACGAGGATGTCCAAGACGAAGTCGTTGAGAACGTAGGTTCCCGATGAAGACTCTTACGGAATGTGTTGCCACCTCGATTTTCTGTGCCGGACTATTCGCTGTGTTCACGGCAGGTCCGGCAGCGGCAAATGTTGACGATGTGACCCTCGCGGCCTCTGTGTCGGGCAGCACTGTCACTACCACGATCACCAACGCCACCGAAGAAGGCGTCGTGTGCGGAGTCGTTGGGCTCGACGCGGTCGATGATGTCACGAATCCGGAATCGGTCGCCATATTCCGCGCAGCCAATGAGGATATCGGCCCCGGCTCGCGCGACTTCGTCTTCGCCGACGTACCCGACGGCGACTACTTGGTCCATTGGATTTGCAGGGACAACGACGGCCCCGAAGAGGGTGTCTGGGGTTCGTCCCCGCTCCCGGAGGCCGCCTACGCCTTGACCGCCACGGCGCAACCGCTCCCCCTACGGGTAAGCACTGAAACGTGATTCGGTTCGGTGTGCCTGCCGTCCTGTGCGAGCCGCTGACCGACGGCCTGAGCAGGACGTCCTGTCCCCCGATGTGATAGCTGCGCGATTACGCCCCCCTCGGCGACTCCAGAGGTGCATTATCATGGGGTGCCTTTTCCTCTTTGCGCCACGTGCGGTGTAGAACAGGACCCCCATATCCCACTCCCCGATGATTGTGCGATCTGCGCGGACGAGCGACAGTACATTCCGCTGGGCGGTCAGGTATGGACGACCGTCGAGAGATTGTCCGCCGAAGGACATCGTGTCGCGATCCGCGAAGTCGAACGAGGGTTGCACGGGCTGCACGTGGAACCGAGGTTCGCAATCGGGCAGCAGTCTCTCCTGGTCTGCACGCCAGAGGGTTCGTTGTTGTGGGATCCGATCGGGTTCGTCGACGAGGCAGCGATCGACGCGGTCTCATCGCATGGCCCCGTCATCGCGGTCGCTGCCAGCCATCCGCACATGTTCGGTGTGCAGACCCAATGGTCCAAGGCACTCGGCGACGTACCGATCTTGGTGGCGGATGCGGACCGTTCGTGGCTTGCGCGATCAGATGGCCCGGTCGTGTTCTGGTCCGGAACCCATGAGGTTGCGTCCGGTCTGACTCTGCATCAAATCGGTGGCCATTTTCCAGGCAGCGCGGTGGCCCACTGGCGAGACGGTGCAGATGGCCGGGGCGTACTCCTCACCGGGGACGGCGTGTTCCCGAACCCTGACCGCCGGACAGTGTCCTTCCTCCGCTCGTATCCGAATCGGTTGCCTCTGTCTGCCGCAGTGGTGAGACGTATCGCGGATCAGTTGTCGAATCTCGAGTTCGACCGCATCATAGGCAACTTCGACAACGCCATCGAACGAGAAGGGCCCGCCTCACTCGAATATTCGGCCGCACGCCATTGCGCATGGGTCATCGGCGAATTCGACAACCTGACGTAACGCCGGCGCCGTGCGCACCTGCGGCGACTGCGAACACCGGTGCAGACATCCGAAAGCAGCGACTACCCTGCGCATCAGCAGGCCACAACTGAGGAGGTAAGTCGGATGGATTGGACAGCAATTGGAGTCGGTCTCGGCTACGTGGTCACAGTGCTCGCCATTCTCGTCCCGGTGGTCGGCGTGTGCGCGTTGTTCGTGTACTCGATCAAGCCCGACTTCGTTGAAGAGACATCCGAGAAATCGGGCTCGCGCAGGAAGCAGGTCGACGAGACGAGATAGCCGGCTGAGAAACGTTCGACATGCGGTTCCCGACGGGCGGTGCTGACCGCTGAACGGGCTGAGGACTGAGGCGGATTACGAAACTCTGGATCGATTCCGCCATGCGAGCGCGCTGAAGCCAGGCCTACTGAGCCGCTTGGAATTGTGGCGACTACCGTTGCAGGGGTCGCCTACGTTTCGAGGAGCCAGGAATGAGTAACCGGCCGGCGCAGTCACGCCGTCACCGCGTCGTGGTCATTGGATCGGGCTTCGGTGGGTTGTTCGGCACACAAGCCCTCAAGGGCGCCGATGTCGAGATCACCATGATCGCACGCACCACGCACCACCTCTTCCAGCCATTGTTGTACCAGGTGGCCACCGGAATCCTGTCAGTCGGCGACATCGCCCCCGCCACCCGGCTCGTCCTGCGGAAACAAAAGAACGCCCAGGTACTCCTCGGCGATGTCCAGAAGATCGACCTCGAGGCCAAAACGGTCACGTCCCAGTTTCTCGAACGGTCTACCGTCACCCCGTACGACAGTCTGATTGTCGCGGCAGGCGCCGGCCAGTCCTATTTTGGCAACGACCACTTCTCCGAGTTCGCACCCGGGATGAAGACGGTCGACGACGCACTCGAACTGCGAGGCCGCATTCTGGGTGCCTTCGAGCAGGCCGAATTGTCCGACGACCCCGAGGAGCGGGCGCGCCTGCTGACGTTCGTGGTGGTCGGTGCGGGGCCCACCGGCGTCGAACTGGCGGGGCAGATCGCAGAACTGGCGCATCGCACCCTCTCCGGGGCGTTCCGTCATATCGACTCGCGTGACGCCCGGGTGATTCTGCTGGACGGCGCGAGCGATGTGCTGCCCGTCTACGGCGGGAAGTTGAGCCGAAAGGCGGCCGCACAGCTCGAGAAGCTCGGCACCGAAATTCAACTCGGTGCCATGGTCGTCGATGTCGACGTCGAGGGTCTTGTCGTGCGGGACAAGGACGGTACCGAACGCCGTATCGAGTCACAGTGCAAAGTGTGGTCGGCCGGCGTGCAGGCAAGTCCGCTGGCCAAGCAGATCGCCGACCAGTCCGAGGCCCAGGTGGACCGCGCAGGCCGGTTGATGGTCAATCCCGACCTGTCGGTGCCCGGACACCCTAACGTCTTCGTCATCGGCGACATGATGTCGCTCGACAATTTGCCCGGCCTCGCCCAGGTCGCCATGCAGGGCGGCAAGTACGCAGCCAAGCAGATCAAAGCAGGTCTACACGGCCACAAGCCCGAGGATCGTCCGCCGTTCAAGTATTTCGACAAAGGCAGCATGGCCACGATCTCGAGGTTCAGTGCCGTCGCGAAGGTCGGCAAGCTCGAGATCAGCGGATTTGTCGGCTGGGTGGCATGGCTGGCCGTCCACCTCATGTACCTGGTGGGATTCCGGAGCAGGCTCTCCACCATTCTGTCGTGGACAGTCACGTTCCTCGGCCGGGGACGTGCTCAGATGGCATCCACCGAGCAGTGGGTCTTCGCACGCAACGCGATGGAACAGTTGGAGCGGCACGAGCGGGAGCTGGAGCGAGAGGCTTCCCATGGTGAGCCGCCACACAAAGCTGCCGGGTGATACCTCGTGCCAGGCGACGCCGACGGCCTCAGTTTCCGAGTTTGCCGGTGTCGGTGATATTCGCGAGCCGGACCTGTCCCTTCGAGACCAGGCGATCCTGTTCGTCGGTTACTCGGACCTCCCACAGTTGCTGGGTACGTCCGCGATGTATGGGCTCGGCCGTTGCGGTCAATCTTCCCTGACGAACAGCACGCAGGAAGTCGGTGTTGTTGTTGACGCCGACGACGTGTCCGCGACCGTCGAGCCAGATCATCCCCGCCGTGCTGGCGACCGACTCGATTACGGAGCAGTACACGCCGCCGTGCTGGATTCCAGCCGGTTGATGGTGGTTGGGGGTGACGGTCCATTGTGCCTGCACACGGTCGGGACCGAGTTCGGTGTATTCGAGTCCGATGAGGCCTTCGAATCCGTTGTTCCCGACCCCGAATGCTTCGGCCGTGTCGATCTGACCGCCCCCGGTCGACGTCTGCTGCTCGCCGGAACCCACCATCACACTCCCTGTCGGACCACGGTGCACTCTGGCAGCGCACCCGCTCTTGTCTACACGATGCCCTGGACCGCGATATTCGCAGGTGCGACAAACGGATCGGCGGGCCTCGCCCAAAAGAGCGCGAGGCCCGCCGCGGGGAGGACCGGGAGTCTCTGCAGCCCTCAGGACTCCGGTGCGGTCCGGTAGTTCGGTTCTCGACGTTTTGCCGCCTGACCCTCCATCACCACAGCGACTATAGGCAAGGCTGCCCTAATACTGCAACTATGTGTGGGAGAGGAGATAGGGTTCCGTAACCTAAGTGAGTACATCGGCGCCAGCTCGGTCTACGGGCAGACATGTCAGGAGCTCTTGCACCAGTGACGACGAGACAGTTCGGCAGCGACATCCCGCACCTGCCGACCGACGAACCGTACGGAAGGAGCGACGTTCCACACGGTTCCGCGCCGCTACATCTTCGCGCACTCGCGGCTGCACTCGACCTCGGGATCGTGGCAATCCCCCTCGTTCTCGGCTGGTACACCGTCAATGCTCTGAGTGAGGCCAACGGCGGCGGGCAGGCCGACCGCATCGTCTTCGGCTGTGCCGCCGTCGCGATAGCGGTGTCCCTCGCGGTGTGGAACCAAGGCTTCCGCGAAGGCAACACAGGGCAAAGTTCGGGCAAGGGCTGGATCGGCCTCGTCACCCGCGACACCCACACACACGATGCGATCGGACCCAGGCGTGCACTGGAACGGGTGTTCCGGCGTTCCGGAACCGAGGTTGTCCGGGAGAGCACAGCGAAGCATGAGGGATTCAACGTCGTCGCGAAGGACGTATCGGTTGCGACGATTCGACGCCGCAAGGTCGCGGGCCTGGCGGTCCTGCTGGTTCTGCTGGTTCTGGTTCTGCTCGCGAGCGTCGCGATCGGGGCGCGTCCGCTGTCGTTCGCGGAGATCTTTCACGCTCTTTTCAACGCGGATGGGTCCCAAGCCGACATAATCGTGCACACTCTCCGCGCTCCGCGCACCGCGCTGGGACTCATCGTGGGAATCTCGTTGGGGGTGGCCGGAGCCTTGATCCAGGGCCACACCCGCAATCCGCTCGCCGATGCGGGACTGCTCGGCCTGAGCGCCGGCGCGGCCTTCTTTGCCGTGCTGTCGATGTACCTGTTCGGCTTCACCGCGCCCAGCGACTACCTGTGGTTCGCATTCGCCGGGGCGTTCGCTGCGAGCATGATCGTGTTCGGGCTGTCGTCGATCGGCAACGGTGGCGCCAGTCCGCTGAGTCTGGCGCTGGCCGGTGCCGCCGTGGCGTTCTTCCTGCAGGCGATGACGAATGCAGTCATCATCCTCGACCAGGCCAGCTTGGACGCCTACCGATTCTGGGTGGTCGGTTCGGTGGCCGGACGTGGATTCGACGTGCTGTGGCAGGTGTTGCCCTTCCTGATCGTCGGGTTGATCCTCGCGTTGGTCAGCACACCCGGACTGAACGTCCTCAGCCTTGGTGAGGACGTGGCAAGGTCGCTGGGCACCAACATCGGGGCCAGTAGAGCCTTGGGAATCCTCGCCATCACGCTCCTGATCGGTGCGGCCACCGCGGCCTGCGGGCCGATCGCGTTCATCGGGCTGGTGGTCCCCCACGTGGCGCGGGCCATCACCGGACCCGACTACCGCTGGCTCGTCCCCTACGCGGGTCTGCTCGGTGGGATCATGCTCGTTGCAGCGGACGTTGTCGGCCGCGTGGTCGTCAGGCCCGGTGAGCTGCAGGTAGGCATCGTGCTGGCCCTGTTCGGCGCACCGTTCTTCATTGCGCTGGTTCGGCGCAGGAAGCTGGTGAAGCTGTGAGTGTGAGGGAGGAACTACACGACGACGTCGGCACAGCGGCGGTGCCCCGGGTCCCGGCACGTCCGCCGTTCCGACTCGGCGCCATCTCGCTCGTTCTTCGGCCTCTCGCTCTTGCGGTGAACGTTGCGCTGCTGGTGACGCTGTTCCTCGTGCTCTGTCTGAACATCGGTCGCGGGGACTTCCCGATGTCCATCCCCGAGGTCACAAGGGTGCTGCTCGGTGGCGGTTCCAGTGCCCAGAACTTCATCGTCATGGATCTTCGCCTACCCCGGGCGCTGGCCGGTGCATTCATCGGCATGGCGCTGGGACTGGCCGGTGCCATCACGCAGTCGATCGCCCGTAACGCGTTGGCGAGCCCCGACATCCTGGGCATCACGTCAGGGGCGAGCGCCGCAGCAGTAGCACTGATCGTGCTCGGCGGCGGCGGGTCCTTCGTCGGTCTTCTCGCAACCTTGGGCATCCCCCTGGCCGCGCTGTTCGGTGCGCTGCTGACCGCCGCGGTCATCTACATGCTGGCGTGGCGTGGCGGTCTGGAGGGCTACCGGTTGATCCTGATCGGCATCGGGATCAACGCCATGCTGATCGCCGTCACCGGGTGGTTGCTCATCTCGGCCGACATCAACGACGCCTCCCGCGCCCAGATCTGGCTGAACGGTTCCCTCAACGGTGCGTCGTGGAGCCAGGTGTGGCCCGTGATGGTTGCCGTCGTACTGATCGGTGGTTTCGCGGTCGTCTCCTCCTTCACGATGGGTGCACTCCGACTCGGCGACGACAATGCCGTGTCACTGGGTGTGCGACTGCAGTGGTCTCAGGCGCGTCTGTTGTTGACCGCCATAACCCTGGCCGGCGTGGCGACTGCGGCGGCCGGCCCGATCGGCTTCGTAGCGCTCGCAGCACCCCAGGTCGCCCTCAGGCTGGTTCGCGCCGCAGGACCGCCGCTCATCGCGTCGGCACTGACGGGTGCCGTGCTCGTCGTGGGCAGCGACGTGGTGGCGCGTACGGTCCTGCCGGTCGAACTTCCGGTCGGCATCGTCACCTCAGCCCTCGGCGGCCCGTTCCTGATGTACTTGCTGGTTCGCAACAATCGGAAGGTCTCGGCATGACCGCGCAGCCTGACGCTCGACTGATCGCCGAAGGATTGAGCCTCGGATACGGCGACCGCATCATCGTCGACAACCTCGATCTCCAGGTTGATACAGGTGTGATCACCACCGTGATCGGGCCCAACGGGTGCGGCAAGTCCACCCTGCTCCGTGCGATGAGCAGACTCTTGAAACCGAGAAGCGGTTCGGTGCTGCTCGACGGCAAGGCGATCGGGTCGATGCGCACCAAGGATGTCGCCCGCACCCTCGGCATGCTCCCCCAGGCGCCTCTCGCCCCTGAGGGTTTGACGGTTGCCGACCTGGTAGCCCGCGGCCGGCATCCGCATCAGTCGTGGATCCGACAGTGGTCGTCGGACGACGAGGACGAGGTTGCCGAGGCGCTCGCTCTGACCGGTGTGTCCGATCTCGCGGATCGCCCGGTCGACCAACTGTCCGGCGGTCAGCGTCAACGCGCCTGGATCTCGATGGCGCTTGCGCAGGGAACCGACATCCTTCTGCTCGACGAGCCGACGACCTACTTGGACCTGGCCCACTCGGTCGAGGTTCTCGATCTCGTGGACCGAATGCACGAGGAGATGGGGCGCACCGTGGTGATGGTGCTCCACGATCTCAACCTCGCGATCCGCTACAGCGACCGGTTGATCGTCATGCGGGACGGCAAGATCGTCGCGGCAGGTACACCGAAGGACGTCATCTCCACCGAACTCCTCTTGGAGGTATTCGGCCTCGAGGCTGCGGTGATCGCGGACCCGGTATCCGATCGTCCGCTGGTGGTACCGATCGGGACCCGGCACGTGTACGGGGCGACGGGCGGGCCAGTCGACGCAACCCGAACCCGGACATCGTCCGCTCCGCCGAAAATATGACCCTTACCACATGCCGTACCAAGCGTTTACTACGCCCTGTAGCGCGTATTCAGGATTGCTAACCGTAGAATCGGAATATGGCTGGTCTCGGGGAACTCGAACGCGCGGTGATGGAACATCTCTGGTCAACGTCCGAACCGCAGACAGTGCGACAGGTGCATGAGGAACTGGCTACACGACGCGACCTCGCGTACACAACCGTCATGACGGTGCTGCAGCGACTGGCCAAGAAGCACCTCGTCATTCAGCAGCGCGACGATCGTGCACACCGATATCTGCCGGTACACCAACGTGAAGAACTCGTCGCAAGCCTCATGGTGGACGCGCTGCAACAGGCCGACAAGTCGGGCAGCCGCGCCGCCGCGCTCGTTCACTTCGTGGGACAGGTCGGTGCAGACGAAGCCGACGCACTTCGCGAGGCCCTCGCGGCACTCGAGGCCAAGGAACGATCCGCCAGCGACGATCAGTCGGGAACCGCTCGCGCGGTCTGACAATCGTCGTGCATCATGATTAGGACATGCACGCCACCGCCGCACTGGTATTCGGAGTACTAGCACTCCTGCTCGCAGGACCCGTTCCTGCGCTGCTGAGTCGTGCCCGATGGCCGTACCGAGCGCCTCGCGCCGCACTCGTGTTATGGCAGGCAATCGCCTTGGCCGCCGTGCTGTCCGCCTTCGGGTCGGGGCTCGCGATCGCCAGCCAACTCCTCGTCCCCGGCCCGGACGGCCGCCCGACTACTTCACCGACCGCGGAAATCGACGCTCTCGGCTTACCCCTGTGGATCCTCTACATGGTGGTCCTCACTCTCACGCTCGTGGTCGGTGCGAAACTGATCTTCGCCGTCATACAGGTCGGTGTTCGAACGCGACGACGACGCTCCCGGCACCGCATGCTCGTCGACCTCCTCGATCGTTGTCCCGAACCGTCCATGATCGCCCGCGTACCGGACCTGAGGGTCCTGGACGTCACCGAGCCGATCGCCTACTGCCTGCCGGGCCTACGCCAGCGGGTGGTGTTGAGTCAGGGAACGTTCGCCACGCTCGACGACGCCGAGATCACGGCGATCCTCAGCCACGAACGCGCACATCTGCGTGCACGCCACGACCTTGTGCTCGAGGCCTTCACGGCAGTCAACGCCGCCTTCCCGAAAGTGGTTCGTAGCAAGTCGGCGCTCGGGTCGGTTCAGTTGCTCATCGAGATGCTGGCCGATGATTCCGCTGTCCGCGCTGCTGGGCCGACTGCGCTCGCTCGGGCACTTGTTGCCTGTTCGGCTTCGCACGCGCCGCAAGGTGCGATGGCTGCGGGAGGCCCCGACACGCTGTTGAGGGTCCAGCGTCTTGCCTCTTCGGAAGCGCGAATGCCCGTCGCTCTGGCCGCATACGCGGCTTCTCTCGCCATTCTCGTCGTTCCGACCATAGCCGTCGCGGTTCCCTGGCTCACTGAACTGAGTCGGCTGTTCCAGGCGGCCTAGTCACTCACGTCCCAGTTCAACCGATTCGATCACTGACCCTCCGGTCCCGTACACTCTTCGATGGTCGTTCCCGCGGCCCGTCAACACTGAATCGGCACACAGCCCAATTCCCCGCACTTGCGCGAATGGATTGACCAGGTGACATGTGCCCTGGCTCGTCCCTTTGTGCGTGCTGCCCGGCAGCCCCCGCTCCGCGACGCGCCCCTATGTCCGGAGAGGTATCTGCGTGACCAACGCTGTCCAGACGACGTCTTCCCCACAAGTGAAGGCCGACACCCCAACCCTTGATCGGAATGTCACCGAAGCTGATGCCGCAATCGTGACGTTTGCCGAGATCGGCCTGCCCGCACCCCTGGTGCAGGCCCTCGCCCGCAACTCCATCACCACCCCGTCGCCTATTCAGGCGCAGTCCGTTCCGGATGCGTTGTCCGGCACCAACGTTCTCGGCCGGGCCCAGACCGGATCGGGCAAAACCCTGGCCTTCGGTCTGCCGATGCTCGCCCGCCTCGCGCACCATGAAGACCGGCCCGCCCCCAAACGTCCCCGTGCACTGGTGCTCGTGCCGACCCGTGAACTCGCCTTTCAGGTGGTCGATTCCCTCGCGTCTTATGCGGGTGTACTCGGACTGAATGTCCGCCCCGCCGTTGGCGGAACCCCGTTCAGCAGGCAGGTGGACCAGTTGCGGCGTGGCGTCGACATTCTCGTCGCCACCCCGGGCCGTCTAGGCGATCACCTCCGCCAGGGCACTTGCGTCCTCGACTCGATCGAAATCACGGCCCTCGACGAGGCCGATCAAATGGCTGACATGGGCTTCCTTCCAGAGGTGCGGTCGATCCTCGGCGAGACGCCGTCCGACGGACAGCGTCTGTTGTTCTCTGCCACCCTGGGCCGCGAGGTACAGTCCCTGGTCCGGCAGTTCCTGCCCGACCATGTTCAGCACTCGACGGAGGACGGTCGTGCAAGCGTCGATACGATGGAGCACTACGTGCTGCTGGTCGAGCGAGGCCAGAAGGACAACGTCCTGGCCGAAATCGGCGCCCGCAAGGGTGGTCGCACCATCATGTTCGCCCGGACCAAACTCGGTTGCGAGGGAATCACCGACCGCCTGCGCGCGGTTGGCGTTGCCGCCGAGGCGCTGCACGGAGGCAAGGCTCAGAACCAGCGAACCCGAGTCCTGGAACGAT
Organism: Rhodococcus sp. NPDC049939; assembly: GCF_040656415.1. Lineage (NCBI taxonomy): Bacteria > Bacillati > Actinomycetota > Actinomycetes > Mycobacteriales > Nocardiaceae > Rhodococcus > Rhodococcus sp. NPDC049939. The sequence continues at coordinate 1,882,795 of NZ_JBFAMC010000001.1, read as the reverse complement.
TCAAGAACGGCCGCACCCCCGTGCTCGTTGCGACGGATGTCGCCGCGCGCGGTATCCATGTCGACGGAATCGACCTCGTTGTGCATGTCGATCCGCCCGCTGACCACAAGGACTACCTCCACCGCGCGGGACGCACTGCGCGGGCAGGAGAGAAGGGCACCGTCGTCGCGATCGTGCTGCCGAACCAGAAGCGCACATTCAGGCGCCTGACCGGGATGGCCGGCGTCGCCGCTACCGCGGTGCCAGTCGCCCCCGGTTCGGAGGTCTTGGCCACCATTACCGGCGCGCAGGCACCCAGTGGGCAACCGCTGCGCGACAACTACTTCCGCAGCGACCGTCGAGGCGACCGCAAGTTCGGGGACCGCCAACCCCGCCGCGAAGGCGGATACGGCAGCCGGGACGGCGTCAGCGGAAACCGCAATTCCGACAATCGCGGATCCCGTCGTGATGCGGGTGACCGCACCTACGAAGGTCGCACGTATGGCGACCGTTCATCGGGCAACCGCTTCGAGAGCCGCGGTTCCGAGGGCCGCGGAGCCCGCCGCTACCAGTCCGACAACCGGCCTGCCGGCCACCGTGGGGATCGTCCCCAGCGCAGCAGTGGCAACTTTGGGGACCGAGACGGTCGGCCGACGCGTGACCGGGCGCAGCGCCGTGACTACGGTGATCGCGGGGACAGCCACCGAGTTGCCGGAGAGCGCAGCTTCGACCGCGGCGCTCCCCGTCGAGACTTCGGCGACAACCGCGGAGGGGGCAAGCGCTTCCGCAGCGACGACCGCCCGGATAGCCGTCGCCCTGCGGCTACGCCCGATCGGCAACCCACCTCCAAGAGTGGCGGGTTCCGCAGCCGCGCAGGACGGCGTTCGTACGACGGTTTCGACGGCCCGGCGCGTGAGCGTCGCAGCTGATCTCGGTGATCGCCACAACCTGATGTAGCCAGACCTGGCCCGGCCATCGCTCGGTGCGGTGCCCGGTGGGTTCGGCGCGGCACCCCGTCGATCCTGCCGATAGCCTTGCGGGAGGTCCATCCACCCGCCGATTTCGCGCCCCGCCGAACGAGAAGGAATGCTGTATTCATGACTATCGACAAAACTGAGGGTGCCCGTGCTCAGATCGGCGTCACCGGACTGGCCGTCATGGGCTCGAACATTGCTCGTAACCTCGCCCGGCACGGTCACACGGTCGCTCTGCACAACCGGAGCATTGCGAAGACCGATGCCCTCATCGCCGATCACGGCAGCGAGGGCGACTTCGTGCGTACCGAAACCATCGAGGATTTCGTCGGGGCGCTGCAGAAGCCGCGACGCGTGCTGATCATGGTCAAGGCCGGCGATCCCACCGACGCCGTCATCGAGGAACTCGCCGCCGCCATGGAGCCTGGCGACATCATCATTGACGGCGGCAATGCCCTGTACACGGACACGATCCGTCGTGAGGCTTCACTCCGCGATCGAGGTCTGCACTTCGTCGGGGCCGGCATCTCCGGAGGTGAGGAGGGCGCACTGAACGGTCCATCGATCATGCCGGGGGGACCGAAGGAGTCCTACGAGGCCCTCGGTCCCCTGCTCGAGTCGATCGCCGCGCAAGTCGACGGCACCCCCTGCTGCACACACATCGGCCCCGACGGTTCCGGGCACTTCGTGAAGATGGTCCACAACGGGATCGAGTACGCCGACATGCAGTTGATCGGCGAGGCGTACCACCTTTTCCGGGACGCTCTCGGCTACGACGCCGACAAGATCGCCGAGGTGTTCACCGAGTGGAATTCGGGCGACCTGGAGAGCTACCTCGTCGAGATCACCGCGGAGGTTCTGAAGCAGAAGGACGCAAAGACCGGCAAGGCGCTGGTCGACGTGATCGTCGACGCCGCCGAGCAGAAGGGCACGGGTCGCTGGACCGTCAAGTCCGCGCTCGACCTCGGAGTCCCGGTCACCGGCATCGCGGAGGCCGTGTTCGCCCGCGCCCTGTCCGGTTCGCGTGAGCAGCGCAAGGCCGCGGTCGGCCTGGCGCCCGGTCGGCTCGCGGACAAGCCGACAGACGCCGAGCAGTTCACCGAGGACATCCGTCAGGCGCTGTACGCGTCGAAGGTCGTGGCCTACGCGCAGGGATTCGACCAGATCGCGGCCGGTAGCGCCGAGTACGACTGGGATCTACGTCCGGCCGACCTGGCCACGATCTGGCGTGGTGGCTGCATCATCCGGGCGCGCTTCCTCAACCGCATCAAAGAGGCCTACGACGAGAACCCGAAGCTGCCCAGCCTCGTCCTGGCGCCGTATTTCCGGGATGCCATCGAGACGGCCATCGACAGTTGGCGCCGTGTGGTGTCCACGGCCACTCTGCTGGGCATCCCGGTGCCGTCGTTCGCATCGTCGCTGTCGTACTACGACGCGCTTCGAGCCGAGCGACTGCCCGCGGCACTGACACAAGGACAGCGCGACTTCTTCGGCGCCCACACGTACGAACGGGTCGATGCGGAGGGCAAGTTCCACACTCTGTGGAGCGGTGACCGTAGCGAGGTTCGGGCCTGAACCCCGCCAGTCGCCGGCTTCCGGAACATCGCGCCTCGGCCGTGACGCGGACCGTTCGCGTCACGGCCGACCGGGTGGGCTCCGCGCAGACGGTAGCCTTCAACGCAATGTCCGAACCCAAGACTTCCCCGCCGGCTCCGGTGGGTGAGACGTTCCTCGGCCTCGGTCTCCCCGCCGTGATGACTCACGCCCTCGGTCGTGGTGGCATCACTACCCCGTTTCCCATTCAGGTCGCGACCATCCCGGACGCGTTGGCCGGAAAGGACGTCCTGGGCAGGGCGCCGACAGGATCTGGGAAGACACTCGCGTTCGGTCTGCCGATGTTGGTACGGCTGAGGGGTGCGGCGAGTCGGCGCGGCTTCCCCCGCGGACTCGTTCTCGTTCCCACTCGTGAACTGGCATTGCAGATCGAGCAGGCTCTCGACGAGCCCGCGCTCTCGCTGGGACTGCGGACCGCCGCCGTCGTGGGCGGAGTTCCGATCAGGCGCCAGGTCGAAACGCTCTCCCGCGGAGTCGATCTGCTGGTTGCCACTCCTGGCCGTCTCTCCGATCACCTGGCGCAGGGGACGGTCTTTCTGGACGACGTCGTCGTCACCGCGCTCGACGAGGCCGACCACATGGCCGAGATGGGGTTCGTGCCACAGGTCACACAGATTCTCGACAAGACTCCGGAAGGTCAGCGACTTCTGTTCTCGGCCACCCTCGACGGCGAGGTCGATACCCTGGTCGAGAAGTACTTGTGTGATCCGATCGCGTATTCGGCAGACCACGCCGAGACTACCGTGACGGCGATGCGGCACCACCTCCTGCTCGTCAACGAGTCCGAGAAGAGATCCGTTGTGGCACATATCGGCTCGCGTCAGGGGCGCACAATCATGTTCGTACGCACCAAGTACGGGGTCGATCGTCTGGCGAACCAGTTGCGTGATCTCGGCATCGCCGCCGCGGCGCTGCACAGTGGGAAGTCGCAGAATCATCGCATTCGCGCCCTCGAGTCGTTTGCCAACGGGACCACCCCCGTGCTGGTGTCCACCGATGTGGCCGCCCGCGGCATTCACATCGACGACATCTCGCTCGTCGTTCACGTAGACCCACCAGCCGAATCCAAGAACTATCTCCACCGCGCCGGACGGACCGCCAGAGCGGGTGAAGCGGGCGTCGTGGTAACCCTCGTAACCGAGGAACAGCGCCCCGAGGTCGAGAAGTTGACCCGCAACATCGGCATCGCGGTACAGACCGAACCTGTCCACCCCGGCGACGCAGTGTTGACCGAAATCACCGGCGCTCGCCGCCCGTCGGGAAGGCCCGTTCCCGCCATCGGCACCGGGGCGACTCCACAGGCCACTTCGAAAACGAACAGGCGTGCACACGACCCGAAAGGGCGCCCCACCCGTCGCGGCAGAGCCCGGAACGAGGGTGCGCGACGCAGACACGGTCCTGGATCGGCGTCGAATCCGCGCGGGCACCGCAATGGCGGTACGCGCTAGCGGCGCGTGCCTACCGTTCGCCCTCATCGGGTGCCCTGATGTCAACCCCGATGGGTCCGCAGAGGGTGCGGAGCGCACCGGAACGAGGCACTGTCGCCGTATCCACGGTATCGTGCTGACACGTGCAGTTCCTCGACGGGCATCGCCCTCCCTATGACCTGACGTACGACGACGTGTTCCTGGTGCCGAACCGCACCGAGGTCGCCTCACGTTTCGACGTCGACCTGTCCACATCCGACGGGTCACGTACCACCATCCCGATTGTCGTCGCCAACATGACCGCTGTCGCCGGAAGGCGCATGGCGGAAACAGTGGCGCGTCGCGGGGGTCTGGTGATCCTCCCCCAAGACCTCCCGGCGTCCGCCGTGGCGGAGACCGTGTCCTTCGTGAAGAGCAGGCATCTCGTCGTGGACACACCGGTCACGCTGGACCCCGATGCCGCCGTATCCGACGCCCTGGCCTTGATGCACAAACGCGCGCACGGCGCGGTAGTGATAGTCGAGAACGATCGGCCCGTCGGTATCGTCACCGAATCCTCCTGCACGGACGTCGACCGGTTCGCGCGGCTGCGGACCGTGGCATTGACCGATTTCGCCACCGCCCCGGTCTCCGCCTCTCCCCGTGAGGTCTTCGAACTCCTCGAGGGCAAGCACGACAGGCTCGCGGTGATCGTCAATCCCGACGGCACTCTGGCCGGGGTGCTCACCCGCACGGGTGCCATCCGGGCCGGAATCTACCGACCCGCCGTCGACGACAGCGGACGGTTGAGCCTGGCCGCGGCTGTCGGCATCAACGGCGATGTCGCCGCAAAAGCACGCGCCCTGGTCGAAGCCGGCGCCGACCTGCTGGTCGTCGACACCGCACATGGCCACCAACAGAGGATGATCGACGCTCTGGGAGCCCTCAAGAAGGCCGAACTCGGAGTTCCTCTGGTAGCAGGCAACGTCGTCTCGGCCGCCGGAACCCGCGACCTGATCGATGCGGGCGCGGACATCGTGAAGGTGGGTGTCGGTCCGGGCGCGATGTGCACCACACGCATGATGACCGGGGTTGGTAGGCCACAATTCTCGGCAGTCGAGGAATGCGCCACACAAGCGCGCGCAATGGGTAAGCACGTGTGGGCCGACGGAGGTGTGCGTCACCCGCGCGACGTGGCTCTGGCCCTTGCCGCAGGTGCATCGAATGTGATGATCGGGTCCTGGTTCGCAGGCACCTACGAGTCCCCCGGCGACCTTCGGGTCGACCGGGAAGGCAATGCCTACAAAGAGAGCTTCGGCATGGCCTCCAAGCGTGCGGTGGCGGCCAGGACCGCCACCGATACCGCCTTCGACCGAGCAAGGAAAGGGCTTTTCGAAGAGGGCATTTCGAGCTCGCGGATGCGTCTGGACCCGGAACGCCCTGGAGTCGAGGACCTCCTCGATCACATCTGTTCGGGCGTGCGCAGCACGTGCACCTACGCCGGCGCGCGAACCCTGGGGGAACTGCACGACAAGGCGGTTCTCGGCGTCCAGTCCGCTGCCGGATTCGCGGAGGGACGCCCCCTTCCCGCCGGTTGGTGACATTCCGCATAAGGGGGTCCGGTTCTCCGGAATCGGACCCCTACCGGGGTATCATTAAGCGCCAAACCCCATCACTTCTCGGCGACCGGAGGAATCCGGTCGCCGAGTCAGAACGAGAGGACTCCGGTGCCCGCGGCACCCACATACGTAACAAACGTCCCACCTGTCGACGCATCGGCCGGATCGGACTGTGATTCCGCCGGCTCCGAGACCTCGTCCGGCGGTTCCTCCGAGGATTCCTCTACCGAGCCGGGTGACAAACCCGGCGCCCCTTTAATCCCGGCTCGGCGGCGATAACGTATGGACATCGCGCTGAGCCTCCTCGCACTACTCGGCTTCCTCGCCCTCACCGCAGGTACCGCGGTGTTCGTCGCGGCCGAATTCTCGCTTACCGCCCTCGAACGCAGTACCGTCGAAGCGCACGCCCGCGACGGTGACCTCCGCTCCCGCCAGGTTCGGCACGCCCACCGAACGCTGTCGTTTCAGCTGTCGGGAGCACAACTCGGAATCACGATCACCACGCTGATCACCGGCTATCTGGCCGAACCTGTTCTGGCACGGTTCATCAGGCCGATCTTGGATGCAATCGGATTGAGTGAATCCATTGCCGCAGCAACGTCGTTGGTGATCGCCCTCGTTATCGCAACCTCGTTCTCGATGATCTTCGGTGAACTCGTTCCCAAGAACCTCGCCATCGCTCACCCGCTCCCCACAGCGCGTGCGTCGGCCGGACTCCAGGCCGGCTTCTCGCTCATTTTCAAATGGGCCATCAACGGGCTCAACGGCGCCGCCAACTGGCTGGTCAGGCGCCTGGGTATCGAGCCTGCCGAGGAGCTGCGGTCGGCGCGGTCACCGCAGGAACTCGGTTCACTTGTCCGGACGTCCGCGCAGCGCGGCGTAATCGACAAGGGAACGGCGCTGCTCGTGAATCGGTCCCTCCGCTTCGGTGAACGCACCGCGGAGGAACTGATGACGCCTCGGGTGAAGATCGAGGCACTGGCCACCTCTGACACAGTGGCCGACCTGATCGACACCGCCGCTCGCACCGGCTTCTCCCGATTCCCGGTCATCGACGGCGACCTCGACGACTCCGTCGGCGTCGTACACATCAAGCACGCGTTCGCGGTACCCGCCGCACGTCGCCGCACCACCCGACTCAGTTCGCTCGCACAGAAGGTCCCCGTCGTTCCGTCGAGCCTGGACGGTGACGCCGTGATGGAGCGGATCCGGTCCGATGGGATGCAGGTCGCCTTCGTCGTCGACGAATACGGTGGCACCGCTGGACTGGTCACGATGGAGGATCTGATCGAAGAAATTGTCGGAGACGTGCGGGACGAACACGACGAACCACAGATCGACGTCCAACGGATCGGCGACGGCTGGTCGTGCTCGGGCCTGCTCCGCGTCGACGAGGTCTCCGAAACCACCGGGTATACGGCACCCGAAGGTGAGTACGAGACGCTCGGCGGGCTGGTACTCACCCATCTCGGACGTATCCCCCGAGATGGCGACGTGGTCGAACTACCGACAGCCGACACCGCGCACGGTGACCGGTGGACGGCCGCAGTGACCCACATGGATGGCCGACGTATCGACCGAGTGCTGCTCACACCGGTTCGCGGCAACACCGACCGGGAGGAGGGTGACAATGGCTGACCTGCTCGGAATGCTGCTCACCTTCGTCCTACTCGCCGGAAACGCCTTCTTCGTCTGCGCCGAATTCGCGTTGATCTCGGCGCGGCGCGACCGGCTCGAAGCACTAGAGGCGCAGGGCAAGAAGCGCGCCCGTACAGTGATCACTGCCGGTGAGGATCTTTCGTTGATGCTGGCCGCCGCACAGTTGGGCATCACCATCTGCTCGATTCTGCTCGGCAAGGTGGCCGAACCGGCCATCGCGGATCTGCTGGAGATCCCCCTCGGCGCGTTCGAACTGCCCAGCAGCTTGCTGCACGCGATATCGTTCACGATCGCGATGTCGCTGATCGTCGTGCTGCACATCCTGCTCGGCGAGATGGTGCCGAAGAACATCGCGCTCGCAGGCCCGGAGCGGTCGGCGATGCTTCTGGTGCCGATGCATCTGGTGTTCATCAAGCTGGCACGACCGGTCATCGCCTTCTACAACCTGTGCGCCAACCTCATTCTGAGGGCACTGCGGGTCGAACCGAAGGCTGAACTCGAGGTCACCGTCTCGGCGGTCGAACTGTCCGAGATGATCGGCGAATCCCGTTCCGAGGGACTCATCGACGCGGAGGAGCACCGGCGGCTCACCCAGGCCCTCGAATCGACCGACCGTACCGTCGCCGAGGTGATGATCCCCTTGGAAGGGGTTCGGACCGTCCCGCTCTCGGCCCGCGGTACACGGCTCGGCGCCATCGAGGAGGCCGTCATCGAGACCGGATACTCTCGCTACCCGGTCCGTGCCGAGGACGGTTCGCTGGTCGGATACGTGCACCTCAAGGATGTACTCGACGACGTCCTCGACGATGACGCGGGACCTGACACAGTGATTCCGCGGTCAGGCATTCGTCCACTGCCGCGGATGACGACCGCCACACCGCTCGCGGAGGCCCTCGCGAGTCTGCGCCGCACGAGTTCGCATCTCGGGGCTGCCTCGGATTCAACAGGCCGAATCGTCGGGATAGTCGCCCTCGAGGACCTTGTCGAGGAGTACGTGGGCACCGTGCGGGACGGTACCCACCGCAACAGTGACATCAACCCGAGGGAGCGGTCGATCTGACGACGCGCATCGTGGACCGCCTCGGACACTAGGTGCGACAACAGCTGCCAAGCTGCGCTGCTGCGGCACAGACCCTGTCGGGCTGTGCCGCAGCCTGTTGTGCCCCAGGTAATCTCGGTTCGACATTGCGCCGAGGCGAAGCGAGGTTGCTGTGGGTGTGTTCGAGTGGGTGCTGGGCGACTACGACCGAGGGACAGGTGTCCGGTCGGACCTCGACCGGATCGACTGCGTAGACCCCGGAGACTACCTTGCGGCACGACTGCCGGTGTTCGCTCTCGCGGCCGGGTCTATCGCGGCGCTCACGGGGGCGATCGACCGCTGTCTCGACTCCGTCGGAACGGCTCCCAGAGGGTGGCACTTGCGCCCCGACCGTATCGCCGCCGCGTTCGCAAGCGACCGGATGCTGCGGGTAGCCGGCTCTTCGGTGCCCAGATTCGCGGAACTGTCGGGGTTCTTCGTGACCACCGATGGATGGGTGCGCACCCACGCCAACTATCCACATCATCGCAGCCGACTGCTTGCGGCGCTCGGCTTGCCCGGCGACACCGACCGGGTCGGTCTCGCCACGCGAGTCGCGACGATGACCGCTCAGGACGTCGAGGACGCGGCCACCGCCGAGCAGGCCGTGGCCGCCCGGGTTCGGTCGGAATCCGAATGGGCGGCCCATCCCGCCGGGCGGGCCGCCGCCTCGGGAGACCTTGTGACTTCCACCTCCCACGCGGACGCTGCGGTGTTCGGGCCGGCCTCCGCAAGTCCGGACCGTCCGCTCACCGGAGTCAGGGTCCTCGACCTGACGCGAGTGATCGCCGGACCCGTCGCGACCCGCACCCTTGCGCTGCTCGGTGCCGAGGTCCTTCGGATCGACCCGCCGACGATCCCGGAGATCGCCACCACGTACCGCGATACCGGCCAGGGCAAGCGCACCGCCCTGCTCGACATTCGGTCAGCCGACGGCCGCGCGATCCTCGCCGATCTGATCCCCGATGCCGATGTCGTGGTGTCCGGGTACCGGCCGGGAGCCCTCGACGATGTGTTCGCGAAACTCCCGCCACCCCCGGTGTCGGCACGGGTTTGCGCCTGGGGGTGTGGCGGCCCTTGGTCTCAGCGGCGTGGCTTCGACAGCATCGTGCAGGCAGTATCGGGGATTGCGCTCGTCGAGGGCCGCGACGGCACCCCGGGCGCACTGCCCGCTCAGGCCCTCGACCACGCCACCGGGTATCTACTCGCGGCCGGGATCGTCGACGCACTCCTGGCCGGGCGGCGCGACGGCCTCGCCCGCACCGTCGATGTATCCCTCGCCCGCACCGGCGCCTGCCTGCTCGGCGCTGCAAACCGCACCGATGCCCCCGCTTCCGCGTCGGTTCCCGACACCACCTGTCTCGTCGAGCACGGCGACTTGCTCAGTGCCCGTCCAGCTCTCGGCGAATATGCCGATTACCCGTTCCCTGCCCGGCCGTGGGGCGAAGACCGACCCACATGGGAGTGAGCATCGCTCGGTGACGATATGCCGATATGCCGATATGCCGATATGCCGATGCTTCCAGGGCGGTGGTCCGCCGACGTGGCGTCGGTCAACCGCGGGCGCGCGCCGCGCTCACCCGCTCCCACAGATGACGGTCGCTGCGCGGCCCGCCTCGGGTGTCGGCACCGTATCGGGCGATCTCCGCGTCGATGTCCAGCGAACGCGTGGGCGATTGCGCGGGAACCAGTTCGTCGATCACGAGTTCGTCGGGCACCAGCCAGCACACCTCGAACTCGATCCCGTCCGGGTCGCGTCCGTACACCGCCTTGGTCGAGGAGTGGTTGCTTTCCCCTGTCAGCGCATCGGCTGCGAGCAGGCGGTCCCGCATCTCGGCCAGACCCGCGAGTGTGTCGATCTCCCAGGCCACGTGGTAGAGGCCCACATTGCCCGCCGTCACCTCGCTGGTCGGATTCGGGCTCTGGAACAACCCCAGATCGTGGTCGTTTGCCGAGTCCGGCGCCTGCAGGAACACCCCACCGGGAAATCCGCCCGGTAGCTCGGTGAACCCGAGCACATCCCGGTAGAACGCCAGGCTCCGCTGCAGGTCGGACACGTACAGGACGGCATGGTTGAGTCGCTCGATCGCCATCGGGGTCATCCTCCGAAGTTGTAGTTGACACCAGTGAGCTGCTCCGACAGCGACCACAGTTGTCGCGCAACGGTTTCGTCGTGCGCCTTCCGGTTCGATTCCACGACTTTCGGGTAGCCGCGGGTCTCGAACATCGACGACGGGCCGAGGTAGCTGCCGCCGACAGCGTCCGGAACTGTAGCCGCATAGAGCATCGGCAGCGCACCCATTCTTGCGGGCTGCGCGATGATCGGGTTGGCCAGCGACAGGATCCGGCCCTGGATCGTCTCTGTGTGGGACTGCAGGTTGGTCGCCGCGTATCCCGGGTGCGACGCCAGCGCCTTCACCTTCGAACCCGAGGCCGCGAGCCGGCGGTGCAACTCGTATGTGAACAGCAGATTGGCCAGTTTCGACTGCCCGTACGCGGGCCAGCGCCTGTACCGGCGTTGTTCCCAGTTGAGGTCGGCAAGATCGATCGTGCCGATCTTGTGCATGATGCTCGCCATCGTTACGACCCTGTCTCGGACCTTGCCGAGGAGCATGGCCGTCAGCGCGAAGTGGCCCAGATGATTTGTGCCGATCTGCATCTCGAACCCATCGACGGTGCGGCGCATCGGCACCCCCATGACCCCCGCATTGTTCACCAGCACGTCGATCGAGTCGATCGACTCGGCGAATTCACGGACCGACGCAAGATCTGCGAGATCGAGTCGCCGTACCTCGGCGCGTTCTCCGAGCGGGACCGCAACCGCGAGCCCCTTCTTGACATTCCGGCACGCCAGGATCACATTCGCGCCCGCGCTCACCAAGGCCTTGGTCGCTTCCGCCCCGAGGCCACTGTTCGCGCCGGTCACGACAAAAGTCCGGCCCTGCTGATCGACGATGTCCCCCGCCGCCCATCTGGTCATGCCCACAGCCTACGGAAGAAGGTGTGCGACAGGCGCCCATACGTTCAGGAATTGCTGCCGCGCCAGTGGCGGACCGGTACGGCGTGCGCCTGCATATCCGCGGCCGAGCGGCGGCATCCCCTGCCGTGCAACCGCCCGTGGAGAATGGCCCTGTGACGATATGTGATTACACCCTGGCGGTTACCACATGAGTACGCGGCGACTGATCGTAGACGTCGACACCGGCATCGACGATTCCCTCGCGCTGCTGTACCTGCTGGCCAGTCCTGAGGCCGAGATTTTCGGAATCGCCAGCACTGCGGGGAACGTATCCGCCGAACAGGTGGCGGCGAACAACCTGAACTGGCTGGGTGTGTGCCGCGCCCCCGACATCGAGGTCGCATTGGGCGCCCGGGCCCCGCTCGTTGCCACGCTGCGCACCACCGAAGACACCCACGGTCCGCAGGGCGTCGGCAACGCCGTCCTCCCCGAGTCCGGCCGGGAGTTGTCGGCACGTGACGCGGCGACACTGTGGGTCGAGTCCGTCCGCGGTCATCCCGGGGAACTGACCGGTCTGGTGACCGGTCCGCTCACCAACCTGGCCCACGCCGTCCGAGCCGAACCGGAACTGCCGCACCTGCTGCATCGGCTAGTCGTGATGGGTGGCGCATTCAACCACCCTGGCAACACCACGCCCACGGCAGAATGGAACGTGTCGGTGGATCCGGAGGCGGCCAAGGAGGTGTTCAATGCCTTCTCCGGAGTGCCGGAGGGTCGGCGTCCGATCCTGTGCGGACTCGACGTCACCGAGACGATCGAAATGACACCCGAGCACGTCCGCCGGCTCAGCGAAACCGCAGGAAGCACGCCACCTGAGATCATCTCCCCCGACGACACCCCGGAAGTGCGCTCGCGCGCATCGAATCCGGTAATCCGGCACCTCTCCGACGCGATCCGTTTCTACATGAACTTCCACCGCACCCATGACCAAGGATTCATCGCGCACATGCACGATCCGTTCGCCGCGGCGGTGGCGTTGAACCCGGGATTGGTCCGCACCCGCCCTGCCACGGTCGACGTCGAACTGGATGGCCGACTCACCAGGGGTACGACAGTCGCGGACTGGGTGGGTCACTGGAATCGTGCACCCAACGTCGACATCGTGGTGAGCACCGACCCGGACGCCTTCTTCGACGATCTCATCGACCGGGTCGGGCGCTTCGCGAAATCCGTCGAGTCCCGATAGCGGATCAGCCTGCTGCGTCTTCGGTGTCGTCGAAGGCGTCCATGATTGCGGCGGCGGCCAGTGCGGCCGTGAGCGAACCGGTCCGCACCTGCTCTTCGATCTCGCCCCGAATGGCCCGGACCCTAGGGTTGGACTCGAGTCGGCGCAACAGCTGGTCGTGCACCATGGTCCACGACCAGTCGACTTGCTGGCGTCGACGGTTCTCCTCGAACTGCCCTGCGGCAGTGAGCACTTCACGGTGTTTACGCACAGTGTTCCAGAATTCTGCCAGACCGATTCCTTCCAGCCCGCTCATCGTTATGACAGGCGGCTTCCAGAGTGCGTCGTGCGGATGGATCAATCGCAGAGCTCCCGCCAGTTCGCGGGCGGCACCCCTCGCTTCCCTCTCATGCTTGCCGTCCGCCTTGTTGACGGCGACGATATCGGCGAGTTCGAGGACGCCCTTCTTGATGCCCTGCAACTGGTCGCCCGTGCGCGCCAGAGTGAGGAAGCAGAAGCAGTCCACCATGTTCGCGACGGTGACTTCCGACTGCCCGACGCCAACCGTCTCGACGAGAATGACATCGAATCCGGCGGCTTCGAGCAGCACGATCGTCTCGCGAGTGGCCTTTGCGACACCACCGAGGGTTCCCGATGTCGGTGAGGGGCGAATGTAGGCGTCCTTCTCGAGGGCGAGGCGCGCCATCCGTGTCTTGTCGCCCAGAATCGATCCACCAGTGAGGGTCGACGACGGATCGACGGCGAGCACTGCCACCTTGTGCCCCAAGCCGATCAGGTACATCCCCAACGCATCGATGAACGTCGACTTCCCGACTCCGGGAACTCCGGTGATTCCGACCCGGTGCGCCTTCCCCGATTCCGGCAACAACTCGAGCAGCAACTGCTGTGCCGCTGCGCGGTGATCGGTCCGTGTGGACTCGATCAGGGTAATGGCCTTGGCCAAACCAGCACGCTGGTTGGTGCGCACGGCCCGGGCGAGGGCACTGATGTCGACCGGCTGCCGCCCCATGCTATTCCGGGCTGCCGCTGAGATCGTGGCCGAGCTGCGCAGCCAGCTTCTCGAGCAGACCGCATGCCGCATCCGCAATGACCGTTCCGGGCGGGAAGATCTCCGCTGCACCCGCCTCGTACAGTTCGGCGAAGTCACCGGGCGGGATGACACCACCGACCACGATCATGATGTCGGGCCGTCCGACCGCCTCGAGCGCTTCCTTGAGCGCGGGCACGAGGGTGAGATGGCCTGCAGCCAAGGACGATACCCCGACCACGTGGACGTCGTTGTCGGCCGCCTGTGCGGCAACTTCTTCCGGAGTCTGGAACAACGGCCCGACATCTACGTCGAATCCGATGTCCGCGAAGGCCGTGGCAATCACTTTCTGCCCGCGATCGTGGCCGTCTTGGCCCATCTTGGCGACGAGGACACGCGGGCGGCGGCCCTCCTCCTCTGCGAACTTTTCGACGAGTTCCGTTGCCCTGCTGATGTTGGCCACCTTTCCGGCTTCGTCCCGGTACACCCCGCTGATGGTCCGAATTTGGGCCTGATGACGTCCGTAAACCTTCTCGAGTGCCTCGGAGATCTCACCGACCGTAGCCTTCGCGCGTGCAGCGTCGATGGCGAGTGCCAGCAGGTTGCTCTCCATTCCACCGCCGGAGGACGCGGCCGCCCTGCTCAATTCGGCAAGCGCCGCGGTGACGGCGGCCGGATCCCGCTCGGCGCGCAGCCGCTCCAGCTTGTCGAGCTGTTCCTTGCGGACTCGCGAGTTGTCGACCTTGAGGACCTCGATCTCCTGATCTTCTTCCACCTGGTACTTGTTGACTCCGATCACCGGCTGTCGGCCCGAGTCGATGCGGGCCTGCGCGCGGGCGGCAGCCTCCTCGATGCGCAGCTTCGGGATGCCGTCATCGATGGCCTGTGCCATGCCGCCGGCCTCTTCGACCTCGGCGATGTGGGCGCGAGCCCGGTTCGCCAGCTGATGGGTGAGCCATTCGACGTAATACGAGCCGCCCCATGGGTCGATCGGCCGCACCGTTCCCGACTCCTGCTGCAGCAACAGTTGGGTGTTGCGGGCGATGCGGGCGGAAAAGTCCGTCGGAAGGGCCAGAGCCTCGTCGAGGGCATTGGTGTGCAGTGACTGGGTGTGCCCCTGCGTTGCGGCCATCGCCTCGACGCACGTGCGCGCCACATTGTTGTAGAGGTCCTGAGCGGTGAGTGACCACCCCGACGTCTGTGAATGAGTTCTCAACGACAACGACTTCGCGGACTTCGGTTCGAACTTCGAGACCAACTCGCTCCACAGCAGGCGCCCCGCCCGCAGCTTCGCAACCTCCATGAAGAAGTTCATGCCGACGGCCCAGAAGAAGGACAGGCGGGGCGCGAACTTGTCGATCTCCATTCCGGCGTCGAGTCCGGCACGGATGTACTCCACACCGTCCGCGAGGGTGTACGCGAGTTCGAGATCGGCGGTCGCGCCGGCCTCTTGGATGTGGTAGCCGGAGATCGAGATGGAGTTGAACTTCGGCATCTTCGCGCTTGTGTAGGCGAAGATGTCCGAGATGATCCGCATCGACGGCTTCGGCGGATAGATGTAGGTGTTGCGGACCATGAACTCCTTCAGGATGTCGTTCTGAATGGTTCCGGCCAACTGTTCGGGCGGCACGCCCTGTTCCTCCGCTGCAACCACATACAACGCCAGGATCGGCAGCACCGCACCGTTCATCGTCATCGACACGCTCACACTTCCCAGCGGAATGTGATCGAACAGCTGCCGCATATCGAGGATCGAGTCGATTGCCACCCCCGCCATGCCGACATCGCCCTGCACGCGGGGATGGTCGGAGTCGTAGCCGCGGTGCGTTGCAAGATCGAACGCCACCGACAGGCCCTTCTGACCGGCCGCCAGATTGCGACGGTAGAAGGCGTTGGACTCGGCGGCCGTGGAGAAGCCCGCGTACTGCCGGATCGTCCACGGCTGGTTCACGTACATGGTGGGGTATGGGCCGCGCAGGAATGGGGCTGCTCCTGGGAAGCTGCCGACCGGATATCCCTCGGCCTCGGCGGCTTCCCGATCGGCCTTGGTGTAGACCGGCTTGACGTCGATGCCCTCGGGTGTTGACCACACCACTTGTTCGGGTGTGTAGTGGTTCGCGGCTGCGGCCTCTGCGATGAGTGCGTCAGTCCGTTCCACGGACGGAGCGGGCGGTTGCGGACACAGCGGATCCTCGAGCGGCACTCGAGCGAAGCTGTCGATCGCATGCTTGACCTCGCGAGTAATCACTTCATGCTCCCTGCGTCGCCCGAGGAGTCACTCGAGCTCTCGATGGTGTCGAGCAGACCGGACAGAACCGTGACTGCGTCAATGCGGGCGGTAACGAATCCGTCGGGCCTGGCAGCACCGTCCGCGCCGGTGGTGATCGAATCCGAACCGGCGAGCAGAACGGTGCCGACTCCCGCGGCGCGCAGTTCCTGCACCGCGGTCGCGGCTTCGTCGGCGTATCGCTTGTCGGTGCCGCAGATCACCGCGATCCCTGCCCCGGATTCGGTTGCTGCGGAGCTGATACTGCCGTCGCCGATGGACACGGGGCCGGGGTTGACGGCCTCGATGCCCCCCGACGCCAAGAGATTCGTGCTGAATGTGGTCCGGACGTTGTGCTCCGCGACGGGCCCGAGTGGAACCAGCAATACCTTGGGGCGCGCCTCGTTTGCCGCCAGGTAGGCGTCCGAGCGATCACGGAGTGCCTCGAAGGTCGCCGCATACCGGGTCACTCGGCCTGTCTCCGATGCGCCCGCCGGTAGCGGCGCCTCCGCGAGATTCGGGAACTCGTTGACACCGGTGACGGTGGTTCGGCGATGGGCGATATCCGAATCACGTTGCGTCCGTGTAGAAGCGATACGTTCGGCGATCAGGTCGGACTCGAGCGCCGCCCGGTAGCCACCCGCCGCTTCGATCTGCTGAAAGAATTCCCACGCCTTCGCCGCCACCTGCCGGGTGAGGTCTTCGACATACCAGGATCCTGCTGCCGGGTCGAGCACGCGACCGAGATGCGATTCCTCCAACAGCAGCAACTGCGTGTTGCGGGCGATGCGGGCGGCGAAGGTCTTCGACACGTCGAGAGCCCCTGCCGGCAACGCTGCGTCGAACGGTAGGACTGTGACGGCATCCGCGCCGCCGACACCTGCTCCGAATGCGGCGAGCGTGGTGCGCAGCATGTTCACCCACGGATCGCGTTGCGCCATCATCGCAGCCGAGGTGACTGCGTGCTGCGGTGCGCCGCCGGATTCCGGGGCGCCACACACCTGGGCGATACGTGCCCAGACCTGCCGTGCCGCACGGAACTTGGCGATGGTCTGGAACTGGTCGTCGGTGGCCGAGAATCGGAACCCGATCTGCCCGAGTGCTTGCTCGATGGTCAGCCCACTTGTGGTCAGCGCGCGCAGATATTCGAGTCCGGCCGCGATCGACGCGCCGAGTTCCTCTGCGTCGGAGGCTCCGGAATTGTGAAACGCTGTGCCATCCACCGTGATCGCGCGCACGCTTTCGTCCCGCGACTCCGCCTCGGTTGCGAGCGAGACGGCATCGTCGAGCCCGACATCAGCCGCACCGGAGAAGGCGCTTGTCAAGGGCGCCGCGCCCAACTGCACTCGGATCGCCGTGCGGACAGTGCCCTTGCCCCCGGTCCGCGCCCGCGTATCGAGCAGTGCGAACAGCGCCCGAGCGGCCAGTGCGGCGTCGGCCCCGGCGTCGAGGGTCAGTGGTGCGAGGTCGAGTAGTACACCGTCGAGTACCCGTTCGAGCGACTGGGCGGGCAAATTGCCGGCACCGACGGCGAGCCACAACGCACTGACTCCGTTCTCCAAGGAGTCGAGGACCGACCGGTTGACGTCTTCTGCGTCAGCGGTGTCACCGTCACCGAATCGACCACTGACCAGCCAACCGGAGTTGACGTCGCGAGTGGGGCTGGCTCCGCGGACGTATGGGAAGGTGCCCGGCAGCTGGTGTTCTGGATGCTCGTCACGCGGGCTGTACAGCGGCGCGACGGTCACGCCGTCGTACGTGACGGTTTCGAGGATTTTCTGCGGGTCCGGTCCCAATTCGGTGGCGTCGATCCGACGCGATTTCGCGAGGACCCCGGCCACGGCACGCTGCCAATCTGCGTACGCCCGCTCAGCTTCCTCCGTCTGTGAAGCTAGTGCCACGGTGTCGGCTCCCTCTCCTGTGGATGACCCTGATGAGCGATCGATCAATATGTTCTTTGACTGTGATGCTAGCCGCACTTCGATGTCTCTTATCGTGCGGATCACTACTCGAGGCATAACCTCTGGCCATGAGCATCGCGCGGGAACCGTCCCTGACCGATCACAGTGTCACACAGCGGTTGTTCGGGCTCGGCAGACCGAGCAGGGGTGTCGACGACTGTGGCGAACCACTCAATCATTTGAGCATGGACATCGACGCGATTGCCGCAACCACCACCGGAACCTCCTACGGTGGTGTGCTGGGCGTTCTCCTCGACGATCTGCTGGGATTCACTTTGTGGAACGAGCGAGGCACCCGCGCCGGTATCGTCACCGCAGAACTGTCGATCGACATCCTCACTCCCAGGCGGTGGCAGGGGCCTGCCCTGCGAGCCGAGGCCAGACTGCTCGCTCTCACTGCCGACGGAGGCACCTCCACTGCGCACGTATACGACACGGCGGGCACGCTGATCGCCACTGCCACCCTGTGGGGAAACTTCGTGGACGATCCCGGCCACGAGGAAGGGACCTACCCGTCGAATACACTGCAAATCCCCGACTTTCCCACACCGGGAGTGCCACCGCTCGAGTGGATCGGCGCGCGGATGGAGGACGGGCGGCAACCACGGGTCGTGATTCCACCCAATCCCCTGATCTCGAACAAACGCGGGTACATGCATGGCGGCGTCCAGGCGTGCGCGGCGAGTCTTGCGGCAAACGCTGCCATGAACGGCGACGGCCCCGACATGGACGCGGCATCGGTACGGATCAACTACTTCCGGCCCGTCAGCCTGGATTCCGACGCCACCTTCACCCCCGCAGTGATCAAATCCGGGCGCGCAGTGTCCGTTGTCCGGGTGACGGGAACCTTCGGGGGGCAGATCTGCAGCGAGGCTACAGTTACCGGACGCCGGCTCGTCTGACGCTCGCTCGGGAAGAGCCCTCCCTGGTCGTCGAGGTAGCCTCATGTCCCGTGAAAAGACACGTCGAAGACCGCCGGGTGATCGGCGTCGCAGTTCTCGCCGGCGTCCTGGTTGTCGTCGCCCTGTTGATCCCCCACCCTTCCGTGCTCCAGATCAGAGAGTGGGCACAGTCGATCGGGTCCGCCTTTCCCATCGTGTTCTTTGCCGCGCATACCCTCGTCACGGTCCTCCCGTTCCCGCGCACGGTGTTCACATTGAGTGCGGGATTGTTGTTCGGAGCATGGCTGGGCATCGCGATCACCGTGCTGGCGTCGATGATCAGCGCAGTTCTCGCACTTCTGCTGGTACGCGTCATCGGCAGGGACGTGGTGTGGCGACGCATCTCGAGTCCCACCGTCCGCCGGATAGACGAGCGCATCGCACGTCGGGGCTGGCTCGCCGTGGGGTCGCTGCGCTTGATCGCGTTCGCCCCGTTCTCGGTGGTGAACTACTGCTGCGGCGTTTCGTCCATCCGGTTGGTTCCCTACGTTTTCGGCACGGCTGTGGGACTCCTGCCGGGTACGGTCGGTGTCGTCGTTCTGGGCGACGCTCTCACCGGGGAGACGAAGCCGGCGTTTCTCGTTCTGTCCGGAGTGTGCATCGCCGTGGGAATAGCCGGGCTGATCATTGACGCGCGGCGTCCGGCGCTCGATCCCGCGAAGTAGTGGGCAATGCGGGAGCCTTGAAACCCGATAGTCAAGCCTTCATTATTGACAGATGCATATCCAGTTTCTAGACTTGACGAATGTTCGTACTGACGGTCGATCAACGCAGGAGCCGTCGTGACGTCGACCGAGTCGACAAGCTCATCGTCGAACTCGAAGACCACGACCTCGTCCGCCCGTTCCAACGCACGGCCGGCGACGAAGTACAGGCTGTCGTTTCCGATCCGGCCACCGTCGTCGATCTCGCCCTCGAACTCGTCGCGCGGAAACATTGGAGTACCGGCATCGGGGTCGGACCCGTCGAAGAACCCCTCCCCAAAGAGACCCGCGCGGGGCGGGGTCCGGCGTTCGAACTCGCACGTGTCGCTGTCGAACGTGCCAAGAGTTCACCCGGGCGCGTCGCGGTGGAAGGTACCGACCTCGACAGCGCTGCAGACGCCGACACCGCGCTCAGCCTCGTCGCCGTTCTCGTCGCACGACGCACGGACGAGGGACGTGAGGCAATCGAGCAGATACGGCGCGGGTGCACCCAGACCGAGGCCGCACGGGCACTGGGCATCAGCAAACAGGCGGTCTCCCAACGCCTCTCCACCGCAGGCCTGCAAATCGAGATCGCAGGACGACGCCTGACCGAACGACTGCTGAAAAGAGCGGACATATGACGGTACTTGCGCTCATCGCCCTCGGCGTCGCCACGCTCGCACCCCCGGTACTCGGTGTGACGCCAAGGCCCCTGTGGGTCTCGCAGTGGGCGGCGCCCATAACGGCCGGGACGGCTCTGGCAATTGCGGCGATCGCCGCGGCAAGCACCACGCCGGTCACCGGGTTCGCGCTCGGTGCGACGCTCGTCCTGGCCGTCACGGCGGCCGCGACCGGCGGAGGCCCTCTGGTCTTGGCCGCGTTCCGGATCGCACGCCGACAGCCCGATGCAGGCACGGAATCGGCCCCGGCGCCGGCGTCGGGGCCTCTGCGCGGCGGGCGGGTGATCGGGCTTCTCGAGCGCGCCGCGGTCGCCGCCGCGGTACTCGCCGGCTGGCCGGAGGGCATCGCCATCGTCCTGGCGGTGAAGGGACTGGCCCGCTACCCTGAACTCCGCGAACCCCACGCCTCGGAACAGTTCATCATCGGAACCTTCACGAGCGTGCTCTGGGCGGTCGCGGTGTGCGGGACGGGATACGCACTCATCACCTGAGAAACCACTGCCCCGTGACTGCGGATTCAATCGCAGTCACGGGGCAGTCGTGGCACCTGAGTTCGGGCGTGAGTTAGGCGTGACCCGGCGGTAGCTGTCCCGGTACCGCCCCACCGGCGACCGAACCCTGCTCGCTGGAGTCGGGCCGCCTGCCCAGAGATCCGGGGCTCTCTACCGGCTGACGGGCTGCGACCTCAGCGGCGCGAACGGCCTGGGCGATGGTCGGGTCGGATTTGGTTTCGAACCAGTCCGCGACCTCTTCCGAATCGTCCTCGGGCTTCGGCAGATCCTCGTCCGTCGTGGACGGCTCGTACCGGAACACGCCGTCCATGCCCTGCGCACCAAGGTTCTTCGCGAATCCCTTGAGGGCGTCCCCGAAGTCGCTCGGCACCATCCACACCTTGTTCGCGTCGCCCTGCGCCATCTGCGGCAGCGTCTGCAGGTACTGGTAGGCAAGCAGTTCGGGGGTGGGCTTGCCGGATTTGATTGCGGCAAAAACCTTTTCGATCGCTTTCGCCTGACCCTGCGCCTGCAGGTACTTGGCGGCCCGCTCACCCTGAGCCCTCAGGATGCGAGACTGGCGCTCACCTTCAGCGCTGAGGATCGACGCCTGCTTCGCACCCTCAGCGGCGAGGATCCGGCTCTGCTTGTCACCCTCTGCCGTCTTGATCGCCGACTCGCGGTGCCCCTCTGCGGTGAGGATCGTGGCGCGCTTCTCGCGATCCGCCTTCATCTGCTTCTCCATCGATTCCTGGATCGAGGGCGGCGGATCGATGCTCTTCAGCTCCACGCGGGCGACGCGCAGACCCCATCGTCCGGTGGCCTCGTCCAGAACGCCGCGCAGCTGGCCGTTGATGGAATCACGTGAGGTCAGCGTGTCCTCCAGCGTCATGCCGCCGACGACGTTACGCAGAGTGGTGGTGGTCAACTGTTCCACACCGACGATGTAGTTGCTGATCTCGTACACCGCAGCGTGTGGGTTGGTCACCTGGAAGTACACGACGGTATCGATGCTGAGCGTCAGGTTGTCCTGGGTGATCACCGGCTGCGGCGGGAACGACACCACTCGTTCCCTCAGATCTACCTTGGCGCGAATGCGGTCCACAAATGGGATGAGGAACGTCAACTGCCCGGATATCGTCCGCGAGTATCGGCCGAGGCGCTCGATCACCGCCGCATCGGCCTGTGGAATCAGGGCCACCGACTTGGACACCACCAACGCAATGAACAGCACGATCACGATCAGCACTATGAGTGCTTCCATCTACAGTCCTCTCCACACGACGGCGGTTGCACCGTCAATTTGCATTACCGTCACGGTCGTTCCCGGCGGATACACCTCCGTGGTATCAAGTGGTCGGGCTGTCCATACGTCTCCGTCCTCCAACCTGATCTGCCCCCCGTGCTCCGCCACTTCCTCGAGGACCAATGCCTGTTTCCCGGAGAGCGCCTCCACCCCGATCTGGATCTGCGGCGGTTTGGAGAATCTGCGCAGCAACATAGGCCGCACTCCGAGGAGCAACGAGATCGACAACACGCCAAAGATCACCGCGTCGACCCAGACCGGGAAATCCGTAATCGCCGTCACGCCCGCAGTCGCCAGTGCGCCGCCTGCAAGCATGAGCAGAAAGAAGTCTCCCGTCAGGGCTTCCGCGGCCGCGAGCAGGGCACTCGCCACCAACCAAATCAATGCAGCCACAACACCATCTAACCAGAATCTTCCGAATCGACGGTGACGAAGTCGATCAGTTGTTCGACCGCTCCGATCAGCGGTGCTTCCAAATCCCGGAAACCACTGACGGCAGAATATACGCGCCGCCAACCATCCCTGGGAGTCCCCCACCCCAACTCCCTACATACACCTGTCTTCCAGTCTTCGCCGCGGGGAATCTTCGGCCACGCGTCTATTCCCACTGCCGAGGGCCGGACGGCTTCCCAGACATCGATGAACGGATGCCCGGTCACGAGCACGTGCGGACCGAGTCCCTCGGTCAGGTGGCTCTCTTTGGCACCGATCACCAAGTGATCGACGAGCACACCGACACGCCTACCGGGGCCGGGGCGGAATTCGCGCAGCCTGTCGGCAAGATTGTCCAGTCCCTCCAGATGTTCGACGACAACACCCTCGACACGCAGATCGTGCCCCCATACGCGTTCCACCAGGGCTGCGTCGTGCACACCTTCCACCCATATTCGGCTCGCCAGAGCCGTCCGTGCCCGCAGCCCCTCCACCTTGGTGGACCCCGAGGCCGATCTCGTCGGCGCCGACTCCGCGGCCTTCGGTTTCGGTCGCGCCAGCGTCACCGGCTTGCCGTCGATGAGGAACGCCGCCTCGCGCATCCCGAACAACCGGGTTCGCCGCGCACGATCTTCCAACCGCACGAAGTCACCGTCGTACGTTCGCTCGAACCCGACCACGGCCCCGCAGAAGCCCGTGCCCGCATCTTCGACGACCAGGCCACGCTCGGCGGATACCGTGGGAGTCTTCGTTCGCCTGGTCCGGTAATGCCCTGAAAAGATGTCACCGTATGCGTCGCCTGCGCTCACAGCGACAACCGTATGCGGCGCGGTGGGTACAGGTGCGCTGCCACGCCGTCCTATGCTCGGTGATCGTGACCTCACCCAGCGCCACTCTCACCGTGTGGGCCCGTTCGTGGCTCGTCGGCAAGAGCGCACCCGACCACGTCATCGACGCCATGCACGGCTGGGCACCGATGCATCTCGTGTGCGCGGAGAACGAGGAGACGGCGGGCCTCACCGGGTTGCCCTGGCCCGATCCCCGCGACGTCGGGGTGGCCGCCCTACTGCCGCCCATTCGACGGGCAGCGGCCGACCCGGAACCGCACCTACGCTTGGTACTTCCCGGTCCCGGCGATGTACGCGGGCTTCCGGCGGGAACGGAGTTCGCCGCCGCGGCGCTCCGCGCGGGTGAGGGAATCCTGGCGGGCGCGCCTGGGGGCCCCGGACTGGGACTGATCCCGAGTACGGAGGGACCAGATGTACTCCGGTGGACGGTATACGCCATCGACCACATCCCGCTCGACCTCCACCACATCGGCCTCGGCGAGGCCGAATACGGCATGCGGGAAGCCGTGCGAGACGCCGCAAAGGCGCTCGAGACCCTCGAACTGCTCGACACCGCTTCGGGCAACGATCCCCGCGCGCTCGTCGCGGACGCGTTGGCGCGGTCATCACGCCACCGATACCCCGCAGAGATGCCTGCGCGCGCGCTCCGGATTCTGGACTCCGCCGATCGTGTGGCCGCGATCCTCGGCGTTGCCGAGAAGTCCGCGCCCGACCGCACCGTAAGCGCCACCGGGGCCGCCACCGTCGAAGACCTCCTGCGCCCACTGTGGTCCGTGGTCCGCTCCGCACGAGGCGCCGCAATCAACGCCACCGCCGAAGCCTGAAATCACGTTCCCGACGAGCGGAGGCCGACAACGGAGGTTGGGCGCCGCGGATGCTCGGTGATCAGCTCACCGGACGTCGACGCTCCGGCAATGCGCAGCACCCCGGTGTACACAACTGTCCGTTGCACCCGGCACCGAGCAATGGCTCGATACCGGCGCGGCGCGGACTTTCGCCCTCGAGCCTTGCGCGCACCAAGTCGACGACGAGTTGCGCGAACCGCGGATCGGCCCCGGCGGTCGCGGCCCGGGCAAATGCCATACCGAGTTCGGCGGCGCGATCTCTGGCCTCGGTGTCGAGGTCCCACACCACCTCGAGATGATCGGACACAAACCCCACGGGTACGACGACTACACCAGCCGTCCCTCGTGCGTGAAGGGCATCGAGGTGGTCGACGATGTCGGGTTCGAGCCAGGGCACCTGCGGCGGACCGGAACGGGACTGCCACACCAGGTCGTAATCTTCCAGGCCGAGCGTCTGCGCCACCAGCCGTGCAGCTTCGGCAACCTGCCTGCTGTAGAGGTGACCGCCCGCCTCCGGCGGGCCTCCCGTAGCGTCGGCCGCGGTGGGGATCGAGTGGGCGGTGAACACAACCCGGGCGGTGTCACGGTTCGCTGCGGGCAACTCCTCGCGGGCGGCGCGCACCGCGTCGGCCATTGCGTCGAGAAACAGCGGATGATCGTAGTAGTGCCGCAACTTGACGAGCGTCGGCGCGTCGTCGCCGACTGCCGCCCGAGCGCGCGAAATGTCCTCGTGGTACTGGCGGCAACCCGAGTACCCGCCCCATGCGGAGGTCGGAAAGACGAGGGCCGAGCCCACGCCGTCCCTGGTCATCTGCGACACCGTATCCTCGACCATCGGATGCCAGTTACGGTTCCCGAAGTAGACGGGCACATCGATTCCCGCACTTGCCAATTCGGTCTCGACGCGGGCGATGATGTCGCGGTTGAGGGCATTGATCGGCGACACACCACCGAAATGCATGTAGTGCTCGGCAACGGCATCCAGGCGTTCGGGCGGCACTCCCCTTCCCCGAGTGACGTTCTCGAGGAAGGGGCGCACGTCGTCAGGCTTCTCCGGGCCCCCGAACGACAGGACGAGCAGGGCGTCGAATTGCGCATCGGCCTCGTTCGTCGAATTCACAGCGCTCATAATGCCCATTTTCGTGGTGTCGTTTCGCCGCGCACTCTCCGGGGCGGTCCTAGCCGGCCATCGCGTGGGCACCGCCGTCGACGTAGATGATCGACGCCGTGGTGCCGGGCAACCAGTCGGACAGCACGGTGCACACGGTCTTCGCGACCGGTTCCGGATCGTCGACATTCCAGCCGATGGGTGCGCGCTCGTCCCACGCGGTGTTGAGTTCGTTCAACTGTTTGGCATCGTCGGTGGCGGTCCCGGCGATAGCTTTGGCGGCGAGAGTTTTGATCGGCCCTGCCGCGACGAGGTTCGAGCGGATGCCCCGGT
The DNA here is from genome assembly GCF_040656415.1 of Rhodococcus sp. NPDC049939. NCBI lineage: Bacteria > Bacillati > Actinomycetota > Actinomycetes > Mycobacteriales > Nocardiaceae > Rhodococcus > Rhodococcus sp. NPDC049939. The sequence goes on along the minus strand of NZ_JBFAMC010000001.1, from coordinate 1,857,337 downwards.
CGCCGACTTCCTTGGCCACGTAGCGGTTCACGGATTCGAGGGTGGCCTTGGCGACGCCCATCCAGTTGTAGAACGGGACCGCGCGGGCGGGATCGAAGTCCATGCCGACGATCGATGCGTTGTCGTTCAGGACGGGTAGCAACGCCTTCGACAGTGAGGCGTACGAGTAGGCAGACACCTCGAGGGCCATCCCCACATCGGACCACGGTGCATCCAGGAACGGGTTGCCCAGGCAGGACCGCGGGGCGAAGGCGATCGAATGCACGACACCATCGACACCTTCGGGGGCGATCTCGCGGATACGGTCGGCAAGGCTCGCGAGGTGCTCGGGGTCCTGCACATCGAGCTCGAGCGCGGGCGGCACCGGTTGCGGCAGGCGCTTCGCGATGCGATCGATCAGCCGGAGTCGGCCGAATCCGGTGATGATCACCTTGGCGCCCTGCTCCTGGGCAACTTTCGCAACGTGGAACGCGATCGAGGCGTCCGTGATGATTCCGGTGACGAGAATGGTCTTACCTTCGAGCAATCCACCCATGAGGTGTCCTCCTGTTGATGAAGATGTCCGGGAATTGCAAGGGGGCTAGTGGCCCATGCCGAGGCCCCCGTCGACGGGGATCACCGCGCCGGAGACATAAGCCGAGTCGTCGGAAGCCAGGAAGCTCACCACTGCGGCGACCTCCTCCGGCTTGCCCTGCCGCTGCAACGGAACCGCGCCGGTGATCATTTCCTTGTACTTGTCATCGAGCACTGCGGTCATGTCGGTGTCGATGAATCCCGGCGCCACCACATTGGCCGTGATCGAACGGGAACCCAGTTCGCGTGTCAGGGACCGAGCGATCCCGACCACACCCGCCTTCGAGGCCGCGTAGTTCACCTGACCGGGGCCACCGGCGAGGCCGACAACGGACCCGAGGAACACGAATCGGCCGAAACGGGCGCGCAGCATCGAGCGGGTGGCCCGCTTGGCGACCCGGAACGCCCCGGTGAGGTTGGCGTCGATGACCGAGGTGAACTGGTCTTCGGTCATACGCATGATCAGCGTGTCGTCGGTGATACCGGCGTTGGCGACGAGGACCTCGACCGGACCTTGGTGCGCTTCCACTTCCTTGAACGCGCGGTCGATGGAATCCGAGTCGGTGACGTCGCATTTGACGCCGAACAAGCCCTCAGGCGCGCCCGATCCTCGGTGGGTGACCGCGACCTTGTGTCCGTCCGCCGCGAGGCGTTGTGCGACGGAGAGGCCGATTCCGCGGTTACCTCCAGTGACAAGTACCGAGCGCGGAGTGGAGGCCGTTCGGACCGAGTCGTCGATAGTGTGTGGGTTAGACATGGGAATCAACCTATATGTTCAGGTGTGACGGAATCTCCGGACCCGCTGGGGTGCAACGGCGATCACGGCAACCGTTGGCGCAGCACCAGCGCGAGTACCAGCCCGGACGTTGCGGACAGAACCCCCAGGACGATCCAGGGGCGGCTCGCGTCGCCGCGTGTGGTCTCGTACCCGATTTGTTCCTCGAGGGTGTCGTAGACGTCCCGCAATTCCTCGAGGCTCGAGGCGGTGAAGAAGCTGCCGCCGGACAGATCGGCGATCTCCCGCAGCGAAGGATCGTCGACGGGCACGGGGATGCGCTGGTGCTCGATCTCGACCGTTCCGTAGCTCGTCCCGAACGAGATAGTCGAAATGGGAACGTTCTTGTCCCTCGCCAGCCTCGCCGCCGTGAAACCGCCGCGGGGGTCGTCGGGACTTTCCGGCACCGTCTGCTTGCCGTCCGAGAGCAAAACGATGCGGGCGGGTGGCGCCTGATCACCGCCGCCGAGCACGGTGGCCAGCGTGTCGATCGATTGCAGCGAGGTGAAGATGGCCTCGCCGGTGGCTGTCCGTTCGCTCAACTGGAGATTGTCGATCGCGACCTTCGTCGCCTCCCTGTTCGTCGTCGGTGAGACCAGCACCGAGGCTGTACCCGCGAACGATACGAGTCCGAGGTTGATTCCCGGTGTGAGACCGTCGGCGAACGACTTGGCGGCATCCTGCGCGGCAGCGAGCCTGCTCGGTTTCACATCGGTCGCTTTCATCGACAGCGAGACGTCGATGACGAGTATCACCGTGGCTCGGTTTCGCGGCACCCGCTTGTCCGCGGTTGGGCCGGCCAGGGCGACGGTGAAGAACACCAACGCCAGCACCAGCAGCAGGGCGGGGATGTGTCGGGCACGTCCTGGCCGCGAGGGGGCAACCTTCTCGAGAAGAGCGAAGTTCGTGAAACGGAGTGTGTGCTTCTGCCGTTGACGTTGCACCCACACGTACCCCGCTACCAGTGCGACAACGACCAGTAGGAACAGCAGCCACCACGGTGACGTGAACTGGGACAGGCTCACCGGCGCGACCCCTTGTTTGTGGATCCTTGATTCATCGCGGTCCCGAAGCTGTGCTTTCGGGCGGACACGAAGCGCACGACGTCCGAGATCCAGTCCCGATCGGTCCGCAAACTCAGCAGCGGGGCGCTGCACCGCCGCAGAGCCTGCGACACCTGCAGGCGGTGCTCCTCCGCCGCCCGCGCGAAATCGGCGCGCAGGCGTGGTGTGGTCGTGAACTCTCTGGTGCGTCCGGACTCGGGGTCGTGCAGCACGACATCCCCTAGGTCGGGCAGTTCCAGGTCCCTCGGGTCGAGAACCTCGACACCGAGGAGGTCGTGCCGTCCGGAGATCGCGCGTAGCGATCGCTCCCAATCGATCGGCCCCAAGAAGTCACTGATGACAACAGCGAGACCGCGTCGGCGCTGCGGTCGCCGCAAGGACTCGACCGCACCTTGCAAGTCGCCTCGTACCCCGTCAGGAGCGTGCGGAGTCGTCGCGATCTGCCGCAACATCGCCTGCACATGGGTCCGGCCGCCGCGCGCAGGGATGCGAGTGGACTTGTGGCCAGTCGAGATGATCGCCCCGATGCGGTTGCCGCCGCCGCTGGTCAGGTGTGTGACGGCGGCTGCGGCGGCCACCACGAGATCGCGCTTCTCGCAGCTTGCGGTGCCGAAATCGAGGCTGGATGACAGGTCGATGACGAGCCATGTCTCGAGTTCCCGGTCCGCCACCGATTGACGGACATGTGGATGGGTCGTCCGTGCAGTCACCGACCAATCCATCTGACGCACATCGTCGCCGGGCTGATACTCGCGCGCATCTCCCGGCTCCGAACCCGGCCCCGGAATCAGGCCGAAATGATCACCGTGCAGCACGCCATCGAGACGACGGCGGACGGTCAGTTCCAGCGTCCGCAATGCGGCCGTGAGCTCAGGGTCTCGGAGATTTCCGGATCGGAACGCCGGTGGCGATCCGGCGCCGGGCGCGCCGGCAGTACGTGCAGTCACCGTGACTGGCTCATCGCTGTCGGTCCGGGCATGGGTGCCGGCTGACCTGTAGATCCGTCATGCCCGGCAACGGGTGCAAGCGGCGTCGGCTGGGCAGCGATCTGTGGCAGACCCACGGTCTGCAGTACGCGGGAGATGACGTCATCGGGGGTCACCTCGTCGGCCAACGCGTCATACGACAGCACGAGACGGTGCCGCAAGACATCCGGGATGATATCGAGCACGTCCTGCGGCACGACATAGTCGCGGCCGCGCAACAGCGCGAGGGCGCGTGCCGAGGAAATGATGCCCAGCGTGGCGCGCGGAGATGCACCGTACGCGATCCACCCGTCCACATCCTGTAGACCGACTTCGATCGGTGTGCGGGTAGCGGCGATCACCCGGACCACGTAGTCGACGAGCGCATGATGGACGAACACGCCACTCGCCACCTTCTGCAGGCGCACGAGTTCCTGGGGATCGAGCACCTGGTGGGGTTCCGGTGCGGCGACACCCATCCGGTAGACGATCTCGCGCTCCTCCTCCACCGTGGGGTAGTCGACCAGGATCTTGAACAGGAACCGGTCGCGCTGCGCCTCGGGCAGGGGGTAGACACCCTCGTTCTCGATCGGGTTCTGCGTGGCCATGACCAGGAACGGGTCAGGCATGTGGTACCGCTTGCCGCCGATCGACACGTGCCGCTCGGCCATGACCTCGAGCAGAGCCGACTGCACCTTGGCCGGTGCGCGGTTGATCTCGTCGGCCAGAACGAAGTTGGCGACTACGGGTCCGAGTTCGGTGTCGAATTCCTCGCGGCCCTGTCGGTAGATCCGCGTACCGATGAGGTCGGTGGGCACCAGGTCGGGGGTGAACTGGACACGTGAGAAAGAACCGCCGACCACACGCGCAAACGTCTCCACAGCCAACGTCTTTGCGACACCGGGCACACCTTCGAGTAGCACGTGTCCCTTCGCCAGGAGCCCGACCAGGATCCGCTCCACGAGGCGATCTTGTCCGACGATCACGCGCTTGACCTCATAGATCGCCCGCTCCAACGTCTGCACATCGGCGGCGAGACTGGAGGCGGGGGATGCCGTCGGCGTGGTAGCTGAGCCTGGGTTGTTCGAAGACGAATTCGGCTCGGTCTGGGGGCCCGATCCGTTTCCCGTACCACCGGTCTTCACATTTTCGGCAGCGGTCTGGGAGGACGACTCAACCTTGTCTGCACCATCCGACACCGCATCATCACGTGAGGTCACCAAGAATCCACCGCTTCCACCTAATTCGTTCCGCCCGTACACGTACCTGCTCAACTATTCCAGGTGCAAGCAGCCCCCGCGCCACCAAGCATGATCCTTACCGCAGATTACGGCATCGTCGTCATGGTCACGACACCATACGGACAACGTAAGGGGTCATGCCATCCCACCGCACCGGTGAGATCTTGACCTGTGATCCGGATTGCGGGGCTTCGAGCATCTCACCATTGCCGAGGTACAGGGCAACGTGCCGACTGGCGTTCGGCCCGTAGAAAATCATGTCACCCCGCCTCATCTCCTCAGAGGGAACCTGCTTGCCAGCCGTGTACTGGTAGCCGGAGTAGTGCGGTAGCGAGATCCCGATCCCGGCGAAGGCATAGATCATCAGTCCGGAACAGTCGAACCCGACCTTGTTGAAGTCACCGTAGCTGTCGGCGACTCCGCCATCCCTGATCCCCAAGGTGGGCCCGTTCTCGTCGCCGCCTCCCCAGGCGTACTGGACACCCAACTGGGACAGACCACGATCGATCACGGTTTCGATGGCTGCACTTCCGGTCGGTAGGGCGCCACCCGACGGCTTCGAATCCGGGGGCAATGTCGGAGTTGTCACCTCCCCGTTGAACGTATCGCCCCCCGTGTACCTCCCCACATCCTCGTCGATCGCGGTGTGCGAAGGCTGCCGAGCGGCGAGATCGGCAGCCCGCTGACGGGACGCCTCATCGGCCGCGACCCTTGCAGCGGCCTCCTCCGCAGCCTGCTGTTCCTCCTCGGCACGGCGCTGCTCGTCCCAAGCAACGTACGCCTCGCGCTGGCTCTGCAGACCCGCCACGTTGCCGCGGGCCGCATCGAGCCGAGCCTGCGCTGCCGCGCGGCTTTCCTCGATCTGCGCCTTCACTACTTCCTGATCCTGCAGTGCAGACCGCGCGACCTCGATCGCCCGCTCGGCCACCACCTTCATCTCTTCCGCCCGGTCCGCGGCCGCGTCCGCCTGCTGCTTTGCTTCCCGGGCAGCGGAATACCGATTGGCTTGCTCTGTTCGTGCGCGCTGCAAGTTGTCGAGCGTCGACTTCTGGCTCTCGGCCAGGAGTTTCAGAACCAGCGCGCGATCGAGGACGTCGCCCGGCCCCTGTGCCCCCAACAGCGTAGAAAGGGCGGAGGCATTGGTTCCTCGGGTGTAACTCGACCGGATGTACTCGTCGAACTCCTCCTGTGCGAGTTCGATCTGCGTCCCCGCATCTTGCAGCGCCTGCTCCGACGCTGCAGCGACGCGCGCTGCTTCGTCGGCGGCGCTTCGCGCATTCTGCAGATCGACCAGGGCCTTGTTCACACCCTCACGCTTGATCGCCACCTCGTTGTCGAGTTGGGCGAGTTGTTCATCCGCCGATGCCACCTCTTCGATCAGATTGCTGACTTCGCCCACGCCCGCGTTCACCTGCGCCTGGGCCTGGGCGATCTCGGAATCCGACGGATTGGGTGGCGGAGGCGGCACGGCGGAGGCCGGACCTGTTGCAGTACCCACCAAGGCGGCGACGATGCCCAGTCCGATCACAAGACGGACACCGCGACTACGCGCACCACAAGAGTTACGGTGTCTCGCTCCACATCGTGCTTGTCGCCTCACAACTTTCTCCCTCGGTTCTGCACCGACCACGCAGTTGCGTCGCGCGAAACCTCTCGCACATCGCTGTGCTCGCCGTGGGGAGAAATCCTGCAGACATACCCTTCAACGCTCGGATGTCGATTACCGCATTGTCGTCACTCTGGGTACCAATCACTAGATCGTGACCCTTCTTCCCCAATAGCGCCAATTGCACCGTACGACACATATGAACTCTTCGGAAACATTAGTCACAAATAACACATTGGTAATTCGACCAGCGCAAATGTCGGCGGGTGGATTCGTCGGTACGACCGATTCGCAGCAGTGCAGGGGGCGGCAACCGAACGGCAAGTTTCGAACCTGCCGGCCAGCGCCCTGGGAGTTCAGATCTCGCGATTCGAGACCACGGAACTCGGGGAGTCCCGGTGTGTCAGGGGTTCCGTTGCTCCGGTGGGGCGGGCGCGTCAGCGGCGCCACTTCCCTCGTGCGACGTTGCGCCGCGATTCTTGGCCACCCGACGCAACTTTGCGGTGACGGTGGCGGCCGACGCGATGAGAACGACAGCGATGAGTATCACCGTGAACAAGGCCCACGGGAGGCTGGGTTCCACGACCTCGTCAACGAAATTGTTGGCCGCGACCACCGGATTTCCGGTGTAGGTGTAATCCTGACCCGATTCGAGCAGCACCCGACTGATCGAGTCGCTGTAAGTTCCGACTCGATGGGGGCTCAGCACCAAGACCGTGCCGCCTTCTACCTCCCCGACCTCGGTAGCGAGGTCGCGAAGTTGCGAATCGAGGATGGGATCTCTGTCCACCACGACGATGCTCAACTTCATGCCGTGCTCGGCCGCCCGGTCCACCACCGCGGTCAGGTCGGCGACCTCGTCGGGAGGCGCCGATACCCCGTCGTGGGACACATCCGCGATCACGGCCGAGAGATCGACGCCGTCCGGAAGGTCTGCTGCCATGGGCAGAGCCGAGTAGTTGGAAAGCGTGGAACTGACGGGGAGCGCTGTGGCGATCAGGGTAGTCATCTCTCATCCGGGTTTGCTGTGAAAAACATCGGCCTCGCGTGAACCCTACGTGAGGCGTTGGCGAGCGCTGTTCCCTCTATCCGCAGCGCACCTCGAAATCCCTTCGCCAATCGGCGAGAACCTCCGGTTGACGCCGCCCCCAATTTTCACAGGACAAGCGTACTGTTAGACTGTCGATCGGTATAGCGGTACGCGCCGATTCCGGCATCGCCAGCGTCGCAACGCACGAATCAGCCGCGCCCGCAGTACCTTCAGCCGTCGACACAGCCCCGTGGTCGGCGGCCCTCATAGACGAGTGGAGCTGACGTGAGTACGAGCATTGATTCGTTCGGCGCCAAGAGCACCCTCGAGGTCGGTGAGAACTCCTACGAGATCTTCCGCCTCTCGGCCGTGCCTGGCACCGAAAAGCTACCTTATGCACTGAAGGTTCTCGCCGAGAACCTGCTTCGCACCGAGGACGGTGCGAACATCACCGCCGACCACATTCGAGCCATTGCGAATTGGGACCCATCCGCCGATCCGAGCGTCGAAATCCAGTTCACGCCGGCGCGCGTGATCATGCAGGACTTCACCGGCGTCCCCTGCGTCGTCGACCTCGCCACCATGCGTGAGGCCGTCACCGCGCTCGGTGGCGACCCGAACAAGGTCAACCCCCTCTCCCCCGCCGACATGGTCATCGACCACTCGGTGATCCTCGACGTCTTCGGTCGCGCCGACGCACTCGAGCGCAACGTCGACCTCGAGTACCAGCGCAACGGCGAGCGCTACCAGTTCCTTCGCTGGGGCCAGGGCGCGTTCGACGACTTCAAGGTCGTCCCGCCGGGCATGGGCATCGTCCACCAGGTCAACATCGAGTACCTGGCACCCACCGTCATGACCCGGGGCGGCCAGGCGTACCCCGACACCTGCGTCGGCACCGACTCGCACACCACGATGGTCAACGGCCTGGGCGTGCTGGGTTGGGGCGTAGGCGGCATCGAGGCCGAGGCCGCGATGCTCGGCCAGCCGGTTTCCATGCTGATCCCGCGCGTGGTCGGTTTCAAGCTGACCGGTGAGATCAAGCCGGGTGTGACCGCCACCGACGTCGTGCTCACCGTCACCGACATGCTGCGCAAGCACGGTGTGGTCGGCAAGTTCGTCGAGTTCTACGGCAAGGGTGTCGCCGAGGTGCCGCTCGCCAACCGCGCCACGCTGGGCAACATGAGCCCCGAGTTCGGCTCGACCGCAGCGATCTTCCCGATCGACGACGAGACGATCAACTACCTGCGTCTGACCGGCCGCAGCGACGAGCAGCTCGCGCTCGTCGAGGCGTACGCCAAGGAGCAGGGCATGTGGCACGACGCGGACCGCGAGCCCTCGTACTCCGAGTACCTCGAGCTGGACCTGGGCACCGTCGTGCCGTCGATCGCTGGCCCGAAGCGCCCGCAGGACCGCATCCTGCTGTCGGAGTCGAAGGACGCCTTCCGCCGCGACATCGTCACCTACGTCACCAACGGTGCCGAGGCTGCACACTCCGCGCTCGACGAGGCGGTCGAGGAGTCGTTCCCGGCGTCCGATCCGGTCGAACACTCGACCGCGAACGATGTCGCCACGGTTCCGTCGGCCGCGAACGGCACAGATGGGCGTCCGTCCAACCCGGTTCAGGTCCGTTCCGCGGAGCGCGGTGACTTCGTGCTCGACCACGGCGCGGTCGTGGTCGCGGGAATCACGTCTTGCACCAACACCTCGAACCCGTCGGTGATGCTCGGTGCCGCGCTGCTCGCCCGCAACGCGGTCGAGAAGGGCCTCGAGACCAAGCCGTGGGTCAAGACCAACATGGCCCCGGGTTCGCAGGTCGTCTCCGACTACTACGAGAAGGCCGGCCTGTGGCCGTACCTCGAGAAGCTCGGCTTCTACCTGGGCGGTTACGGTTGCACGACCTGTATCGGTAACACCGGCCCTCTGCCGGAAGAGATCTCGAAGGCCGTCAACGACAACGATCTGTCGGTCACCGCGGTCCTCTCGGGCAACCGCAACTTCGAGGGTCGCATCTCCCCCGACGTCAAGATGAACTACCTGGCGTCCCCGCCGCTCGTGATCGCCTACGCGCTGGCAGGCACGATGGACTTCGACTTCGAGAACGACGCCCTGGGGCAGGACAAGGACGGCAACGACGTCTTCCTGAAGGACATCTGGCCTTCGGCCCAGGAGATCGACGACACCATCAAGTCGGCGATCAGCGAGGACATGTTCCGCAAGTCGTACGCGGACGTTTTCAAGGGCGATTCCCGCTGGCAGAACCTGGACACCCCGGCGGGCGACACCTTCGCGTGGGACGAGAACTCGACGTACGTCCGCAAGGCGCCGTACTTCGACGGCATGACCATGGAGCCCGCTCCGGTCACCGACGTCAAGGGCGCACGCGTGCTGGCACTGCTCGGCGACTCGGTCACCACCGACCACATCAGCCCGGCCGGCCCGATCAAGCCGGGTACTCCGGCCGCGCAGTACCTCGACTCTCACGGTGTCGAGCGCAAGGACTACAACTCCCTGGGCTCGCGTCGCGGTAACCATGAGGTGATGATCCGCGGCACGTTCGCGAACATCCGCCTGCAGAACCAGCTGCTGGACGGTGTCTCGGGTGGCTACACCCGCGACTTCACCCAGGAGGGTGCGCCTCAGGCGTTCATCTACGACGCGTCGCAGAACTACCAGCAGGCCGGTGTCCCGCTGGTCGTCCTGGGCGGCAAGGAATACGGTTCCGGCTCGTCCCGCGACTGGGCGGCCAAGGGCACCCGACTCCTCGGCGTCAAGGCAGTGATCACCGAGTCGTTCGAGCGCATCCACCGTTCCAACCTCATCGGGATGGGTGTGGTGCCGCTGCAGTTCCCGGCCGGTGAGTCGGCTGCGTCGCTGGAGCTCGACGGTACCGAGGTCTTCGACATCGAAGGCATCGAGAAGCTGAATGAGGGCGTGACGCCGAAGACCGTCAAGGTGACGGCGACGAGGGAGAACGGCGAGCGGGTCATCTTCGACGCCGTGGTACGTATCGACACTCCCGGCGAGGCCGACTACTACCGCAACGGCGGCATCCTGCAGTACGTGCTCCGCAACATGATCAAGAGCTAGTCCGCTAGCGACCGGCGTACGGCGGACTCGGCTACCGGCTGGGTCCGCCGTACGCACTGTCGGCACATGCAGTGTGAGACGAGGACGGGAAAGTGCCCAAGGTCAGTGAAGACCATCTCGCGGCCCGGCGCAGTCAGATCCTGGACGGCGCCCGTAGCTGCTTTGCCGAATACGGCTACGACGGCGCCACAGTTCGCCGTTTGGAAGAGGTCACCGGATTGTCGCGCGGGGCTATCTTCCACCACTTCAAGGACAAGGACGGTTTGTTCCTGGCCCTTGCTCACGAGGACGCGACCAGAATGGCCGACGTGGTCGCCGAGGAGGGCCTCGTCCAGGTGATGCGCGACCTATTGGCCCAACCCGAGCAGTTCGACTGGTTGGGAACCCGATTGGAGATCGCCCGCAGACTGCGCACCGATCCAGAGTTTCGCAGGAGCTGGTCGCAGCGCTCGGCCGAACTCACCGATGCGACCCTGGCCCGACTTGCGCGACAGAAGTCGGCGGGCCGCCTCCGCGACGATGTGCCCACAGATGTCCTGATCGAGTACCTGGACCTCGTGCTCGACGGACTCGTCGCGCGCATCGCATCGGGTCAGGCAGGCGACAACCTCTCGGCAGTGCTCGACCTCGTCGAGGAGTCGGTCCGCCGTCGCGACTGACCCGCATCAGTAGCGATCAGGCTAGCTGGATGAGCTCCAGGTAGTCCTGTGACCAGTGATCCTCGGTGCCGTCCGGAAGGAGGATGACCCGCTCCGGATCGAGCGCTTCCGCTGCTCCGGGGTCGTGGGTGACGAGCACCACGGCGCCGGTGTAGTTGCGCAGCGCATCAAGTACCTGTTCCCGTGAGACGGGGTCGAGGTTGTTCGTCGGCTCGTCGAGCAGGAGGACATTCGCCGCGGACGACACCAGACCTGCCAGCGCGAGACGCGTCTTCTCGCCGCCGGACAGTGTCCCCGCCGGCTGTTCGAGTTGCGGACCGCTGAACATGAAAGCACCGAGCAGCGACCGCAACTCCTGTTCGCCCGTGTCGGGCGCTGCGTGACGGATGTTTTCCCAGACCGACGCGTCGTCGTCGAGGGTGTCGTGCTCCTGTGCGAAGTACCCGATCTTCAGGCCGTGCCCTGGGACGAGTCTGCCGGCATCAGGCGTCTCGACGCCTCCGAGGAGGCGCAGCAGTGTCGTCTTACCGGCACCGTTGAGCCCGAGGACGACAACGCGCGAACCGCGGTCGATGGCGAGGTCTACACCGGTGAAGATCTCGAGCGACCCGTAGACCTTCGTCAGGTTCTCCGCCATCAACGGTGTCTTGCCGCATGCGGCAGGTTCCGGGAAACGGATCCGCGCCACCTTGTCCGACACCCGTTCGGCGTCGAGATCCGACATCAGTTTGTCGGCGCGCTTGGCCATGTTCTGGGCCGCAACGGCCTTGGTGGCCTTCGCACCGAGCTTCGCGGCCTGGGCACGCAGGGCACTGGCCTTCTTCTCCGCGTTGGCGCGCTCTCGACGACGCCGCTGCTCGTCGGTGGCACGCGCGTCGAGGTACTTCTTCCAGCTCATGTTGTAGACATCGGCCTCGGCGCGAACCGCATCGAGGAACCACACACGGTTCACCACGTCGTTGAGCAGTTCGACGTCGTGACTGATCACGATCAATCCGCCCTCGTGGTTCTGCAAGAATCCGCGTAGCCACGTGATCGAGTCCGCGTCGAGATGGTTCGTCGGTTCGTCGAGGAGCAGCGTCGTATCGGATCGTCCGCCACTCCCATCCGAGGCGGCGAACAGGATCCTCGCCAACTCGACCCGCCGTCGCTGACCACCCGAGAGGGTACGCAGTTGCTGTCCGAGAATACGGTCGGCCAGGCCGAGACTGCTGCAGATGCGCGCCGCCTCGCTCTCTGCCTCGTACCCGCCGAGTGCGGCGAAACGCTCCTCCAGGTTCCCGTACTTGCGGACAGCCTTGTCGCGCTCGACATCGTCGACGACCTCGGCCATCAGAATCTGCTGCTTCTCCATGTCCCGCAGCAGCGAATCGAGGCCCCGCGCGGAAAGCACCCGGTCCTTCGCCAGGACGTCTAGGTTCCCTTCCTTGGGGTCCTGCGGGAGGTAGCCGAGATCGCCGGTGCGCATGACCGAGCCCGCGTACGGTTCCCCCTCACCGGACAGGATGCGGAGCGTTGTCGTCTTGCCTGCACCGTTACGGCCCACTAGACCGATGCGGTCGCCCGGCTGCACCCGCAAGGCCGGCCCGGGGGCGGACAACAAGGTCCGCACTCCCGCTCGAACTTCCAGGTCGGTGGCGGTGATCAAACAAGACTCCTAGGAAAATGCCGCTCGCGCCGGCGAAACCCGCGCACAGAACACACGAATCAGCGATTTTACCGTGAAGTTCGATGACCCGAGAACGTCCCAACCGGTGATCTCCCTAACTCTGGTTCTGGTCGTGGTGGTGGAGGTGGAGGTGGACGGATCGAGCCGACCCCAAGTCCTCGAGTGGCTTGCCCTTGGTCTCACGCAAGAACAAGATGACGAACGGGGCAGAGAGGGCGGCGAATGCAGCGAAGATGAAGTACGAAGCCGACAGGCTCCACTCGGCCATGCTGGGGAACGTCACGGTGATCAGCCAGTTGGTGATCCATACCACCGAACCCGCGAGCCCGAGCGCCGCAGCGCGGATCCGGTTCGGGAACATTTCGCCGAGGAGGACCCATAGGACGACACCCCAAGTCGCGGCGAAGAACAGCACGAATGAATGCACAGCGAGAAGAGCAATGGTTGCTTGTGGGTTGGGCAGGAAGGCGTCGTCACCCTGCCCGACGAGGTAGGAGAAGGCCCATGCGGCCACGCCGAGCGAGATGGCCATACCGACCGAGCCGATCACACTGAGCCTCTTGCGCCCGATTCGGTCGATCAGCAGTATCGCGATGATGGTGCCGACGATGTTGATGATCGACGAGGTGAATGAGTAGAGGAACGAGCTCGAGGCGTCGATGCCGACCGACTGCCACAGTGTGGCGCTGTAGTAGAAGACGACGTTGATGCCGGACATCTGCTGGAATACGGCCAATCCAATGCCTATCCAGACGATGGGTAGCAGGACGGCGCGTCCGCCGAGGAGGTCGCGCAGTCGCGGTTTGTGGTCCGAGTGCATCTGGGTGTCGATGCGGGAGAGTTCTGCACCGAGATCGGTGCCTGCAGGTTCGATGTCGGAGAGCACGAGTTTCGCATCGGCGATCCGTCCTCGCGCGACGAGGTAGCGCGGTGACTCGGGGATGCGCAGTGCCACGAACCCGTAGACCAGTGCGGGCAACACTTCCACGCCGAGCATGATCTGCCATGCCTCGAGGCCGAGAAGTGGGCCGCGCTGGTCACCGCTGGCCAAGCCGAGAATCGCGAAGTTGACCAGCTGAGATATGGCAATGCCGAGCACGATCGCGGCTTGTTGGAGGGATCCGAGCCTCCCCCGATACTCTGCTGGTGCGACCTCGGCGATGTATGCGGGTCCGATCACCGAGGCCATCCCGATGGCAACTCCACCGAGGGCGCGCCACACGCTCAGGTCCCATACGGTGAACGGAAGCATCGAGCCGATACCGCTGATCGCAAAGAAGAGAGCAGCGATCTGCATGACGCGGGGCCTGCCGATGCGGTCGGCAAGCCGTCCAGCCGCCATTGCACCGGCGGCCGCACCGAGGAGGGCGATCCCGACCACGGTCCCGAGGGTGGCGGACCCGATATCGAACTTCCCACGGATACCTTCGACGGCGCCATTGATGACTGCGCTGTCATAGCCGAACAGGAATCCCCCCATAGCGGCGGCGGCGGAAATGAAGAATGCGTGGCGCAGGCGGTGTGCACCATGAGCCGTGGACGAGGCGGTGCTGACGGTGTTGGGCATTTCGTGTTTCCTGAGGCGCTAGACGGCTATAGGCGGGAATGAAGAGGTCGGGTGTGGTGACAGTCCTAGGGCAAACGGGATGGTCGAATCGTTTTCGGTGCGTGGATCGTCATGGCGGACTTGCGGTTTCCGGCCCGTTCGCCTCGGAGCAGTCGATGAGCACCTTCACCGCACCGGCTGCGGGATCGGCGAGCAGCGGCAGGGCAACAGCGACCGTGTCGTCGAGCGGGACCTGATGTGTGATCAACGGTTTGGGATCGACCGTTCCCGCCGCCAGAAGTTGAACGGCGGCACCGACGTCGTCGTCGTACATGTGCGCGACGGTGCCGAGTATGCGTCGTTCCCCGAGGACCAACGCTGGGATGCCGACCGGTTCGGCACCGCCGTGGAGCCCGACCACAACGAGGGTGCCGCCAGGACGAACGGCTCGCAGGGCCTGATCGAGCAGACCAGGGCTGCCCGTGCATTCGAGCACCGTGTCAATTCCCGGTTCGGGCAGTGCGGCGAGCAACGCCGTCAGTTCATCGGGATGGACTGGTCTCGCGCCGAACTGCTCCGCGAGGGTCAGGCGGTCGGTGCGGATGTCGACGACGAATACCGTTGCGGCACCGTAGCTGAGTGCGATCTGAGCGGTCAGCAGTCCGGTTGTGCCGCCGCCGAGGATGAGGACGGTCGAACCGACGACGCGCGGCACTTTGTCGAGGGCGCGCACAGCCACAGAAGTCGGTTCTGCCAGGGCCGCGTGGGCGGGGTCGAGCGAAGGGGGTACCGGTACACAGCGATCGGCTCGGGCGATCATGAATTCGGCCAATCCACCGTCGTCGTGCAAACCCAGCACCGTGAGTTGCGGGCACAGTCCCTCGTTGTGTCGGCTGCACCACCAACAGGTGCCGCAGCCGACGACGACATCGGGGATGACGACGGTGCCTACGGGGAATCCGCTGCCATCAGCGGCGGCCTCAGCGACGACGGCGACCATTTCGTGTCCGAGAGTTATCGGTGCCACGCGGCCGCTACCGGGGTGCGGTTCGGAGACCGGGATGGTTAGCGGTCCATCGTGGTACTCCTCGAGGTCGGAGCCACAAATACCGCACCACAGGACACGCAGGAGCGCTTGATCCGGGCCGGGTGTCGGCAACGCGACATCGACGACAGCGACGTCGCGGCGCCCGAACCAGCGTGCGGCCTTCATGGTGCGCTCCTTTCAGGGCATTGCGTCGGCTCGCTACCAGTCGTGGAGGGTGCCGTCAGGTAGGTAAGCGACCGGGAGATAGGCACTCTCGTAGGGGTAGCGGGAGGCGAGTTCCTCATCGAGACTGACTCCGAGCCCCGGCTCCTCCCCGGGGTGTAGGTAACCGTCGTCGAATCGGAAGGCGTGTCGGAACACTTCGTCGACGAGCGGTTGGTGCCGCATATGTTCTTGGATGCCGAAATTCGCTGCTGAAAGGCCCATGTGCACAGCAGCGGCAAAGTTGATCGGAGAAACGTCGGTGGGCCCATGAGATGCTGCGCGTACCTGATACAGCTCGGCCAGTGACCAGATCTTGCGAACGTGTGTAATACCTCCCGCGTGCACGATTGCGCAGCGAATGAAGTCGATCAGTTGTTCGCTCAGCAGCAGTTCCGTGTCCCAAATGTTGTTGAACACTTCGCCAATCGCGAGGGGAATCGTGGTGTGCTGCCGCACCAGCCGCAGGGCGGCGGGATTTTCGGCGGGGGTGACATCCTCGAGCCAGAACAGGTCGTAGGGCTCGAGTTCCTTGCCCAATCGCGCCGCTTGCTGGGGTGTGAGCCGATGGTGTGCGTCGTGCAGCAGCGGCAACTCCTGACCGAAGTGGTTGCGCAGTTGCTCGAATACCGACGGGATATGGCGCAAGTACGCCGAGGTGTCCCAGATTTCCTCGGAAGGACGGGCGCCGCGGTCCGCGGGTTCGTAGGTGGCAACGCCCGAGTGGCCGACCCCGTAGACCTTTTCCAAACCAGGAACGCCGGTCTGCACGCGGATGGCGCGATAGCCGAGATCGAGTTGCTCGTGTACCGAGTCGATCAACTCGGGCAGGTCTGCCCCGGTAGCGTGAGCGTAAGCGAGGCAGCCTGTTCGGGAAGCGCCACCGAGCAACTGATACAGGGGCAACCCTGCGACTTTGCCCTTGATGTCCCATAACGCCATGTCCACGGCGGCGACCGCGGCCATCGTGACCGGTCCCCGCCGCCAGTACGCACCCTTGTACAGATAGTTCCAGGTGTCTTCGATCCGACTCGGATCGCGGCCGATGAGCAGTGGACTGATGTGGTCACGCAGGTAGGACGCCACAGCCAGTTCGCGGCCGTTGAGCGTCGCGTCGCCGAGACCGATGATGCCGTCGGAGGTCGTGATTTTCAGGGTCACGAAGTTGCGGGTCGGGCTCGTGACGATGACCTGAACGTCCACGATCTTCACTGCGATTCGGTTCCTTTCGCTGCGCAACAGGGACTGCCACTGCCCTCATCGACGCCGCGATCGGCACGACGCGAGCACAGGCTCACGGCGGGAAAGCTGACCGTCAGCGCTGCAGGGAGTCGAGGCCGGCCACGTTCGCTATTTCCGGGAATCGGCCAACAGAGCAACAGGTGGTCTTACTGGTCTGACCAGTATTCTGTGACCCTTCCCCTCTGCTGTCAATACATCGAACGTGGATATTCCGAACTTTCAGCAATGATTGGGCATCCGGTGCCCGATAAGCGCATATTCAAGGCGTGACGTCCGCGTATACGACGGCGTACCAGCTGCCGGGCGGTGCGGGTGGAACGCTGGCATGCTCTAGGCAAGCACGCGTCGCCTAAGCAAGGTCGTGATCGATCCGAGCTACGTCGATGCCCCATGCGGTCAATACGTCGTCGAGCGGAACATCCAGATCCTCGCCGTAGAAGTCCAGTGCGAGCCGTAGATGCTCGGCCATGGCCGCGCGTGCCTTCTCCGCGTCTCGATTAGCGATCGCCTCGTAGATGGCCGCATGCCAAGGATCGCCGGCTTGCATCACTTGCCGGTCGCTGAGACTGCGCAGCATCAGCCCATAGACCAAGGAGCGGATGGCGCCGAACATCACTGCGATCACCGGGTTTCGACTAGCCTGCGCCACTGCCTCGTGGAATTCCAGATCGGTGCGCGCCAACTCGGGCAGGATGCGTGCAGCCTGGTGGCGGCGCAGTGCATCTCCGATTACCGCGATCTGCTCATCACTCCCGTGTGCGGCGGCCATTGCAGCCGCCTCACATTCGAGCATCGTGCGCGCGGACACGAGGTGCCGGGCCGTGACGTTGCCTCGTTGCGCCATCCTCGCCAGCGGCCGCGCCAGATCGCTGGTCGCTACTTCCCGCACAAACGACCCGCGCCCCGGAAATACATCGATGTAGCCACGTTCCTGTAAGCCACGCAGCACTTCCCGGATCACAGGACGACTTACTTTGTACTCGGCGCACAGAGCGCGCTCGGACGGCAGCCGGTCACCCACGGCGAGGGCGCCACTGAGCACTTGCTGCTCGATGTGGTCAAACACCTGTTCCTGAGTGAAGTACGGAATCCGTGCTGCTCCATGCGGCGCTGACGGAGATGCCATGGTGGGGAACCTTCCTCGGTGAGGCCACAAGGATAGACCGGTGCAACCGCAATGACGGCCCATTTGTCCGCGGGCTTCGCCCGGCTATGCAAGTGAACAGCGCCTTCGTCCGCCCCCTCGGTGGGATTGGTGCCCAGCGGCCGACCCGATCATAGCCACTCGAGGTGCACGCCCACCCGGGTACACCGATCACGAATCCTCGCCGTCCACGGTTGTGGCTTGCGGGACGCGCAGTGACGCACCCCCGTCGGCGAGCAACACGCTTCCGGTCATGTAATCGGCTGCATCGGAGCACAGCACCCCGACAGCCTGTGCGACCTGTTCGGCGGTCTGTAGGCGGCCGAGCGGGACGGCGGTAGCCACACGCGCCGCATATTGCGGTTCGGTCTCCAGTTGACGCTTGGCCATCCCGGCATAGACGATCCCCGGGGCCACGGCGTTCACAAGGATTCCGTGCTCAGCCAGTTCCGCCGCCATGCAACGGGTGAGCATTCGAACACCGGCCTTGCTCACCGAGTATGCGGCCACCTCCGGCCACGGCATCTCCTGAATAAAGGACGAGGTCAACACTATTCGACCCGGCTTGTGACGATCGATCATGATGCGAGCCGCAGATTGACCCACATGGAAGCAGCCCGTCAGATTCGATTCCAGTTGGGATTCCCACTGCTTCGGGGTGATCTCGAGAAAGGGGGCGGATTCGACGATCGCTGCGTTGCTCACCACCACATCGAGCGGATCGATCGACTCCAACGTCCTTGCAACGGCGTCCGGGTCCCGCACGTCCATCTGCCGATAGCAGACCTTTCCACGCGCACTCAGGTTGTCGACCACCGTCGCGGCGTGATCGTCTGCTGCAATATCCAGCAATGTCACCTCTGCGCCGGAGTCGAGCAGGAAGGCCGCTATCGCCCGGCCGATATCGCCGACGCCTCCAGTGACGGCAACTCCGAGTCCAGCAGGAATATTCATATGGCACCTCGGTTCGTAAGCAGCCCGTTCAGTGAGGGATGGATCGGGCGAACATCCAGACATCGCCTACTCGGTCCTACTGGTAATACCAGCCCTCGTCAACCGGAGACGCTCCCCTCAGTTCGACACCGCTGTACGAACAGGCCTACCCATCGAACGAAGCCCTGCCGGCAGGGGTCCTGATCGAATCCCCCATGGATTCCTGATCCACCTCGAATTCGCCGAGTCGACCGCCTCTATTTGGTCGGTGTGAGGGGGTGGTTTGTGTTCTTTGGTGAGGTGTGATGAGTGGTTTTTGGTCGGATTCATCGGGAGTCTAATATGGGTATTCTGTTATTCTTACCGTTCCGTCCCGGGCCGACTTCGATACTGAGTACTGATTTCCGGACCGGAAGTGGTGGATCCCCTATCGCGCTTCGACGTCCAATCAACGCTCGACTCACTACCGGCACGTAGTCGGCCACCAAGGAGCGCCCCCTCGCTCTCCCAGCGGATCACGTGCACTGATCCTCCACGACGCACCCCCGCCACCTATGGGGTTTGTGATGACGACGCCATCGCTCGTACCACTTCCCCACCCCATCGCTGTGACACCCTCTGCGCCTGTCTTGTAAGGGTCGGTGGTTGCAACATTCCGGTTTTTTGCCGCTTCCGTCACGGGCCGACCAACATTCGAGAGGTTTTATCGCGACGCTTGCCCGCTTGCCCACTCAGCCGATCCTCACGGCGAACAAGCTCGGGTCGTTCACACAAGGTGCCGGATCAGTCTGTCCAGTCCCTCGATCATGTCAAGGCGGAATACATCGAAACCGTCCCTCCGCAGCGTGCTTCCTGCAATAGTGGGCCGTTCGTATTTCGGGCATCGCACATCGCGAATGCGTATGCCCCTCAGAAGGAGACCGAGTTGAGCGACACAACCCTTCCCCGCCGCCGCACCATTTTGCGCGCGTTCGCCATGAGCCCGATGCTGCTGCTGGCGCCGATGAATCCCGCCGGCGCAACGGGCTCGTCGAGCCTGGGCAGCAGCGACTTCGCTGCCGGCAGCATGGGGCGCGGCGGTCTCGACACCGTGTCCGAGCCCAATTGGATGCGAGACCTTCTCGATTCGGCCAACCCGACTGAACTGTCCCTGGTGGGCACCCACGACACCATGGCCTACAGCGCGACATTGATAGGCGCCACCCAGGATTTCGACCTGGCCACCCAATTACGGGCCGGGGTGCGAGTGCTCGACATCCGCACCCGGCACTACCGGGATGCGTTCACGATCCACCACGGCATCGAATACCTGAACGCCAACTACACCGACGTCGTGCGAACTGTCTCCGACTTCTTACGCGAAAACCCGAGCGAGACCGTACTCATGTTCATGCAGAAGGCACACACCGAGGTGGAGAACACCCGGTCGTACGAGGACACGCTGAACTGGTACATCCACGAGAACCCCGACACTCGTGACCTGCTGGCCGAACACCTGTGGACGCCGCCCGCCGACTACGACGGTGCGATCCCGGACCTCGGTGAGATCCGCGGCCGATTCGTCATCATGCGGAGCTTCGACGCCACCGGTGTGTACGGGCCCAACTGGCGCCGCTATAAGGACAGCCAAAACGACTGGATACTCCCGAGTCTCACCGAGATGGACACCAAGTGGGAGAAGGTCCGCACCCATTTCGAACGCACCGCGCAAGGTTCGAACCAGACGCTGTTCATCAACGGCCTGAATGCAACCAGCGGTGAGGACCTCATAGCGATAGCCAGTGGTGTACTGCCGATGACCATCGCCAAGGGCGTCCCCGGTATCGAGGGAATTCTCGCCCGCACCGAGGAGTACCTGCGTGATACCGGCACCGGCCGCACGGGCATCGTAATGGCAGACTTCCCGACCGCCGAACTCGTCGAATCGGTCATCGCCCGCAACTTCAGCTGACCAGCGACGCCGACCACACTCCACTCCCCTGCGCTTCCGATTGGCGCCGTCCGATCCCTTTCCTACCGTGTGGAGACCGACTTCATGTTTTCAAGAGACCTTGTCGAGTCGATTGGAGGTCGGGTGGACTGTCGTGGCTGTGTTATGAGTTGGTCACGGGTAGATTCGGTATATTATCCTGTTCCGTCGGGGTCCGACGCTGGAACTGGTCAACCCGTGGCAGGCTGTCGGCGTGACGACTAGCGCGCGCTCATACGTGTGGGACGTCGCGATCGTCGGCCTCGGACCGGCAGGCCGCGCACTCGCTCACCGCTGCACTGCTCTTGGACTATCGGTCGCCTCGGTGGATCCGCTCCCCCAACGATCGTGGACCGCAACATACGCAGCCTGGGAGGACGAACTCCCCGATTGGCTTCCACGCGACGCTGTCGCCTCGAGAGTCGCTAGGCCGGTGGTCTGGACCAGGCGGCGACACACCATCGCTCGAACCTACTGCGTTTTGAACGCACCAGTACTGCAATCGATGCTCACGAAGGACTCGGGCACTGTTTTCACAGGTAGGGCAGTCAGCCTCTCCCCTACTTGCGTACACCTGACCGACGGCTCAGCTCTCAAGGCTCGCGTGGTGGTCGATGCTCGCGGAACCGGGGCCGGCGCCGACCTCGCGCAGCAGACAGCGTACGGCGTGGTCGTCGAGCCCGATCTTGCAGCTCGAGCACTGGCCGGCGAGGACGCCGTGTTCATGGACTGGCGCCGCGACAACGGCGCACCGACCTCTGCCGCACCGTCCTTTCTGTACGGTGTTCCACTCGCCCGAGACAAGTACCTACTGGAGGAAACCTGCCTAGTCGGCCATCCACCAATTCCTTTATCAGTATTGACTTCTCGCCTCCACCACCGACTACGAGCCAGAGGGGTGGTCGTTCCGCCTGACTCGCAAGTCGAAAGGGTCCGGTTCGCCGTCGAACCACCGCATCAGGCAAGAAACTCTTGCTCATCAGGGCTCGTGCCGTTCGGTTCCCGAGCAGGGTTGATGCATCCTGGAACCGGCTTCAGCGTGGCGACGTCACTCGAGTACGCGGATGTTCTCGCTCGGCACCTGCGTGATGGGTCAGCAGAAGGTCTGTGGCCGTGGCGCGCTCGCGTTGTTCACCCTCTTCGATCGCTCGGTCTCCGGGTACTACTGAATCTGGAACCGGAACAAGTCCCTGAGTTTTTCGAGCACTTCTTCGACCTACCCATCCGACTACAGACGGCATACCTGTCCGACCGTGCGAATCCGCGCGGAATGCTGTCTGCGATGCGCAAGATGTTTCTGGCTTCCTCGAGCGATATCCGCCGTGAAATTCTCACTTCGGCCTTTCGCCGGGAAATTCGATGAACGCTCACGAAAATGCGGGACGCAGACGATCATGGGATCTATGCGGTCGATATGGAAAGGCTCGATAGCGTTCGGTCTCGTGAATGTGCCGGTCAAGGTGTGCTCGGCAACGGAGGATCACGATATCAAGTTTCACCAGGTCCATGCGAAAGACGGTGGCCGCATCAAGTACAACCGTGTCTGCACGGAATGCGGAAATATCGTGCAGTACGCCGATATCGACAAGGCCTATGATTCCGCCGACGGTATCCGCGTGGTGTTGACTGACGACGATTTCGGGAAATTGCCCGCCGCGGAGAAGCACGAGATCCAAGTTCTGCAATTCGTTCCAACGGAACAGATTGATCCAATTCTGTTCGAGAAGAGTTACTTTCTCGAACCGGACTCCAGTTCGCCCCGGGCATACGTCTTGCTCGCGACGGCGCTAGAGGTCAGTGATCGCACAGCCCTCGTCTATTTCACGTTGCGCCAGCGCACACGCCTTGCAGCAATGCGTTCCCGCGACGGTGTGCTGGTGATTCAGACGCTATTGTGGCCCGACGAGGTGCGGGTGGCCGAATTCCCATCGCTCGACGACGTCGAGAAACCGAAAGCCAAGGAATTGGCGATGGCCCAGACACTCGTCGACAGCATGGCCGAGGACTTCGACCCCACCGAATTCACGGATGAGTACCAGACGCAGCTTCGCACCCTGATCGATGAAGCCATCAGTTCGGGTGGCAAGAAAGTCTTCCCCACGACCCCCGTGGACAAGGGCGGTGAGGACGCCGAAGTAGTCGATCTGGTTGCGGCGCTTCAGCGCAGTGTCGCCGCAGCCGAGCAGAAGGCCGCGCCTGCGAAGAAGAAGTCGGCTCGCACCGCACGAAAGAAAGACGCTCCCAAGCCGACCAGTTCAGAGCGAAAGCGCGCTTGAGTATCCGTGAAAGAACAACGGCCCCGGCGGGACGTTCATCTCGCCGAGGCCGAACCGCGTAGATCGGTGTTCGGATACTTCAGACCGTGAAGCCGAGCGCGCGCAACTGCTCGCGGCCGTCCTCTGTGATCTTGTCCGGGCCCCATGGCGGAAGCCACACCCAGTTGACCTTCATCTCGCTGCACAAGCCACTTCGAACGAGTGCACCACGCGCCTGGTCCTCGATCACATCAGTCAATGGGCAGGCAGCCGACGTGAGGGTCATGTCGAGTGTGACCACGTCTTCGTGCTCGGTGATTCCATAAACCAGACCGAGGTCGACTACGTTGATGCCGAGTTCCGGATCGACGACGTCGCGCATCGCTTCCTCGAGTTCTTCGAGGCGGTCCGGGTCGAGAATCGCACCCGGCACCGCGGCGGCCTCGGCCTGACCGGTCGTCTGCTCGGGTGCAACAGCGCCATCCGTCCCCGGCGTCTGCGTCTCGCTCATGATTCCTGTCCTCCGATTCGCACTGGTTCGCCGTCTATCCGAGCGGCCGAATCCTTTTGGCCCGCAACTTCGTCCGCTTCGCGCTCGTCCATTATCCGAACAACCGCGTCTTTGAAAGCCAACCATCCCAGCAGCGCGCACTTGACACGAGCGGGGTACTTCGAGACGCCCGAGAAAGCAATGCCGTCGCCGAGAACGTCCTCGTCCCCCTCGACGGTACCGCGGCTACTTACCATCTCGGTGAATGCGTCAACGGTCTGCACAGCCTCCTCGACCGGCATCCCCACTACCTGATCGGTGAGAACCGATGTGGATGCCTGACTGATGGAGCAACCTTGACCATCGTAGGAGACATCCGCAACCGTGCCGTCGTCATCGAGGTGCACGCGCAACGTCACCTCATCGCCACAGGTGGGGTTGACGTGATACACCTCGGCGCCGAACGGTTCACGGAGGCCGCGGCCATGGGGGTGTTTGTAGTGATCCAGGATGACCTCCTGGTACATCTGTTCCATTCTCATGACGGCACCACCCCGAAGAACACCTGCGCCCGCCGTATCGCCGCAGCGAGCACCTCGACCTCGTCGACGGTGTTGTAAAGCGCGAACGACGCCCTAGCCGTTGCTGCCAATCCGAACCGACGGTGCAAAGGCCAGGCGCAGTGGTGACCGACGCGGATTGCAACGCCTTCGTCATCGAGGATCTGGCCGAGATCATGGGCATGGATGCCGTCGACCACGAATGACACTGCTCCGCCACGGTTCTCCGACGTGGTGGGTCCGATGATGCGTACGCCGTCGATGGCACCGAGAGCACCCAGGGACTTTTCGACGAGGGTGTGCTCATGCGCCGCAACCGCGTCCATCCCGACCTCTTCGAGATAGCGCACCGCGGCGGCAAGTCCGACCACCTGGGAGGTCATGGGAACGCCGGCCTCGAAGCGCTGCGGCGGAGGGGCGTAGGTAGTGCCCTCCATGGTGACGGTCTCGATCATCGACCCACCGGTGATGAACGGCGGCATCGAATCGAGGAGTTCCCGGCGTCCGTACAACACGCCCACCCCGGAAGGTCCGAGCATCTTGTGCCCGGAAAAGGCCGCGAAGTCCACATCCAACCGGTGGAAGTCCACGGGAATGTGGGGAACCGACTGGCATGCGTCGAGCACCACGAGAGCTCCGACCGCGTGAGCACGCCGAACCAGTTCCTCGACAGGCGCCACCGCACCGGTCACATTGGACTGGTGGGTGAAAGCGACCACCTTGACGTTCTCTGTCAACTGCAGGGAATCGAGATCGATCCGTCCGTCGTCGGTGACGCCGTACCAGCGCAGCGTCGCGCCGGTACGACGTGCAAGTTCCTGCCACGGAACCAGATTGGCGTGATGCTCGAGTTCGGTGATGACGATCTCGTCACCGGGCCCGAGGTGTTTCTCGAAACGATCGTCACCGAAGACGTGCGTGACCAGATTCAGCGCTTCGGTCGCGTTCTTCGTGAACACCAGTTCGCCACTATCGGCTCCGACGAATGCGGCAATCGCCGAACGCGCGTTCTCGTACGCCTCCGTAGCCTCTTCGGCCAACTGGTGAGCACCTCGGTGCACCGCGGCATTGCAGGTGGTCAGAAACTCCCTCTCGGCGTCGAGCACCTGATTCGGCCGCTGTGACGTCGCCCCCGAATCGAGATACACCAGCGGTTTTCCGTCACGCACCGTACGGGCCAGGATCGGAAAGTCCTCCCTGATCCGGGTTACGTCGAATACGCGCGCCGAGATGGTCATCTGTGTCTACGCCCCTCGAGTTGCAGCAGCCTGGGTGAAGCGCTCGTAACCGTTCTCTTCGAGTTCGTCGGCCAGTTCCGGGCCGCCGGACTCGATGACCCGTCCGTCGACGAACACATGGACGTGATCCGGGGTGATGTACCGCAGGATGCGGGTGTAGTGGGTGATCAGCAGCACACCGCCGTGTTGGCGTTCCCTGTATCGGTTGACTCCGTCGGATACGACGCGGAGGGCATCGACATCGAGACCCGAGTCGGTCTCGTCGAGGATCGCGATCTTCGGCTTGAGCAGACCCAGCTGCAGGATCTCGTGGCGCTTCTTCTCTCCGCCGGAGAACCCCTCGTTCACGCTGCGGTCACCGAACGATGGGTCGATGTCCAGCTCGGTCAGCGCCTCCTTGACCTCCTTCACCCAGTGCCGGAGCTTCGGCGCCTCGCCACGGACAGCGGTGGCTGCGGTCCGCAGGAAGTTGGACATGGAGACCCCGGGAACCTCGACGGGATACTGCATCGCGAGGAAGAGGCCTGCCCGCGCACGCTCGTCGACGCTCATCTCGAGGACGTTCTCGCCGTTGAGGGTGATGGATCCCGACGTCACCTCGTACTTGGGGTGGCCGGCGATCGCGTAGGACAGGGTGGACTTGCCCGAACCGTTCGGACCCATGATGGCGTGGGTCTCGCCCGAGCGGACCGTGAGGTTCACGCCCTTGAGGATGTTGATCGGCTCGGCGTTTTCGTCGGTGTTCGCGACGTTGACGTGCAAGTCCTTGATTTCCAGGACCGAGGTTTCGAGAGTGGAGGCGTCAGGGGTAGGCATTGTGATCCTTCGAAGAGAATGGGGGTAGTGGTTCGCGGCTCGGCTCAGGCACCGATCGCGGCGAGTTCGGCCTCGATTGCGGCTTCGAGGCGTTCGCGGATCTCGGCGACGGCGATCTTGTTGATGATCTCGTGGAAGAAGCCGCGCACGACGAGTCGCCGCGCCGCATCCTCGGGGATTCCCCGGGCGCGCAAGTAGAACAACTGCTCGTCGTCGAATCGACCTGTAGCGCTGGCGTGACCGGCACCGACGATCTCGCCCGTCTCGATCTCGAGGTTGGGCACCGAGTCTGCGCGCGCGCCGTCGGTGAGCACGAGGTTGCGGTTGAGTTCGAAGGTGTCAGTTCCCTCTGCCTCCGCCCGGATGAGTACGTCGCCGATCCACACGGTGTGCGCGTCCGGCTTGCCCGACTCGGGGTTGCCCTGCAGCGCACCCTTGTAGACCACGTTGGACTTGCAGTGTGGCTGGGAGTGGTCCACCAGCAGGCGCTGCTCGAAGTGCTGACCGGCGTCCGCGAAGTACAGGCCCAGAAGTTCGGCGTCCCCGCCTGGACCGTCGTACTTGACAGTCGCCGTAAGGCGTACCAGGTCGCCTCCGAGGCTGACGGCGTTGTGCCGCAGTACGGCGTCGCGACCGAGCCGAGCGTGGTGTGCAGCGAGATGCACCGTGTCGTCGGCCCAGTCCTGTACGGCAACCACGGTCAGGTACGCACTGTCGCCGAGGACGAACTCCACGTTCTCCGCGAGCGTGCCGCTACCACGTTGGTCGAGGACCACGGTCGCTTTCGCGAAGGCGTCAAGGCGAATCTGCAAGTGGCCGTAAGCCACCTTGCCCTCGCCGGGACCCGTGACGGTGATGTTGACGGTGTCCGCGACTTCCACCTCACGACCGACGGTCACGATGGTGGCCGTCTCGAATCCCGAGTAGGCCGCTGCGGCTACCCGATCGGCGGGGACGCCTGCCTTACCGAGGCGATCGTCCTCGCGCCCGACGGTCTCCACCCTCACCGAATCCGGGCCCGCCACGTCGACCGTGACAGCTCCGTTCGCGACGGCAGTGCCATCGTGCAGTCCGCGAAGGCGTCGCAACGGCGTGAACCGCCACACCTCGTCCCGGCCGTGCGGGATCTCGAACGCGTTCACGTCGTAGGACGTGAACACCTCACCCTTGTTGATGATCGGCGATCCCGTCGCCGTGCGCGGGTTCTCGCCCGCAACGGCACCTTTCACTCCGAGAGTCTCTACAACACTTTCCGGCGTGGTCACTAACCCACCGCCCCTTCCATCTGCAGTTCGATCAGGCGGTTCAGTTCCAGGGCGTACTCCATCGGGAGCTCCTTGGCGATGGGCTCCACGAAGCCGCGCACCACCGTTGCCATGGCCTCGTCTTCGGTGAGGCCGCGGCTCATCAGGTAGAACAACTGATCGTCGCTCACCTTGGAGACGGTCGCCTCATGGCCCATGGTGACGTCGTCCTCGCGGATGTCGACGTACGGGTAGGTGTCACTGCGACTGATCTGGTCGACCAGCAACGCATCACACTTGACCGTCGACTTCGAGCCGTGAGACCCCTTGTTGACCTGGACGAGCCCGCGGTAGGACGCGCGACCCCCGCCACGGGCAACCGACTTGCTGATGATCGTCGAAGACGTGTGCGGCGCAAGGTGCAGCATCTTCGCACCAGTGTCCTGGTGCTGCCCCTCACCGGCGAATGCGACGGACAGGACCTCGCCACGCGCGTGTTCACCCATCATCCACACGGCCGGGTACTTCATGGTGACCTTGGACCCGATGTTGCCGTCGATCCACTCCATGGATCCCCCGGCCTCGACCTTGGTTCGTTTGGTCACCAGGTTGTACACGTTGTTCGACCAGTTCTGGATGGTCGTGTAGCGGCAGTGGCCGCCCTTCTTCACGATGATCTCGACAACCGCTGAGTGCAGGGAGTCCGATTTGTAGATCGGTGCCGTGCAGCCCTCGACGTAGTGCACCGAGGCGCCTTCGTCGACGATGATCAGGGTGCGTTCGAACTGACCCATGTTCTCGGTGTTGATGCGGAAGTACGCCTGCAGAGGGATGTCGACGTGCACGCCCGGCGGAACGTAGATGAAGGATCCACCCGACCACACCGCGGTGTTGAGCGCCGAGAACTTGTTGTCGCCTGCCGGAATGACCGAGCCGAAATACTCCTGGAACAGCTCGGGGTGCTCCTTCAGGCCGGTATCGGTGTCGAGGAAGATGACGCCCTGAGACTCGAGGTCTTCGCGGATCGAGTGGTAGACCACCTCGGACTCGTACTGAGCCGCGACACCGGCGACGAGGCGCTGCTTCTCGGCCTCTGGGATGCCCAGCTTGTCGTACGTGTTCTTGATGTCCTCCGGCAAGTCCTCCCAGCTTTCGGCCTGCTTCTCGCTCGACCGCACGAAGTACTTGATGTTGTCGAAGTCGACACCCTCGAGATTCGAGCCCCACATCGGCATCGGCTTCTTGTCGAACGTCTTGAGTGCACGCAGCCGAATGTCGAGCATCCAGTCCGGTTCGTTCTTCTTCGCCGAGATGTCGCGCACGACGTCTTCGGACAGACCGCGCTGCGCACTGGCACCGGCGACGTCGGAATCGGACCATCCGTACCCGTAGTGCCCGAGCGATGCGATGGTCTCTTCCTGCGTGAGCGGTTCGGCGTTGGCCTGCGCAGTGGATGTCACCTGGTCTGGAGTGACGGTCATGCGAGCTCCTTCCGGAGTCTTGTTTACGAGACCGGCGAGGGCTGGTCGCCGGCGGCTTGTGGAAAAGGGGTCGGTTGGGGGGCGGTGTTACTTCGGGACTGCGGGCGGGACGAGTGGAACGTGGGTTGTGCATGCGCAGTCACCGTTCGCGATTGTCGCGAGCCTCTGCACGTGGGTACCGAGCAATTGGGCGAACGCTTCCTCCTCTGCATCACACAGTTCTGGGAATTCCTCGGCCACGTGCGAGACCGGGCAGTGGTGCTGGCAGATCTGCACTCCGCTACCGATTCGGCGAGCCGACGCCGCGAATCCCGCGTCGGTGAAGGCATCGGCGATGGCGCCTGCGGTGGCTTCGAGGCCTTCCGGGCTCTGGTCAGCCGCCGGGGTCACGTCCGCGACGACGGACTGAACGCGGCGCCGGGCAAAGTCGGTAATCGCGGACTCGCCCCCGACCTCCCGAAGTTGGCGCATCGCGGCACCGGCAAGGTCGTCGTAGGCGTGAACGAGCCTGCCGCGGCCCTTCGCGGTGATCTGGAAGTGTTTTGCCGGGCGCCCGCGTCCGCGGTGGCGCGTACCGGCGGCAGACACCTCACGAGCTTCACCCGATTCGAGGAGCGCATCGAGGTGACGGCGAACCCCCGCCGCGCTGAGACCCAACCTCGTTCCGATCTCCGATGCGGTGACAGGGCCCTCCTCGAGGAGCAATTTCACGACAGCCGCACGCGTGCGTCCCTCGTGGTGGCCCGCAACGGATGACGCAATTTCGGCCGTGGCAGCAGAAGAAGGCGCCCGAGCTGCGCTTTCTTTCTTTGCACGTCGTGTCGCGTCGGTTTTCACAACACCAGTGTGACGGAATTCCGATCGCAGGTCTACTTAGGCTGCCCTCCTCTCCACTGTGATTCCTATCGCCCAGGCTCGGCGACTTGCCGATGCTGCCCGCGCCGACCGGGTTCGCAGCACAGCTACGCTGCCTGTGTGCCGCTGACCCCACAGAAACCGGAGCCGTCCCGCGCGGAGCCGACCCTGACGGCTCGCGCCTCCGTTCGGCACCCGGCCGAACTCGCCCGAAGGATCCTGGGCATCGACGGACGGTCTCCACGGCCCTCCGTGGCAGCCGCACTACACGGCGACGAGGCGGAAACCGCAGGTCTCGACGCGCAGGAAACCGCGCAGTTACGTGGTATCCGCCGATTCGGCGCCACAGGCGCGATCCTGATGGCGGTCGGCGCCTTGGGCGCGGGCGCACAGCCGGTGCTACAGAATCCAGTCCAAGGGCTTCGCGTCCTCGGACTTCCCTCGCGCATCCCCAGTTCCGCCTTGACGCTGACCATGACCGGCACGGTGATGATCGTGCTCGCGTGGTTGCTGCTCGGACGCTTCGCCATCGGCAGCCTCCAGGCCGGGGGCGTGCGCCGCCTCAGCCGCTCCCAACTCGACCGCACACTTCTCCTTTGGATCATCCCGCTGTCCGTCGCACCGCCGATGTTCAGCAAGGACGTCTACTCGTATCTCGCGCAGAGCGAGATCGCCTCCCGCGGATTGGACCCCTACAAGATCGGCCCGGCGGGCGCCCTCGGGCTCGATCATGTCCTGACCCGCACCGTGCCTACGATCTGGCACGACACTCCGGCGCCGTATGGCCCGCTGTTCCTGTGGATGGGGCGGGGAATCAGCGCCCTGACCGGTGAAAACATTGTTGCCGGCATCTTCTTGCACCGTCTTCTCGCCCTCGCGGGTGTGGCCCTGATCGTTTGGGCACTTCCCCGCCTGGCCAGGCGTTGCGGTGTCGCGGAGGTCAGCGCCCTCTGGCTCGGAGCCGCAAATCCACTGCTCCTGTTCCACCTGGTCGCCGGAATCCACAACGAGGCGCTGATGCTCGGCCTGATGCTGGCCGGAATCGAGTTGGCGCTTCGGGCTATCGAGCGGTCCGATCCCATCCGCCGACAGTCGCTTCTCCTGCTGGTGTCCGGCGCGGTCCTCATCGCCCTGTCGTCCACGATCAAGATCCCCTCACTGCTGGCATTGGGCTTCGTCGGGATGGCGCTGGCCAGAAGGTGGGGTGGCACCTTGAAAGCCGTGCTCGCGGCTGCAGTCCTGCTCGGCGGGATTGCGCTCGTGGTCACGGTCTTCGTCAGTACGGCCAGCGGACTCGGCATGGGGTGGGTGAACACGCTCGGTACGGCAAACGCGGTGCGCAGCTGGATGTCGATTCCCACCCTCCTCGGATTGGGCACCGGATTGGCGGGGGTCCTGCTTGGCCTCGGCGACCACACCACCGCGGTGCTGAGCCTGACGCGACCTATCGCGGCGGTCGTTGCGGGATTCATCACACTGCGCATGCTGATCGCCGTGCTCGCCGGCCGCATTCACGCGGTCGGGGCCCTCGGTTTGTCGCTCGGCGCCGTCGTCCTACTCTTCCCGGTGGTGCAACCCTGGTATCTGCTGTGGGCTGTTCTTCCGCTCGCCGCCTGGGCGACAGCGCCCGCCTTCCGCATCCCCGCCATCGTCTTCTCGTCGATCGTCAGCGTCATCCTCATGCCGAACGGAAGCGAATACCAGCCCTTCGTCATCGTGCAGGCCGCCATCGCCACCATCTTCACAGCTGGGGTGCTGATCGTGATCACCCGCAACAGCCTGCCGTGGCGCGTCGATTCGCTGCGACCTACGACTATTCCGGACCGCGTGCCGATCGAGATGGGTACCGAAAGCCAGGGCAGCGGCCAGGTCACACCAGGCCAAGGCTTACGCTGAATCCTCGTGACCTCGCGAACACCCGGATCGGCCCAACCGGCTGTGCACCTGGAGAATGTGGTGAAGACCTTCGACGGTGTCAGGGCGGTCGATGGGCTCGATCTCACTGTCGAGCAGGCACAGGTCGTGGCGCTACTGGGTCCGAACGGCGCAGGCAAGACCACCACCGTCGAAATGTGTGAGGGTTTCGTCCGCCCGGACAGCGGCAAGGTGCGCGTCCTCGGACTCGATCCCGTGACCGACGCGGACGCGGTGCGCGCCCGTATCGGGGTGATGCTCCAGGGTGGCGGCGCGTACCCGGGGGCTCGCGCAGGCGAGATGCTCGACCTCGTCGCCTCGTACTCGGCCTCCCCGCTCGATCCAGCGTGGCTGTTGAAGAGCCTCGGACTCGAAGATGCCCGTCGCACGCCCTACCGGCGACTGTCCGGCGGCCAACAGCAGCGCCTGTCGCTGGCCTGTGCACTGGTCGGACGACCCGAACTGGTGTTCCTCGACGAACCCACCGCGGGCCTGGATGCCCAAGCAAGGCTGCTGGTGTGGGAACTGATCGACGCTTTGCGCCGCGACGGCGTCAGCGTGCTGCTCACAACTCACGTCATGGACGAGGCCGAGCAACTCGCCGATCAGCTGGTCATCATCGATCACGGGTCGATAGTCGCATCGGGTACACCGGCAGAGGTCACCAGACACGGGTCCGAAGGTCAGTTGCGGCTCGTCGCGCCTGCAGGCCTCGACATCGGAACTCTCGAGAAAATGCTGACCGACCGATTCCGTGTGAGCGTGCCTTCACCTGGCACATATCTCGTCGAAGGGCCGATCGACCCGAAAATTGTAGCGGTTGTCACGGCGTGGTGCGCAGATCTTGGCGCTTTGATCTGCGATATTCGAGTCGACCAACGCAGCCTCGAGGATGTCTTCCTCGAGCTGACCGGCCGAGATCTCAGAGGATAAGTAAACACGAATGAGCACCACCGACCGCCCGGAGGCGAACCGTTTCGCCCCGGGCCTGTTCGCATCTGACCCACGTCCCCCCGCGGCGACCGCAAAGTTGACGACCCTCACACGTGGTCGCGCGCGGTCCGCCGGCACCGTACTTGGAATGCTCCTGGCCCTGCTCGCGTACACCGCGCTTCCCGCAAGTGCTTCGCCCCAGTGGGGCCCGGTCGCCGCCGAACCCAATGAGTATCTCGGTCCGGCTGGTACGTCCACGATGCACGGCGACGCAGAGTCGTCCGACACGACGCCGATTCTCGGCCCCGGTGAAGGTCCGCTGGGGGTGTCAGCGTATCCGCTGCTAGCGGCATGCCCCACGCTTCTGCAGGGTTACGACGAACTCGTCGTCGCGTTGTGCACCTCTGTGGTGGGCAGAACCCCCACCGTCCATCTGATCGATCCCAAGGCGCCCGCCGGCTTCGGCGCCTCCCTCGCCCAGCTGAAGCTCGAGAAGGGCAGCCTCTTGGGTGGGGTTTACGCGTACCTGGACAACGAGGATCGCCTGGTTGTGGTGGACGGCAGCCGGCACCTCCTGCGAGTGGGGCACTCAAAGAACGCCGATGACAAATGGCAGTTGAAAGTCGATAAGAAAATCGATCTCTCGCACGTCATTGCCTCGGACGACAATGTGACCGGGCTGGCGCCGGACTGGGATGGCAACGTGTGGTTCGCCACGGGTGGCGGTCTCGTGGGCGTAGTGGACGACGCGGGCGAAACTCGAACCCGGCAACTCGCAGACGGCGAACGGATCGAGAACAGCATCTCCACCTCGACCCTCGGCACGTCGGTCGCGACGACCCACGCCCTCTACCAGTTCTCCCTCAATGAGGACGGTGCCATCGAGGAAGAATGGCGCAATCTATACGACCGGGGATCAGCCCGCAATCCCGGACAGCTCAGCTGGGGAACCGGTTCCACGCCGACATACTTCGGCCCTGAAAACGGCAACGAATTCGTCGCTATCGTCGACAACGCCGAAGGCCGGAACAACCTCCTGGTGTACAAGACCGATGGTGGCGAAGAGATCTGCAAGACTCCGGTGCTCGGCACCCCGGGTGGCAGCGAGAACTCCCCCATCGGCATCGGCAACTCGGTGTTCGTCGCCGGAACCTACGGCTACCCGTACCCCGCCGTCCCGGACGGGGCGGGACCTGCTGTGCCGGAAAGCGCGCCGTTCAAAGGCGGGTTGGCCCGCATCGACATCGTCGATGGTGCCTGCGAAGAGGTGTGGACCAAAGACATCCGCAGTTCCGCGGTACCGCAGCTCTCGACCGGTGACGGTCTGCTGTACACCGTGATCCGCGAGGGCTCCGACGACACGTCAATACTGGACGGCTTCTCGTTCGCGGTGATCGATCCCGAAGACGGCAAGCTCCTGAACACCACGGAACTCCCCGGCACAATGGCCAACGACACCTTGCAGATGGCGGGCCTGATCACCCCCGGGGGCAACTTCTGGCAGGGAACTGTGACTGGCATCCTGCGGCTACGCGCCGACGGTCAAGACGGCGGGAGCTTGGGCAGCGCGAGTTCGGGCATTGGAAGTCTGGGCAGCGTGAGCTCGGGCAGCTAGGGTTCGGGCAGCACCGGGTAACCACGTAGACGGGTTCCACAACGCGCTGGACTCATCTACACGCTGATGGCAGCCAACTACGCGCCGTAGTTGGCTGCCATCGCCATTTGTGTCATGCAGTATCACGGTTTCTGATCTCGATAGACGCGCTGCGCCGACATGCTGACAGCGTGCTGCTCACCACACATCCCATTCACCCAGCGCACAACGTGGGTAACCCCCGATAGCACGACCAGCTACATCTAGTGTGTGATGTCCATATGGACCAGCCAAGCCTCGAGAGCGTCTTGCTGGATCTCACCGGCCGAGAACTCAGAGGATGACGAAATTGAGCCCCACCGACCGTCTGGCGGCGAATCGTTTCGCCCCAGGCACGTTCACACCCGAGCCACGCCCGAGCGCGGCGACCGCTATGTTGCGGGCACAGACCGGGATCGAACTGAAACTGCTCCTGCGCAACGGCGAGCAGTTGTTGCTGACGATGTTCATTCCGATCACCTTGCTGATCGGGCTTTCTCTGCTCCCCATCGGCGAACTCGGAACTTCTCGGGTCGACAAGGTCGTTCCGGCCGTGATGATGGTCGCTGTGATGTCCACGGCCTTCACCGGCCAGGCGATCGCCGTCGGCTTCGACCGTCGGTACGGCGCCCTCAAACGTCTTGGTGCAACCGCCTTGCCCACGTGGGGCATCATCGCGGGAAAGAGCGCCGCCGTAGTCATCGTCGTCGCATTTCAGTCGGTGCTACTGGGATCGATCGGGCTGGCACTGGGGTGGCGTCCCAGCCTGTTCGGGCTCGCCCTCGGCGCGGTGATCATTGCCCTAGGCACTGTGACATTCGCAGCGATGGGACTACTACTCGGTGGAACCCTGAAGGCGGAGATCGTTCTGGCACTGGCCAATATCCTGTGGTTCGTGATGGTGGGTGTCGGCAGTGTGGTGTTCCTCACCGGCGACATCCCTTGGCCTCTCTACGTCGGTGCCCGACTGATCCCGTCAGGCGCGTTGGCTCACGCACTCGACGCCTCCCTCTCGACGTCGATCGACGTGCTCAGCGTCGTGGTTCTGGTGGTCTGGGGCGCCGTCACGGGCGCCTTGGCATCGAGAATGTTCCGATTCACCTGATCGCCGACATGACGGTTTTGCAGCCCCTGCGCCGCATCACCGGGTCTGCTGCCCCGCACCCAACTACGCGCCGTAGTTGATGGCCCTCTACCATCGACGTCGTGCTTTATCGCGGGTTTCTGAGCCTGGTAGACCGTCTTCCCCTTCCGTCGCTGAGCATGCAGCGCGTCATCGCGTTCGCGGTAATACTCACGCAAGGTGGAATCGCCGTCACCGGAGCCGTCGTGAGGGTGACGGCGTCCGGTCTGGGCTGCCCTACGTGGCCGCAGTGCTTCCCTGGAAGCTTCGTACCGGTCGGGCACGGTGAGGTCGCGGTAATCCATCAGGTGGTCGAATTCGGCAACCGTTTGCTCACTTTCGTCGTCGTCGCCGCTGCCGCCGCGATCGTTCTGGCCGTCACTCGCGCGCGCCGCAGGAAAGAGGTCCTCGCCTATGCGTGGATGATGCCTCTCGGCACAGTGGTGCAGGCCATCATCGGCGGTATCACGGTTCTGACCGGACTGGCCTGGTACACCGTTGCGGTGCATCTGCTCGCCTCGATGGCGATGGTGTGGCTGGCGACCGTGATGTACGCGAAGATCTGCGAACCGGACGACGGACGGGCGGTCGAGGTGATCCCCTCGCCCCTGAGATGGCTGACCGCTCTGTCGGGTGTGGCGCTGGCCGGCGTGCTCGTGTCCGGGACCCTGGTAACCGGCGCCGGACCGCACGCCGGGGACAAGAGCCTGGACCGCGTCGTTCCCCGCCTTCAGATCGAGATCGTCACGCTAGTCCACCTTCACGCGCAACTGCTGGTCGGATACCTGGCATTACTGATCGGCCTGTGCTTCGCCCTGTACGCCGTCAAGGCGAGCCCCGCGGTAAAGGTGCGTGTGCAGGTCCTTCTCGGACTGGTGCTGGCGCAGGCACTGATCGGAATCGTCCAGTACTTCACGGGCGTTCCCGAGGTGCTCGTGGCGTTCCACGTGGCAGGAGCTGGGTTGTGCACCGCGGCTACGGCAGCGGTATGGGCCGCGGGACGCACTCGCGAGTCCGAACGCGTCCTACAGCCCGACACCGCGGCGGTCTAGCTCTCGTTGCGCGCCTTCGGGAATCGTGTCTGCCGGGCCACCCAGCCCGCCATCTTCTGAAAATGGCCCTTCTGGGGCGTCACGATGCTGGTGATCGCGCGATCCCACTCCGCGACGGTGACTGTGTCGAAGGACGCGACGACGGCGTTTGCCGTGGCCAGATCCTCGACGACCTGATCGCCTAAGACTCCATCGGCACCGACAAGTGTGATGCGGACGCCGCCGAGGCCGATCGGTTGAATCACGGCGCTGGCCGAACCGCCGTGCTCCGCCACGAACTTCCTGATTGCGCTGACGGTGTTGGACGGCAGCGAGGGCGCCTGTTCCGCTTGCGTATCGGTACTCATGGTATCGAGAATACTTGGCGGGGACGTCCAACCATTTTCAGCCTCCGGCCAGCGCACCGTGTAGAACGGAAACCATGCGAGCCATAAAGGTTTCCCGCACTGGCGGTCCCGACGTCCTCGAATCGGTCGACGTTCCCGAACCGGAGATCGGGCCGTCGGATCTGCTGGTCCGCTCCGAGGCGATGGGCATCAACTACATCGATACGTACTTCCGGAGCGGACAATATCCACGGCCACTGCCCTACATCGCGGGCGAAGAGGGTTCCGGTGTCGTGGAAGTCGTTGGCAGTGAGGTAACGGACTTCACGCCAGGTGACCGAGTGGCCTGGCCCTTTGCGCCTGGCAGTTATGCCGAGAAGGTATCCGTGCCCGCGGCGGTGGCGATGGCCGTTCCCGATTCGATGCGGGCATCGGTTGCCGCGTCCGTACTGCTGCAAGGTATGACGGCGCATTTCCTGGCGCATACGACATATCCGATCCGCTCTGGGGATACGGTCCTCGTCCACGCCGGCGCAGGAGGTGTGGGACTCATGCTCACCCAGATGGCAACCCGACTCGGTGCTCGGGTCATCACGACCGTGTCCTCCGCTGAAAAAGAGAAACTCTCGCGCGAGGCAGGCGCCTTCGAAGTCGTGCGCTACGAGGACTTCTCGACCCGCGTGCGCGAGTTGACCGACGGCGAAGGCGTGGCGGCCGTCTATGACGGCGTAGGCGCGGC
Organism: Rhodococcus sp. NPDC049939; assembly: GCF_040656415.1. Classification (NCBI taxonomy): domain Bacteria; kingdom Bacillati; phylum Actinomycetota; class Actinomycetes; order Mycobacteriales; family Nocardiaceae; genus Rhodococcus; species Rhodococcus sp. NPDC049939. Next base: position 1,819,926 of record NZ_JBFAMC010000001.1, on the reverse strand, counting down.
CACGTTCGACCAGAGCCTCGCGTCGGTGCGTATTCGCGGCACCCTCGCATTGTTCGGCGCGGCGAGCGGACCAGTTCCCCCCTTCGACCCCCAACGACTCAACCCGGCAGGCTCGGTGATGCTCACCCGGCCGACTCTCGCCCACTTCATTCGGGACCGCGACGAATTCGAATGGCGAGCAGGCGATGTCCTTTCCGCGGTGGCAGACGGGACGTTGACGGTACGAATCGGTGGCGAGTACCCGCTCGAACGCGCGGCCGACGCGCACCGCGACCTGGAAGGGCGTGTAACGGCCGGATCGATCGTGCTGGTGCCCTGAGGTAGGGATCGGCGCGAGGTCAGCTCAGCATGTTGCCGATGGTCTGAAGACCGAGCACTGAGTCGACGGCGAGGCCCACGAAGACGAGGGCCAGGTAGTTGTTGGACTGCAGGAACAGCTTGAGCGGCTTCACCGCCGCTCCGCCTCGGACGCTGCGATACAACTGGTGGGCCATGAACAGGAACCACGCACCAGCGACCAGCGTGACCCCGGCGTAGACGAGACCCGCCGCAGGTACGAGCACAAGGGACGTGATCACCATGGCCCAGCTGTAGAGCAGGATCTGCTTGGTCACGTGCTCCTCGGTGGCAATGACGGGCAGCATCGGAACCCCGGCAGCCTTGTAGTCCTCCTTGTACCGCATCGCGAGGGCCCACGTGTGTGGTGGCGTCCAGAAGAAAATGACGAGGAACAACACGATCGGCTGCCAGCTCAGCGAGCCGGTGACCGCCGCCCAGCCCACCATCACGGGCATACAGCCCGCTGCGCCGCCCCACACCACGTTCTGCCAGGTCCGCCGCTTGAGCACCATGGTGTAGATCAGCACGTAGAAGGCGATCGTCAGGACGACCAGGAGGCCCGCAAGCAGGTTCGCGCGCCACCACAACCACAGGAACGACACGACGGCGAGCGTCATCCCGAACACGAACGCGTGGGAGGTGGGCACCGCGGCGCGGGCAAGGGGCCTGCGGGCGGTGCGCTTCATCACCTTGTCGATGTCGGCATCGACCACACAGTTGAGGGAGTTCGCGCTCGCCGCGCCGATCCATCCCCCGAACAGCGTGCTGAGGATCAGCACGATGTCGACGTTGCCCCGATCAGCCAGCAACATCGCCGGGATCGTTGCGACGAGCAGTAGTTCGATGACCCGCGGCTTCGTCAGGGCGATGTAAGCCAGGACCTTTCCCGTGACGCGCCCGAACACCGAATCGGTGTCGGTTACGCGGGGAGTGGAGCCGGGGCTGCCGATGCCGTGACCGCTCGGCTGATGCCCTGTCCGCACGTTTTCTCCTCGCACCACACGTAATCGCACCAAGCGCGCAATCACAATTCCGGTTGCCGGCATCCGCGCCAGGAGTCGTTCGCCTCGCAGCCGGTCTACTACAGAGGATGGTAGTCCGCCGTATTGCGCAAACCGAATCGACCCGGATAGGCCAGCACACTAGGCTGGTGTGGCACAAGAGGCTCACGCATCCTCCACGCTCCACGTTCACCCATGTCAGGAGACATCTGCCTTGTCGATCACAGACGACGTCAACGTCCTCACTCGAGCGGTTCACCCCGCCGACTGGACCGACCTGGACACCAAGGCCGTCGATACCATCCGTGTGCTCGCCGCCGACGCGGTACAAAAGGCAGGCAATGGCCATCCAGGGACGGCGATGAGCCTTGCGCCTCTCGCGTACACCCTCTTCCAGCGTGTCATGCGCCACGATCCGGCCGATCCGGACTGGATCGGGCGCGACCGGTTCGTGCTGTCCTGCGGGCACTCGAGCCTGACGTTGTACATCCAGCTCTACCTCGCCGGGTACGGACTCGAGCTCGAGGATCTCGAGTCGCTGCGCACCTGGGGTTCGAAGACCCCCGGACACCCGGAGTACGGCCACACGCGCGGCGTCGAGATCACCACGGGCCCACTGGGTCAGGGCCTGGCCTCTGCCGTAGGTATGGCGATGGCGGCCCGTCGTGAACGCGGTCTGTTCGACCCCGAACCCGCACTCGGCGAGAGCCCGTTCGATCACCACATCTACGTCATCGGGTCCGATGGTGACATCGAAGAGGGCGTTACGTCGGAGGCCTCGTCCATCGCGGGCGTCCAGCAACTCGGCAATCTGACGCTGATCTACGACGACAACAAGATCTCGATCGAGGACGACACTTCGATCGCGATGTCCGAGGACACCGCCGCCCGCTACGAGGCATACGGCTGGCACGTCCAGATCGTCGAAGGCGGCGAGAACGTCGTCGCGATCGAGGAGGCGCTCCGAAAGGCGCGCGAGGTCACCGACCGCCCGTCGATGATTCTGCTGCGCACCATCATCGCCTACCCGGCCCCCAACAAGATGAACACCGGCGCGTCCCACGGCGCGGCACTCGGCGTCGACGAGGTCGCCGCGGTGAAACGAGCTCTCGGCTTCGATCCCGACAAGACGTTCGAGGTGGCAGACGAGGTCATCGCGCACACTCGCAAGGTGGTCGAGCGCGGCGCGCAGGCACACAAGCAATGGCAGAAGAGCTTCGACGACTGGGCCGGACGCGCCCCGGAGAACAAGAAGCTTCTCGATCGACTCCTCGGCCACGACCTGCCCGCGGGCTGGGCCGACGGACTTCCCTCGTGGGAGCCGGACCCGAAGGGTATCGCCACCCGCAAGGCGTCCGCCGCGGTCCTCAACGCCATCGGGCCGGTGCTACCCGAACTGTGGGGTGGATCCGCTGACCTCGCCGAGAGCAACAACACCACTATCAAGGGCGCAGACTCGTTCGGCCCCACGTCCATCTCCACCAGAATGTGGAACGCGCAGCCGTACGGGCGCACCCTCCACTTCGGTGTGCGCGAGCACGCCATGGGGGCGATCCTCAACGGCATCGCTCTGCACGGCCCGACCCGGCCATATGGTGGCACGTTCCTCGTTTTCAGCGACTACATGCGACCCGCTGTCCGCCTTGCGGCAATCATGAAGACGGCAGTGACCTACGTGTGGACGCACGACTCCATCGGCCTCGGCGAGGACGGCCCCACTCATCAGCCGATCGAGCACCTCGCAGCGCTGCGCGCGATTCCCGGCCTCTATGTGGTCCGGCCCGGCGACGCCAACGAGACCGCTCACGCCTGGCGCGCAGTCCTCGAGAAGAGCGCCGACGAAGCCACCCGCGCGCCCGCAGGCCTGGCATTGACTCGTCAGGATCTGCCCGTCCTCGAAGGAACGAATTACGAGGGTGTCTCCCGGGGCGGCTACATCCTCGCGGAAGCGTCATCCGGCGCTCCCGAGGTGGTGCTCATCGGAACCGGTTCCGAACTGCAGCTGGCCGTGGCAGCGCGCGAAGCGCTCGAGTCAGAGGGTGTTCCGACGCGGGTGGTATCCATGCCGTGCGTCGAGTGGTTCGACGCCCAGGACCAGGCTTACCGCGATGGTGTGCTGCCACCGACGGTGAAGGCCCGCGTCGCCGTCGAGGCGGGAGTCTCCATGCCCTGGCACCGGTTCGTCGGTTCCGACGGCGAGATCGTCTCGATCGAACACTACGGCGCTTCCGCCGACTACAAGACGCTGTTCCGGGAGTTCGGGTTCACGCCCGAGGCCGTCACCGCGGCCGCGCAGCGCTCACTCGCACGTGTGAAGGGATGACTGTCATGACGCAGAACATCAATCTCCAGCAGCTGTCGGACGCCGGCGTCTCCGTGTGGCTGGACGACCTCTCCCGTGACCGTATCGACTCGGGCAACCTGGCCGAACTCGTCTCCACCAAGAGCGTCGTCGGTGTCACCACCAACCCGTCGATCTTTCAGGCCGCGCTGAGCAAGGGCCACGTTTACGACGCTCAGGTCAACGAACTCGCCGAACGCGGCGCGGACGCCTCGGCCACCGTCCGCACGGTGACCACCGACGACGTACGTGCTGCCTGCGATGTCCTGGCACCGCAGCATGAGGCCAGCCACGGCGTCGATGGGCGGGTGTCGATCGAGGTCGACCCGCGCCTGGCCCACGACACCGACAAGACGGTGGCGCAGGCCATCGAGTTGTGGAAGATCGTCGACCGTCCGAACCTGTTCATCAAGATCCCGGCCACCGAGGCCGGTATCCCCGCGATCGCCAAGGTTCTCGGTGAGGGCGTCAGCGTCAACGTGACCCTGATCTTCTCCGTCGAACGCTACGAGAAGGTCATGGGCGCCTACCTCGACGGTCTCGAGACCGCGCGGTCAGCGGGCCACGATCTCTCCCGTATCCATTCGGTGGCCTCGTTCTTCGTCTCCCGTGTGGACACCGAGATCGACAACCGGCTCGCCGCGATCGGCACACCCGAGGCCCTCGCTCTGCGCGGCAAGGCCGGATTGGCGAACGCGCGGTTGGCTTACGCCGCGTACCAGCGTGTCTTCGAAGGGCAGCCACAGTTCCAGGGGCTACGCGACAACGGCGCTCGCCCGCAGCGACCACTGTGGGCCTCGACCGGCGTCAAGAACCCCGACTACCCCGACACGATGTACGTCACCGAGCTGGTTGCGCCGAACACAGTCAACACGATGCCGGAGAAGACGATGAACGCCGTCGCCGACCATGGCGCGATCCACGGCGACACCGTCTCGGGAACCGCTGCCGCCTCTCAGAAGGTCTTCGACGATCTCACCGCCGCAGGCATCGACCTGACCGACGTGTTCCGAGTCCTGGAAGACGAGGGCGTCGAAAAGTTCGAGAAGTCGTGGAACGAGCTCTTGGATGCCACCGCGGAACAGCTGCGAGTGGCAACGCAGAAGAGCTGACGCGTGAAGGAACCGATGGCGTCGGAAGAATGGGTCAACCCGCTCCGTGACGGCAAGGACAAGCGGCTGCCGCGCATCGCCGGGCCTTGCGCCCTGGTGATCTTCGGGGTCACCGGGGACCTGGCACGGAAGAAGTTGATGCCCGCGATCTACGACCTGGCCAATCGTGGACTACTGCCGCCGGGGTTCGCTCTTGTCGGATTCGCCCGAAGGGATTGGGCAGCCGAGGACTTCGGCAAGGTGGTCCACGACGCCGTACGCGAGCATTCCCGGACGCCGTTCCGGGAGGAGGTGTGGGCACACCTCTCGGAGGGCCTGCGGTTCGTCCAGGGCACGTTCGACGACCCCGACGCCTTCGACCGGCTTGCGTCGACACTCGCGGAGCTCGACCGGGAGCGTGGCACCGGCGGAAATCACGGCTTCTATCTGGCGATTCCGCCCGCTGCCTTCCCGGTGGTCCTCAAACAGCTGTCCGAGGCAGGCCTTGCGCAGGCGTCGGAGGGTCGATGGCGGCGCGTGGTCATCGAAAAGCCGTTCGGGCACGATCTCGACAGCGCTCGGCAACTCAACGCGGTCGTGAACGAGGTGTTTCCCGAGGACACGGTGTTCCGGATCGACCACTATCTCGGGAAGGAGACGGTTCAGAACATCCTGGCGCTGCGGTTTGCGAACCAGCTGTTCGACCCAATTTGGAACTCTCACTACGTCGACCATGTTCAGATCACGATGGCGGAAGACATCGGGCTCGGCGGTCGAGCCGGATACTACGACGGCATCGGCGCCGCCCGTGACGTCATTCAGAACCACCTTCTTCAACTACTTGCCTTCACCGCTATGGAGGAGCCGATCTCGTTCGAACCTTGCGAGTTGCAAGCGGAGAAGATAAAGGTCCTTTCGGCTACCCGGCTGGCGCAGCCACTCGACGAAACCACCGCCCGCGGCCAGTACAGCGGCGGTTGGCAGGGTGCACAGTCGGTCGTGGGCCTGTTGGAGGAAGAGGGATTCGCATCCGACTCGACCACCGAGACGTTCGCCGCGATCACGCTGGAGGTGAACACGCGTCGTTGGGCAGGCGTGCCGTTCTATCTGCGGACTGGGAAACGCCTTGGACGTCGGGTCACCGAGATCGCGGTCGTCTTCAAGCGCGCACCGCACCTTCCGTTCGACCAGACGATGACCGATGAGCTGGGGCAGAACGCCCTCGTGATTCGAGTGCAACCGGACGAGGGCGTCACCATGCGGTTCGGCTCCAAGGTTCCGGGTTCGAGCATGGAAGTGCGCGACGTCAACATGGACTTCAGCTACGGGCAGGCGTTTACCGAGTCCTCCCCGGAGGCGTACGAACGACTGATCCTCGACATGCTCCTGGGGGAGCCCTCGTTGTTCCCCGTCAACGCCGAGGTGGAGTTGTCATGGGAGATTCTGGACCCCGTGCTCGACTACTGGGCCTCAGCCGGCGCACCCGAGCCATACGAGTCGGGAACCTGGGGTCCGCAGTCGGCAGACGAAATGATGCGTCGCACCGGTCGCGAATGGAGAAGGCCGTAGATGATCATCGACATTCCTTCGACCACCACCGAAGCGGTCAACAAGAAGTTGATCGAAGTCCGCAAGACCGGAGGTGTGATCACGCTGGGGCGGGTGCTCACCCTCGTCGTGTGCACCCATGACGGTGAGAACACAGAACACGTCATCGATGCCGCCAACGAGGCGAGCCGTGAGCACCCGTGTCGCGTAATAGTGATCGCGCGGGGTCCACGGGAGGCCGCGTCACGCCTGGATGCACAGATACGCGTGGGAGGCGACGCGGGGGCCTCCGAAGTCGTCGTCCTGCGCCTCTACGGGGAACTCGCCGAGCACGAGAGCAGTGTGGTCATACCCTTCCTGCTTCCGGATACGCCGGTCGTCGCGTGGTGGCCCGAGGAATCACCCCCGATCCCCGCGCAGCACCCGGTCGGCAAATTGGCAATCCGACGTATCACCGACGCCACCGCCGGCGAGAATCCCGCAGCCGAGATCAAAGGGCGTCTGGCGTCCTACACCGCTGGGGACACCGATTTGGCATGGAGCCGTGTCACCTACTGGCGAGCGCTTCTCACGTCGGCTCTCGATCAGCCTCCGTACCTGCCGATCGAGTCGGCGGTCGTGTCCGGTCTCGCCGAGGAGCCTGCAGTCGACATGCTCGCAGGCTGGTTGGCGAGCCGTCTCGATGTCCCGGTCGTCCGCCATACCGGGCTGCTCCATGTGCAGTTGAACTTCGCCGGAGGGGAGACATTGAACATAAGTCGACCCCAGACCGAGACCACCGCCACTTTGCGTCGCACAGGGCACGTGGACGCACTCATCGCGCTCGGTCGCCGAGAGACACGTGATTGCCTGGCCGAGGAGCTCCGACGACTGGATCCGGACGAAGTCTACGAGGCGGCGCTCGCCGGACTGACGAAGGTGACCTATGAGTGACATCAACGTGGAAGTACACGCCGACATCGACGCCCTGGTCGACGCGGCCGCGAAGCGCTTCGTCGAAACTGTCGTAAGGGCGCAGGAGGAACGTGGCTCGGCGTCCGTCGTCCTCACCGGCGGTGGAACCGGCATCGGTCTTCTCGAGAAGGTCCGCGAAAGTCCTGGGGCCATCGACTGGCGTGCACTCGACATCTGGTGGGGCGACGAACGATACCTGCCCGCCGGCGATCCGGAACGCAACGAGGTGCAGGCTCGCGCAGCCCTACTCGATCACGTCGACATCGACCCGGCACGGGTGCATCCCATGGCCGCTTCTGACGGCGAGTTTGCCGACGCAAAGGCCGCGGCGGACGCTTACGCTCGCGAACTGGCAGCGAACTCCGGCGCCGAGGAGCTGCCGGTCTTCGACGTGCACCTGCTCGGCATGGGTGGGGAAGGACACGTCAACTCACTGTTTCCTGATACCGATGCGGTTAGGGAGCGGCACCGGAATGTCGTCGCGGTCACCGATTCACCCAAACCACCGCCGGTGCGAATCACCTTGACCTTGCCTGCCGTTCAACATGCGAACGAGGTGTGGCTCGTGGTATCCGGGGATGCGAAGGCCGAAGCCGTGGCAGCGGCGATCGCCGGCGCTCCCCCGGTCGAATTCCCAGCGTCAGGCGCACGAGGTCGCACGGCCACACGCTGGCTACTCGACTCGGCCGCCGCGTCACAGCTTCCGGACTGACGCCGTCATCGACCAGATCCATCCTCGTCCTCGGCCGGTAGCACGGCGGAGGATTGCGAGTCCTGATCTGCTGGCACTCGGGGCACCTGACAGTCGGTGACTATTCGACCTGCCCATCGCGGGCCGGCGCCGGCTCTCCCCATTGCCCCGATTCCCCTGCGCCAATATCCCGGATTGCTTGCGCAATGACTCATTTCGCCCCTCGTTCAAAGTTCGCCGGACACGCTATGACTCTCTATCGGTGTGACCCAGTACTCGTTTTGACGCAGGGGGCAAGAATTCGGTTCCCATCGCCCGCAAGATGGTTCATCTGGCGATGAGATCAGCGCGATTGTGCAAAGCACTTTGAACATTTGTCCGCGGCGCCGTATGGACCCTGTTGACGCCGCGACCCTCATGGGCGAGTCGGCGACGCCACGCGTCGCCGAGCTACCAGTATCAGCTCCCAGAGCTGCCCATCGAGCCACGTCCGACCAGTGCCCCTGTGTCAATGCACAGCGATCCGAGGCACCTCTCGACGGCAATCACCGACACTGTGTTGCCATCGACATTGGCGACGTAGACGCGAGACCCCTCGGGTGTCGCCGCCACCCCGACCGGGCGACCCCCGACCCGGATGGTGTCGACCTCAGTGTTGGTGGCGGTGTCGATAACCGACACAGTGTTCTCACCAGCGTTGGTGACGTAGACGCGAGACCCGTCCGGACTCGCCGCCACCCCGCTCGGGAGGGCCCCAACCGTGACGGTATCGACCAGGTTGTTGTCGGCGGTCTCGATCACCGACACCGAATTGTCGACCTGGTTGGTGACGTAGATGTGAGAGCCAGACGGGTTCACCGCCACCGCCATCGGTTGGTCACCGACCCCGATCGTGTCGACCTCCGTGTTCGTAGCTGTGTCGATCACCGACACCGTCTTGTCGCTGACATTGGTGACGTACGCTCGGGATCCCTCCGGCGATACGGCTACCCCGAGCGGGAGGTCTCCCACCGTGACGGTATCGACCAGGTTGTTGCCGGCGGTCTCGATCACCGACACCGAATCATCGAGCTGGTTGGTGACGTAGACGTGAGATCCCGACGGGTTCACCGCCACCCCGGTCGGAAGAGTCCCGACCGAGACGACGTCGACCATCGTGTTGGTGGCGGTTTCGATTACTGCCACGACCTCCCTGAAAGGGTGCGCGACGTAGACGCGAGACCCGTCGGGCGTCACCGCCACCCCTTGCGGGGAGTCCCAAACCGCGATGGTGTCGACCATCGTGTTGGTGGCGGTCTCGATCACCGACACCCTGCTGTTACCACCGTTGGTGACGTAGACACGGGACCCGTCCGGAGTAATCGCCACCCCCGTCGGGAGTTCGCCGACCGGAATTGAGTCGATGACTGTATCTGCTGCCGCAGTCGAGGCCCCAACCCCAACCATCACTGTCGCCGAAACTGTTGCCGCGGCCAACACCAGACGCGCCGTACGGCTCCCACACTTGTGAGAATCTCGTAAACCACTGAGCCAATTCACATTTCTCTCCCACGGTAGAGAACAAAACGACAGCCCATCCGGTGAGGCAACCGGTGCCTGGACCTGGATGCAAGCCGAGATGACACTGCCACCCTCACGGTCGGGGCCGCGGCGTCACTCGACTCCGCAATACGGAGGTCAGCTGAAAACGCCACCCGCGCCGGAACCGCTGCCCGTCAACGAACCGAAGTCGATGCACAACGATCCGAGGCACTGCTCGACGGCGATCACCGACACCGTGTCGTCCAAACGGTTGGTGACGTAGACGCGGGTCCCGTCCGGTGTCACCGCCACACCAGAGGGCCCACCACCCACCGTGACGGTATCGACGACGGTGTTTCCAGCGGTCTCAATCACCGAAACCGTGCCGTCAACACCGTTGGCGACGTAGACGCGGGTTCCGTCCGGCGTGACCGCCACACCCGACGGGGAGTTCCCGACGCCGATGGTGTCGATGACGTTGTTACCGGCGGTGGCGATCACCGACACCGTGCCGTCGCTGGCGTTCGCGACGTACACGCGGGACCCGTCCGGCGTGACCACTACACCCAGGGGGAGATTCCCGACCGTGACGGTGTCGACGACGCTATTGCCAGCTGTCTCGATCACGTCTACATCGCCATCGGTATTGTTTGCGACGTAGACGCGGGATCCGTCGGGGGTCACAGCCAGGCCGTTCGGGGCATCCCCGACCGTGACGCTGGTGATCTCCGTGTTCGTGTCGGTATCAATAGCCGTCACCGAATCGCTGTTGCTGTTCGCGACGTAGGCGCGGGGCCCGACCGGGCTCGCCGTCACCCCGGATGGACCGCTCTCTACCGTGACGGTGGCGTCCACCATGTTCGTACCGGTGTCAATCACCGACACCGTGCCGGCACCAGCGTTCGCGACGTACACGTCGGACCCGCCCGGGAGCACCGCCACCCCGACCGGAAGTGCCCCGCCCCCGAGCGGAACGGTGCTCAGCTCCGTGTTCGTGGAGGTATCGATCACCGAAACCGAGTTGTCCGAGAAGTTGGCGACGTAGGCGCGCGACCCGTCCGGGGTGATAGCCACCCCTTGTGGGAAGTCTCCGACATCGATGGTGGCGATGACGGTGTCCGCGGCCGCGGGCCCCGCCCCCATACCGGCCATACCCAGCACCATCGTCGAAACGGCCACCAACCCGAGCATCAGACGCCGGGCGCGCGCCCGAACAGTGAGGCAACCGCGGAAACTCCTGTGGTGATTCACATTTCTCTCCTGACTCAGAAGAACAAAGCGGATCAACCTGGCAGTGGGCCACCTACTGCCGGATAGCACAGCAGCCCAGGAGAGGTTAACAACCCAATCGAGGTCTCGACCCCAGAACTACTAAATTGTCACATTTGAACCATGAGTCACAACTGTCCCACACCTGAAGGGGAGCGTGAAGGGGCGCCCCGCGACTACTGCACGGGCGATACCAGCCCACACACCCGAGGTAGCGAAGTGAGTTCGCGACACGATTGTGGTCGGGAATTCCGTCAGGCTGTTACCCGCTATTTCGCAGCGCCGTGGCGAGTCCGTTCATCGTCAGCTGGATGCCGCTCCGGGTCTGATCGCTGTCGTCCCCGCTGCGGTATCGCCGCAATAGTTCCACCTGAAGGTGATTGAGCGGCTCGAGGTACGGGAACCGATTGTGCAGTGACCGTTCGAGGCCCGGGTTGTCGGCGAACAGTGTGTCATTTCCGGTGATCGCCTTGTACATCCGGATGGTGCGCGCGTGTTCGTCGGCAATCTTGCCGAACACTCTCTGCCGCAGCTCCTCGTCCGGCACAAGTTCCGAATATCTGGCTGCCAGCCCCATGTCGGACTTGGCCATCACCATCGCCATATTCGACATCACGGTCCTGAAGAATGGCCACGTCTGATACAGCCGCGACAACGTAGCCACATTGCCGGGGTCGTCAGCCGTCCACTGCTCCAGTGCCGTGCCGGTGCCGTACCAGCCGGGAAGCATCACTCGGGACTGGCTCCAGGACAGTACCCAGGGAATCGCCCGCAGATCCGAGATCGCCTTCGTCTGTTTGCGGGACGCGGGCCTACTGCCGATGTTCAGCGATCCGATCTCGGCGACGGGGGTCGACATCTCGAAGTACTGCACGAATCCCGGTGTGTCGTGCACCAATTCGCTGTACGCCTGCCGTGCAAGCACCGCGAGCTCGTCGAGGACCCGGTATGCAGGTTCGGCCTCGTCGCCGAGCCCCTCGACGTCGAGCAGGGTAGCTTCGAGCGTCGCCGCGAGCAGTGTCTCCAGATTGCGTTGCGCAAGACGCGGTTCCGCATACTTGGCGGCGATGACCTCGCCCTGTTCGGTGATTCTCAGAGACCCTGCCACCGCCCCCGGAGGTTGCGCCAGAATCGCCTCGTAACTTGGACCACCGCCCCTGCCAACGGTTCCGCCGCGACCGTGGAACAGCCGCAGCCGGATTCCCGTCTTACGGGCGATGTCTACCAGGTCCAGCTCCGCTCGGTACAACGCCCAGTTGGCAGCGAGGTAGCCACCATCCTTGTTCGAATCGGAGTACCCGAGCATCACTTCCTGCGAGTCACCTCGCGAAGCCACCAGAGCCCGATACACCGGAACCTCGAGGGTCGCCTCGAGCGTTGATGCTCCCTGCTGCAGGTCCTCGATCGTCTCGAACAGCGGCACGATCCCGACCGGACAGATCGGCCCGACATCTGATCCGATATCGAGTAGGCCCACTTCCTTCAACAGGACAGCTGCTTCGAGCATGTCGCTTACTGACGTGCACATGCTGATGATGTAGTTCGGCACCGCCCCGTCGCCCAGCGTACGAACTGCACTCGCGCCGGCAGCGAGTATGGCCAGCTCCTTCGTCGTCAGTTCGCTGAATCGAGCTTTCGCGCTGGTCAACGGACGGCGCGTGGACAACTCTGTCGACAGCAGTTCGACTCGTTCATCTTCGGACAGCGACCGATAGTCGGCGTGCACCCCTGCCCATGCCAGCAACTCCGCGACCACCGTCTCGTGTACTTCCGAGTTCTGCCGCATATCGAGTCCGCAGAGATGGAATCCGAACACCTCGACCGAGTCCCGCAGGGTTGCGAGGCGGTCGTCGGCGATCGTGGCGTCACCGACGGCTCGCAGTGAGTCGTCGACGATGTCGAGTTCGTCGAGCATCTCCTGTGGGGTGTGATAGGGGTCGAGACCGATGTCGAGCCCGTGTTCAGGTGTGCTTCCCAGGACCTGCTGTGCGGTCGCTGTGAGGCGTCCTCTGATTCCCCGCAGCGCTCGGCGGTACGGCTCGTCGATTCGAGACGGTGAATCGTCGTGGGAGGCTGCGGCAAGCAGGTCCAGCCCTGGGGTGACCGTGACGAGCCTGGCCGACATCGACAGTTCGCTTTCGAGAACCTCGACTTCGGCGAGATGATGTTCGATGGCCGTGGCAGCCGCGCGGGTAGTGGCCTGGCGGACGACCTCGTCGGTGACGTACGGATTGCCGTCCCGGTCACCGCCGATCCATGACCCCGGGCGCAGTATCGGTTCGCGATACAGGTTCGCGTCCGGCCAACGGGCACGCAGGGCACTGCGGAGTTCTGCGTTGATCTTGGGGACTACCTCGAACAGTGCCGCGTCGTAGTATCGCAGCCCGACCGCAATCTCATCCTGGATCCGCAACCGGGCCAACCGGATCAGGGCGGTCTGCCACAACGTGAGGATCTGGCGGCGCAACCCGATGTCGACGGCCTCGATCTCGGACTCGGTCAGCGAAGTGCGCTCCCGGAATCGCATCAGTTCGGTAATCCGAGTCTGCGTCTCGAACACGGTCCGGCGACGCGTCTCGGTGGGGTGCGCTGTGATGACAGGCGACACGAGCGCCCCGTCCAGTGCGTCGGCGACCAGAGCGCTGTCGAGACGCGCTGCGTCGAGCTTGGCGTAGGTGGCGGCCAGGGTGCTGGCGGGGGCGGGTTCTCCCGCCGCCATGTGGATGGCGCGCCTGCGCTCGCGATGGATGTCTTCGGCGAGATTCGCGAGAAGGGCGAAGTGGCTGAACGCCCTGATCACGGGAATGGCATCCTCACTGGAGACCTGCGTGAACATGTCCGCCAGATCAGTGCGATCGATCTCGGAACGGCGGACCCGGAACGATTCGACCCTGGCCTTCTCCACTAGGTCGAAAACCCTGTCGCCGGCTTGCTCCCGCACTATCTGGCCGAGGATGCCGCCCAGTAGTCGAATGTCCTCGCGGAGGGGTTCAGTGGCCTCACGTGGGGTTTCGATCATGAATCCAGTATCGGCCCGAAACGGCCTGCCCGCATGATGAGGGCGAGCAGCCGAACTCGAGTTCCGGGCCGATACCGATGTTCGCGATCAGCCGAACTTGATCTCCAAGCCGATACCGATGATCGCGATCACCCAGATCAGAGCTGTGAAGACGGTGAGTCGGTCAAGGTTCTTCTCCACCACCGTGGAACCGGACAGACTCGACTGAACGCCGCCGCCGAACAGGCTGGAAAGACCGCCGCCCTTGGCGCGGTGCAGCAACACCAGCAGGACCAGCAGCAAGCTGGTGACCACCAGCAGGATATCCAGGAACAGTGCCATGTCTGTCTACGTCCACCCGTCCAGTAGAAACAACTTCAACCTTGTACACCCTACAGGCGCAGCCAGCGCCTCAGGGCAGCGGTCCGCCCGCCGCGATGGCAGACAGCGTGGCGAACTCGTCCGCCTTCAGCGATGCACCGCCCACCAGGGCGCCGTCCACATCAGCCTGTCCGACGATCTCGCCGACATTCTTGGCGTTGACACTTCCGCCGTAGAGCACGCGAACGGTGGAGGCCACCGCCGGGGACGCCAATTCGCCCAGCTCCGCCCGAACCGCAGCGCACACTTCCTGCGCATCCGCAGCACTGGCGACGCGACCGGTTCCGATAGCCCACACCGGTTCGTAGGCGATGACGACCTTGGAGACCTCCTCGGCTGACAGCCCGGCGAGCGAGCCCCGCAACTGCTCGACGTTGTAGGACACGTGCTCGCGGGCCTCGCGGATGTCGAGACCCTCGCCGATGCACACGATCGGGGTCAAACCGTTCTTCAACGCGGCCTTGGTCTTCGCCAGCACGGTGGCGTTGTCCTCACCGTGAAGGGTCCGACGCTCGGAATGTCCGACGACGACGAAGGCGCATCCCAGCTTGGCCAGCATGGAACCGCTGATCTCGCCGGTGAACGCACCCGAGTCCTGGGCCGAGACATCCTGCGCACCGTAGGTGAGCAGAAGTTTGTCTCCCTCGACAAGGGTTTGCACGCTGCGAATATCGGTGAACGGCGGAAGGACCGTCACGTCGACCCGATCGAAGTACTTCGCCGGGAGGGAGAAGGCAATCTTCTGAACCAGCGCGATGGCCTCTAGATGGTTCAGGTTCATCTTCCAGTTGCCGGCGATCAGGGGCTTTCGCGCCTTTCGATGCGCCGAAGCGGCGGGAGATGTCAATATTCAGCCCTCCAGAACCGATATGCCGGGAAGTTGCTTACCCTCGAGGTATTCGAGAGATGCACCGCCGCCGGTGGAGATGTGTGAGAACCCGTCCTCGGGCAGACCGAGCAGTCGTACCGCCGCCGCCGAGTCGCCACCGCCGACGACGCTGAATGCGCCCTTGCCGGTCGCTTCGATGATCGCCTCGGCGACGCCCTTGGTGCCTGCCGAGAACTTCTCGAACTCGAACACACCCATCGGGCCATTCCAGAACACTGTCTTGGCGCCGGCCAAGATGGCGGCGAAGCGGCTCACCGACTTCGGGCCGATGTCCAGACCCATCCAGCCGTCCGGAATCTCGAGCACCGACACGGTCTTCGACTCGGCATCGGCCGCGAACGAATCCGCTATCACCACGTCCTGCGGGATGTGGATGACGTCGCCGTACCGCTCGAGCAATTCCTTACACGTGTCGATCATCGGCTCCTCGCACAGCGAGTCACCCACCGAGAGGCCCTGCGCTGCCAGGAACGTGTAGAACATGCCGCCACCGATGACCAGCGTGTCAACCTTGGGGGCGAGTGCCTCGATCACGGCGAGCTTGTCCGACACCTTGGAACCGCCGAGGACCACGGCGTAGGGCCGTTCGGGCCCCGCGCCGTCAGCCCCGCCCAGTTTGCCGAGCACCTCGACCTCAGCGGCGACCAGCGTCCCCGCATAGTGCGGAAGAAGCTTCGCCACGTCGTAGACGGACGCCTGCTCGCGGTGGACGACACCGAAACCGTCGGAGACGAACGCACCGTCGTCGCCGACGAGTTCGACCAGCGCCTCAGCGAGCTTGGTGCGTTCAGCCTCGTCCTTGCTGGTCTCGCGGGGGTCGAAGCGAATGTTCTCCAACAGGAGTACGTCGCCGTCGGTCAATCCCTCCGAACGCGCCAAGGCATCCTGCCCGACGACGTCACCAGCGAGTTGTACGTTGCGGCCGAGCATCTCGGCAAGTTTCGCCGCAACTGGAGCGAGGGAGAATTTCGGGTCGGGCACGCCCTTGGGTCGACCCAGGTGGGCCGTCACGATGACTTTGGCACCCGCCTCAGCCAACGCCTTCAGTGTCGGAACGGATGCAATGATGCGCCCGGGATCGGTGATCTCGTTACCGTCGAGCGGAACGTTGAGGTCGCATCGAACAAGCACACCACGTCCCTCCACCCCGATTTTGCGCAGATCCTCGAGAGTCTGAACTGGCACAGTTACCGGACCTTCGCTCAGAGAGACTTGGCGACGAGACCGATGAGGTCGGCCAGACGGTTGGAGTAGCCCCACTCGTTGTCGTACCAGGACACGATCTTGGCCTGATCCTCGATGACCTTGGTGAGGCCCGCATCGAAGATGGAGGAGTGCGGATCCGTGACGATGTCCGAGGACACGAGCGGAGCCTCGGTGTACTTCAGGATGCCCGCGAGCGGCCCCTCTGCGGCGGCCTTCATCGCTGCATTGATGTCCTCGACGGACGCCGTCTTGCGCAGGTTCGCCGTGAGGTCGGTAACCGAACCCGTCGGGATCGGCACGCGAAGCGCATAGCCGTCCAGTTTGCCGAGCAACTGCGGAAGGACGAGGCCGATCGCCTTGGCGGCACCGGTGCCGGTGGGAACCACATTCAGGGCGGCGGCACGAGCGCGACGCAGGTCGCTGTGCGGCCCGTCCTGCAGGTTCTGGTCCTGGGTGTACGCATGGACCGTGGTCATGAGTCCCTTGACGATGCCGAACTCGTCGTCGAGCACCTTGGCGATCGGGCCGAGGCAGTTGGTGGTGCAAGACGCGTTCGAGATGATGTTCTGGCTGCCGTCGTACTTGTCGTCGTTCACGCCCATCACGATGGTGATGTCTTCGCCCTTGGCCGGGGCCGAGATGATGACCTTCTTGGCGCCGGCGGACAGGTGGCCCTTCGCCTTGGTGGCGTCAGTGAAAATTCCGGTGGACTCGACGACGACGTCGACGCCCAGATCACCCCACGGAAGCGCCGCAGGGCCGTCCTTGATGGCGAGAGCCTTGATCTTCTGGTCGCCGACGACGATGGTGTCTTCGCCCTCGAGCGAAACGTCGTGCGGTAGACGGCCCAAAATCGAGTCGTACTTCAGGAGGTGCGCCAGCGATGCGTTATCCGTGAGGTCGTTGACCGCCACAATCTCGATGTCGGTCGTTCCGAGCGCCTTCTGCGCGTCCACCGCTCTGAAGAAGTTTCGTCCAATGCGACCGAAACCGTTTACACCTACACGAACAGTCACAATCTGCTCCTTTGCGCATGATTCTGGTTGTGCATCTCTGTCCCGCACTATGTACCGACCCTCACGCGATGGTCGGGTGTGGGATTCATCATTGGATGTCTCCACCACACTAGTGCGCCGGATCAGGACGCGCGTAATCCACCCTGCGCCCAGGGTCCGTGCCCGGCGGGTTGCTACTCGTCGTCGAGAAGATCCGCGGTGACAGCCGACTCGGTGTCTGGGATACCGGCCTCCTTGGCCCTGCGATCGGCCATCGACAGTAGACGTCGAATTCGGCCTGCCACAGCATCCTTCGTCATCGGTGGGTCGGCCAGTTGCCCCAGTTCCTCCAGCGATGCCTGTCGGTGCTTCACCCGCAGATGGCCCGCGGCCGCAAGATGGTCCGGCACCTCGTCGCCAAGGATCTCGAGCGCGCGCTCCACGCGGGCTGCGGCCGCCACGGCCGCCCGGGCGGAGCGGCGCAGGTTGGCGTCGTCGAAGTTGGCGAGACGGTTGGCCGTCGCCCGGACTTCCCGGCGCATGCGGCGTTCCTCCCACACCAAGCGAGTGTCCTGGGCCCCCATCCGGGTCAGAAGAGCGCCGATGGCCTCTCCATCGCGGATCACTACCCGGTCCATACCGCGGACCTCACGTGCCTTCGCCGAGATGCCGAGCCTGCGGGCTGCGCCGACCAGCGCAAGCGCTGCCTCCGGTCCAGGACAGCTGACCTCGAGAGCCGACGAGCGTCCGGGCTCGGTCAGGGAGCCGTGCGCCAGGAACGCACCGCGCCACGCCGACTCCGCATCGGCCACACTTCCCCCCACAACCTGCGCGGGGAGTCCACGTACCGGACGTCCGCGCGAGTCCAACAGCCCCGTCTGCCGGGCGAGTGCCTCCCCCTCCTTCGCGACGCGCACGATGTACCGCGAAGACTTCCGCAGCCCACCCGCGCTCAGGACATGGACATCGGCGTTGTAGGTGAACAAGTCGAAGATCTCCCGGCGCAACCTCCGCGCTGTCGAACCGAGATCCACTTCCGCCTCGACCACCACCCTGCCGCCGACTATGTGCAATCCCCCTGCGAACCGCAGCAGCGACGAGACCTCGGCCTTCCGGCAACTCACATGAGTGACGACGAGACGACTGAGTTCATCTTTGACCTCTGCTGTCATTGCCACGAAGCGCTCTTCCTTTCCTCTGGTGTCTCGGACACCGCATCCACTGCTGTCTCGGACGGCGTGCTCCTCACTGCACCCAGATCGGGGTCACCGGGGAGGTGTTCGAGAACGGACGCGAGCTTGCCCGCATTGTGTGTATGGGTACCGTGCTCCGACACGTCGGCATAGACAACGCGGGCTCGGAGTTGGCTCGCAGCGCGGGCGAGATGCTCACGTTGACGACCTTGCGGCACCAATCCCGAATCAACCACAACGAAATCGACGGCCAGTTCAGGAGCGTGCTGGGACAGTATGTGGAGATGGCGCTCGGCGGAGAATCCTGCGGTCTCGCCCGGCTCTGGAGCAAGGTTGAGCACCAGCACCTTTCGTGCGGCGGTGGCGATCAGGGCGTCGCGGAGGTCGGGCACCAGCACGTGAGGAATGACACTGGAGAACCACGATCCGGGGCCGAGCAAGACCATGTCCGCGGCGCCGATCGCCTGAACCGCATCCGGGCATGCCGGAGGATTCGCCGGCAGCAGTCGCACCCGACGCACCTTGCCCGGAGTGGTCGCCACTGCGACCTGTCCCCGAATGCACCGGCTCACCCGCGGGTCCGCCTCGAGACCCTGAACGTCGGCTTCGATCTCCAGCGCAATCGGCGACATCGGGAGGACGCGCCCGTTGATCCGCAACAACCTTCCGAGTTCGTCGAGCGCAGCGACCGGATCACCGAGAACTTCGGTGAGGCCCGCAAAGATGAGATTTCCGACCGAATGCCCTGCCAGGGCTCCGATTCCGCCGAAGCGGTGTTGGATGGTCTCCGTCCAGTCCCGGACGTCGGGGTCGTCCGCAGCGAGTGCGGCCAGCGCCATCCGCAGATCACCTGGCGGAATCACACCGAGTTCGGCGCGCAGGCGTCCCGACGATCCCCCGTCGTCCGCGACGGTGACCACAGCCGTCACGTCACGACTGAGTCGGCGCGCCGCGCTGAGGGTGGCGAACAGTCCGTGCCCCCCGCCGAAAGCAACGATGGCCGGCGGCAGGCCACCTGAAGTCATTCGCGCCCCAGGTCGCGATGGACCACTCGCGCGCTGACCCCGGGGTCCTTCTCGAGCCGAGCCGCCAGTGCCTCCGACATCGCGACACTTCGATGTTTGCCGCCGGTACAACCCACCGCGATGGTCATATAGCGCTTCCCTTCCCGACGATATCCAGCGATCGTCAGATCCAGCAGATGGTGGTAGGTGGTGAGGTAATCCTCGGCACCGTCCTGAGCCAATACGTAATCCCGCACGTCCGCACTCTGACCGGTGCTCGGGCGCAACTCGGGTATCCAGTACGGATTGGGCAGGAACCGAACGTCGCATACTAGATCGGCGTCCATCGGGAGACCGTACTTGAACCCGAACGACTGGACTGTAACTTGCATCGTCCTGTTCCCGGCATCGCCGAACGCATCCTCGATCTTTCGGCGCAGTTGGTGCACGGCGAGAGAGGATGTGTCGATCACCAGGTCTGCGGCCGCCTTGACCTTGGCGAGTTGATCGCGCTCGGCGGCAATTCCTTCGGAGAGAGTACCTTCCGCCCCTCCGCCGGACAGAGGATGGCTGCGGCGGACCTGTTCGAATCGACGAACCAGAACCTCGTCAGAGGCATCGAGGTAGAGCACCCTCGTATGCACCGGCTTGCTCTCGAGCTCGACGAGGACGGAACCCAGGTCACCCGTGAACAACCTGCTGCGCACGTCGATGACAACCGCGAGGCGTTCCAGCCGGGACTCGGATTCCAGACTCAGATCCACCATCCTGGAGATCAGTTCCGGGGGCAGATTGTCCGCGACATACCACCCCAGATCCTCGAGAACGCTGGCCGCAGTCTGCAGACCTGCTCCCGACAGTCCGGTGACGAGAAGAAAGTCCATTGGCCGAACCGTGTGTGTGTTGTTGTTTCGCGTGTACTGCTCGTTCACTCGACACCCGTCCGTTGTGAAGCGCTGTTCCCCTACGTCGTGCTGTCTCGCTGCCCTGCCCCTTCGTGCTCGATATCTACGCGGCCCTCTCCGCCTGTGCCCGATTCGTTCCGATCGGGTTCATCATCCCCCACTCCCGCCGCCGGCGCAGACACTTTCCCAGCCCCGAGAGCGGCCAGGACCGCCTTCGCGGTCGCGGTACCGATGCCCGGCACCGCCGTGATCTCCTCGACGCTGGCCTTTTCGAGGCGTGCGACGGATCCGAAATGTGTCACCAGCGCCTTGCGGCGGGTGTCACCGAGACCTCGCACCGAGTCGAGTGCAGACGCAGTCATGCGCCGGGAACGCTTGCTGCGGTGGAACGTGATCGCGAAGCGGTGGGCTTCGTCACGCACCCGCTGCAACAGGTACAAGGATTCGCTGGTGCGCGGGAGGATCACCGGATCCTCCTCCCCTGGAACCCATACCTCTTCCAGTCGCTTCGCCAATCCGATCACCGCGACGTCGGTGATCCCCAGTTCGTCGAGCACAGCCGACGCGGCGGTCACCTGCGGGGCTCCGCCGTCTACGACGAACAGGTTCGGCGGGTATGCGAAACGCCTGGGCCTTCCGGTCTGTGGGTCGATCGCCGCCTCCGGCGCCGAGTCGCCGCCGTTACCCCCCGCCGCCTCGTCTGTGTCCGCGCCCTCTGCCGGCGGTGGTACCCCGACGTCGCGTTTGTGCCGAAGGAACCGACGGCGAGTGATCTCCGCGATGCTGGCCACGTCGTCGGAACGGCCCTCCCCCGCCGCCTCCTTGATCGCGTAGTGGCGATAGTCGGATTTGCGCGGCAGGCCGTCCTCGAAGACGACGAGCGAGGCCACCACGTCGGTGCCCTGCACGTGGCTGATGTCGACGCACTCGATGCGCAGTGGCGCCGAATCCAGATCGAGGGCCTCTTGAATTCCCTGCAGTGCCGCGGATCGCGAGGTGAAGTCGCCTGCGCGGCGCAACTTGTGCTGGGCAAGGGCCTCCGTCGCATTGCGCTGCACGGTTTCGGCGAGCGCCTTCTTGTCGCCGCGCCGGGGTACACGCAACCGAACCGTCGATCCACGCAGGCTGCTCAGCCACGCTTGAACCTGCTCGGCATCGGGAGGCAGCACGGGTACCAAGACCTCCCGGGGCACTCCGCTGGTACCCGCGACGGCGTCACCCGACAGCGAGGCCTGCTCCCCGTAGAACTGGGTGAGGAACTGCTCGACGAGCAGCGGCAGGTCCGACCCTGCATCGGAATCCACAGCGGCCCAGTCGATGACGTCGCCTGCCTTTTCGACCACCCAACCACGCTGGCCGCGTACCCGGCCGCCTCGTACGTGGAAGACCTGCACCGCGGCCTCTAGTTCATCGGTCGCGAACGCGACGAGGTCCGCGTCGGTTCCGTCCCCGAGCACGACAGCCTGCTTCTCGAGTGCGCGCCTGAGGGCGCCGAGGTCGTCACGCAGACGCGCGGCCCGTTCGAAGTCGAGTTCTTCGGCCGCCGCGACCATCTGCGACTCGATCTCCCGGACCAGTTTGTCGGTGCGCCCCGCCAGGAAGTCGCAGAAGTCCTCCACGATCTGACGATGTTCGACAGCCGATACCCTGCCGACGCACGGCGCTGAGCACTTGTCGATGTAGCCGAGCAGGCAGGGGCGACCGATCTGGTTGTGACGTTTGAAAACCCCGGCGGAACAGGTGCGGGCCGGAAATACCCGGAGCAGGAGATCGAGAGTCTCCCGGATGGCCCATGCGTGCGAGTAGGGACCGAAGTAGCGCACACCCTTGCGCCGGGGTCCGCGGTAGACGAACAGCCTCGGGTATTCCTCGTTCAGAGTGACTGCGAGGACCGGATACGTCTTGTCGTCACGGTATCGGACGTTGAACCGTGGATCGAATTCCTTGATCCAGTTGTATTCGAGCTGGAGCGCTTCGACCTCGGTGTTCACCACGGTCCACTCGACACTGCCTGCGGTCGTCACCATCTGCCGGGTACGTGGGTGCAGCGTCGAAATATCGGCGAAGTAGGAACTCAGCCGTGAACGAAGACTCTTCGCCTTCCCGACATAGATGACCCGGCCGTGTGGATCGCGGAACTTGTAGACCCCTGGATCGACCGGAATCGTTCCGGTCGCCGGGCGATACGTCGAAGGATCTGGCACTCCTTCACGTTAGTCGGCGCCACCGACGAAGCCGACACATCGACGCGCAGCCAGAAAGCCGGACCGGTCAGGTCGGAGCGTGCTCCGACACGAGTTCGCGGAATCGGCGTACGGAGTCCACGGCATACTCGCGGTCGTTCGACTGGATGGCCATCACCGCTATGTACTCGTCGTCGGGGAGTTCTATTCGAGCCCACGCCGCTCCGTCCGGAAAGGACAAACCTTCGTAGAGGTCCCAGTCGACGATGCGCTCACCGAGCACGTTCCTCACGGCGATGCCCCGGGGTCCGATCCTCACCCTCGGACGGGTCAGCAACAACACCCCGGCTGCCAGGAGAAAACCGATTCCCGCGAAAGCCACCTGGTCGGCGAAACGAAAGTAGACACCCGTTCCGTCACCGCGAAGCAGAATCGCGAACGTCACGTGAAGGACGACGATGAGAATCGCCACCCCGAACGCCCACCGGCGCGATTTCCGAGGCCTCGCGACGAACTCCCACTCGGATGCCGCAGGGGACGTGGAACGCTTCTCGATCACTTGCTTCCCGATCACTTGACTGTCTCCGCGACCTGACGCAGCTTCGCCAGGGTGACCGCGGCATCGAGGGCAGCCGCACATGCTTGGCCACCCTTGTCCTCGGCCGAGCCTGGCATTCCGCTGCGGTCGATCGCCTGCTGCACGGTGTCCGTCGTAAGCACGCCGTTTCCGACCGGCGTGTTCTCGTCGAGCGACACACGGGTCAGGCCGGCCGTCACGGCTTCGCAGACGTATTCGAAATGCGGGGTACCACCGCGAATGACGACACCGAGAGCGACGACGGCATCGTGGGTACGAGCGAGTGCCTGCGCCACAACCGGAAGCTCGATGGCACCGGCGACCCGAGCCAACGTGACATCCTTCACGTCGGCCTCGTCTGCTACCCGCTGTGCGCCTGCAATCAGCGCATCGCAGATCTCGCTGTGCCACCGGCCGGCGACGATCGCCAGCCGGAGACCGCCCGCCTCACCCAGTTGCAGGTCGGGCGTTCCCTCGCCACTCATAGGATCTCACCCGTGTCGTAGTCGTCGAGTCCGATCAGGTCGTGGCCCATCCGGTCGCGCTTCGTGCGCAAATACGTCAGATTTTCGGCATTCGCGCGCAACGGCATCGACACCCGCTCGGTGATATGCAGCCCGTACCCATCGAGTCCCACGCGCTTGGCGGGATTGTTGGTGAGCAGGCGCATCGAGGAGATACCGAGGTCCACGAGGATCTGGGCGCCGATGCCGTAGTCGCGGGCGTCGGCGGGCAGGCCCAGCTCGAGATTGGCATCGATGGTGTCCGAACCAGAATCCTGCAGTTGGTATGCCTGCAGTTTGTGCATCAGGCCTATTCCCCGGCCCTCGTGTCCGCGCATGTACAGGACCACACCTCGGCCCTCCTGGGCGACCATGTCCAGAGCGGCCTCCAGTTGCGGGCCACAGTCGCACCGGAGCGAGCCGAAGACGTCCCCGGTGAGGCATTCGGAGTGCACTCGCACCAGCACGTCACCGCCGTCACCACCTGGACCTGCAATGTCGCCACGAACCAGTGCCACATGCTCGACGTCGTCATAGATACTGCGGTACCCGACGGCGGTGAACTCGCCGTGCCGGGTGGGGATGCGCGCGGCCGCCACGCGCACCACCTGCTTCTCGTGCCTGCGGCGCCAAGCGATCAGGTCCGCGATGGAAATCAGCGCGAGGTCGTGCTCGTCGGCGAAGACCCGGAGTTCGTCGGTCTGCGCCATCGCGCCCTCGTCCTTCTGGCTGACGATCTCGCAGATCACACCGGCGGGACGCAGATCTGCCATGCGGGCCAGGTCGACGGCCGCTTCGGTGTGGCCCGGTCGCCGCAGCACGCCACCTTCCTTCGCCCGCAGCGGCACAACGTGTCCGGGGCGGGTGAAGTCATGCGCGCCGCTGGTCGGGTTCGCCAGCAACCGCATGGTGGCGGCACGGTCGGATGCCGAGATACCGGTTCCGATGCCCTCACGCGCGTCAACGGTCACCGTGTATGCGGTGCCGTGTTTGTCCTGGTTGGTCGCGTACATCGGTGGCAGACCAAGGCGGTCGCAATCCGCACCGTCGAGCGGCACACACAGGTAGCCGGATGTGTACCGAACCATGAACGCGACCAGTTCGGGGGTGGCCTTCTCCGCGGCAAAGATGAGGTCGCCCTCGTTCTCACGGTCCTCGTCGTCGACGACGACGACGGCCTTACCTGCGGCGATGTCCGCAACGGCGCGCTCGATACTGTCGAACCTGGTCACGTATTCGGTCTCCAAAAGTCTTGTCCTGCGCATCTGCGATACAACGGATACATCCGAGGGATGCTCCTCAACATTACGACTCAGCGGTCTGCCGCCTGCAGCCGCTCCACATACTTCGCGATCACGTCGACCTCGAGGTTCACGGCCGTACCTACGTCCGCGGTCCCGAGAGTGGTCAGTTGCAGCGTGGTCGGGATCAGCGAGATCTCGAAGAATTCGTCCCCCCGCTCACCGCCGAGCGCAGAGACGGTCAACGACACGCCGTCGACTGTGATCGATCCCTTCTCCACCACGTACCGAGAAATGGCTTCTGGAAGAGTGATGCGCACGACCTCCCAGTTCTCGGACCGATTGCGACTCACGATGCGCCCGGTTCCGTCGACGTGCCCCTGGACGAGGTGTCCGCCCAGGCGGCTGTTCAGCGCGGCGGCCCGCTCGAGATTCACACGGCTGCCCACGTCGATCTTCTCCAGGCTCGACCGGTTCAGCGTTTCCTGCATCACATCGGCGGTGAACAAGCCGTCCTCCAGCACGTCTACCACGGTCAGGCACACCCCGTTCACCGCGATCGAATCGCCGTGAGACGCATCGGAAGTGACGACGGGGCCGCGCACGGTGAACCGCGCAGCATCGGCCAGTTCCTCCTTTCCGACAACTTCGCCCAACTCTTCGACGATCCCGGTGAACACTGTGGCGACTCCTAGATTTCTGGGTGATCAGAGGTTTGCGGGCGATCAGCGCTGCCGGCCGAAGCCGGAACCAGACTCAACAACAAATCTGGGCCGATTGTTTCCATCGACTCGAAACGGAAGCGCAGAGCGTCGTCGATCGTCTGCACACCTGCCTCCGTCATCGCGGCGGCACCCGCACCGAGTACCAGTGGCGCAACATAGGCCTGGATCCGGTCGACCCGGCCCGCCGAGAGGAACGCACCCGCCAGCCTCGGCCCGCCCTCGAGCAGAACGTCGGTGTACTCCGCGAGCGCCGCGACGACCTCGTCCACATTCCGCGTGCGTAGACGCAGTGTGGGTGCCGAGTCGTCCAGGACATGGGCGTCCGCCGGAATATCTGTGAGACCGACGACGACACGTACCGGTTGATGTGACGCGAGCGATCCGTCGGCCGTTCGCGCGGTCAGTCGTGGATTGTCGGCCAATACCGTTCCCGTGCCGACCACGATGGCATCGAGTTTGGCCCGATCCGCATGAACCCGCGCCCTGGCCTCCTGGCCGGTGATCCACTGGCTGGTGCCGTCGGCGGCAGCGCTACGTCCGTCGAGGGTGGCCGCGTACTTCCAGGTCACGTGTGGCAGGCCGGTGCGCTGCCGGTGAAGCCATGCCCGCAGTGGGCCGCTTTCCACAGCCTGCTCGCGCAAGCCGGAACTCACCTCGATCCCTGCCGAAGCGAGCGTCGCCGC
Organism: Rhodococcus sp. NPDC049939; assembly: GCF_040656415.1. Classification (NCBI taxonomy): domain Bacteria; kingdom Bacillati; phylum Actinomycetota; class Actinomycetes; order Mycobacteriales; family Nocardiaceae; genus Rhodococcus; species Rhodococcus sp. NPDC049939. Next base: position 1,793,688 of record NZ_JBFAMC010000001.1, on the reverse strand, counting down.
GCCGCCGGCCGCCTCCGGGTTCGGATCGCCCACCGCGTAGTACACCGCCGCGATGCCTGCATCGACGAGAGCCTGCGAGCACGGACCTGTACGGCCCTGGTGATTGCACGGTTCCAAAGTGACCACTGCCGTGCCACCGCGCGCAGCGTCGCCCGCCTCACGTAGCGCCACGATCTCGGCATGTGGACCACCCGGGGGCTGCGTCATACCGACTCCGGCGATGCGCCCGGAGGAATCGAGTACAACCGCGCCCACCGGAGGATTGGGGCTTGTGAATCCGCGAGCCGATTCCGCAGCGCCGATGGCGATCTGCATGGCCGCGTCAAGATCTGCTTCCGAGTTCTTATGTCGCGCAGAAACTTTCACACTGTCGGCTTTCGTGTTGTGATGGCGTCGCTACAACGGCGACGTAAGATGCGGTGACGCTTTCGCCGCGGCGGCCCTCAGAGCACGCACCGCTTCCGCCGGGTCGCTTGCGCCGTAGACCCCGGAACCGGACACGAAGCAGTCGACTCCCGCCTCCGCGGCTGCCTCGATGGTGTCCGCGTTGATGCCACCGTCGATCTCGACGACCAGTGTCAGTTCGCCGGAGTCCACGAGGCGCCGAATCGTCTTCGCCTTGGACAGGACCTCGGGCATGAACGACTGACCTCCGAACCCGGGTTCCACGCTCATCACGAGGAGAGTGTCGAAGTCCTTCAAGATCTCGACGTAGGGCTCGATCCGCGTTCCGGGTTTGACGCTGAGTCCAGCCTTCGCCCCCGCAGCACGAATGTCTCTGGCCAGAGAACAAGGGTCGTCGGCGGCCTCGGCATGGATTGTGACGTTGTGTGCGCCTGCCTCGGCGTAGGACGGCGCCCAACGATCGGGATCTTCGATCATCAGATGACAGTCGAGGGGAATGTCGGTGGCTGCGAGCAAGCTCTTCACCACGGGAAGGCCGATTGTCAGATTAGGCACGAAATGCGCGTCCATCACGTCGACGTGCAGCCAGTCGGCGCCAGCCACCGCCGTCGCCTCCTCGGCGAGACGCGCGAAATCTGCGGACAGAATAGACGGTGCAATCATCGGGGTTGCCACACGGCGAGTTTAGTCGGCGGCGAGTCCGAGTCCAGGCATGCGGTCCATACTGGGGGTATGCAGACCTGGACGGATGTGGTGGAGATCGGGTTGTCTCTACCGGAGGTGGAGGAAAGCACCGCGTACCAGACCCCGGCACTGAAGGTGGCGGGCACGCTGCTCGCCCGGTTGCGGATCGAGTCCGACGGCGCTCTGGCGGTGATGTGCGGCCTCGACGAGAAAGCCGCACTGCTGGCACAGGGCGGCCCGTACTACACCACGCCGCACTACGACGGATCCGGTTCGATACTCGTCAACCTCGAGAAGGTCGAAGGTGCCGAGTTGACCGAACTCCTCCGGCGGGCGTGGCGTGTCAAGGCACCCCCCGAACTGAGCAATCGGTTCGACCAGCTCTGAATCGACCGGAGGGTGCTCGAACGCGACTCGACCAAGGTGTCGTCAGTTCGACGGCTTGCGTAGTGCGGCCAAGAACATTGCGTCGGTGCCGTGGCGGTGCGGCCACAGCTGAACGCTCGGGCCGTCCCCCACATTCGGCACACCCGGAACCAACTCACGGGTGTCGAGGGCGCTCAGGCCATAGCGCCGAACCGCGTCTGCGACGACCGTGACGGTCTCCGACAAGTGCGGCGAACACGTTGCATAGAGCACCACCCCGCCCGGGCGTACCAGGGATATAGCCGACGCGAGAAGTTCCCGCTGCAGCTTCACCAGTCCGGCCACGTCGGAGGGCTTCCTGCGCCACCGCGCCTCAGGGCGACGGCGCAGCGCACCCAGACCGGTGCAGGGCGCATCGACCAGAACACGGTCATACCCGCTCTCGAGCCCTGGATCACGGCCGTCCGCGACCCTGACGTCGACCGGGAGTTCCCTGGTCGTCTTGCGGATCAGGTCGGCGCGGTGCTCGACCGGTTCGACCGCATCGACTCGCCCACCCTCGATTTCCGCGAGAGCGCCGAGTAGCGCCGCCTTGCCTCCCGGACCCGCACACAGATCGAGCCAACGACCGGTGTCCGGCCCTTCGAGCGGGGCGCGGGAAAGTGCCAGGGCGACCAGCTGGCTGCCTTCGTCCTGAACGCCGGCAAACCCCTCACGAACAGCATCGAGGAGTCCAGGATCTCCGCCGTCGAGGTACACCGCATAGGGCGAGTACCGTCCCACCTCGCCTCCCGTCATGAGGGCGAGTTCCTCCGAGGAAATCTCTCCCGGCCTGGCGACCAGATGCACCACCGGTCGTGCGTCGTCCGCGACGAGCACGTCCTCGAGTTCTCCGGCGTCGGGGCCGAGCGCGTCGGAGAACGCCTGGGCGATCCACGTCGGGTGCGCGTGTTCGAACGCCAATCGACCCACCGGGTCGGTGGGGGCCAGACGCTCCACCCACTCGGATTCCGTGTGCTCGGACACCCGGCGCAGCACGGCGTTGACGAAGCCGGCCTTCCCCTGTCCCGCTTCCGCCCGCACGAGGTCGACCGATGTCGCGACCGCGGCGTGTGGGGCCACCCGAGTGCGCAACAGTTGGTAGGCGCCGAGTTGCAAAACATCGAGCAGGGGTCCGTCGATCTCCTCGACAGGCCTGCCTGCGCACTCGGCGATGACTGCGTCGAGGAGTCCGCGCGCACGGGCCGCACCGTAGGCCAGTTCCGTAGCCAGAGCTGCGTCCCGGCCGTCGATGCGGCGCTCCCGTAGGAGACCGGGCAGCACGAGGTTCGCGTAGGCATCTCGCTCACGGACCGCTCGCAACACGTCTCTCGCCGCCACCCGCGGCTGATCCAGGCCTGCCCACGATGCGTCGGGGCGGCGTGCCTGGCGGGGTCGGTTGTTGCGTGCCCCCGAACCGGACCGTCCGCGGCGTGCCGGTCTTCTGGATTCGCTCACTGTGCCCGCGCCTCGGCGTCGAGGCGGGCGCCGCGCACCCAGTCCAGGGCGGCCATCTGCTTCTTACCTTGCGGCTGAACGCGATCGAGTCGCACGGCCACTGTGGACGTGCCCACCAGCAAGCCCGTCTTACTCACCGAGATCTCCCCTGGTTCGAGTTGTTCATCCGTCAGCGCGACGGGGCCGACCTTGACTCGCAGGTCACCGATCGTCGTCCAGGCGCCCGGAGCGGGGGTGACCGAGCGGATGTGCCGATCGACCACCATTGCCGTTCTGTCCCAATGGATCCGGGCCGCATCAACCGATACCTTGGGCGCATAGGAGACACCCTCTGCCGATTGCGGGACCGCGGAGATCGCACTGGCCTCGATTCCGTCGAGAACGGACTCGAGAAGCGCCGCTCCGCTGTCGGCCAACCTCCCGAGGAGATCACCGGCGGTGTCGGTGGAACGGATCCGTTCGGTGACCACGCCGTAGACCGGACCGGTGTCCATACCCACTTCGAGCCGGAACGCACTCGCACCGGTCATGTCGTCGCCCGCGCCGATCGCAGCCTGAACGGGCGCTGCCCCGCGCCACGCCGGCAACAACGAGAAGTGCAGGTTGACCCAGCCGTGGACCGGGATGTCGAGGACCTTCTGGGGCAGCAGCGCGCCGTAGGCGACAACGGGCGCACAATCTGGCGCGAGGTCGGTCAGGCGTGTGAGGAACTCCGGATCCGAGGGTCGGTCCGGGGTCAGCACCTCGATTCCGTGCGAGTCCGCGAGTTCACCGATCGGCGACCGGGAAACTTTGCGTCCGCGACCGGCCATAGCGTCTGGTCGGGTGATCACTGCCACGACGTCGTGGTTCGGGGAGCGGATCAGCCGCTCGAGGGAAGGCACTGCTGGTTCGGGGGTTCCGGCAAAGACTATGCGCACGACGGCGACTCACACGATGGACGGTGGCCCGCGGTGAGGGCCGACACGATTCTCACGAAGCAACTCCCCTTCTCGGACGATGTGCCGACCAGTCTAGGGAGTCTGGGCCAGTCGATATAACTGGGCAAGCCCGGTGGGATTCGGCTATGCCTCTCGAGGTGGATGCGGTCGACTACCCGAGGTGGATGGGATCGATTTGGACGCGCGTCGGCTGCGAATCCTTGCGCGCGCTGCGCACCGCCTGCGACTCACGTAGCGCCTTGGCCAGTGCGCTCCCGTCACTGCGTGGCACGCGGATCAGCATGCGCTCGACCTCGGCCGGCTCCGGCGAGTCGCTGGAAAACGGAAGCCGCTCCCCTGCGGGCAACTCGACCGGGCCGAGCAATTCCGCATACCCAGGTAGCTCGGTGACATCGAGAAGATCGGCGATACCCCGGGCGCTGCCGTCGATCGCAGCCAGATGGATCGCAGGCGGAAATCCGACCTCCGCACGCTCCTCGAACTGTGCGCGCGCGTGTCCGACCGGATCCCACCGGACCAGCGCCTGAACCGTCGGGATACCTGAGTCCGCGACGACGACCACCTGGCCGCCTTCGCTGAAAGGAACCACGAGCGCCGAGGCCGTCATCCACCTTCGAAGTGTTTCCTCCGCCGCACGCAGGTCGGGACGGCCCAGCAGCGCCCACCCGTCCAGCAGCAGGGCGGCACCGTATCCGCCTGTCATCACGGGTTCTGCACCGACTGTCGACACCACGAGGATTGGACCCTGCTTCACCTCGTCGATGACGTCCGTGCCCCCGGACATCCGAACCGCGACACCCGGGAACGCGCGGCCGAGCTCTTCGGCCGTACGGCCCGCTCCTACGACGACGGCACGCAACGCTCGCGCACCGCACGCATGGCAGCGGTGCGCACTATCCGCGATGCCGCACCATCGGCATGCCGGTGTCGCAGCTCCATCAGGGCCTGCAGCGGACGGCAAGGCGAGGGGGCCGTTGCACCGGCGGCAGCGTGCAGGGGCCCGGCACTTGCCGCACGCGAGGCTTGGCACGTACCCGCGCCTGGGAACTTGGACCAACACGCCCCTGCCCGCTCCGAGAGCCTGACGGGCCGCCTCGAATGCGATGGCAGGCAATCGAGCGGCCCGTGCGCCGGGATCACGGGCCAGTGCGTGGTCGCTGTCTGCGAGTGCGGTGATCTTGGGGGCGGCGCCGCGGACGGTGTCACGGGAGGCCACCAGATCGTGTGCCCATCCCGAATCGACGAGAGCCTGCGCCTCGGCCGTCCGGGCATATCCGGCCAGCACTACCGCGCAATTGCTCGCGTATGCGCGCAGCAACGCCACCTCGCGTGCGTGCGGATACGGTGCCCGTGGCTCCGAGTGATTGTCATCCCCGTCGTCCCAGACCACGATCAGCCCGGTTCGCGGGGTCGGCGCGAAGACCGCACTTCGCGTCCCCACCACAACCGCGGCCGCGCCGCGCAGCGCGGCCAGCCACCGCCGGTAACGCGTTGCCGGACCCAGCCCCGCCGACAATCCGACGACCGCATCGCTGCCGAGCAGCGCCCCCACCGAAGCGACCACACGATCGAGCGCGCGCTGGTCGGGGACGACTATCACGGTGCTCGCTCCGGTACCTGCGACCAGTGCGGCCAACTCCGCAAGACGCGTCGACCAGTCTTCTCCGGGTAGCGCCTGCCAGACTGCATGCGGTGAGCGCTGTTCGGACAGAGCGGTCAGGAACGCTTCACCGTGGACATACCTGGCCCACGCCGTTCTCTCGAATTGGACAGGCTCGACTGCGGTGGGCGGTGACACGCGCCCACCCTCGGTGGGCTGTGACACAGCCTCGGACTCCGCTCTCGCGTGCCGCGGCGGAATTGCCAGGCGCAACACGTCGGCGCGGGTTCCGGCGTATCTCCGCGCAACGAGGTCTACCAACCTGGTGATCTCAGGGGACAGCACCCGCTCCGCCGAGACCACGCGCCCCAGCCAGCCCAATCGCCCCTGATGTTCACTCGTCGAGGTGCGCGAGACCACGAATCCGTCGACAAGGCGTCCAGCGAATCGGATGCGTACCCGGACTCCCGGTTGCGCCTGGGCGTCGAGATCCCGTGGAACCAGATAGTCGAATTCGCGGTCGAGGTGGGCGAGCGGAAGCAGAGGCAGCACCTTGGCGATCGGATCTACTTCTGCCTCAACCTTTTGTGGGCTCACGACACCGCCTGCGCTCACGGGAGCGCCGCTACCACCACGGCGCCCACCTCACCGCGACAACCGATCAAAGGCCTGCGGCCGCGCGCAGCTTCTCCGCCCTGTCCACGCTCTCCCACGGGAGGACGATATCGGTGCGCCCAAAGTGACCGTAGGCTGCCGTCTGCGCGTAGATCGGGCGCAGAAGGTCGAGGTCCCGGATGATGGCGCCCGGACGCAAGTCGAAGGTTTCGACGATCGCTCGCTGGATACGGACCGGATCCGTCTTCTCCGTGCCGAACGTCTCGACGAACAGACCCACCGGCGCAGCCTTGCCGATGGCGTAGGCAACCTGGACCTCGATGCGCTCCGCGAGTCCTGCTGCGACAGCGTTCTTGGCCACCCAGCGCATCGCGTAGGCCGCCGACCGGTCCACCTTCGACGGATCCTTACCGGAAAATGCACCGCCGCCGTGGCGGGCCATACCGCCGTAGGTATCGACAATGATCTTTCGGCCGGTGAGTCCGGCATCACCCATCGGACCACCGAGCACGAACTTGCCGGTCGGGTTGACCAGGAGTCGGATGTCAGAGGTGTCCAGGCTGGGCATGGCGAGTTCGTCGAGGACCGAACCGACCACCTTTTCCCGCAGATCCGGGGCGAGCAGATTGTCGAGGTCGATGTCGGCGGCATGCTGCGTCGAGATGACCACGGTGTCGAGGCGAACCGGCCTGTCACCGTCGTACTCGATGGTGACCTGGGTCTTGCCGTCCGGGCGCAGGTAGGGCAACACGCCGGTCTTGCGCACCTCGGTGAGGCGACGCGACAGACGGTGCGCGAGTGCAATCGGCAAGGGCATCAGCTCGGGGGTGTCGGTGGTGGCGAACCCGAACATCAATCCCTGATCACCGGCACCCTGACGGTCGATCTCGTCATCGCTCAGCTCTCCGGTGCGAACCTCGTGCGATTGGTCGACGCCCTGAGCGATCTCGGGAGACTGTGCCCCGATCGCCACATTGACGCCGCAGGAGTTTCCGTCGAAGCCCTTCGCGGACGAGTCGTACCCGATCTCGAGCACTGTGTCGCGCACGATTTTCGGGATGTCGGCGTAGGCGGTGGTCGTCACCTCACCAGCGACGTGAACCTGGCCGGTGGTGACCAGCGTCTCGACGGCGACCCGGGCACGGGGGTCGTCGGTGAGGAGCGCGTCGAGGATGGAGTCACTGATTGCATCACAAATCTTGTCCGGGTGCCCCTCGGTCACAGACTCGCTGGTGAATAACCGACTACCAGACTTGCTCACAAAATTCCCCTCTCGACAGTTGCCTCTGAACAACAATTGTCTCTGATCAACACTTTAAGGCAGCTTAGCTGCGGATTCGCGCGAACGACCCCAACGGGGCGCCCATGTCATCGTCGCACGTGATCTTCTCAGCAGTGGAACTGGCGGGATTCGACGAGTCCACTCCGACGTGGGTTTGCTCCGGCGCGTCTTCGACCGCCAAGACACTTCGGGACTTCGCTCATCGGGTCCGGACCAGTTGAGCGACGGCGTCGAGCACACGACTTGCCATCAGTGCTTTCGATCCGTGCTCGAGCGCCGACTCCGAACCGTCGGAGCCGAGTAGCCATCCATCATTGTGGTCGACCTCGAATGCCTTGCCCTCGCCGACGGCGTTGACGACGAGGAGATCGCAGCCCTTGCGCTGAAGTTTGGCTCGCGCGTAGGTGAGTACATCCCCTTCGTCGTCCCCCGTCTCGGCGGCAAAACCGACGATCATGGTCGACGACGGGATCTGACCGTCGCGGCGAGACTGGACGAGACCAGCGAGAATGTCCTCGTTCTTGGTGAGTGTGATCGAGTCGGGTTCGCCCGCACCCTTCTTGATCTTGCTCGTCTCCGATTTCGACGGGCGGAAGTCGGCCACCGCCGCCGCCATGATCACCGCATCGACTCCCGACGCATTCTTGGCGACCGCGAACCGCATGTCCTCCGCAGTGCGTACATGGACCATCTCGACCGAGGACGGTTCGGCAAGTCCGGCGGTGTAGCCGGACACGAGGGTGACCTGGGCTCCCCGCTGCACCGCGAGACGGGCGAGGGCGTACCCCTGCTTACCCGAACTGCGGTTACCGAGAAACCGCACCGGATCCAGCGGTTCGCGAGTACCGCCGGCCGACACGAGGATCCGACGACCCTCGAGGTCGCGGCGTAGCGCATCCGGCCTCTCTAGCAGGAGCGAAGCCAAACCAGCTATCTCGTCAGGCTCAGGCAGCCGACCTGGCCCGGTGTCTTGGCCGGTCAGGCGCCCGGATGCCGGTTCGATCACGGTCGCGCCGCGAGCGCGCAAAGTTGCCACGTTGGCCACGGTGGCCGGGTGCTCCCACATCTCGGTGTGCATCGCGGGCACGAACATCACCGGACACCGCGCCGTGAGCAACGTAGCGGTGAGGAGATCGTCGGCCCGACCCGCCACGGCGCGGGCCATCAGGTCTGCGGTTGCCGGCGCGATGACGACGAGATCCGCTTCCTGCCCCAGACGGACGTGCGGAACCTGCGGGACGTCCGCGAACACACCTGTGTGCACCGGATTGCCGGAAAGCGCCTCGAACGTCGCCTTTCCGACAAACTCGAGCGCCGACTCCGTCGGGACGACGCGTACGTGGTGCCCGCTCTCGGTGAACGCGCGGATGACGGAACAACTCTTGTACGCGGCGATACCGCCGGCGACCCCGACGACGATGCGCTTACGCGCTACGCCCCGCGGAGCCGAATCCGATGATTGCGTCACGTACCCTGAACCCGGTCCAATCGCCTGCTCAGGCACGATGATCCTCCGCTCACTCGCCCTCGGTGTGCTCGAGAAGGTCGGAGTGGATCTCACGCAAGGCGATCGAAAGGGGCTTCTCCTGCAGACCCGGCTCCACCAAGGGGCCGACGTACTCGAGAATGCCGTCACCGAGCTGGTTGTAGTAGTCGTTGATCTGACGCGCCCGCTTGGCCGAGTAGATCACCAGCGCGTACTTCGACGACGTCCGGGCAAGCAGCTCGTCGATCGGAGGGTTGGTAATTCCGAGCGGGACGTCATAGGCCGCCAGGGCGCCGTGGCTTGGGGTTGCGGACGCTGCTGCGGGGGTGCTACTCACTCGGTATCTCCTGGGATAGTTCTGGCTAGCGGATGTGAGAACTAGCTGATCGGTCCAGACTTGTCCGACCGTCCAGCCAATAAGGATACCAACTCGTCGCACGATCGGCTGACATCCTCGTTCACAATGACCTCGTCGAACTCGTCCTGCGCCTCTAGTTCGATCTTCGCGGTCGCGAGACGCCGTTCGACGACATCGGCGGATTCGGTCCCCCGTCCGGTCAGCCGCCCTACCAGCGCCTCCCAGCTGGGCGGGGCCATGAAGACCAGTAGCGCTTCGGGCATCGCCTCCCGAATCGCTCGCGCACCACCGAGGTCGACCTCGATGAGTACCGGCTTCCCCTGTTCGACCGCCTCGCGAACCGGAGCCGCCGGGGTCCCCGACAGCTGGAGTCCACCGTGGATCTCGGCCCACTCGAGAAGCTCGCCGGAATCGATCATGCGCTCGAACTCGCCACGAGAGGTGAACCGATAGTCCTCACCGTCCACCTCGCCCGGGCGTGGCTCGCGGGTCGTTGCGGACACGCTGAAGACGAGCTCCGGCATCCGTTCACGAACAAGTCGCACCACGCTGGACTTTCCTACAGCCGAGGGGCCGGCCAGTACGACCAGCCGGCCCCTCGGAACTGTATTTTCTTGATCTGACACCTGTGCGCCAGCCACCACTGTCTTTCTCAGGCCTCGAAGTCGAACCTGGCGAGCAGGGCCTTCCGCTGCCGATCGCCGAGGCCCCGGAGGCGACGGGTCGGGGCGATTTCCAGCTCGGTCATGATCTCCTGCGCCTTGACCTTGCCCACCTTGGGCAGCGCCTCGAGCAATGCCGACACCTTCATCTTGCCGAGGATCTCATCGTTCTCGGCGTCTTTTAGAACCTGTTTGAGGTCGGTGCCACCACGCTTCAGGCGCTCCTTGAGCTCAGCCCTGGCCTTGCGGGCAGCAGCTGCCTTCTCCAAAGCAGCGGCACGCTGCTCGTCAGTCAACTGGGGAAGGGCCACGGTTCCTCCGTCTCGTCGTTGGAAAATACTGCAAACCACTGGATAACCAGCAGCGATAGCGACCGTACTCACGCCCGGCCCCGATTGCGAACCGACCCCCGAAACCGAAGCCGGATTCGAGTGGGCTATGCAAGTGCAGATTCGATCTCGTCGCGGACCTCCAGAGCGGCTTCGCGCAGGGCCGTAACCGACGGTCCGGCTCGGAGAATTCCCCGAGAACTACTCGGCAACAACAGCTTTCGTGAATCCGGAAATATCTCCCGGAGATCGGCGGGCGTCGCTCCCTGAGCGCCGAGGCCGGGCGCGAGAATCGCCCCGGAAAAATTCGACAAATCCAGTCCGTGTCCGCGTGTCGCACCCACCACAAGTCCCATCAGGCCGGGTTCCGTGGCGTTGAACCGGACCGCCGCATCCACCATGGACTGGGCGACCGAGACTCCCTCGGGGCTCCGCGAGGCCTGTAGATTGCCGCCTTCGGGATTGGATGTGCGGGCGAGCACGAACAGCCCGCGACCGTGCTGCACGGCGAGCGAGAGAGCCGGATCGAGCGAGCCGAAGCCCAGATAGGGCGACACCGTCAAGGCATCGGACGACAGAGGTGACCGTGCACCCAGCCAGCACTGCGCGTACGCCGCCATCGTAGAACCGATGTCCCCACGCTTGGCATCGGCCACAACGAGCGTCCCCGCCGCTGTGAGGACCGAAATCGTGCGTTCCAGGACTGCGTACCCGGCGGACCCGTATGCCTCGAAGAACGCGACCTGCGGCTTCACCACGGCTACCTCGCCGACGAAAGCCTCGACGCAGATCTCGGCGAATGTCTCGAGTCCCTCCGCGGTAGCGGGCAGACCCCACGACTCGAGAAGATCCGGATGTGGGTCGATACCGACGCACAACCGCCCCCGATGCTCCACCGCGGCCTTCAGCCGATGCACCCAGGGGTGACGGTGTCCACTCACGACGGGACGGATTCGGTGACGGGAGCCACGTCTGCCTCGGGCGACCGCAGCCTTGCGTGCAGGGCTTGGAGCGATTGGACACCGATGTCACCACGGATGGCGGCCTCGATTCCCTGCACCGCCGCAGAAGCACCCTGCACGGTCGTGACGCACGGAATGTTCATCGACACGGCCGCACTACGGATTTCGTAGCCGTCCACGCGCGGCCCTGAGTTGCCGTACGGCGTGTTGATCACCATGTCGACCTCACCGGCCCGGATCTTCTCGACGATCGTGCGCTGGCCTTCCTCGAGCTCCTCACCGGAGTGCTTGTGCACCCGATCGCAGGTGATGCCGTTTCGCCGCAGAACCGCGGCCGTCCCTTCGGTGGCCAGGATGCGGAAGCCCAGATCTGCGAGACGTTTGACCGGGAAGATCAGCGAGCGCTTGTCCCTGTTGGCGACCGACACGAACACCGATCCCGTTGTAGGCAGCGAGCCGTACGCTGCGGTCTGGCTCTTGGCGAACGCGGTGCCGAAGTCCGCATCGATACCCATCACCTCGCCGGTCGACTTCATTTCGGGGCTCAGGAGGGTGTCGATACCGGTGCCGTCGGTGCGACGGAACCGGTTGAACGGCAACACGGCCTCCTTGACTGCAACCGGAGCGTCGGCCGGTGCGGAACCGCCGTCACCGGACGCCGGGAGGACACCACTCTCGCGGAGTTCGGCGATGGTTTCGCCGAGCATGACTCGCGCACACGCCTTCGCCAGCTGAACGGCCGTCGCCTTCGATACGAAGGGCACGGTACGGCTGGCGCGCGGATTGGCCTCGAGGACGTAGAGAACGTCGTCCTTCAAGGCGTATTGGACGTTGAGCAGGCCCCTGACGCCGATGCCCTTGGCGAGCGCCTCCGTGGAGCGACGGACCTTTTCGAGATCGGCACGGCCGAGGGTGATCGGCGGCAGGGCGCAGGCTGAGTCGCCCGAGTGAATACCTGCCTCCTCGATGTGCTCCATCACCCCGCCGAGATACACCTCGGTGCCATCGCACAGGGCATCCACATCGATCTCGATCGCATCTTCGAGGAAGCGGTCCACCAGGACGGGGCGATCGTCGGAAATCTCTGTGGCGCGGGAGATGTAGCCCTCGAGAGAGGGCTCGTCGTAGACGATCTCCATGCCCCGGCCGCCGAGGACATACGACGGGCGTACCAGCACCGGATAACCGATCCCCGAGGCGATCTCGCGGGCGGCGGCGAAGGTGGTGGCGGTACCGAACTTGGGAGCGGGTAGCCCGGCTTCGACTAGGACCTTGCCGAACTCGCCACGATCTTCCGCGAGGTCGATCGCTTCGGGGCTGGTGCCGACGATCGGCACCCCGGCGGCCTTCAGCCGAGTCGCCAGGCCCAGTGGAGTCTGGCCGCCGAGTTGAACGATCGCACCGGCCACCGTGCCCGACGCCGACTCCGCCCGGTACACCTCGAACACGTCCTCGAAGGTCAGCGGCTCGAAGTACAGGCGGTCGGCGGTGTCGTAGTCGGTGGAGACGGTCTCGGGGTTGCAGTTGACCATCACGGTCTCGTAGCCGGCCTCGGACAGCGTCAATGCCGCGTGGACGCAGGAGTAGTCGAACTCGATTCCCTGCCCGATCCGGTTCGGACCGGAACCCAGGATCAGCACCTTCGGCTTCTCGGTCTGCGGCGCCACCTCGGTCTCGGCCTCGGGGTCGAGTTCGTAGGTGGAGTAGTGGTACGGCGTCTTGGCTTCGAACTCCGCGGCGCACGTGTCCACCGTCTTGTAGACGGGGTGGATGTTCCACTTCTCACGCAATGCCCGGACAGCTTCCTCGCCACCGATTTCGGGGCGAAGCACCGCGATCTGGCGATCCGAGAGTCCGTGGTGCTTGGCACGCCGAAGTACGTGCTCGGTGATCTCGGACGCCTGACGCAATCCGGCACCGAGCTCATGGATCTGCTGTATTTGGTCGAGGAACCACGGATCGATACCGGTGGCGTCGTACAGTTGCTCGACGGTGGCACCGAGGGTCAGCGCCCTCTCGATGCCGTACAGGCGTCCGTCGTGCGGGACGCGGAGTTCGCCCAGAAGTGCGTCCAGATCATCGGTCTCGACCTGAGGACCGGTCCAGAATCCGGCCTGCTTGGTCTCGAGTGAGCGCATGACCTTGCCCAGCGCCTCGGTGAAGTTGCGGCCGATGGACATGGCCTCGCCCACCGACTTCATTGTGGTGGTGAGGGTTCCATCGGCACCGGGGAACTTCTCGAACGCGAACCGGGGAGCCTTGACGACCACGTAGTCGAGGGTGGGTTCGAAGCACGCCGGGGTTTCTTTGGTGATGTCGTTGACGATCTCGTCCAGGGTGTAGCCGACCGCAAGTTTCGCCGCGATCTTCGCGATCGGGAATCCCGTCGCCTTGGAGGCCAGCGCACTGGACCGCGACACACGCGGGTTCATCTCGATGACGACGAGGCGCCCGTCGTCGGGGTTCATGGCGAACTGGATATTGCAGCCCCCGGTGTCGACGCCGACCTCACGCAGGATGGCGATCGACAGGTCGCGCATCTCCTGGAACTCGCGGTCGGTCAGCGTCATAGCGGGCGCGACGGTCACCGAGTCGCCGGTGTGCACACCGACCGGATCGACGTTCTCGATGGAGCAGACGATGACGACGTTGTCGCGGCCGTCGCGCATCAACTCGAGTTCGTATTCCTTCCAACCGAGAATTGATTCCTCGATCAGCACGTTCGCGGTGGGAGACGCCGCCAAACCCCCGCCGGCGATGCGTTCGAGATCCTCGGCGTCGTAGGCCATGCCGGAACCGAGTCCGCCCATGGTGAACGACGGGCGGACCACGACGGGATAGCCGAGTTCGGCAACCGTCTCGTGCACCTCGTCCATCGTGAAGCAGACACGTGATCGCGCCGACTCGCCACCGACCTTGGTGACGATGTCCTTGAACTTCTGCCGGTCCTCGCCGCGCTGGATGGCATCGAAATCGGCGCCGATCAGCTCGACGTCGTACTTTTCGAGGATTCCCTTCTCGTGCAGGGCCACAGCGGTATTGAGGGCGGTCTGTCCACCGAGCGTCGCGAGGACCGCATCGATCGGGTGCCCCTTCTCCGCTTCGAGGGCGATCACCTTTTCGACGAACTCGGCCGTGATCGGCTCGACGTAGGTCGAATCGGCGAACTCGGGGTCGGTCATGATCGTGGCCGGATTCGAGTTCACGAGGCTGACGCGCAGTCCTTCCTCGCGCAGCACCCGGCACGCCTGGGTTCCGGAGTAGTCGAACTCACAAGCCTGGCCGATGACGATCGGGCCGGACCCGATCACCAGGATGTGGGAGAGATCTGAACGGCGTGGCATTACTTCTTGACTCCCTCGAGCATGCTTGTGAAGCGGTCGAACAGGTATGCGGCGTCGTGTGGACCTGCCGCGGCTTCGGGGTGGTACTGCACCGAGAAGGCGGAGTTGTCGAGCAGTCGAACGCCTTCGACGGCACCGTCATTGGCACACGTGTGACTGATCACGGCCTTGCCGAACGGGGTGTCGAATTCCTGACCGGCCTCGCCCTCGAGCGCGAATCCGTGGTTCTGGGCGGTGATCGCGATGCGCCCGGTCTCGTGTTCGACAACCGGGATATTGATCCCCCGGTGCCCGAACTTCATCTTGTAGGTGCCCAGACCCAGTGCCCGCCCGAGGATCTGATTGCCGAAGCAGATCCCGAACAGAGGAAGACCCTGCCCTATGACCTCTTTCGTGAGATGCACGGCACCGTCGGCAGTCGCCGGATCGCCGGGGCCGTTGGAGAGAAACACCCCGTCCGCCTTCAAATCGAGGATCTGTTCGAGCGTGGCATCGGATGGCAAGACGTGCACCCTGATTCCGCGCTCGGCAAACATGCGCGGGGTGTTGGTCTTGATGCCCAGGTCGATCGCGGCGACCGTGAAGCGGGCCTGCCCGCCGATCGGTTCGACGACGTAGCCGCTGGTAGTGCTGACCTCGCCGGCGAGGTCGGCACCAAGCATCGTCGGCTGGCTCCTCACTCGTTCGAGCAGCACATCGGTGTCGGCCACCGCGTCACCGGAGAACACCCCGGCGCGCATCGAACCCCGTGTGCGCAGGTGGCGAACGAGGGCTCGGGTGTCGACGCCGGCGATCCCTACAACGCCCTGCTCCACGAGTTCGTCCTGCAGCGACCCGGTGGCGCGCCAACTGGAGGTTCGGCGCGCGGGGTCGCGGACTACATACCCGGCGACCCAGATCCTCGACTCGGAGGTGTTTCCGGTCGGGCCGACGGACTCGTCGTCTTCGTCGTTCCATCCGGTGTTGCCGATCTGTGGCGCGGTGGCAACCACGATCTGGCGGTGGTAGCTCGGGTCGGTGAGGGTCTCTTGGTAGCCGGTCATCCCGGTGCTGAAGACGGCCTCACCGAGAGTCTGGCCGACGGCACCGAAGGTGGTGCCTCGAAAGGTCCGTCCGTCCTCGAGGACCAGTACTGCCGAGTCGGTGTCATAGCCGCTCATGCGTTCTCTCCGTTCTGCTCGACCTCGCCAGAGTTCGCCGCATTCGCTGAATCGTTTTCGTCTGTCTTGTCGTACGGATCCGTCTCGTTCACCCAGGCGGGGTAGACCGACTTGTCATCGGCACGGAATCCGGTGTCGATCTCGGTGCCGGAAGGCAGTTCCCAGCGGATCACCAGCAAGCCGTCCTTGCTCATGACCTTGCCCGCGAGCCCGCGTTCGGTACGGATTGCACGGATGGCGGCCTGTGGAATCCAGATCACAGAAGCGCCGTCGCGCTCGAGCAGGATGCCTGCGGCGTATCGGGAGATCTCCCCGGTAGCCCGGAATCCGAGGTCGCCGACCGCGACTCGATCCTGCCAACTCGGCGCGAGGGTACTGCCGACATACAGTCCGGTGCTCGGCGCTTGCAACTGTTCGCCGAGATGTGCGGGCAAGACGGGAAGTTCTCCGACCAAATCGGTTTGACGTCGGGCGCGACCACGCCAACCGATGTACATCAAGTAGATGGCCAGCGCCCAGAAGACCGCGAGGCCGAGCACCCAAAGAAATCTCTCCACTGTCATCCCCCGCCGGTGCGAGCCGGAAGTCGCGCTTCGCCGTCCCGCGCAGTGATCCGCCCACGGAGGATCGTCGTGGTCACACGGGCAGGCAGAGTCATCGCCTCGAACGGAGTGTTGTGCGACACACTGGCGAGAGCGGCTCCGTCAACTGTCCATTCGGCATCCGGGTCGATCAGCACCAGGTTCGCGGGCTCACCGACCTCGAGCGGGCGTCCCTGGTCGTCGAGTCCGACGATCTCGGCGGGGCGCACACTCATTACCCGGGCCACCCCTCGCCAGTCGAGCAGGCCCGTGCGGACCATGGTCGCCACGACGATAGACAGGGCGGTTTCGAGTCCGAGCATCCCGGGACGCGCTGCCGCGAACTCGCAGCACTTGTCCTGCTCGGCGTGGGGCGCATGATCGGTGGCGACGCAGTCGATGGTGCCGTCGGCGAGCCCGGCGCGGAGCGCGGCGACGTCGTCAGGCTCTCGCAGGGGTGGGTTCACCTTGTTCACGGCGTCGTACGTCTCCAGCCGGGAATCGTCGAGCAGCAGGTGGTGGGGAGTAACTTCGGCCGAAATCGAAATACCCTGCCCACGGGCCCATTTCATCAGCTCAACGGTTCCCGCCGTGGACGCGTGACAGATGTGCACCCGCGCGTTGGCGTCGCGGGCGAGCAGCGCGTCGCGCACGACGATCGATTCCTCGGCCGCACGTGGCCAACCAGCAAGTCCGAGCCTGGACGCGGTGGGGCCCTCGTTCGCGACCGCGCCGACGGTCAGTCGTGGGTCCTCCGCGTGCTGTGCAACCAGCACGCCGAGTGAACTCGAATATTCGAGGGCGCGGCGCATGATCAGGGGGTCGTGGACACAAAGGCCGTCGTCCGAGAACATCCGGACTCGCCCGACGCCCGACGCCATAGTGGCCATCTCGGCGAGTTGCCTGCCCTCGAGGCCTACCGTGACGGCACCGACCGGATGGACATCGACGAGGCCGACCTCCTGGCCGCGCCGCCAGACGTAATCGGTGACGACGACCGAGTCTGCAACGGGGCTGGTGTTGGCCATCGCGAACACCGCGGTGTATCCGCCGAGCGCGGCGGCTGCCGAGCCGGAGTCTATGGTCTCGGTGTCCTCACGGCCTGGTTCACGCAGATGGGTGTGCAGATCGACGAATCCCGGAAGCAGGATCTGCCCGGTCGCATCGATCACCTCGACATCCGAGCCGCGCCCCGCGCCGGCATCCGCACCGATCGCGGCGATGACTCCATCTGCCAGGAGAACGTCGGTGGGCTCGCCCTCCCCGTACAGCAGCACGTTCTCGATGAGCACTGTCTCTCTTGTCACTGCACCGTCACCCATCTCACTTCTCTGCCACTCATCAGGCAGCACCCTCCGCTCCGACCAGCAGCCGGAACAGCACCGCCATGCGCATGTGCACGCCGTTGGTCACCTGCTGCAGTACAGCGGTTTTCGTTGAATCGGCGACGGCCGACGCAATCTCCATTCCACGCAGCATCGGGCCGGGGTGCAACACCACCGCGTGCTCGGGAAGCAGCGCGAGCCGCTTCTCGGACAATCCGTAATTGATCGCGTATTCCCGAGGAGACGGGAAGAATCCGCCA
This sequence comes from Rhodococcus sp. NPDC049939, assembly GCF_040656415.1. Lineage (NCBI taxonomy): Bacteria > Bacillati > Actinomycetota > Actinomycetes > Mycobacteriales > Nocardiaceae > Rhodococcus > Rhodococcus sp. NPDC049939. The sequence goes on along the minus strand of NZ_JBFAMC010000001.1, from coordinate 1,775,831 downwards.
TTCATCCGCTCCGCCTGCACACGCAGCATGAGAACGGCATCGAGTCCGGGCAACTCCGCATCGAACGAGTGCGCCACCGAAACAGGCCAAGACGACACACCGACCGGGAGCAACGTCGGCGGCGCCACCAGGACGACCTCGGCACCGAGCATCGACAGCAGCAGGGCGTTCGAGCGTGCCACACGGCTGTGCGCGATGTCACCGACGATCGCGATGCGTTTGCCCTCGATTCCGTCGAGCCGCTGCCGCAACGTGAGTGCGTCGAGCAACGCCTGGGTGGGGTGTTCGTGCATGCCGTCGCCGGCGTTGATGACCGCAGGGCCACCGTCTTCCTGGCGGCTCGTCCAGTGCGCGATCTGGTGCGCCGCACCCGACGCGGGGTGTCGCACGATGAGCGCGTCGGCACCGGCGGCCCGCAACGTCATCGCGGTGTCACGGAGGGATTCGCCCTTGGACACCGACGAACTGGACGCGCTGACGTTGATCACGTCCGCGCTCATCCACTTGCCTGCAACCTCGAAGGAGACCCTCGTCCGGGTCGAGTTCTCGAAGAACACGGTCATGACCGTCCGGCCGCGCAGGGTCGGAAGCTTGCGCACCTCACGTCCGAGGAGTGCTTGCTCGAATCGCTGCGCCTCGTCGAGGAGCTCCACGGCCGATTCTCGCGTCAGGTCGGCGATCGACAACAAGTGCTTCACGCGGCTCCTCCCCTGGAGATCATGACCGCGTCGCGACCATCGTGCTCGTCCAGGAGAACCTTGACGTCCTCGCTGCGCGCTGTCGGCACGTTCTTCCCGACATAGTCGGCGCGCAACGGCAGTTCACGGTGGCCACGGTCGACGAGCACGGCCAACTGGACGGCCCGTGGTCGCCCGAGGTCTCGCAGCGCGTCGAGAGCAGACCGGACGGTGCGCCCGGAGAACAGGACGTCGTCAACCAGAACCACCAGCGCGTTGTCCACGCCGCCCTCAGGCACCGATGTGCGCTCGAGTGGCCGATGCGGCTTGGTACGCAGGTCGTCGCGGTAGAGGGTGATATCGAGCGAGCCTATCGGGGGACGCACTCCAGAAAATTCTTCGATCCTGTCGGCGAGTCGCACTGCGAGCGTCGTGCCTCTGGTGGGAATTCCGATGAGAACGACGCGCGGCGCCTCGCCGCCCTCTGCGTCGATCGCAGTCTTTTCGATGATCTGGTGCGCGATGCGCGCGATGGTCCTTCCCACATCAGCTGCGGAGAGCAACTCGCGTGCGGGTTCGCCGGAAGCGATCGACTCGGGTGTTGACTCCACCGGTTCCCCGGCGGCGCGAGACCCTTCGGGTACACGCATGCAACGACCTCCTTCTCCGCCTCACTGGACGGATCGTTAAAGGATGCCTGACGCCGACAGCGTATCAGCGCGTCGGCTGCTCCGGTCCTCGGGTCCCTGACCTCCAGCCCACCCGTCTCGTCCACCTTCGAAAGAAGACGAGACGGGTGCGGGGCGGGACACGACCTACGAGTGGATGTCGTCCGAATCGTCGGCAGCGGCCTTCTGCGACGTCGCGGCGGCAGCCGCGCGAACTTGTGGCGCGACCAGCACCACCTGACCGAGAATTCCGTTGACGAATCCGGGCGACTCGTCGGTCGAGAGTTGCTTGGCCAACTCCACCGCTTCGTCCACAGCCACGACCGGTGGTACGTCGTTGGCGTGGAACAGCTCCCACACCGCGATGCGTAGGATTGCGCGGTCGACCGCGGGCAAGCGTCCGAGGGTCCAGTCCTGCAAGTGCGACGAGATCACCTCGTCGAGACGATCCAGGTTCTCGGCGACCCCTGTCACCAGGGTGATCGTGTACTCGGGGACCGCTGCCACGGAATCGACCTTGCTGGACAGTTCCGCGCGGTCGGTCGCGAGATCGACCGGATCGAGATCTCGCGCCTCGGCCTCGAAGAGGAAGTCCACGGCGCGCTTTCGGGCCTTGTGGCGCGGGCCGAGTTTCTTACGCGAACCGGCCACTCAGGAACTCACACGCCCGAGGTAGTTGCCGTCTCGCGAGTCAACCTTCAGCTTGTCGCCGGTGTTGATGAACAACGGAACGCTGATTTCGGCTCCGGTTTCGAGGGTGGCAGGCTTCGTGCCACCGGTGGAGCGGTCACCCTGTAGACCGGGGTCGGTGTGCTTGACCACCAATTCGACGGTCACGGGCAGCTCCACGAACAGCGGGACGTCCTCGTGGGTCGCAACCTGAACTGCCATGTTCTCGAGCATGAAACGAGCGCCGTCACCGACGGTTTCCTCGCTTATCGAGATCTGGTCGTAGGTGTCGCCGTCCATGAAGATGTAGTCGGAACCGTCGTGGTACAGGTAGGTCATATCACGCCGGTCGACGGTGGCGGTGTCCACCTTGACACCGGCATTGAACGTCTTGTCCACGACCTTGCCCGAGAGCACGTTCTTCAACTTGGTGCGCACGAAGGCCGGACCCTTGCCGGGCTTGACGTGCTGGAACTCGACAATCGTCCACAGCTGGCCATCGATCTTCAGGACCAGTCCGTTCTTGAAATCACTAGTTGAAGCCACTTGCTTCGCGTCTCCTCGATAAGGTCGAAACCGTCTACACGACGGTCAGTTCTTTGGTGGTGAGTGTGAGCAGTTCCGGCCCCCGCTCACGCACCACGAGCGTGTCCTCGATACGCACGCCTCCGCGCCCGGAGAAGTACACACCCGGCTCGACTGTCACCGTCGCGCCCTCGAGAAGTGTACCGGTGCCCAGCTTGCCGATTCCCGGAGCTTCGTGGATCTCGAGGCCGACGCCGTGTCCCAGTCCGTGCAGAAACAGTTCCCCGTAGCCCGCGTCCTCGATGATGCGGCGAGCGGCCCCGTCGACCTCGGAAACCTCTGCTCCGGGGCGCAGCGCTTCTCGTCCTGCCTGTTGGGAACGCTGGACCAGTGCGTACAGGTCACGTTGCCAGTCCGCTGCGCGCTCGAGTACGTATGTTCGCGTCATGTCCGAGTGGTAGCCACCGACCTGCGCTCCGAAGTCGAGTTTGACGAAGTCGCCGCTGCCCAGCACCGTCTTGGTGGGGCGATGGTGTGGGATCGCGGAGTTGGCTCCGGTAGCGACGATGGTTTCGAACGAGATGCCATCCGCGCCGTTATCGAGCATCAGTGCCTCGAGTTCACGGCATACCTCTTTCTCGGTGCGACCCGGACGCAGCCCGCCCCGCGAGATCAATTCGGCGAGTGCGGAATCGGCCGCCGCACAGGCAGCACGCAGCAACTCGACCTCGTGCTCATCCTTGACCATGCGTAGTTCCTCGACCAGCCCTGGGACCGGATCCAGGCGCACATCCGGCGCGAGCAGCGACCAGGCAGAGAACTCGTCCACAGTGACGACGTGGCTCTCGAACGCCACCGTCGACGTGCTCTGTACCGATTCGATCAGAGCAGCGGCGCTGGATCGGGCAATCTGGGCCCGCAGATCGGGAACCTGTTCACCGACTTGGGTGAGATACCGGCCGTCGGTGCAGATGACGGTTCGCTCCTCAGCCCCCTCGACGTCGGTCGCATCGACAAGCAGGGCGGCGTTGGAGCCGGTGAAGCCGGTGAGATATCGAATGTTCGTCAGATTCGTCACGAGAAGCGCGTCGAGATCTCGGGAGGCCAGGGCCGCGCGCAGGGCCGCGCGCCGAGAACCGTGATCAGCAGCCATGTAGTCAAACGTACCGGCATCGGTCTCGTCACGATCGTCCACCTCTGCGCCGCCGATCGGAGGAGAGAACAGGTTTCAATCACGCCGGGTGTGGGTGAGACCACAGGGCCGAAATTCGGCTCGCTACGCTGTGCCCATGAATGCGTGGGTGGTACGTGGCCTCGGGATGGCCCTGATACATGTTTTGGTTCGTGTGATCCTCGGTTTCTCGATCACACACTGGCCTCTTCTGGGATCCCCTCTGAGATGGCTCTCACTGGCGATTGTCGTGGTCGCCGCATTGGTCTGGGCGGGGATGGACGGCATACGGGACCGCCGCGAGAACCCGGACCCTGCCGACGGCGCCGATCTCACCATCCTGTGGCTGAAGGCCGCGATACTCGGGGGAATCGTCGCCGGTTTCGGCAGCTGGCTGATCGATGTGCTGCCGTTCCTCAATGTCACCCAGAACTCGTTCTTCTTCGAGCTGACGTCGGGGGCCGCGTTCACCGTACTGCTCATCTTCGCTCCGGCGATGCTCGCAGTCTTCCTCGGCAGGTACTACGTCCGCCGAGAGTCCGGAAAGTCTGCGGAGAACGGCGATTCGTCACCGGTTGCGGCCGGGACGGACGCACCCACCGAACAGATCCACGTGCAGCCCACAGGCACGGAATTCTCCGGCTCCGACGCTGAAACCACCGTCTTCGAGCGGGTGCAGGAGTACCACGGAGCCGCATACGAACCCGATTCGCCGGAGACCCCGGACGACGACTACGCAGAGGATGACAAGGCGGAGGAAGATCGTGTCGAGAGCGAAGACACCGCCTCGCAGGATCCGGTCGACCCGAACGAGCATCCCGCGGCCGGAAAGCACCGCACCGACTAGCGCCCGGTGCTGACGCCCCCTGGGCGAGACCGAGGTCCTCGCGCGGCGGTGTGAGTGCAATCGCGCATGCCGCCGCGCCGTGATCCTACCGACCGGCTTTCGCCAACTGGCTTACAACATTACGGCTCCGTCACCCTCGCCCGACGCCTCCTCACGGGCCACAGCCGAGTATGCGGCCACTAACAGGGAGGGGTCCGGACCCTCCAGACGTCCGGGTTTCGCGAGCCCGTCGAGGACGACGAACCGTAGAACGCCTGAGCGGTTCTTCTTGTCGGTCTGCATGCCCTCCAGCAGTTGACCGAGCGCGTCCGCGTCGTAGGTGGTGGGCAGACCCACGAGTTCCAGGATCGTCCGGTGCCGATCCGCCGTCTCGTCGTCGAGTCGCCCAGCCAGGCGACCGAGTTCCGCGGCGAACACGAGTCCCACCGCCACTGCCGCGCCGTGACGCCAACGGTAACGTTCGCGGCGCTCGATCGCGTGCCCGAGCGTGTGGCCGTAGTTCAGAATCTCGCGCAGGTCGGATTCACGCAGGTCCGCGGCGACCACCTTGGCCTTGACTTCCACGGAACGCCGAATCAATTCCGGCAGAACCGATCCTGCCGGATCGAGTGCCGCTTCGGGATCGTCCTCGATGAGGTCGAGGATGACCGGGTCGGCGATGAATCCGGTCTTGATCACTTCGGCCATTCCCGCGACGATCTCGTTGCGGGGAACCGTCTCCAGGGTCGCCAGGTCGACCAGTACTGCCGACGGCTCGTGGAAAGAGCCGACCAGGTTCTTGCCTGCCTCTGTGTTGATACCCGTCTTGCCGCCGACAGCCGCGTCCACCATCGCGAGCAGTGTGGTGGGCACGTGGATCACGCGGACACCACGCATCCAGGTCGCGGCGACGAATCCAGCGAGGTCGGTCGCAGCGCCACCACCCAGACTCACCACGGCGTCACTGCGAGTGAGTCCGATCCGTCCGAGCACCTCCCAGCAGAACCCGGCCACAGCGAGGTCTTTACCCTCTTCCGCATCTGGAATCTCGATGCGGTGCGCATCGATTCCCTGTTCGGCGAGAGTCGCGCGAACCGACTCGGCCGTCTCCGCAAGCGGTGGCTGATGGAAGATCGCCACGGTTTTGGTGCCGACGAGTTCATCCACCAGTTCACCGAGCAATCCGCGCCCGATGATGACCGGGTATGGGTTGGCCGTCTGCACCTGTACGCGTACCGGTTCGGTCACTGTCTACTGCTCCGCTCAGTTCTGCTTGTCTCTGGGTCCAAGGTTCTCAGTCCAAGGTTCTCAAAGGTCGCTCTCGGCCGCCTCAGCCGCCGAAGCTCACGTTGCGTCGAGGTCGACCATCACTCGGTCAGCTTCGACACCAGGTTCTTGACCACACGGGAGGGACTGCGCCCGTCCGTACGTATCCGGATGGACGACACTTCCTCGTACAGCGTGCCCCGCACACGCAACAACTCGGTGTACTTCTGCCGGGGATCTCCGTCAGCGAGCAATGGACGCACAGTGTTGCCGCGCGTGCGTTTGAGCCCCTCCGCCACGCTGATCTCGAGATAGATGACAGTGTGACCCTTCAGTAGCGCGCGGGTGCGCTCGGACAGGATCGATCCGCCACCCAGAGAGACGATCCCCTCACTGCTCTCGACCGCCTTCCTGACGATCCTTTCCTCGATGGCACGGAAAGCGGGTTCGCCGTCCTCGACGAAGATTTGCGCAATTGTGCGGCCCGTCTCGACCTCGACCGCCGCGTCCGTGTCGAAGAACGGAAGATCCAGAGCCCGCGCGAGGCGCTTCCCGATCGTCGATTTTCCGGAACCGGGCGGGCCGACGATCACAGCTTTCGGTGCCATCGGATCAATCACCCCCGCCGTGCGACGCCGGCCGGACCCGTCATCGTGCGAACCGGGCTTCTACCTCGGACGCATAGTGCCGGAAGTTGGCGGCCGTCTCGGCAATCGAGTCTCCCCCGAACTTTTCGAGGGCCGCCTGGGCGACGACCAGAGCAACCATGGACTCGGCAACGACACCTGCGGCGGGAACGGCACACACGTCGGAACGCTGGTGAATGGCGACCGCTTCCTCACCGGTCGACATGTCGACCGTTCCGAGTGCTCGTGGAACCGTCGAAATAGGTTTCATCGCCGCACGGACGCGCAACGGCTCACCATTGGTCATACCGCCCTCGAGGCCCCCCGCTCGGTTCGTCGACCGCACGACTCCGTCCGGGCCCGGAAGCATCTCGTCGTGCGCCTGGCTGCCCCTGCGGCGCGCGGTCTCGAAGCCGTCTCCGACTTCGACACCCTTGATCGCCTGGATGCCCATGAGCGCGGACGCGAGGCGGGCATCAAGCCGGTCTGCACCGCTGATGAAGGATCCCAGACCCACGGGAAGGCCGTGTACGACGACCTCCACGACGCCGCCGAGAGTGTCGCCGTCGCGCTTGGCGGCCTCGATCTCGGTAATCATCGACGCCTCGACATCCTTGTCGAACGCGCGCACAGGACTGGCGTCGATCGCAGGCAGATCGGACGCGGTCGGCTCGGGGCCGACGTACGGGTCGGTCGCACCGATGGAAATCACATGGGAGAGGACCTCGGCACCGAATACCTGGCGGAGAAATGCTCGCGCGAAAGTGGCAGCCGCAACACGTGCTGCAGTCTCCCTCGCGCTCGCGCGTTCGAGGACCGGGCGGGCATCGTCGAAGCCGTACTTGAGCATGCCCGAGTAGTCGGCGTGTCCGGGCCGGGGGCGGGTAAGTGGGGCGTTGCGTGTCTGACCCTCGAGCACTTCGGCGTCGACCGGATCAGCGGACATCACGGTTTCCCACTTCGGCCACTCGGTGTTGCCCACCTCCACTGCGATCGGACCACCGAGGGTGCGTCCGTGTCGCACTCCGCCGACGATCGTGACCTTGTCGGCCTCGAACTTCATCCGTGCCCCACGCCCGTATCCGAGGCGGCGGCGCGCGAGTTGCGTCGAGATGTCTTCGGACGTCACTTCGACGCCGGCGACCATCCCTTCGAGTATCGCGACGAGGGCGGGACCATGGGATTCTCCGGCAGTTATCCAACGCAGCACAATCGCTATCCTTCCACGTCGCCGTACCCGACTCCGACGGTGGTCCGCCCAACCGGACCCGACCCGAGCGTGAGATCACGTGATGTGCGCAGCAAAGAGCGCAACCAGCACCGAGGCGCACATTGCGGGTCCGTGCGGGAGTGTCGGCGGGCACCGCCGAGCAGCGAGGAACACGCAGCCCGCACCCGCGGTCAGCGCGGGCGCGAGGACCGCCGCACACAGCCAGGCCCCGCCTCCCGCGAGTCCCGCGGCCGCACCCACCCCGAGCGCGAGTTTCACGTCGCCGGCTCCGAAAGATCCAGGTACGCCGAAATGCACCACGAGGTACACCGTCGCGAGCAGGACTCCCCCGACTATCGCCGCCAACGCCCCACCCGTCGCCACGCCGACACCCACGATCACAGCGAACCCCGGAACCGTCAGCACGTTCGGCAACCTCCGGACGCACAGGTCGATTGCGCCCAGAGTCACGCACCACCACCAGAAGGCGATCGCCAACACCAGGCGCCACACATCGAGTTCGCCCGCCGCGATCCACGCCGTGGCGGCGACCCCGGTCGCACAGACCGCCTCACACCAGCCGCGCTGGACGACATGCTCGCCGACGAACTGGGAGGCTGTTCGGCGCGCACACCAACCGGCGCCCGCGCCGAGCAGCGCGCTCACCGAAATCAGAGACCACATAGCAGACAGCGTGCCCGAGACGCGCACACCGTCCATGGCACCGACCAGCACAAACGATCAGCCTGGGGAGAACAATGCGTCTGTGGACAATTAGTGCAGGGCCGCCGCCATCGCCGATCGCGGTGCCGGAAGGCCGGTAAACTGCTCCACCTGTCCGAATGCCTGATGGAGAAGCATCTCCAGTCCCCCGACAACTCTGCCACCGGCGGCCTCGACCGCTCTCGCCAACGGTGTCGGCCAGGGGTCGTAGATCGCGTCGAGCACGAACGGTGCGCGCCCGACCGCCGCGGTGTGGTCGTTGATCGCGGCCGACGGCACGGTGCTCACGAGCACAGCGGCGGCGGCGCAGCGGGCACCGAGTTCCTGGCTGTCGAATCCCAGCAAGCGGACGTCGAGTCCCAGCGACTCGGCGCAGCCGATCGCACTTTCCGCCCGCCCCGCGTCTCGGGCGACGATCGTAACGGCCTTGACCCCCAGGTCGGCCAATGCTGCAAGCGCGGGGCGGGCAGTCCCTCCTGCACCGAGGACAACGGCATCAGCCCCCACAACCGACCCCAGTCCTCCTGAGGTGAGTGCGCCACTGACGCCGTCCACGTCGGTGCAATCAGCGCGCCACCCACCCTCGACGCGGACCAGCGTGTTCGCCGACCCGACCGCGACAGCGCGGTCAGTTCGCTCGGTCGCGAACCTCAACGCTGCGACCTTCCCCGGCATCGTGACGGACAGGCCGACCCATTCCGGTCCGAGCCCAGAGACAAGACCCGGGAGCTCGTCTGCGCCGCATTCGATGCGGTCGTACGTCCACCCTGTCAGACCGAGCGCCCGATATGCGGCGAGGTGTAGTTGCGGCGAGCGTGAATGCGCGATGGGTCTGCCCAGTACCCCAGCCTTTCGCGCGGTCACCAGCTCACCTCCCACTTTCGAAGATTCCATTGCGATGGGCCTCGTCGATGTTGGCCAAATGCTCTTGATAGCTCCTGGTGAACAACGTTGTGCCCTGCGAATCGATCGTGACGAAGTAGATCCAGTCACCCGGTGCCGGTGCTTCGGCGGCCTCGAGTGCAGCGATGCTCGGTGACGCGATCGGGGTCGCAGGCAGACCCGGGCTCGCATACGTGTTCCAGGGCGTTACCCGAGCGCGGTCGGCGTCGGTGGTGGCCAATTCGGTGGTGTCGAGTTCGTAGTTGACCGTCGAGTCGAACTGCAGGGGTTGGCCCACTGCGAGCCGGTTCAGAATGACTCGAGCCACCTTGGAGAAATCGGCCGGCAACGACTCGCGCTCGATCAGAGACGCCGAAATCAGCAGTTCGTAAGGGGTCAGACCGACCTGGGCGCCATCGGTGAGAATTCCGGTCCCTTCGTACCGTGTGGAACTCTCGCCGACCAGCCTGGCGAGAATGGCGGTGGGGCTCGAGGTGGGGTCGAAATTCCAGCTTCCCGCTGCGATCAGTCCTTCGAGCTGCCGGCCCCGGTCCGGAACGTTTGCAACCGCGTCCTTCGCCCAGTCCGGCACACCGAGTGCATTCAAGTCTCCAGCCCCGGCCGTATTGAGGTCGTCGTAGCTGATGCATGTCTGATGCCCGCCGACGCCGAGGCAACTGGCCTCGGAGATGAGGGTGTAGATCCCCTTCTTCGTCGCCCCGGTCTGCACATCGGTGGTGTCGTGGAGTTGCCTGCCCTCGGAGATGATGAGGTGCCCGACCCGGGACGTGGGATCGATGAGTTCGCTCACAGCGTCGGCTGCGGGGATCCTGGTCGACAGACGGTAGAAACCGGGCTGCACACTACTGATGGCTTCGTTCTGAAGCGCAGCGTTGTAGAAGGCCGCCCCGCTCGCCACGACGTCCCGTTCTGTGAGCGCCACTCCGATCTGCTCCGCGGTATCCCCCGGATGCACCTCCACGACTACTTCGGGACCAGCGGGGCCTGCGTAGTCCGGCGGAGCGCTGCCGCCGAGGACGAACCTGCCACCCACGAACGCCAGCCCACCGAGCGCGATCAGTACGACAGCGACCGCCAGCGTTCCGACCAACTTGCCGCGACGGGCCCGACCTTTGGCCTTCTTGCGCCGTCCAGTCTGATGCCGGGGAGGTATGCGGGTCGGCTGAACGGCTTCGAGAACCTGGGTTTCGGCGTCGTCGAATGCCACACCCGAGGTGTCGCGGCCCGCGCCGGAATCTGGACCGTCGTAGGAATAGTCGTCGTACCTGTGCGAATAGTCGTCATACCCTCGCCATTCGTACCCTTGCGCCGTGTAGCCGGCTTCGTGGTGACCGTGAGCGTTGCGAGAGGAGTACGCGCTGTACCGGGATGCGCGACTGCTGCCGTTTCCGTCGGCGTGATGGTCCCGGTCGTCGTGCACCCGGGCATGTCGGCCGGTGGTGGTGATCTCTTCGGATTGTGGTTGGAAATGAACCGGATCGTCGCCCTCGTCGAGGTAGCGATGTCGGCGACGTCGGTGGGCGTGGTGGTGGGGATCGGGTCGCTCGCCTGAAGGTCGCCGATGATTACTCACTTATCCGCCTCCGGTAGCCGCACGTCTGCACAGGATTCCACAGTGTTCATCAACGCGCTTCGCTCGTCCAACCATCCCTGCAAGATTGCCACCGCTGCGGCCTGATCGATCACCGGTCGCTGGCCCTTTGTGCTGACACCGCTCTCCCGAAGCGCTCGCGCAGCTGTCACGGTCGACAGACGTTCGTCAGCCATCCGCACAGGTATCGGATCCACCGCGCGTCGCAACCGCTTCGCGAACGCGATCGCGATGGAAGCCGCTTTCCCCCGCTCACCACGAAGAGTCCGGGGCAGCCCGACGACAACCTCCACCGCCTCGTACTCCTCGACGATTTCGGCGATTCGCCGAATGTCCGGCGAATCGGTTCCACGTTCCTTGGACCGGGGCACAGTCTCGACAGGGGTTGCGAGAATCCCGTCGGGGTCGCTGGAGGCGACCCCGATTCGGACACTGCCTACATCGATGCCAATGCGTCGACCGCGCCCTGGGTCATCGTCTCCGGGTCGATCCGGACCCAATTCCGCGCGATCCACCGTTACAGATTCCCCACCTTGTCCATAACGTGTTCTCGGGCCGCGTCGAGGGCGGCCGGAATTCCGCTGGTGTCGGAACCGGAACCCTGAGCCATGTCGGCCTTCCCCCCTCCACGACCACCGATCTTCGGCCCGAAGTCCTTGACTAGATCACCCGCCGAGAGTCCGAGTTCCTGTGCCGGCCCGTTGACGGACACCGCGAACGGAACCTTGCCGTCCGCATCTCCGAGCAATACCACCACGGCCGGTTGGGTACCGAACCTGCCGCGGATGTCTGCGACCAAACCACGCAGGTCGTTGCCTCGGACACCGGATGGGGCCGAGTCCGCGACCAGCATGACAGGTCCGATGCGGTGTGCCTTGTCGGCGTATTTCCCGGCTGAAGCCAGCACAGCCTGTGCACGAACCTGTTCGAGTTCCTTCTCAGCGGCCCGAAGCCGGTCGACGAGTGCTTCGACGCGGGCAGGCACCTCTTCCGTAGGAACCTTCAGCGAAGACGACAACCCGGCGAGAAGCGCGCGCTCCTTGGCGAGGTAACGGTACGAATCGAGTCCGACGTAGGCCTCGACACGTCGTACGCCCGAGCCGATGGACTGCTCGCCGAGCAGTGTGACGTTGCCGATCTGCGCGGAGCTTCCCACATGGGTTCCTCCGCAGAGTTCCATCGAGAACGGCCCGCCGATCTCGACGACACGCACCTCGTCGCCGTAGTTCTCGCCGAACAACGCCATGGCGCCCATCGCCTTCGCCTTGTCTAGGTCGGTGACGAATGTGTTGACCGAGTAGTCCGCGGCCACGGCCTCGTTGGTGACGGCTTCGATGTCTTGCTTCTGTGCCTCCGTCAGCGCGCCCTGCCAGGAGAAGTCGAAACGCAGGTAGCCCGGCTTGTTCAGAGATCCGGCTTGAACGGCGTTGGGGCCCAGCACCTGCCGCAACGCGGCATGCACCATGTGTGTGCCCGAGTGTCCCTGTGTCGCGCCCTTACGCCAGTCGGAGTCCACCTGCGCGAGAACGATGTCCCCCTCGGCGATCTGGCCTTCCTGCACAGTCACCTTGTGGACCCACAGCTTCTTCGCGATCTTTTGGACGTCATTGACCTTCACCCGCAGTCCCGGCCCGGTGAGGTTGCCGACGTCGGCGATCTGGCCACCGGCCTCGGCATACAGCGGGCTGCGGTCGAGGATGACCTCGACGTCCTGGCCCGCGGATGCGGCCGGAATCCGCTGGCCATTCGAGATCAGCGCGAGAACGTGCGCCTCGGAGACCAATTCATGGAACCCGGTGAACTCGGTCTCCCCACGGTCGAGGAGTTCCTTGTAGACCGTCAGATCGGCGTGAGCGTGCTTGCGTGCCTGGGCGTCGTCCTTCGCACGCTGACGCTGCTCCGCCATCAACGACCTGAAGCCCTCCTCGTCGACGGACAGACCCGCCTCGGCCGCCATCTCCAGGGTCAGATCGATCGGGAAGCCGTAAGTGTCGTGTAGCGCGAACGCCTTGTCGCCGCCGATCACCGAGCTGCCGGACGCCTTGACCGATTCCACGGCCCCCTCGAACAACTTGGAACCGGACGCCAGCGTCTTGAGGAACGCCGACTCCTCGCCGACCGCCACAGTCTCGATTCGTTCGAAGTCGGTTTCGAGTACGGGGTACGACGGCGCCATGGTGTCGCGGACGACGGTGATGAACTCGCGCATGCTGGGCTTGTCGGCGCCGAGTAGTTTGGCGGAGCGGACGATTCGCCGCAGCAACCGGCGGAGCACGTAGCCGCGGCCGTCGTTGCCGGGATTGACGCCGTCGGCGATGAGCATCGCGGCAGTGCGAGCATGGTCGGCGATCACCCGGAAACGCACGTCGTCGTGGTGGTCGCTGCCGTACTTGCGACCCGACAACTCCTCAGCCTTCGCGATCACGGGACGGACGAGATCGGTCTCGTAGACGTTGTCGACTCCCTGCAGCAGGAGCGCGACCCGCTCGACCCCCATGCCGGTGTCGATGTTCTTCTTCGGCAGCGGGCCCATGATCTCGAAGCTGTCCTTGCTCGTACCGAGCCCGCGCTCGTTCTGCATGAACACGAGATTCCAGATCTCGATGTAGCGATCCTCGTCGGCTACCGGACCGCCGTCCTTGCCGTACTCGGGCCCGCGATCGTAGTAGATCTCCGAGCACGGACCACACGGACCGGGAATGCCCATGGACCAATAGTTGTCGGCCATCCCACGGCGCTGAATCCGCTCTTCCGGAATACCGACGTCGTCCCGCCAGATGTCGCGGGCCTCGTCGTCGTCGAGATAGATGGTGACCCAGATCCGCTCGGGGTCGAACCCGTATCCGCCGTCGTCGACACTCGAGGTCAGCAAATTCCACGCGTGCTTGATCGCGTCGCGTTTGAAGTAGTCACCGAACGAGAAATTTCCGGCCATCTGGAAGAAAGTGTTGTGGCGCGTGGTGATCCCGACGTTCTCGATATCGAGCGTGCGCACACATTTTTGGACACTGGTCGCAGTCGGGTACGGAGGGGTCTGCTGCCCCAGGAAGAACGGCACGAACTGCACCATCCCCGCGTTGACGAACAGCAGGTTCGGATCGTCGAGAATCAGCGAGGCGCTGGGCACCTCTGTGTGGCCCGCCTTGACGAAATGGTCGAGGAAGCGCCTGCGGATCTCGTGGGTCTGCACCTAAGTTGCCCTTCGCGTGTGACAGTGATTTGGAGTCGATCGCACCGCAAACACGGCGAATAGACCACTTACAAGCTTAACTGGCGCATGTGGTCGGGTTCCCGGGGCGCTCGCCGGTGGCCGCAGGAGAACACCGCTATGGTGACGCAGAACACGTCCGGGCGCAAAGGCATGACCGCTGTCCCCGTGCGGGACCCCCTAGCCCCGCACGATGCGCCGCAGCTTCTCCACGCGCCCAGCTATTTCGCGCTCGCTGCCGTGTGTGGTGGGCTGATAGTAGTCGACGCCGACGAGCTCGTTCGGCGGGTACTGCTGGGGCAGAACGCCGTCGGGGTGGTCGTGGGGGTAGCGGTATCCCACCGCATTGCCCAGCTTCTCCGCCCCGGCGTAGTGACCGTCGCGCAGGTGGGCCGGGACGAGTCCCGCCTTCCCCGCAGCCACGTCGGCCATCGCCGCCCCCAGCGCCGCGATGACGGCTCCGGACTTGGGTGCGGTCGCGAGGTGGATGGTGGCCTGGGCGAGCGCGAGACGCGCCTCCGGCATGCCGATCAACTGCACGGCCTGAGCCGCCGCAGTGGCGGTCTGCAGCGCGGTCGGGTCCGCCATCCCGATGTCCTCACTGGCATGGACGACCAGGCGTCGGGCAATGAACCGCGGGTCTTCACCCGCAGTCAACATTCGCGCGAGATAGTGAAGCGCTGCGTCGACATCCGATCCCCTGATCGACTTGATGAAGGCACTGATCACGTCGTAGTGCTGGTCACCGTCGCGGTCGTAACGAACCGCAGCCTTGTCGACACTCGCCTCCACCGTCGCGAGGTCGAGCAGGACCGGACGCTGCCCCTCCCCTTTTTCGTCGAGCCCCGCCTGGTCGAGCGCCGCGCCCGCCGCAGCCTCGAGGGCCGTCAGTGCGCGCCGAGCATCCCCGGCAGCCAACCGCACCAGGTGGTCCATCGCATCGTCCGCGATCTCGATCGCGCCGCCCAAACCCCGCTCGTCGGTACGCGCACGCTCGAGAAGTGCCTCGACGTCCTCTGCGGTCAACGTCTGCAGTTGCAACACCAGTGACCGGGACAGCAACGGCGACACGACGGAGAACGAAGGGTTTTCGGTGGTCGCGGCGACGAGCAGCACGATCCGGTTCTCCACGGCGGCAAGCAGGGCATCCTGCTGGGTCTTGGAGAACCGGTGCACCTCGTCGATGAACAGAACGGTTTGTTCCCCTGAGAGCAACCGCCGTCGGGCCAGATCAATGACCCCTCGCACTTCTTTCACTCCGGAAGACAGTGCGGACAGCGCCTCGAAACGGCGTCCTGTCGCACCGGAGATCAGTGATGCCAGCGTCGTCTTACCCGTACCGGGTGGTCCGTACAGCAGCACGGACGACGCTCCGGATCCCTCGACGAGGCGGCGCAGCGGTGCACCCGGTGCCAACAGGTGTTTCTGCCCGACGACCTCGGCGAGAGTACGCGGGCGCATACGCACCGCCAGGGGCGCGTGTCCGTTCATCGAATTGGCACCGGGAGCAGGGTTGGTCGGGGGGTTCTCTTCCCGACTCGTCGTCTCGAACAGGCCCGCCGACTCGTCCTCACCCACATCCGAACCGAAAAGATCGCTCACAAGTTCGACGCTACCCGGGACACCACCGACCGTTTCTGTACCGCCGTGTGTCGGGTGTCATCCAACGGACAGCACCCGCAACCTGTCGGCAATGGCACGGGCCTCATGGGCAACCACGGTGTTGCCGGCCCGATTCGCCGAGCGGGCCAGCTTGTCCCAGCGTCGCATCAACGCTGTCGAGCGCGGCACCGACATATGGTGCTCGCGCACGGCGGCAATTCGTGTGTGATTTTCCGGCAGGAACAGGTATGTGCTCAACCAGACCCAGATCAGCTGCGCCTCGACCATCCGAGTGGCGAGCACGTTGTTGTCGGCGAGCGCGGGCCACATCCCCACCACCTCGGCACGCCAGGCCTCGATCATCGCCTGCGTCCGATCCTCGGACAGTTCGATGCTGCACAAGCAGCCCGGGAACGAGACCAGCGCATAGGCGATGTCGAGCATCGCGTCGCGGAAACCCCCCCACTCGTAATCGAGGAATCGCACACCTTCGCCGTTGACGATGATGTTGTCGGGGCACAGGTCCGAGGGGCTGAACGCGCGGAAGCGGCGGCTTTCGAACAATTTCGCGGCACGCGCCACCTGATCGGTCATGTCCGAGGAGACGTCGATACCGAGGATCTCTGAGAGGAGTCTCGGCACGGCAGGCACTGCACGCTCGACCTGTTCGGCAACGGTGTCGTCGCACCGTGCCACCCCGGTGCGTCGCAGTAATGCGGTGAAGTCCTCTTCGCGGCCTACGGTGGCCGCGTGCATCCGGCCCAGCGCCTGCGCCATCGCCATCAACGTGTTGCCGACCGTGTCGGAGTCGGAATGCTCGAGCAATGTACTGATCGGGCTTACGTCACCGAGGTCGCTGAGCACGAGCAGTCGGGCTTCGAGGTCGGATGCGAGCAGTTCCGCACCGGGCCGGCTCTCGGTCGCGAGCGAAGTGGCGAACTGGTAGGAGACAGCCTCGCGAAGGAACGCGCTCGAGCTGTCGCCACCCGGGTCGTCGGGGTCGACGGGCCGGGTTCCGGGCATCCCGGATTCTTCGCGGACCTGCTTGATCACCAGGGTCCGTGGGAGAGAGAACGGATTTTCCGCCACACGTACCCGAAGCACTATTGAGCGGCCACTGCCACCCAGATCGACGGGATCCACCAGCGTTACGGATGCGCCGGTACGGCGGGTGAGCAGCTTCTCAGCTGCGGCAACTACCTCTGAAACTGGGTCTGCCAGCATTGCAGTCATCGTGAACCAACTTACCTGCTAGTCACAAAAATGTTCGAGTCCTTTTCAGGAGCCTCGATGAATTTCAGCACTTGTTTTGATCCGGTGTGGGCACTTCGAGCGAAGCCACATCAACCGTCACCTCAATGGTGCCGTTTCGTGCTCCTGCAGACGCCGCCGCGCACGACTCGTAACGTGGCGGCACTTGCTTAGCTCGCGATATCACCCCCCTTCGGAACCTGCCTACCCTGCGGCCCCACTGACGGGTTCTGCGGCTGCCTCACCCTTCGGCTGAGGTTCAGTCTTCAGCTCTGGGGTGGCGTCGATACCCGATTCCTTGCGCTGCTGAGCGGTGATGGGAGCCGGTGCGGACGTCAACGGGTCGACGCCGCCACCCGACTTGGGGAAGGCAATGACTTCACGAATCGAGTCGACGCCGGCCAACAGGGCGGTGATGCGATCCCAGCCGAACGCGATTCCGCCGTGCGGTGGCGCTCCGAACGCGAACGCGTCGAGGAGGAAACCGAACTTCTCCTCAGCCTCCTCGTGGGAGATGCCCATCACCTTGAACACTCGTTCCTGAACGTCCTTGCGATGGATACGGATACTGCCACCGCCGATTTCGTTGCCATTGCAGACGATGTCGTAGGCGTAGGCGAGCGCCGAGGCCGGATCGGTGTCGAAGGTATCGATCGATTCGGGCTTCGGTGAGGTGAACGCGTGGTGGACAGCAGTCCAGGCGCTGTAGCCGAGGGCGATGTCGCCGCTGGCGGTGGCTTCGGCGGTGGGCTCGAAGAGGGGTGCGTCGACGATCCACACGAACTCCCAGGCGTGCGGGTCTATGAGGTTCTGCCTGTGGGCGATCTCCACTCGCGCAGCACCGAGCAGGGCGCGTGAAGACTTCGTCGTTCCGGCTGCGAAGAAGATGCAGTCACCCGGCTTCGCGCCGACGTGTGCGGCGAGCCCGGCACGCTCACCGTCGGTGAGGTTCTTGGCCACCGGGCCAGCGAGGGTGCCGTCCTCCTTCAGGAGGACGTAGGCCAGACCGCCCGCCCCACGCTGCTTGGCCCACTCCTGCCATGCGTCGAGTTGCCTGCGCGGCTGGCTTGCACCACCGGGCATGACCACCGCACCGACGTACTCCGCCTGGAACACCCGGTAGGTGGTGTCCTTGAAGAACTCGGCGCACTCGACCAGTTCGACGCCGAATCGCAGATCCGGCTTGTCGGTACCGAATCGCCGCATGGCCTCGGCATAGGTCATCCGATGGATCGGGGTCTTGATCTCGTGCCCGACGAGCTTCCACAGCGCGGTGAGCACTTCCTCGGCGAGGAGGATGACGTCGTCCTGGTTGACGAAACTCATCTCGATGTCGAGCTGGGTGAACTCGGGCTGCCGATCCGCGCGGAAGTCTTCGTCGCGGTAACACCGGGCGATCTGGTAGTACCGCTCGATACCACCAACCATGAGCAACTGCTTGAACAACTGGGGGCTCTGCGGCAACGCGTAGAAGCTGCCCGGCTGCAGGCGTGCGGGGACCAGGAAGTCCCTGGCGCCTTCCGGCGTCGAGCGCGTCAGGGTGGGGGTCTCGACCTCGACGAACTCGTGGTGCGCCAATACAGCACGGGCGGCCGCGTTGACCTTCGAACGCAAACGAATGGCATGCCCGGGGCCCTCGCGACGCAGATCCAGATAGCGGTACTTCAGACGCGCTTCCTCACCTGCGTGATCATCGAGCTGGAACGGCAGCGGCGCGCTCTCGTTGAGAACCTCGAGTTCGGCGACATTGACCTCGACTGCCCCTGTGGGGATCTCGAAGTTCTGGTTGCCCGCAGGACGAACCTCGACCACACCCGTCACCTTGATGCAGTACTCCGCACGCAGGCGGTGGGCCTGCTCTGCAGCAGCACCCTCACGGAACACCACCTGCGCCACACCCGAGGCGTCACGTAAATCGATGAAGATCACCCCGCCGTGATCACGACGCCTTGCAACCCACCCGGTGAGGGTGACGGTCTGCTGGGCCTGCTCGGCTCGCAATGAACCGGCGAGATGTGTGCGCAGCACGGGACTTCCTTTCGAAACATGGGCAAGCAACATCCTCAATTGAGATCCTACGGAGATCTCTCACGCGCGCGGCAAACGCATACCCACTTTGGGTGGACGCACACCTATTTCAGGCGTTCCTCGAGGATGGGCGGCGTCGAATTGTCTGCACCGGGGACACCGGTTGCCTGCATCGGGGTACAAGCCCAACCAGTCAGGGTTCGATAACAAGTACCGGCACTTTTGCGTGCTGCACCAAATCGGTGGACACACTACCCATCAGCCTCTTCGAAAGTCCCCGTCCGCGACGGCTGACGACGAGTAGGTCGACATCCTGTTCTTCGGCGAACTTGCGCAACGCCTCACTCGGCGGACCTGCCAGTACCTCGTAGCTCGTCCGCACCCCGGCAACTCGGGAGGCAACTTTCGCCAGACGGCCGGACGCCTCCTCCACCTCGTTCCCGGAGGTCACCTCGCTCGCATCATCGTACGAGACGACCTCGGCGAGGATCACCGTCCCACATCGGCTTCCCATCAGGTCGAGCGCGGCATCGAGGGCTCGCTCCGACTCGGCTGAACCGTCCAGCCCGATCAGCAGTCGTGGCTTGCCAGACGAAGCTCCCACTTCTGGTGACTCCGGGGACTCAGGTCCCACAGCAGCGATCACAGGACGGCGCTCGGCACGTTCGAAGGCGATCGGAACGAACAGGGGCCCCAATATCACCGCGACGATCGTCCAGGTCGGAGAATGTCCACGCCGGGCCATCCACAGCCCGGTAATCAGCCCGATACCAATCCATATAACTATAAAAACGACCACCGCAGTCGAGTTCATTCTTCAACCATAACCGCGGGTCGTCGAGCCCTCTAGCTCCGAATGACACCTTTTCGAAGGACCATTGGCACTACGCGCTCGGCGGCATCGCCAGCGGGCGCCATGGCCAATTCATTCGCATTTGTCACGAAGCAAGACAACCCTTTCCCATCGCTGCGTCAACGCCATTCAGCCCCAGCTGAATTGACATCTCGAGCCCTCCATGCGGCCGGACCGCTCTTGTTGTCTGATCGAGTCCTTCACGAAGGCACCGCATTCCACGGAACTACCGCCTTGTCATTCGCTTGACGTACACGCCATATGCCTCGCCGACACCGACCTCGAGAAACGAAAAACCTTCACCCACCTGCATTCGAACAGCCAACTTCCCACCGCACCTTGAAAACTGACCTTCCAAGCAGATTTTTCGAATTGCGCCCGCCCGAGTTCGCCACCCAGAGACAATTAGGCGATGACCCCAGAGCCCGAGCACGCAGCATCGGCAGGCACGAGCGGAGTCCCCCGACGGGCGTTCCTCGGCGGTGCGGGAACGCTACTAGCGGCGGGAATGGCGAGCGTGGCGGGCGTCGCCGCGAGCGGGAGGCAACCGGCGGCGGCGGAGTCGGCCGGCTCGCTACCGTCCCGCCCGAACATCGTGGTGATCATCACCGATCAGGAGCGGGATCCTATGCACTGGCCCGAGGGCTGGGCGGAACAGAACCTGCCCAACCGCCAGCGGCTGGCGAACCAGGGGCTCACCTTCAACCGGGCCTACTGCAACAGTGCGATGTGCTCCCCGAGCCGGGCCACCTTCTTCACCGGGCTATACCCCGCGCAGCACGGAGTGACCAACACGTTGACCGAGGGCGGCACTTTGTCGCCATCCGAACCGCAGCTGCGCCTCACCGAGCAGAACATGGCCAGACTCTTGGCCTCGGCCGGGTACAACGTCCAGTATCGAGGCAAATGGCACCTGAGTAAGAACGCCGATGGCGGCGAACCCGACAGCGCCGATCTCGCGGCCTACGGATTCGATGGATGGATTCCCCCCGAGTTGGGCCAGGACATCGATCCGGCCCACTTCGGCGGTGGGTGTGCCAACCTCGACCAAGGCGTCGCCGACCAGGCCGCCGACTTTCTCAGGAATCTCGACCCCACCGACACGAGGCCGTTCGCGCTGATCGTCTCACTCGCCAATCCGCACGACATCCTGGCGTACCCGCAGACGTGGGATCAGCTGGATGGTGACTGCGACAACTACGGCTCCGTAGCATCTGCGGCGTTCAATCAGGGAATCGAACTTCCACCCTCCATCGACGAAGTGCTTGCACTCAATTTCAAGCCGAGCGCGCAAGTGCAGTCCCAGCTCCTGCTCGCAGCCGCGTTGGGCCCCTTGGTCGGTGTCGATGCGATGAAGAACTATGTCAACTTCTATGCGTACCTTCAGAAGGTGGTCGACAACCATCTCGGGACCGTGCTCGACGCACTCGACGCCACACCCGGTCTGCGCGAGAACTCGGTAGTCGTCAGGATCTCGGACCACGGCGAGATGGGTTTGTCGCACGGCGGACTCCGGCAGAAGATTTTCAACGTCTACGAGGAAGCGACGAGGGTGCCTCTAGTCATCAGCAATCCGGTGCTCTTTCCCGGACCTGCAAGAACCGACGCGCTGGCGTCTCTCATCGATGTGATGCCTACCCTCGCCACGCTTGCCCACGTCCCCGACCGCTCGGCGTGGAACTTCCTCGGCACCGATCTGGCACCGGTGATCACCGAAGCATCCGCGAGGCCGGGTGAACCCACCACCGGGGTGCAAGACTTCATCCACTTCACCTACGACGACCAGAATCCGGGGGCCCCGGACGGCCAGTTCATCGTGCAGGAACCAAGTCACATCCGCGCCATCTGGAATGACCGTTGGAAATACGCCGTGTACTTCGACCCGGCAGGCGTCGCCGGCCCGCAATACGAAATGTACGACCTGCACGAAGACCCCTACGAGCTCCACAACATGGCCGATCCTCGCAACGTCGGCTTCTACTCCCCCGAGCAGGCGGCGGACATGCACGCGAAACTGATTCAGGTCATGGCCGAGAAGGGGACCACACCGCCGCCGGGAACTTTCTGACACGAGCTGACGCGAGCGTCGCACCCCTGACACGACTGGTCCAGGAGGCGACCGAGTAACGCCGTGGACGCTGGGCGACTGGTTATGCTTCGCCGATGAAATTCGCGCGAACGTCCGCTCGCCTTCTCTTTGCTGTGCTGTTGTCGGCACTTCCTACGGCGATAGCGGCTCCCCCATTCGCATCGGCAACAGCGGCGAACACGATTGCGCAAGCATGCGGAACCCCCTTGGCCGCAGCCGAAATCGACCACATCGTGGCGCTGTCGAATGTCTCGACGCTACCCGCCTCTCCTTCCCTCGAGCGTCTCGAGGACGAGGTCGCTCGACACCAAGAGATCACCGAAATCCTGGTCCGCCATCGCGATTGGCGGGGACTATTCTCGATCGGCCTCGACGCCGTCGAAAGTACGGCCGTCATGCCTATGCAACGCGATCCCGACAGCTTCGGAGATCGCGACTGGGCGCACGCGCTAAGTTCCGACCTGCTGCGGCGCTACCTCGTCAATCTTCATGCCGAGTTCACCGGTGCGCCAGTCGATCCCCATTGGGCGCAGTACTTCACGATGAGCAAGCAGTGCGATTCACCGCCCGCGGAAGTTGCCATGAGAGGTTACAACGCTCATCTCACAGTCGATCTGGCATACGCCGTGGCCGAAGCACAGACCAAACAGACCCATGTTGCCGACTTCTATCGGATCGTGGATTCGATTGCGCTCCAGGCCGACACGATCATCGACAGGACCCGCGACGTCTACAGCGCCGATCTGGGGCCGATGTGGCGCTTCTACGTTCTCGGTGAGGGTCTCGATCGACTGGTGGGCGAGGACGCCGGCTCCGAGGCGCTCCTCCGTGCGGCCGACAGCGGATACAACACGGTCACGCTCGCCCACGGTTTCGCGCTGCAGGACCCGCGGACCGCACCGATGGCTGAGACGTCGATCGCTTCACTGCACGAGTCGGTCGGCGGGGCGATCGGGGTTCTGTCAGATCTCGGCGGACTGTAACTCACGCACCCCAACGGACTTCTCGGCTGGTGGAGCAACGGGCTTGGAAGTGATCTACTGGTGGCATGCCTCTCCACGGCGAATACGAACCCAGCCCCTCGAAGTTCATCCTCAGGGGGCAGGAGATTGTCGTAGCTGATCAGGTCGAACTCTACGAGAAATCGGGAGGCGCGGAGGGCGCGCTCACCCAGGGAAGACCGACTGTGCTGATGACGAGCAGGGGCGCAAAGTCCGGCAAACTACGCAAGACCCCGCTGGCACGCATCGAACACGACGGTGAATACGCAATCGTTGGCACTCACCGCGGCGCGACGAAGAATCCGGACTGGTACTACAACCTGCTCGCCGATCCCCACGTCGAACTGCAAGACGGCCCGAATCTACGCGACATGATCGCCCGTGAGGTAACGGGAGACGAGAAGACCCTCTGGTGGGATCGAGCGCTGCAGCTCATCCCGTCGATTGCCGGGTACAAAGAGAAGGCTGGACGCGAGATACCTGTCTTCGTTCTCGCGCCGGAGGTTCCGAACTCTTAGTAGAGGGGCGGCCGCGTTCACGCAATTCTTCGCACGTACGGCACTAACAGGGCTGCGGATCCGGCATGCGGATGCATGATGGACCTATGACGACGCTGGATCCGGCGGTTCTGGATCAACTCATCGACGCGTTGCCCAAAGGCGCGGTTCTCACCGATCCGGACATTACCGCCGGCTACCGCCAGGACTCAGCCTCCGACCCAGGCGCAGGCACCCCGATCGCGGTGGTCCGGGCCACCTGCACCGAGGACGTGCAGGCCGTGATGCGCTGGGCGTCGCAGCATCGGGTACCCGTGGTTCCGCGCGGCGCAGGCTCGGGGGTATCAGGTGGATGCAGCGCCGTCGACGGAGGGATCGTCCTGAGCACCGAACGGATGAGAGAGGTCACCGTCGATCCGGTTGCCCGCGTCGCGGTCACCCAACCAGGGCTGCTCAACTCCGAGGTGAAGAAGGCCGCCGCCGAGCACGGACTCTGGTATCCGCCGGACCCGTCGTCGGTCGAGATCAGCTCGATCGGTGGCAACGCCGCCACCAACGCGGGCGGGTTGTGCTGCGTCAAGTACGGCGTGACCGCAGACTACGTGCTCGGGATGCAGGTGGTCCTCGCCGACGGCAGCGCCGTGCGTCTCGGTGGACCGCTACTCAAAGACGTCGCCGGACTGTCGTTGACAAAGCTGTTCGTCGGCAGTGAGGGCACGCTCGGGATCATCACCGAACTCACAATGCGACTGATCCCCGCGCAACCACCCGCGTCGACCGTGGTCGCATCTTTCCCGTCAGTCGACTCGGCCGCTGACGCCGTCCTCGCCATTACCGGCCAGATCCGCCCCGCGATGCTCGAACTCATGGACCACGCAAGCATCAACGCCGTCGAGGATGGCGTCCGCATGGGTTTGGACCGCAACGCCCGCGCGTTGCTGCTCGCCCAGTCCGACTCCCCCGGCTCTGCCGGTGCACACGAGATCGAGACCATAGTCGCAGCCTGCGAAACGCATGGCGCGACAGAGGTGTTCGCCACCGATGACACTGCGGAGGGTGAAGCGTTTACCCTCGCCCGCCGGGCCGTCTTCCCCAGCCTTCGGGCAATGGGCAGTGTCCTAATCGAGGACGTCGGGGTACCTATGCGGCAGTTGCCTGCGCTCGTTACCGGTGTCGAAACGATCGCCGAGGAGTGCAACATTCTTATCGGTACCGTCGCACATGCCGGCGACGGCAACGCCCACCCCCTGATCGTCTACGACGCCACCGACCCCGGCGCGACCGAACGCGCCCACGTCGCCTTCAACCGCGTCATGAATCTCGTGCTTTCGCTAGACGGCACCATCACCGGCGAACACGGCATCGGACGGCTCAAGCGGGACTGGCTGCCGAGACAACTCGGTGAGGACGCCATGGAACTGAACCGGAGGATCAAGGCGGCGCTCGATCCACTGGGGATCCTCAACCCGGGCGCGGTGTTCGCCTGACCCAGTCGACCCATCGGTGTGTTCGGGGTCGACGCCGTTGCACCGTCCGGGGGCGGCCGGTGCTGTTCATGCGGCCGGAACCGGATAAGGTGGCGGCGCGTCATATGGGTCGAGGCGGGTGCAGGCCGCGTCGTGTCGAGGGGGGATTTGTGAACGAGCTGATCTATGTCCCGGATCCGGAGTACTTCCAGGGCGACGAGTGGACCCCTGAGAGGTTGTACGACCTTGCGCAGTCGATGTCTCCGGCGACCATCGAGCAGGTGCAGGGCACGTGGCGCACGCTCGGTGAGGACGCTTCCACCGAGATCACCGCGTTCGTCGACGGGATCCGGCGAGAAATCGGTACCAGTTGGCAAGGTCCCGCGGCAAGCAACGCGGACAGCCAAGCAAGCGACTACGCGAGAAGCGCCGATCCGACGAGGTCACAGCTCCACGGAGTGGCTAGCGCCCTCGATCCGATCTACCAGGCCGCCACCCAACTCAAAGGTGGAGCGGTACCCGACGTTCAGGGTCTGAACTGGTACGACAATCTGACCCCCTGGCTGTCGAATTCGGACCAGGAGTACTACCGCCGCCACGGCGAGGCACTCGACGCGATGAACAACATCTACCGCCCCGGTGTGCAAGACACCGACCGAGAAGTGCCTGTGTTCGATCAACTCGAAGACGTTGTCAATTCTCCCGATCCGACGTGGCCGCCCCCGGAACACCGACGCCCGAGTGCGAGCGGTGGTACCGGCGATCCCGGTGCTGCACCGATCGCATCGCCCGAATCCGGTCAGGGCGACAGCGTCCCTGCCCAGGGCCAGGCCGGTCCGCCACCGTGGGCAGGTGAGAATCCAGCGTCCACCACGGCCGCGTCCGCCGTAGGCAGCCCAACGCCCTCGGGTATGCCGATGTCGGGCGACACACCCAGGCCGGGCAGCAATCCCGGCATCGGTGGCGGTGGTCTCGGCGGTGGCGGAGGCGGAGTGGTCGGCGGGGTACCCGCAGGTGGGGGGTTCACCGGAAGGGTTCCCGGCGCCATTCCAAGTGCGGGAGGGGCTGCCGGAGGTAGGGCCGGTGGACTCACCGGTGCGCCAGGTGCGGGTGTGCGGGGGCCAGGGATGATGGGCGGCGGCATGATGGGCGCACCCGGAGCCCGTGGCGGCAATGACGGCGACAAGGAACACAAAACCCCCGGCTACCTGATCACCCTCGACAACGGAAACGAACTGATAGGGAAGTTCCCTGCTGTGGCACCGCCGGTGATCGGGGCATGAACATGCGCAACTGGCAGCTCCGCGGCGAGCAGTTCGGGGCGTTGTGGGCGGCAACCGGACAGGATCGTCCGCCGTTCCCGTTCAGCCTGATCAGCCCTGCCCGCACCTACAGCGCATTCGAGCACGAGCAGAACCAGATCCGGGAAGCATTCGCCGCTGACGACCGCCAGAATGTGCTTGCCGCAGTCGATGTCCTCGCTGAACCCGAGGTATTCGTGGAAGTCTTCGGCGAGACCGCAGACGGGCAGCCGATCAGGATCATCGGGGCGCAACTGCAGCGATGGTGCGCGATCGCGGTGCAGCAGCCCGGTTCGACACCCGCCGTGGGTGGCGACGTCGTCCTGGGCGCTGGCATCACCGACGATCTGGCCTCACTGTTGATCGGTCTGATCCCACAGAACGCGCCCGGACGCCGCACCTTCGCCCGCCGCGACGAGCCCGAGCCCGACTACTTCTCGCAGGGCATTCTCCGTAGCGCCGACACCGCGCCCTCCGCACCCAAGCTCGAAAATGCAATGCGGAAGGGCTACGCCGGCAGCGGCACGATCAGAGTCCTTCAGGGTCCGCGGCACGTGCGTGGCGAACTGGGCAGGATGCGCTGGATCGACACCGCCGGCGACGGACGGTACCTCGTCGGTCCGCGCGACCCGAACGCCGCAACAGCGGCCGGTCCTGAATTGCTGGTGCGCACGCTGTCATCTCTGGTCGGCGAGGGACTTCGACTGCAGCGCGAGATGGCCGAGCACCGTTGGTAACGAACGAAATACGCACCGAGGGGTATCTATGACAAACCCGGAGACACCACCGGTACCCGAGCCGGACCAAGACCCCGCCCCGCAGGGCACGGAGTGGCCGAAGATCACCGCGGCAGCCCTGAGCGAGGTGTACTTGCGCGTCGATCCGGAGGGGCTGCGGCGGTGCATCAGCATGTGCGAGGCTCACGCGGACGCAATGTTCGAAATGGCTGATCGCGCCGGACGAGAACTGTGGATCGAGACCCTGGGGATCGGTGAGCATGAGTTGGAATCGGCCAGGCTGCTGACCCAAAAATTCAACGACAAGGCCGTCGGCGGCGGCAAGATCGCCTTCGAGAGCTCCGCGGTTGGACTCCTCCAGTCCCACGCGAACTACGCGCTGGACATGAAGGCAACGTTTGAGGCCGTACTACGGCGCTACGAAGAACAGGAAGGTATTGCCGCCAGCAGCCTCGGCCGAATCGGAGACAACCTGTGAGAGCACGACAAGAACGATCCCGGACTGGCGCGGTAGCCGCCGTCGCGGCGGTGTCCCTGTTGGCTGGCTGCGGAAACCCCCCCGACGGGGAGCCGGTCGCCGAATCTATTCCACGGTTGACGTTTCACCCTTGCGACGGAATCGGGCCCGACGCCCGGGTTGCCGCGGGAATCGACGGCAAAGTACCTGTGCGGTTTGAGGATCGGGAGGAGCCGTACCAGGACTGGGCCTGCTCATTCCGTTTGGATGATCCATACTCGTCGGTGGTGGTGTCGTCCGCCGGAAAACTCCTGTCGAAGTCCGAGAACGACAAACGCCTCACCCTAGTGGAGGACACACAGATCGGTGAGCATCGCACCCTCGTACACGACTTCCCGGGTGGGCTGCAGTGTGTGGCGTCGGTCGACTTCGACAACGCTGTCCTCGAGATCATGGTTATGTACAAGCGGGTAGGGGTCGAAACCGCCGACCAGGCGTGCCCGCTGGCGTTGAAAGTGGCCCAAGACCTGTCCCCCTGGTTCCCGGAGCACCTGTGACCCAGGCCCTTACAGGTCAGCGGGAGGCTGTAAGAGCTCGCCTCCGACCCACCGGGTTCGTTGCGGCAACCGCACTCGCACTAGCCACGTTGCTGGCCGGATGCGGGAATTCCCTGCCGGCGAACCTGTCGCGGAACCGATTCCGCGGTTGACGTTTCACCCCTGTGACGGCTTCGGCCCCGACGCCCACGCCGCTGCCGGAATCGAAGGCAAGGTACCCAAGCGGTTCTAGGACCGAGCGGAGCGGTACCCGAGCTTGGGCCTGCTCATTCCGTTCGAATGATCCGTACTTCGGTGTAGTGCTGCCGCGATCAGCGCCACCGGGATCAATGGCAAAACCATTCTGTCCTGTTCCCCCTTGTGTTCCGTTGTTGCAGTCATTGTGCCATTCATGAATGGCAGTTCGTCGCGTTCACGGTGAACTCCCCGGGGGCGGTCGGATGAGTTGTCTCCTACCACTCCGAGCTCGCGGCGGTGCACCCCAGGTTGAAGTCGAACAGACCACCCGAGTTGAGGGGTCTGGATGTCCGCGGTACCGAGTCCTGGCCCGTTTCGCGGGGCGGGCACAGGGTCAGTCAAGATAATCGGGTACGGGGAGTTCCGCGGCACGCTGAACCACCTCGAGGTGCCGTCCCGACGCTCCTTCGTGGACGACATCCGGGAGGTACAAAGCCTCCTCCGGAACCGCCCACGCCAGCGGTGTGTAGACGTCCGTACCGGATTCCCCGTTGAACGAGAACACCACGTACAGTCGGGTCCTGCACCACTGCCACGCTGCCCGCAGAGCATCGCGTTCCTCCGGCAGCAGGTTCCACGGCCCGTCCACGGTGCCCTCAGTCATGTAGTGCGCGCCGAGGATGTCCGGCCCCGCGTCGAGAGACGACACGAACGCTTCCCTCGCCGCAATCCTCTCGACTGGGTTGTCGCGAGCCGGCACGTGCGGCATCGGGCCACGCAGCGTCGGACACAGCTGCTTCGCACGCTCGAACAGCAACCTGTGCACCGGATTCCGTGGATGCTCCGGCGCAATGTGTGTCACCGCACCATTTGCCTCACGCCACCTCACCATTCCGAGTCGCGCGCCCGTTGCTGACAACGCAGCGAGGCTGCGTTCGGTGCCGCTCTCGTCGGAGATCTCGAAGCGAATGGTGCTCGAGTCGAACACGTCCCGTACCACCGGCACCGTCAGGTCGAACGTCATTGTGGACACTTCCCCCGTATCGGCGAACAGCACCGGGTAGACGGCTACACCAATCTTCCGTTGCCGCTCCCGAGAGCCACGCACCTGATGTCCGGTGACGATCATCTGCCGTCCCTCGCTGAGCACCACATCTCCAACGTCGAGCACGTCGGGGTCGGTGTCCGACGTGATTAGCGGCTGCTCACGCACCCACTCCGTCAGCAGCCGATGCAGCGGATGCAGCGGGTTTGCAGGCTCGATTCCGTGGATCGAACCGTCGCCGGACCACCAGGTCACCTCACCGGCAGCGGATCTGGACCCGGCACTGGTCACTGCCCGCGCTGTCCTCAGCCCCTCACCACGGCTCCTCACCTCGAAGCGATACCGGCTGGCGTCGAACAGCGTCCGGCGCCATTGCGTTTCTGCATCGAGAATCATCGTCTCGGATCTGCCTAGGTCGCCCTCGGTAGCGACTGTCCAAAACCTTCGGCCGTCTGGGTCGGTGTACGACTGTGGGCAACCCACGACCACTCTCATCCCACGGAGCAGTATCAGATCACCTGGAACAAGATCGTCCGGGTCGGGAGTCCAGCGCACTGCCGGGTCCGGTACCTTCAGGATCGGGCACGATTCCTGGGCGCACGAGATCAGTAGCTGGCGAAGAGGATCGTGTGGACTACGTGGTGAAATGTCGAGGACGACCCCGTCACTCTTACGCCATGACACCTCCCCGACCCGGCGCCCCTTCAACCATGCATTGATCTGCCCTCGACCGTCCACAGGTGTATCGAACTCGAACTCGTATCGACTGCCGCGGAACGGAACGCGGTGCACATGGGAATTGGCGTCGAGAACGATACGAGTCGGCCGTTGATCGTCGAGAACCACTTCGACGATATGAAACGTCGCACCGCGCGAATCGGTGTACTGCTGCGGTCGACCCACGACGAGTGTCCGCGACCCGATCCCATAAATGCGAATCAGATCTCCCACGGCGAGATCGCCGAAGTCGGCGATCTCCCCCCGTTCGCCAGCGCCGGGAGCCTCATCATCGATCGTCACTTTCCCACCTCTCCGCCCGTTGCGGCTACGCAGTCGACGGAAAGTTACGCCACCGAACCGACACATCGGTGCGACCACGACACGGTCGACGCCCGACTCCCCTCCGTTCTCTTCCCCCAACGACTCCCGCCTCCACCGATATCTCCTCAGTTTCGTCTCCCACCTGTGTGGAAGTACGGCAACGATGTGCGAGAAGGTATCGGCTATGACCAGACGCTCTACCGCATGGCGTCCTCGAGGAGTCCGGTTCGGCTGGTGGTGATGGTCAGTCCCACGTTGATGACGGTGACGTCGACCGCCAGGTCGTCGGCCTGGTCGAGCAACGTAGTCACGGTCAGCTGCGTCAAAAAACTGCCGGGAATCGTGGGTGATGACTACGTAACAGTTGGTGGCGGACACCGTCCATTGTTCGGCCGTGTACACGCCCCGGACGAACGCCGATGGGTGGCCCTGATACGGAACGCGATTCGACTCGTGCTCACGCCATTCCGGAAGGCGTCGGGAATCGGCGAAGGCACAGTTCAACAGTAGCTCGACATCGACAGCCGTGGAGAGTTCGCCCTGCAGGAGCACCGCATTGGAGCACCAATTCTTGGAGGTGTTCGTGGGATTGGCCAGGACGGTGTAGGCGCCAGGCACTGCTTCGGGTGGGGCGAGTTCCCAACCGGGCAGTTGCGGAATCGCCACGGTCACAGTGTCAGCAGCGTCCGGGTGGCAGGGCGTGCACGCCACCTGGCGAGCGTCGAGGTACTCCTGCACAGTCATCGTGTCTGACCCGGTGCGGAGTTCAGGCATCTGGCGCCCCTTTCTTCGCCAGTCGTGCTGCGCGGAATCGTTCACGCAATGGTGGCGGCGTGAGGAGTTCACGGGCGTCGGGACCGGCAACGATGCCGCGTTGGTCGGGATTGTCCTTCAGGAATAAGAGCAGGGAGAGCAGGGTATTCGGCTCGGCGACGTGCAGGTGTGCGGCAATTGTCACGTGCTCGTCTGAATCGAGTGGCAAGCGCATCGATGGCGGCACGACTGCAACAGTCTGCAGTTTGATGAGGGGGTTACGCACTTCGTGCCAGCTGCTGCGGACGACCAGCGAATCAGCAGTGATCGACCCGATCTCATCCCACGTGAGAAATTTGTCGAACGTCTTGATGGACAGACCCCGCCACTTCCGGGCGTGACGGCGGATGCCGTTGGGGTAGACACTGATCACGGTGGGTGTTCGGAAGATTAGAAGCAACACGATAGTTGCCACTGCGACGCCTCCGATGATCAACACGTACAGGGCGCCGGCACCACTGTCCCGGCCGGCAGGCATCAGCGACTCTCCCATACCGAAATACCAGGATGCTGCGGCCGTCAGGCAATACACACCCACGCCCCCGAGCATGACAACCATGAGTGGGACGGCGTTGCCCATTGGGATTTGAATGCCGATGCCGTGCACGTCGGTGCAATGTTTGATCTTGCGGGACAACCCGATCGAACGAAACCCAGCATTCTCGAGACCGATAAAGAACACGCAAACCATCAGCACAGCGCCCCCCGCGAACCCGAGGGCAAACCCCAAGTCGTCGGCGGCCACGCCGTCGATCGCAACCCGCACCATCAATCCGGCAGCGGGAATCGTGAGGACGGAGAAGGCGAGTGCTCCATACCGAAGCCGCTGCGGCCACTGTTGTTCCAAATCACCCGAAACAGTCGGCAGCTTTGCCGATTTCTCAATCGCCACTTCGTCAATCTCCATCCCCGGTGAGCACCTTTCGTGCGATTAGACCCTGTCCAACTTTTGCGGGATTCTCACCGTGGTCGCAATCCTTCATTTCCAGACCCCTTGAATGCCCTTCGACATGACCCACGTCACCCCACCACCGATCGCTGCCCCTAGTCCGATACCCACGGCCGTGCCAACTCCAGGAGCGATCGCTGTGCCGATCACTTCTCCGAACTTGGTCCTGGCGTAGGAGCCTGCAGCGGAACCAACCGGCGATCCCACGCTTTCCGATTCAACTGACGGTGATGGTCAATCCCACGTTGATGACGGTGACGTCAACCTCGAGGTCGTCGGCCTGGTCGAGCAGGGTGGTCACGGTCAGCTGTGTCAAGAATTGCCGAGAACCGCGGGTGATCACGACGTAACGGGTGGTGGTGGACACGGTCCATTGTTCGGCGGTATACACGCCCCGGACGAACGCCGATGGGTGGCCCTGATACGGAACACGGTTCGACTCGTGCTCACGCCATTCCGGAAGGCGTCGGGAATCGGTGAAGGCACAGTTCAACAGTTGCTCGGCGTCGACGGCCGTGGAGAGTTCACCGTGCAGGAGCACTGCATTGGGACACCAATAATCGGAGATGTGCGCGGGACTGACAAGGACGGTGTAGGCGCCGGGTGCTGCTTCGGATGGGGCGGGTTCCCATCCGGGGAGTTGCGGAATCGCGACGGTCACCGGATCCGCGGCGTCCGGGTGGCAGGGCGTGCACGTCACCTGGTGAACGTCGAGAAATTCCCGCACGGTCATCCTGTCCGACCCTGTAGGGAGTTCACGCATCGGAGGCAGCCTTCTTCGCCAGGCGTGCGGCGCGGAATCGTTCGCGCAGCGGTGGGGGCGTAAGGAGTTCGAAGGCGTCGGGCTGGGCGACGATGTCGCGCTGGTCGGGGTTGTCCTTCAAAAAACGGAGGAGGGACAGCAGGGTGTTCGGCTCAGCTACGAACAGTTTGGCCATCAGAGTGATCTCATCGGTGCCATCGAACTTGAGGAGCATGTCGGCCGGAATATTTGAGCTGTTCTGTAGCTTGATTAGAGGATGGTGAATCGCAGATGATCCGCTGTTGACTACAGTCTCGTCGGCGACCACATTATCGATATCGTTCCACGACAGAAAAGTTTCAAAGCGTCTCACCGAGAAAGCTACCCGCTTCCTGGTGTCTCGACTGACGCCGGACGGATAGATGCCGATTACCGTAGACGTTCGGAACAAGAGGAGAGCTGTGGCGATCACCAATGCACCCACGCAAAGAATCACCATGTACGTTCGTCCGGTCTCCGTATCTCGGCCCGCTGGCAGCAGCTTGCTTCCCAAACCGGAGTAGGAGGCGATCACGGCGGCCAGCGCGTACATGCTGCAGCCGATGAACATGGCGCTCAGAGTCACCAGGCCCACGCGTCCCGTCGGAATCTGTATCCCTTCTCCGTATTCGCTTCGAGAACGGGTAATTCTGCGTGACAGCCCGACCCAACGAAATCCGGCAAGCATGATCGTGGTGAGCACCAAGCCCACGAAGAGAATGAGCCCGCCTGCGGACCCGGCTGCGATGCCCGATTCCTCATGACGAACATCTGCAATTGTAGAGAACGCCAACACCACGGCCAGCATGGACATGAGCACAGCGAGTATGAGCCAAGCGATGCGAAGACTCTGTGGCCACACTGTGGGCGGCGGGTTATCCATCGAAGACTTGGGGTTTGTTAGGGATGACTCGGCAATCATGTTCTCAGCTCTCCTAGTTCACAACTTCCTCGGTGGACTGCTGCACTACTTCCAAAAGTCCCAGTGACGTTGAATTGTCTTCGATGTCCACCATGTCGCGACGCCGCCGGCCACTGCGCCGACGACCAGTCCCGCGGCAGTGCCCGCGCCGGGAACGAATGAACCCATAGCGGCGCCAGCTACCGCGGCAGCTCCGATTCCGGCGAGTGTGCCGCCGCCCTCGGACACGACTGCTTCCGTTGTGCTCATGCCCCCCTTGATGTCATTCATGATGGCGGGCACGGTACCGACGACGGCACCGAGCGGGCCGAGGCCCCGCCCGATGTTCCGCGCCACGTCGTCGGTATAGGCGGCCGCGGAAGCTTTCGCGGCACTTTTGAGGGCCTCGCCGGTCTTGTCTGTCATCACCCCGATCGTCGATGCGGCGATGGTCGACGGCCAGTCGGGCACCATGGTGAACCCTCCGTCACCGTGGTCGACCACATTGCCCGGCACCGCGGCCTTCCCCGCCTGTTGCAGTGCGTCGATTGCGCCTGGATGCGGTTGGCGGCGTCGATGGCAGCATCGCGCGCCTGCCTGAGCGCATCCACGACAACGAGGGTGAGTTCGGCGGCCTCCTTCTCGATCCGCAACCGGGCGGCGTCGCGGGTGTGCTCCGGGGCTAGGGCGAGCCAGGCGATGAGCGCAGCAGGGTCAACCCATCCGTCGTCTTCGACGTTGAATCCGCGTCCCCGCGCGTCGGAAACGACGGACACCAGATGCGATCGCGCACCGTCGACGATCCCGGCCGTACCCCGATACTGTTCGGCGAGATCCGACAGGGCACCGGCCACCGCGCCGCCCAACGATTTTTCCTGAACCACCCGCGTGGCCGCAGCGGTGGCCGCGGCGCCGCTCCACGTTTCGGCGAGCGCATCCTGCTCGATCATCAGGCCCGCGAATCGTTCGTCGAGGTCGGCGACGATCCATCGATGCTCGCGGCGGTCGATCGCAGCGATTCGGGCGTCCACCGGATCACCTCGGGGACGGTCGGGCTCACGACGGAACATCCATGGCACTCAACATGCCGGTGAAGTCGGCCTCGGACACCTCGTACTTACCTGCCGTGCCCTCCGCGATCTCGGACACCTCCATCAACCGGAGGTGCAGGTTCCTCAGCGCCGCGGAGGTCTCCTGCGTTCCGGCCACACAGACCTTGGCGAACTCGGTTCCCGGCAGCGCCAACTCGGAGTCGGCGAACGGGGTGCTCACATCGATGCCGGCGATCGATTCGGAAACACCGCTGACCGCATCGGCGAACCCCCGCAGCCTCTCGACGTCAACGTTCAATCAACGGCCTTGCCCTCGGATCGGTCACCCCGGCGGACAACCTAGCAGCACAACAGCATATACACCGGAGGGCAGGCACAGACTCCAGGATCCAG
This sequence comes from Rhodococcus sp. NPDC049939, assembly GCF_040656415.1. Taxonomy (NCBI): domain Bacteria; kingdom Bacillati; phylum Actinomycetota; class Actinomycetes; order Mycobacteriales; family Nocardiaceae; genus Rhodococcus; species Rhodococcus sp. NPDC049939. Next base: position 1,740,777 of record NZ_JBFAMC010000001.1, on the reverse strand, counting down.
CGGGGTCACGTGCCCTCGTACACGTGTAGTCGGGCATCACGCCGGCAGGACTCCGTCGAAGGTTCATAGGAGCGTGGTATCGGCCGCGAACGAAATTGCAGGTGCCATCGTGAACCCGGCCACACCACTACCGAGGAATCGCTGGCCCGCCGCACGCTGGCTGCTCGGACGGTCAATGCCGCCGCGGCGGAGACGGTGATTCACGAAAAGGCGCGGATCGTCAGCGATTCGGCACCGTAGCAATTGTTGCCATCCGGTGGCCTTAGGGGGCGCAGATTACCGGGTGACGTGAATCGTGTTGATGCCGTTGCGCTCCCACATCTCGAGGATGCTCGGATCGTCGTCGGCGTCCAAAAGAATCTCTTTACCGACCTCGAGCAGTTCGATGAGGATCTCCTCCTTTACGACATGCCCGGGACGCCGATCACCTTTCCACCGCATGAACAGTCCGGCGTGCTGGGGGAAGTGCTTGGCGAGCCAGGGTTCTGACCGATCCACGCTCCGTCCCTACCGGTGACGATGACGACCTCGTATCCACGCTCATACAACCCCTCCGCCATCGCGAGCAAGGGCTTGTTGGGCGGGCAGAACTCGCCGAACGTGTAGAAGTCGTCGCAGTTGCGGGGCTCCTCGAATAGGTGATGCGCGATCGAGCGGGTACCGACCAGCGTGCCGTCCGTACTGAACCACCCCGAATAACGACCACCCGGGATCAACCCTCGTCCCGGTGCACCGCCTGGCGCAGAGTGTCGTAGCCCGGCCAACTCGACGGGGTGGGGGACGACATCGTCCCTCTGATCTACTCGGGGCGCATCCTCGGCAAGAGCCGAGACGTCGGCGAGTGCTTGACCGCGACCGGTGCCTCACGCGTGACGTCCGGTAGCACGATCAGCCACAATGCCGACCGCAGTGACTCATATGTCTGCGCCCAGGCCCGCGCCTCGTGGTCACACGCGTCGGCTTCCTCCGAATCGCCCTCACCGCGAGCTGTTTCCGCGGACTCGAGCCAGACGACCTCCTGCTCCTTCGTGATCTGCAGGTAGTCGAGGACGGCGTCGCGGTTGTGGCCGCACACCGACGCAACCTCATGCGCAGTGAGCGATCCGTACCCCTCCGAGTCGAGGTGGACCAGTGTCGACAGGGCCGGCGGAAAATCCTGGTCGTTCTCATCCTCCGCATCGTCTCGGCTGCCGGCGTCCGTCGGTGTACTCGACGGCGCATCGTCTCTATTGCGGAGAGGGTCGTCGGCGGCCTGGTTGCCGACGTTGGGGTTGCGAGCGTTGAACCGGCCGACCGCGCGATGCAAGAGGTCGGCAACCTCACGGTCGTACGCGACAAACTTTACGACGCGGACGTTTGTCCGCGCGGTCCGAACGGCGGCGACGGCCTGCGTCGCGGCGTCGCCCTGCGGCCACCGGAACGTACCCGACGAGATGAGCGGGAAGGCGACCGTCTCGGCACCGAGTTCGTCGGCGACGGCGAGGCTGCGCCGGTAGCACGACTGCAGCACCTTGCTGCGGTCTTCACGCCGCGAGTACCGCGGCCCTACCGTGTGGATTACCCATTTCGCAGGCAGCTCTCCCGCCGTCGTCGCAACGGCCGCTCCCTCGGCGAGCCCATTGGGCACCGTAGTGGCCCGTAGGGTCCGGCACGCCTCGAGGATCGCCGGCCCTCCGCGCCGATGGATTGCGCCATCCACCCCACCGCCGCCGTCGATCAGCGACGAGTTCGCGGCGTTGACGATTGCGTCCGCACGGTGCCGGGTGATGTCACCGCGTACGATTTCGATGACGGTCATGCGTACTCCTTTGTGTGGTAGCGACCTTCCACAGCCGCGAGTTCGGGCGAGTCCAGCCGATCGCCTCTGCGTCGTTTGATTTGTGCCCCAGCAGCATCGAGAACAGTGCGGGGGTACAGCTGCGTCGTTCGACGCAGTACATCACCACCGTCAGCCCCTGCTTCCGCAATCGCGGCACGGTGCGGGCGGCGTCGTCCAGGACCACCCAGAATCGTGATCAGCCAGGATCGCGCCGTCGTCGTCTGGGCGCAGCGCCGGGCGCATGGTGTCACGGCGCCGGTGATTGCTTGGCCGCGGCCCGCGCTGCCCGCGTGGCATCAGGTAGGGCGATCACCCGCAGTGCCGACCGCAGCGATTGATACGTCCGCGCCCACGCCCGCAGCTCGTACTCACACGCATCGGCTTCCTCCAGATCACCCTCACCGATTGCTGTTTCCGCGAACTTTCGCCACTCAATCTCTCGTTCCTGCGTGATCTTCAAATACTCGAGGACTGCGTCCCGGTCATAGCCACACACCGTCGCGACCTCGTGTGCAGTGAGCAATCCGTGCCCGCCCGGATCGAGGTGGATCAGTGCCATCAGGGCCGGCGGGAGGCCCGGATCGTCCTCATCGTCCTCGGTCTGGTCGACTGTCAGTGCGGTCGATGGCGCACCGCGTCTCTCGCTGGACGGGCCGACGGACGGCCGGGCCTCAACCGAGGGGGTGAACGGTCTGAACAGGTCGACCGCGCGACGCAGGAGATCGGCAACTGCACGGTCGGACACGACGAACTTCACGACGCGGACGTTCGTCCGCGCGGCCCGGACGGCGGCGACAGCCTGCGTCACGGCGTCCTGCTTCGGCCACCTGCCCGAAGAGATGAGCGGAAGCGCGACCGTTTGGGCGCCGAGTTCGTCGGCGATAGCGAGGCTGCGCCGGTAGCACGACTGCAGCACCTCGCTGCGGTCCTCGCTCGACGAGTACCGCGGCCCGACGGTATGGATTACCCATGTCGCGGGCAGCTCTCCCGCCGTCGTCGCAACGGCCGCCCCCTCGGAGAGCCCGTTCGGCAACGACGTGGCCCTAAGGATCCGGCACGCCTCGAGAATCGCCGGTCCCCCGCGTTCGTAGATTGCGCCATCCGCCCCACCGCCGCCGTCGAGCAGCGACGAGTTTGCGGCGTTGACGATGGCGTCCGCCCTCTGCCGGGTGATGTCACCGTGCGCGATTTCGATCACGGTCATGCGGACTCCTTCGGTGTGGTGGCGACCTCCCACAGTCGTGGGTTCGGGCACGCCCAGTGCATGACCTCGAGAACGTCATCGGGGTTGCGTCCCAACAGCATCGAGTAACGCGCGGCAACCGCAGGAGTGCGGCTGCGCCCCTCGACACAGTGCAGAGCGACGGTCAGTCCCTGCTGCCGCAGTTGCAGCACGGTTCGGGCCGCATCGTCCAAGACGAACTTCAAATTCGGGTTGCGTTCCTCGCCCGCGTCGATTAGCCAGAACGGAATGTGTTCGCTGCTGATCGATGCTGTACCAGCGCGGCACAGGCTGACAACGGCGTCGAACCGGTCATCGGCAAGCAGGTCTGCTCCTCCAAGGATGACGCCGTCATCGTGAGGATGCACCACGCGGCGGCCGGTGTCGTAACGCGCGTAGTCGACGGTGGGCGACGACGGCCACCCCTCGCGGTCGTCGCCTCCCCTCGCCGTCCGCACAGCCAGACGCACGAGGTCCTGCGCGCGGTAGCCCGGCCAGCCGTGCAGCATCCGGCGCCAGCGGGCCGGCACCGCCGATGCACCCCATCTCGCCCCGAGCAAACCCCCGGCGATCGCCGCAGTGGTATCGGTGTCGTGACCGGCACGCACCGCCTGCTCCAGCGCGGCCTCCAGGTGCTCGGGACCCGGTGCGTCCGTGGTGTTGATCGCCCACCACGCGGTCAGCAGCGCATCGACGACCCAGCCGTTCTTCGGGAAGTCTGCCGGCGTACCCCGCTCGGCTACGTCGAGCAGTGGTGCCCAGTAGTCGCGTGTTCCCGTCGAGGCCTTCGCGAGGTACTCGCGGACACCATCGAACGTGCCATTCAGAACGGCGTGACGGATGGCGTACGTCCACATCTCGCACGCCTCGACAGCGCGCTCGTCGTGGTGAGTGAGCAGCCCGATCACACGCGCCGCCCGCAGGCACCCGTCGACGTCGCCGAGGTAGGCCAGCGCGACCGGCGCGGTCCGCATCAGCGACCCGTTACCGCCCTTGAGTCCCGGTATCGCCCAGGCGATGTGGCGCATCTCGTCCGCCGAGGCGGGCCGCCTCGACAGCACCGCCGACGTCTGGTTCCCGATGTCGGCCGGTCCGGAGTCGTACCACCGAACAAACTGCGCGGCAACGGCATCCAGACCCTCTCCATCGGAAATGTCGATGCCGGTTGCGGCGACCTCCGCAATCGCGACAGCCATCGACGTATCGTCGGTCCACTCACCCGGGGCGAACGAACCGAGTCCGCCACCGATCATGTCGATCACCACGTCGGATCCCGGCTTCGTGAACTCGTAACCGGCACCCAGCGCGTCGCCGGCCGCGGTCGCGAGAAGCACTCCAGCGGCGCGGTCGGTTCGTTCCTCGGACAACCTCACAGAATCCCCCTTAGATCGCTTTCGCGCTAAACATTAGCTCATCATTGAGCTAATCCGCAAGCGTGGCTCCGCACCCAGCACGAGCCGAGTGGCGCGACGCGGACGCAAGGCGCTTACCGACTACCTCTTCCCGTCTGTGGCCGTCGACGTAGCGGTCCTCGCCGTGCACACGGGTCGACTCCACGGCCTAATCGGCGAAAGACCCTATGGCGCAATGGCACTCCCCGGATTGTTCCTGCGCCCGGCGAGCGGCTGACCGAAGCGGTCGAACGAGCGCTGCCCACCAAGGCGGGACTGGTCGTCGCCGAATTCCATCAGCTCGCGATGTTCGACGCCCCAGGCCGGCTGGGTCCTGTCGATGGCTAGCGGTGCGATCCTGCGTCACGACGAACTTCCGCCCGACACCATTCTGGTCCGCATCGACGGTCGGACCGTGACCGAGCAATTGGCAATCGACCACGCCGCCATGATGTCGCAAGCCATCGACGATCTGCGTGCCCAGTACCCTCGCCGGGGCGACCCATCCGGACTGCTCGCCGACACTTTCACCGTGCTGTAACTCCGGCACCTGTACGAGACAAGCCACTGCCCAAAGATTCGTTCCAGCAGCTTGGGATTGGTGCACTCGAGGCGACTGGACGGACGTTCCGCCACATGACCGAAGCCGATCTGCCGGCAGGCTCCTTTGGGAATGCTCACGGGTTGACCGAGACCGGCCTGGGGCCAACGCGTTCGAGATCGCGGCTTCAACCAACCCGGGCCACTCGTGGATAATTTTCCAACGCGAACTCACCGACTACATGTCAGTTGTTCGGGTCGGCAGCATTCTGAACCTGGACCGGATCGAGGAGACCACCGTGGCCAACTTCATGCGTGTGGGTCCAGTTCCTGTTCCTGCAGGGCGAATACATATGCTCCGTGGCATCGGCGGGCGATGCGGCCGACCAGGATATTCTGGGACAACGCTGGTGCCGAGGCGCTGTGCCCAGCGTTCAAGCGGCGAGTACCAGTACCGGTAGTTCACCCATACGTCGCAATCGATTGCTGCAGTTGGTATCTGGATTCCCGCTCTAGGACTCGCCGACTACCCTTTGCAGGGCACTCCTTGCCGCTGCTCAACCATCGGTGATGGTGCGACGTTTCGCAGGGTGCGGATCAAACTCCCCGTCGCCGTCGGCCATGCATGCCATAGTGAACGCATGCGGAGCACCTGTTCTCTCTACATCGATGCCGGGTACCTGCTCGCTTCAGCCGCGACCCGCGTCACCGGCACGTCGCTACGCAGCGGGATTCACGTCAACTACTCCGCGCTGATCAGTTCATTGGTGGATGCTGCAGAAGTCCGGTCGGGCCTGCCGGTGCTGAGGGTGCACTGGTACGACTCAGCCAAGAACGGCGTCCCTGATCCACAGCAGGAGCGCATCGGCGAGCTGCCCAAAGTCAAGCTCCGGCTCGGGCGTTTCGGCGTCAATGGGGAGCAGAAGGGGGTCGACCTTCGCATCGGTCTCGACCTCGTGGCCCACGCGCGAAATGGTGCATCCGACGTGTTCTTTCTCGTCTCGGGCGATGACGACCTCACCGAAGCAGTCGAAGAGGCGCAGGTACACGGCGTCCAGGTCGTGCTGCTCGCCGTACCGACGGTCAACGGCAAGCCACATGGCGTCAGCCGGCACCTTATCCGGGCTGCTGACGAGCTCGACAGCCTCGACGGCGCGGTGGTGGATGCTGCAGTCATGAAGGTCGATCGTCAACCAGCACCTGAGCCGATCACACCAGAACCCATGTCTAGGCCTACCAGCCCCGCAGTCGGGTCGACAAGGTCAGCCGTTCGGACTCCTCTCGACCTCGCGGCTATTCCTCAGGGCCCGACTGCTCCACGCCAGACGAGCGTACTCGCCTACAGCGCCTCGACCGGATCTCCCGCCCAAGTGCTACCGGGGTACGACGAAGGCGACGACCAAGATGAATTGATTGATGAGGTCGTGACGCGGGTCCTCGCATCGTTCCAGGAAAGCGCCAGTGCTCATGACAAACTAGAACTCCAGCGTGCGCGCCCATCTATCCCCCGCGACATTGACAGTGCACTTCTGCTTGACGCCTCCGAAGCGATGCAGAAGTACGACTTGGACGAGGGTATCCGACACCTATTGCGTGCGCGTTTCTGGGAGAAGTACAGCGTGGGTTGAGCCAAGCCTGGAAGGCCCGCTCAACGGGCTGCTCCGTGTAGCGACGTACCCGCGGGGTCTAGACGGTTCCACAGGTCGGTTGAGCCATAGGTAGGGTCAATGGCGGCGATCGCGGTGGTGCGAGCTATTTTTTGCGCCGATACTTGGCTTCGGCCGCGTCCAGCTCGGTATGGCCGGTGAATAGGCCGACAACGGACCACCGCTACCACTCCGCCAGTGTCAGATGGTAGAGATACCCCGAATCATCGATGTGATCGCCGGGAGAAACCACTGATGCCAAAGCTCGCTGTCGCGAAGGAGTGCTTCCAGGAATACGGGCGACTCGACAAGCCTCTTCAAGACAAGATCACCGACACACTCGCGAAGTTCGAGGCGGCCACCCACACCGGCATTCACATGGAGAAGATCGCTGACGCTCGCAACCGGCGGTTTCGCTCCATCCGCATCGATCAGTTCTATCGCGGCATCGTCCTTGCCCCCGAGACCGGTGACGTGTACACCCTCCTCACTGTTCTCCCGCACGACGACGCCTACACGTGGGCTCGACGACGCGACTTGACGGTCAACCGGGCAACGGGCGGCATCGAGATTCGGGACGTTGCCATGATCGACGAATCTCTGTCCGAACTCGCCAAGGTGGCTGAATCAACGCCAACCCGGCTGTTCGCCCTAGTCAACGACGCCGACCTCACCCGCCTCGGTATTGACGAAACAATTGTCCAGCTCGCGCGCACCCTGACCGACACAAACCAGCTCGACGCCATGAAACCGATCATCCCCGAAACCCAGTGGGATGCGCTGACCGGACTCGCATCCGGCCTGACTCCGGAACAGGTGTGGTCAGAGCTCGGCGCGAAGATCGTGGACGAACCCTACGACACCGACGATCTCGACGCCGCAGTTGCCCGCAGCACCGATCGGATAGTCCTCGTCGATGGCCCGCAGGACCTGATGGCGATGTTCGCGCATCCGTTCGCACTGTGGCGGATTTACCTGCACCCGACGCAGCAGGCGGTCGTCGACACCGCCTTCCGCGGTCCGGCCCGCGTGACGGGAGGGCCAGGCACCGGCAAGACAGTTGTCGCCCTCCACCGAGCTCACCGTCTTGCACAAGAGTCCACGGACCCTGTGCTTGTAACCACCTTCACCTCCACCCTCACTGACTCGCTACGCGCCGGCGTCAAGTTGCTCGCCACCTCTCCCGAAGTGCTCGACCGGATCGACGTGCAGCACGTCGACAAGCTGGCGCACCAGGTGTTCCGAGACAAACATGGCGCACCGAAGATGCTGACCTCCAACGATGAGCAGCAGCTCTGGTCCTCGATCATCACGCGGCTCGAGCTTCCCTTCAGTGAGGCCTTCCTCACCGCTGAGTGGAGGAACGTGGTACTCGCCCAGCGTGTCTCGACGGCCGCCGACTACCTGTCCGCCAAGCGGACCGGGCGGGGCCGGCGACTCGGTGCCAACCAGAAAGCCAAGGTGTGGCAGGCGCTGTGGGAATTCGAGAACGCACTGCGCGAGCGCGGACAGTGGACCCACGAGATGGTGTGCCGAGAGGCCACCAAGCTACTCGAGGAACGCACCGACAAGCCGTACCGACACGTCGTCGTGGACGAGGCACAGGACCTCAGCCCTGAGCAGTGGCGGTTTGTCCGTGCCGCCGTGCCAGAGGGGCCTGATGATGTGTTCATCGCCGGCGACACCCACCAGCGCATCTACGACAGTCGCGTGAGCCTGCGGGACGTCGGGATCAACGTCACCGGCCGGTCCAGCCGGTTGGTCGTGAACTATCGCACCACAGCAGAGATCCTTGGCTGGAGCCTGGAACTGCTACGCGGCGAACGCATCGACGACATGGACGGCCAGCTCGACTCCATCGCCGGCTGCCGCTCCGACGTTCACGGGATGCCACCCACAACCAAAGGGTTCGGAACCCAGAGTGACGAGATCAGCTACGTCGCAGACACCGTACAGGCATGGATCGACAGCGGTGTTGCGCCAGGTGAGATCGGCGTCGCCACCCGTGCGAATCGTCTTGGCACAAAGGTGCTCGACGAGCTGTTCCGTCGCGGCGTATCGGTGCGGTCGCTCGTGAAGTCGAAGGGGGACGCCGACTCCGTTGCCATCGGGTCTATGCACGCAATGAAGGGGCTGGAGTTCCGGTGTATGGCGGTCGTCGGCGTCGGCGCCAGTCAGGTTCCGGCTGGCAAAGCGATCACGTCGGCGGACGAAGACCTGCAGACCCATGACCGAGACATGCAACGCGAGCGGTGCGTCCTCTTCGTCGCTTGCACCCGCGCTCGCGAGGACCTGCTCGTCACCTGGACCGATGAGCCGAGTCCGTTTCTTGTCCCCCTCGTCTGATAGACACTGTTGGAATCACAGTTCGCCTGGAAGGTCCATCATGCCCAAGTTGTCCACGTTGCTCGACGAGATCGATTCGGGGACGGTGTTGCTGCCTGAATTCCAGCGTGGCTACGTGTGGAACCGTGACCAGGTCCGGGGCCTGATGCGGTCGTTGTACCTGGGCTACCCGGTCGGCGGGCTGCTGATGTGGGAAACCACCTCGGACGGTGTTTCGGTCCGCGGCTCAGTGGCCGCAGCCGGCGTCCGACAGTTGCTCCTCGACGGCCAGCAGCGCGTCACTTCGATGTACGGCGTCGTGCGGGGAACGCCACCACCGTTCTTCGAGGGCGACCCGACCGCGTTCACCGGGCTGTACTTCAACGTCGAGGAGGAGATCTTCGAGTTCTACGCCCCGACCAAGATGTCGGGCGACCCCACCTGGGTCAGCGTCACGGAGCTGTTTCAGAACGGTCCGATGACGTATCTGACCCGGTTCGCGGACCGCCCCGACGACGCGACGACGTACTTGAACCGGCTCAACCAGCTCTCACAGGTCAAGGAACGAGAGTTCAACCAGGAGAAGATCACCGGAGCACACAAGTCCGTCGACGAGGTCGTCGACATATTCAACAAGGTCAACTCCGGCGGCACCAAACTCTCGAAGGGCGACCTGGCGCTGGCGAAGCTGTGCGCGCAGTGGCCTGCCGCTCGCGCCGAAATGCGCGATGACCTGGACCGCTGGAAGAAGGCCGGCTACGACTTCAGCCTCGACTGGCTGCTACGCAACGCAACCGCCGTCTCCACTGGCCGCGCACTGTTCTCTGCGCTCGACAAGGTGTCAGCACCGGAGTTCGAGCAATCCCTTACCTCGTCGGTACAGCACGTGGACACCTTCCTCGACGCAGCCTCAGGAAGGCTCGGACTAGACCACGATCGGGTGCTGATGGGTCGATACGCGGTCCCCGTTGTCTCGTACCTGCTTTCGCTGCACGACGGTCGATTCGACGACGTCGCACACCGCGACAAGGTTCTGTACTGGTACGTGCACTCGGCCCTCTGGGGCAGATTCAGTGGTTCGACGGAGACATATCTTCAGCAGGACTATGAGACAGTTAAACGGGCCGGCGTCGACGGGCTCATCGAGTCGCTCGAGCGCATCCGCGGAGGCAAACTCGAGGTCCGCCCGCACGACTTCGAGGGCTCCACACGCGGGTCCCGCTTCTACCCGCTGCTGTACCTGCTCACCCGCGTCAGCGCCGCGCGAGACTTCGGCAGCGGACTCGAGCTCGAGGCGGAGTTGTTGGGCAAGCCGTCGTCGCTGCAGGTCCATCACATTTTCCCGAAGGCACTGCTACGGGACCACTACAGCCACGGTGAAGTCAACGCGCTCGCGAACTTCTGCTTCCTGACCCAGGACACCAACCTCCAGATCGGAAAGCGTGCACCCGCGGAGTACCTGGGCGAAGTCGAGGCGAAGTACCCCGGAGTCCTCGCCTCACAGTGGATTCCGACCGACCCCGAACTGTGGAAGGTCGAGAACTACCCCGCCTTCCTCGCCGCGCGTCGTGAGCTCCTCGCCGAGGCCGCGCATATATTCCTCGAAGGACTGCGTGCTGGCACTGCGACCGTCGACGAACCCGAACTGCAGCCCGTCGCTGTCACTTCGGACGAGACCGACGATCCGCGGACCATTCAGATCCGAGACATGATCGCCGAGATGCGACGTCTCGGCTACGCAGAGCCCACCACCGACTCCGAGATCGCCGACCCGGTCAGCGGCCGCGTGCTCGCCGTCGCGGAAGCGTTCTGGCCGGACGGCCTGCAGGTTGGACAGGGCAACCCCGTCGTACTCGAACTCGACCCGGAGGAAGCGGACCTGCCACGGCTAGAGGAGCTCGGCTACGAGGTGTTCACCTCGGTCGACGCGCTACTCGGGTTCGTCGCACGCCGGAACGTGGCGGCCTCCGGCGAGGAGGCCTCCCCAGAACCCACAATCGAGTCAGCAGCCGACGACACCCTTGTCCTCGAACTGGGCCGGGAGCTAGTCTCCTGCTACGACCGCGCTAGCCGCGAAGCGGGCTACACCTCACCCCAATTGCGCAGCATGCTGGCCGACCTTGGGCCACTTGCGACGGCCCGTAAGCTGCTGTCCTCCCCCACTGTCTCCGACGGATTCGCCGACCTGTGGGAGCGCAACCGCCTCGACCTCACCGTCGAGGCCAAGGTCCTCGACCCCCGGTTCAATTCGCTGTTCACAGAGGACGAGGTCGCTGTCGCGCGGCGCCGGCTCGAGCAGTTCGGCTACGCGGCCTGACAATCACAGCACCATCCCAAAGAATTCCGTCACTTCGGGTACCTACAACCTTCTTCCACCCGCTACCAACCAGGTCTATGCGGATGGTGCGCACGTCGATTGTGTTGCCCCCGAGCGCCAACGCCGTGCCACCCACGATCATGCCAACTGCCTTTTCGGGACTCCCGAGTTCGGCGTGGGCATCCTCGATGGTTAGATCCTCATGCTCCACCCATTCCGTCACCTGTGCTCGTCGAGCAAGCGCGAGGCCGTCCGATAGCCGCACCATCCAATACTTGACCTTCGATACCGACATCCATCGGAGCACTTCGAGTGACTCGAGTACGGCTTAGGTAGCAAGTTCGGCTCGGGCATGTGCGAGCAGTTCGCCGTAGTGGTCGAGATCGTCAGCAAGGAGCGCGCAAGCCGAGTTGACAACGCTCACCAGATGTTCCGTCTGCCGTACCGCGTTTGCAAGACCCCGATCCTTCGGCACTCCGAAGGCTCAGACTGTCAAGCTACCCCACAAATCCACGACCCGATGCGAAAGTTCGACTTGTCGACCGTAGGATGATCCAGTCCTGTCGGCCATCTCTCGGATCGTCGAGTGCATCGCATCGTTGAAATGGCCGCGCGAATGTGGGGAGGACAGATGAGCGAAATCAGCCCACTCGAGCAAGGGTTTTTCCTGAACTCTGGTGGAGTTCAGTTGATTCTGGGCACTCAGCATCGGCGAATCCCGCGATACGACGTTCCCCTGTTCACGTCGCGCGCAGCCGCGAATGCCTCAGGCGAAGCGGGAACCGATGTCTGAGAGCCTGCGTCAATAGTCGCCAACGCTCTCAGACGTGAAAGGAAAGTAACGAAATGACCTTCAAACCGAACCTGTCGGTCAAAGAGTGCCTCGACCATCTCGCGGACCGACTGGATCCGATCATCGCCTCGCGGCTCGCGAAAGATCTCGGTGATCACCCGTGGACAGTCGTGCTGGAGATCCTCGACCAAAAGAAGGGCTTCTCCAAGGGGTACAAGTACTGGACCCACGACCTGCAGGCCCAGCTTCGGATGATCACCGAGCGCCTCGGGGATTTCGGCTATCCGTTCGATGACAGGCAGCGGACCGTCAGCACCCTCGGCAACGAGTTGCGCATAGCCCGCAAGCAGATGGCGCACATGCATAGCTTCTCAGTCGAGGAGGCCTTCCGCGCGAACGACTTCTGCGTCCGGCTTCTCGAGCACTTCGAGGATGGCGACGGTCTCGAGGAAGCAAAGCGCATCCGGCACGAGGCACTCGTGGCACTTGCCGCAGAAGAAGGTGTCACCGAGCAAGTGGCCGCGGCAACAACAGTCGTTCAGCCAGCCGTGCGCATTGAGACAGTAGACGCACCCCCCGAGAAAGCCGTCGGCGCGACCGAAGAAGAGCCTGAAGTGGTCACACCTGACCCCTCCGTGCTGGTCCGTGAACCGAGCGTAATCGGTGACAAGCGGCTCGAGTTCGAGCCCTGGACAGTGGTACAGATTGGGGGTGTCGAGATTCTCGACGACCTTCCCAAGAAGGCCGCCAAGGAGAAGGTCCGTGCCGCCGCGGTCGAAATTGCGACATACGAGGGACCGATCCACCTTGATCGACTTGTGCAGATGACAGCTCAATCCTTCGGCCTGCAGCGTGTCCGAGCCTCGAGGGAAAAGAAGCTTGCCTATCAGATCCAACAGGCGGGGCTCCTCGTGGACGCCGACAAGTTCGTCTGGCCCGGTGAGATCGACCCTGGCGTTTGGAGCGAATTCCGGCCGAACGACAGCACAGCGGATCGGCCGTTTGTTCACATCAGCCCTGTCGAGATCGCGAACTCCGCACAATTCATCCAGGCGAAGTGGCCAGGGATCAGCGCCGAAGAGCTCGCCGTCGCGGTACTTCGCACATTCGGACGCCAACGGCGGACCAGGCCGGTCGCGAACCACCTTGCGAAGGCCATGTCCCGGTTGGCCTAAGACTCGTAACTGAGTAGGGACTCCCCCACCGAAGCGACAGTGCCGCCAGCTGACTACATCGCTGGTGTCCTCACCCAGGTGTCGCTTCGGATGGGGCGGGCCTCTTCACAAGCCGATGGCCCTTGAGTGCGACACCGCAACGCTCCAGTTCGGCGGCCCATCCGACCTCGAGGCCGATTCGAGTGGGTTCGCTATAGAGCCCGGCTCGTACCTCCGCCGCCGTGAGCCGTCGATACTTTGGTGCCGCAGGATCGTCTGCGGCTAGGAACTCTTCCTTGCGATGTAACAGCGGCTTGTTCGTTCTGTCAGCGAAGGATTGATATTGACTCTCGAGTGTCGTCATATCTACGCCATACGTCCAATTCAGAGTGGGATGTGGATCCGAATCGAATTTCGGGTATGACGACCACGAGACCCGTCGACCACGATGATCCAACTTGAGTATGTTCCATCCTTCGGGCCTGCCTGCTGCGACGAAGCCGCAGTGCTCATAGAGGCGGAGTACGACGGGCATGGAGGGAGTCGCTCGTTGATGCACATAGAGTGCCGTCGCGGTGAGCTTTCCGACAGAGTTCCGCATTGCGCCCCGAATGTATGTATCGTCGCGGATCTTCAATAGCAGCCTATCCGCCCGCGTGCATGCTTCTTGATAGCTGCGGAAGCAATTCTTTATGTCTGCCTGAATCGAAAGCGGCAAATCGCCTAACCGCGTACGTCCACTGAAGATTGATGTTCCGAGGTAGAGAAGTGTATCGAGAGTTGCCCTCTTGGTACCCGCTGCGACCTTGTTTGGGTCTGCACCCTTTTTGATCAGGCGAACCAGTGCGGGGTGGGAAATTTTTCCAAGCAGTGGAACTACATCCGCCGGAATTTCCTCGAACATGGGAACTCGGCCACGTTTCTCGGTAAAGGATATGACTTCAGCCAGCGCCGATACATAGTCCGCGCTGTCTGTCCAACTGAATTCGGAAATGGTGCCGCGAGCAAGATACGCCAGGCGGTCCTCCTCGCGGCGGAAGGCGTAAACTACCCCGGGCACAGGGGACACACAGTAGCCACCCGTTACGTTCTCGACAGAGGCTCGCAACTCGCGTGCGCTGTAGAAGTGCTGGAATGTGCCACGACTTGTGACCAGTCCATCTCCGGCAGCGTGACCTCGTGCCGGTTGCTGTTCCCAATCCATGCGGCAGCTGACGACAAGCGTCTTTCCCGCGAGCTGCCAAGCAGTTGACAGCGCCTGTCGCCGCTCGTTCTGATCTTCAATGACGTTCAACACGTAAGTGAGCATGACCACGTCATGCTCATCCAACGGGTTGTCTGGTGAGTAGAAGGGGTCCCACCCGTGTGCCTCGATGCCCATCTGCTCGAGCCGGCGGACATCCTGGCCGCGGCCGCAGCCGTAGTCGAGAACGGTGTTGTTCTGGGTCAAGACGTCATCCAAGAGCGCCTGCCGGAGAGGCATTGAGAGGCCGGAACGACCAATAGCTGTGCGGTGCCGTTTGGTAGTCCATCCGGTTGGCGCCGACATAACCAATTCCTTCCACCGATACGTTCTTGCGACTGCACCCCGCCGCACGCACGAATCAAGTCGACGAAGGAAGCCCTGCCAAGTAACGTATATCGTTGTGCGCGTTACGCTGTGATGCTGAGTATTATGCCGCGAATCGAACGGATTCGTCTAGCGACCTAGTCGAAGGCTTCTTGCCCATCGCTGTGTATAGATCAAGCCGCAACGGCAAGACCTAATACCGGCGCTCGAACTCGGTCAACGGCACAGACTCAGCTCGCGTACGTGAAACTACCGGCTATAGACGATCTGGCAATGATAGAAGACTACGTTCGCCGGATCAGCAGACAATTCTTGATAGGTCGGATGGAGGAGATCATTGTGTGTCTCGGTACCGAGCAATCGCTCGCCGTTGGCGGGCCTAGCGGGTCGCTGACGGCGTAGAGCCTCACCCGCAACCGGAACGGTTTGACTCGTACCTGAGCTTGCGTCAATACACCGAGAGAACATCTACTGAAGAGCCTCATGAGTTCACGTTCAGGCAGGTCCTCCAATTTGTGCCTCTCGCCCCAACGACCTTCTGCCTACATGTTCATGGCAACTTAGGTTGCTCTGCCTCAAGGGATCGCTACCTTCGTGGCTTTCCTACCTCCGCTGTCTCCTTGGCTGCATTTGGAGAACCATCCTGATCGCACGCAGTCGGCGTTGTATGTCATGGATGACTTCGACGAGACCAGCAGCAGAATCACCATTCTCGTACATCTCGTACTTGATATCCGCAGTGTTACGCGACCCCTTGTTCAATAGGTTGTCAATCGAACCAGCAACTTCACTGAAGTTTCGCGCCGACTGTTTGTTGTTGGTCACACCGAACACCTCGTCCAGTGCGGGCGGGAAGTCGACTTCGACACCCCACCACCGTTCCCTCGGGTCACTGGTTACCAGGGACTGTTCGAGCTGGAGCTCGCGCCCGGCCCGCACGAGACTCACACCAACGTTCCGCTTGGCATGCTTGCCGTAGTGCGTTGCTCCTGCGTTAAGGGGTTCTCGTGCCTCAGTCTTCGCGACAGTGAAGCGAGTCGTCACGACGTACATCCGACCGTCAGCCCCCTCGATCTTCCGCTCGATCTCCCAGTAATCGCCTTCAGGCACGAACATCGGCTCGTAGTCGTAGGGAGCCGGAGTACTCGACGGTGTCATGAGGTAGAGGGGATCATTGACCCGAGCATGCCTTGCCTTCGTGGCCTTCGACCCACTATCGGTGTCAAACTCGGCCAGACGAATGGTAACCCGGTTCCCGTAGAGGAACCGCCGGTACAAACGGCCGATGATGTCTTCTGCCCGATCGATGATCGCCGACGCCCTCTTCCACAGGACTCGGTCGAGTTTCGACCAGACCACCAGTGTGCCCGACGATCCTACGGATTCGGCCACGTCACGCCAGCTCTGCGGGACAGGGACAACTACAGGCACTGGAACCGTGCTTCGCTGTCCTTCCTCGATTTCGTCGAGATCGACGAAGGTGTAGTTGGCACGGTTTGGCGAGTCGGTCCAGGACCAGACATCGACGCGACGCGCCTGCGAGATAGACGCACTCGGCAGACCCATTCCGAAGCGGCCAATGCCGGAACGATCGTCGAGACGGGTCCCGTTGCCGAACTGGAGCGCCATCCTCAAGGTCTCGGCGTCCATCCCACAGCCGTCATCAAGCACACCAAGTTCCCATACACGCGAATACCGCCGCTCGCCAACCGCCAGTTGCTTCTCACCTGCAAGGAGCTCCACATGTTGGGCTCCGGCCTGGACGGCGTTGTCGATCAGCTCAGCGATCGCATAGGTTGTGTTCTTGTACCCGTTGTCGCGCATGGCAGCAATCGCAAGCCGAGTCGGCACCAGATCGAAATCAGAATTGTCAGACATCCCACTCATCTTCCCAGCTCGAAAAAGCTTCGGACACTTTGCGGACCCCGCAATGAGATGTCGCAGATCCTAACAACAAGAAGCTCTTCGTAACCCCTGCTCGCACCGCGCGTGTCACCCGGTCGAATCGTTCTGGCAGAAACCGCTTGGGCCAGCGATACAGCGTCTAAGTCTGGCGACGCGGGTCGGCAACACCTGGATACCGTTCATCGATCCAGTCTTTCACCGCACCGAATCGCCCAGGTTCCCTGACGAACTCACAGACGGATACGCCGCGGGCTCATGCGTAAGCATCGCAGCGACATTGGTCTCGAAGGCGCTTCCCTCCTCCGCACTTGGTATGCCAATGTGTCGCAGATCGACACGCGCATCTCGAGTGACTGCTGCCAGCAGACCAGCGCTATCTCCGCCCCGTGCAGCTTGTCGACATGCTAGGTTGCTGACTCCCGTCGCTACTTTCCAGGGATGCCATTACGAAACAACTTTGAGCAAGATCCGGGTGTCAATGAACCGCTAGAAGTCGCCGTAGCACACTTCCTTCATGAACAAATCAACCAAGAGAACTCCGAGTACGCATATACCAGCGACTTCTAGCAGTGAACCCACAGGCACCGAATCTAGCCGCCACGGAGGAAACGACTCATGGTGCGGCCCCAGTCGGTGCGGATATCCAGAAGCATCTCACGGCGGTCACCTGATTCCTCGTATTCGCATCTCGCCCAAGCCATCAGGAGCAGTTTGAGTCCGCGGTTAGCCCGGCGGAGCCGCCTGGCGAGCTCGTCTCGGTCAGCCTTGTCAGATATCTCGCTTTCGAGAACTTCGCCAAGGTCATGGTAAATAGGATGTCTAACATTTATCTTGATGATGATCTTATCTGCGACCGACCGAACGTCGAAGAAAGCACCTCCGTCGAGTGTTCCTTCCGTAAATACGTATCTGATTTCCTTGCTGACAACATCGAGTGAAATGCCAAGCGCCTGATCGTCTGTCAATCCACCGTCTACCAACTCCTGCACCAGAGCCGCCACGCGTTCATCTTTCGTCGGCTCATTGCCTTCGTCGCTCACGCCCCTGCGCCCTTCCTGTTTGAAAACCTCTTGGTTACCCCCGTTGCTTCTGCCATCAGGGTAGACAACGTCTAAGTGCCCTTCCTATCACCGTTGCATGCTTCGCTGTGTCGCTAGGACCTTCTGATCGCACGCAGTCAACGTTGTATGTCCTGGGTGAACTCGACGAGATCAGCAGCGAGATCATCGTTCTCATACATCTCGTCCTTGACCTCAGCCCGCACCTACGCAACGGTATACATGCGACGAGCGCCGCCTACATCCCCACATGATTCCCCTTCGAATCGCGCACGGGGAACAGGTCACCCAAGAACCGCACCCGAAAATTCGAACTCAACTACCGGGTTGTCTCCTGTCAGGCACTGACGCGCGAATGACCTCCGAATAGTTTCCGCGAGTGAACTCGAACCGTTCTGGTAGAAACCGCTTTAGCCAGCGATACAGCGTCTGTGTCTGACGGGCCGGGTCGGCAACATCTGGATACCGTTCAGCTATCCAGGCTTTGACCGCACCGAATCGTTTGGGTTCCCTTGCAAACTCAAACACGTCTGTGACGACGGGCTCATAGGAAAGCATGGCGGAGACGTTGGTATCGAAGATGCCTCTGTCTCCGACACTTGGTATGTCAAGGTGATGCAGGTCGATCAACGCATCTCGAATGACTGATGCGGTGACGTCATCGTGATGTCCTGCTTGAACATCGAATAGTGCTCCGGGGTCGCGGCAGTGCGGAAGCCACACAACTCGCCCTACACCTGTCCCATCCTGATAGTCAGGGTCAGGTGTCTCTGAGTTTGACGCCGCAATCTTCTGAAGGTCGAGCGCCATTGACGCTTGCTCCATTAGATTCTGCATATGGTCTGTCGCGACTACCGAACGGGCGGCGACCCGGTCTTCAAAGTCTTGGAGTGGTACAGAGTCGACAAGAAGTTCGAGATTGCTGGGCTCACGCCACCCAAGTGCCGCGGCAGTCAGGTTCGCTGATCCAATGAATGCCCGATTGTCGAACCGAAAGTACTTCGCGTGAAGTCGGGAGCACAGCATGAACTCCGCTGAGCGTCGCTCAAGTGCAACTTGACGACAAGCTAGGTCACTAACTCCCGTTGCGACTTCTGCGGGATGCCACCGCGTAACAACCCTAAGGCGGACCCTAGGGACAGACACAGCTAGAAGTCGCCGCAGCACAACCTCCTTCATGAATGGCGCGACCAGGACGATCTCCTCCTGAGCCGACGCTGCAGCGACTTCTAGCTGTGAACCTACAGACGACGTCACCTAGCTGCCGCGGAGGAATCGTGATGCGACGCGGCCCCAGTCTGTGCGGATGTCCTGGAGCGACTCACGGCGTTCGGGGTGAAGTTCCTCGTCCTCGTATCGCGCCCACGCCATCAGGAGTAGTTTGAGCCCACGGTTTGCGCGGCGGAGGCGATCGGCAAGTTCGTCTCGATCATCCTTGTCGGATATCTCGTTTTGCAGAACTTCGACAAGATCGTGGTATGCGGGATGGTTGACATTGATCTTGATGACAATCTCACCAGCCACCGGCCGAACATTGAAGAAAGCGCGCCCATCGAGCGGTCCCTCACAAAAATGGTACTTCAATCGATTCACGACAGCGTCGGTTGCAATGTCTCGCGCCTGACCAGGGGTGTATCCCGTTTCTTCTAGCTCCTGTTGAAAGGCGTTCACGCGTTCATCGGTGGGCAAGTCTTCTCCCGCGTCGCTCTGGCCTGTACGACCTTCCGCCTGGAACCTCTTGGTCACCTCGGTCGCTTCTGCTTCGGGGGAAAAGTCATGGCGCCTTTCCTGAATCTTCCTACCTATTGCCTGCGCCTGAATAGCCTGCCTCATGACACGGATTCGGCGGGATACTTCGGCGACAATGTCGACGAGAGGTAAAGCCGCATCTTGATTCTCGTCCATCTCATCCTTGAGGTCCGCAGTACTGCGCGACGGGGTACTCAGCAGGTATTCAATCGAAGCAGTTACTTCACTGAAGTGTCGTGCTGACTGCTTATTGTTGGTAACGCCGAACACCTCATCCAGCGCAGGCGGGAAGTCAACTTCTACACCCCACCATCGCTCCCTCGGGTCGGAGGCACTAACCAAAGACTGATCGAGATCGAGTTCGCGTCCGGCGCGCATGAGACTCACGCCGACGTTCCGTTTAGCGTGCCTACCGTAGGCCGAGTTTCCTGCATTGCGTGATTGTCTGGCCTCAGACTTCGCTACAGTGAACCGCAACGTCACCGGATGCAAGACACCGTCGGGTGTCGGAACCTTTTCCTGCACTTCCCATGTGTCTCCGTCGTACTCAAACATCGCGGTCTTATCGTAGGGCGCCGGAGTGCTCGACGGCTCCATGAGATACAGGGGGTCATTGACCTGTGCATACCTTTCCGTCGTTGCACGCGACATGTCCTCTGTGTCGAACGCGGCAAGGCGAATAGTCACCTTTCCCTCTTCAAGGTATAGCCTGTACATGCGACCGATGATGTCTTCCGACCGATCGATGATTGTCGACGCTCTTCGCCACTGCATTCGATCAAGTACAGACCAGACCACCAGCGTGCCCGAAGACCCCACGGATTCGGCCACGTCACGCCACTCTTGTGGAAGCTCAACAACTTTGGGCACCGGAACTGTGCTTTGTTGTCCTCCTTCTATTTCCTTTAGATTGATGTAGGTATAGTTGGCGCGGTCTGGTGAGTCGGTCCAAGACCAGACTTCGACGCAACGAGCCTGGGAAATGGACGCGCTCGGCAGACCCATTCCGAACCGCCCGATGCCAGTGCGATCCCCGAGACGGGTTCCGTTGCCGAATTGGAGTGCCATCCGCAAGGTCTCTGCATCCATGCCGGATCCGTCATCAAGTACACCGACTTTTTTGATACGCGGCAGCCGTCGCTCTCGAACCAGCTCACTTTCCTCACCTGCGAGGAGCTCGACGTGATGGGCGCCAGCTTGGATTGCGTTGTCGATTAACTCGGCGACGGCATAGGCGGTGTTCTTGTACCCGTTGTCGCGCATGGCGGCGATTGCGAGCCGTGTTGGCACTAGATCGAAATCTGAATTCTCAGGCATCCCACACATCTTCCCAGTTTGTAAAGGCTTCGGACATGCCGCCGAAACCTGGCAGCGAGGTGTCGACGATTGTAACCACAAGGGCCTCTTGGTTTCCCCCAGCTTGCACGCCCCGTGTCGCTCTACCAACCATCTGGCTGTATAGCACAAGAGACTTTGTGGGTCGAGCAATGATCGCCGCACTAGTTCTGGGGGCATCGAATCCTGTTGTAAGGACACCATAATTGCAGAGAACCTGCGGTGCCATCTCATCGGAACGAAAAGCTGATATCAGGCGCTGCCGTTCAGAAGGACCTGTCTTGCTCGTCACTGACGCTGCCCGTATCCCACGAGCGGCCAGCACGGTGGCGAGCGTGTTCGAATGATCTGCGGTGGTCGCGAAGACAATGATGCGGCTGTGGCTCAGGATCAACTCCTCCACACGTGCAACGATCAACAGGTTTCGGGCGTCGTCTCCAGCTAGTTGCTCCAGAACCTCAGTCGGAATATCGGTGGCCCGCTCAATCTGTCGGAGGTCTCTGGGGCTGAGGTCTACACCGCCCGAATACGTAAGGGATTCGTACTTGGTTCGCGCGAGGTAGCCCTCATCGATTAGGTAGTCAACCGGATTCTTGTAACCCTCTACCTTCAGGGTTACCTTTCTGTTAGCGAACAAGTTGGATAGCTTTCTATCCTCGTCCAGATCGTTCCACGTTCGGCCGGGCGTGGCAGTGAGGCCAAGGAGACGGGTTTCAGCATGTTTGTCCACAAGCAATTCAAGAGTCGTCTTGTACGTCGGCGCCAGAGCTTGGTGTGCCTCGTCGATGATCACGAGACGAGACCTGTCCGCTAGTCGAGACCACGTTTGGTATTTCGACCGAATAGAGCTGTACATCTTGTCTAGACCGCACACGACGAGGCCGTCTCGAGCGTCGTCGATCTCGATTGGGTTGGAACCCCAAAATCGAAAGACTTTCAGCGTGCGATTCCCAAGACTAGTCCAGGCGCGCTCGAACTCCGAAGCGGCTTGCTCACAGAGCTCCTCGCTGTAAGCCAACCAAACGGCCATGCGGGGTTCGCCTGACCGCAAGTAGTCGCACACAACGTTCATGGCTGTTCGTGTCTTGCCGGAACCGGTGGGCATGTGAAGTATGGTGCGGCTGGGAGGAGCACGCAGGGCATCGTCCACCTCAGACGCCGCAACTCTTTGGTGATGGAAGAGTGCGTAGCCCGGTTCTGCCGGCTTGTCCGGCAGTATCTCGGTCCGGCTGACTTCCTCATCGACGGCGACACCAAGCAAGCTGTGGAACTTGGCTTCCTTGGCACTTCCCTTGCGAAGCGTCAAGGATGTCAGGAGTTCGTACGGGTCCCTCGAACCATTTCTCGAACCAAGGCGCAGTCCATCGACCAGCGCGTCCGCCTGACTCCGCGAGAGCATGCGAACCAGGGCGGTGCGAGCTTTCGGATCTCTGATGAGTTCACTCGCGGTCCTCTGTGATTTCAACAGCTCACGAAGTTTGCTTGGTCTGGCGAGGTTGGGGTCCAGACGAAGAAGCAAGCGAGTAACTTTCGGCCCCACTAGGTCGCGTAGCGTCTCTTCGTCTGCCCGAGTCAAAAGCACGTCGAAGTCCAGCCGTTCATCGAGCATTGGCTGTCCTCTGGGTGCCGATCATGGACACGCACCCCAAGTGCGACAACAGATTTCCGACTTTGTCAGTCACAAGGCATCTCCCCCTCTGCCGAGACCAATTGGTATGTGAACGAAACTGGACCTTAGCCTAGAGGGCGCACACCGAGCATTGCGCTGAATCGTCATCGTCGTCGAGCGCGTCACCGAGGACATCCCATACCGGCTTGTTCTTCTTCCGCTTGGATGCGCTCTCCATAGCCTTGGCGTGCCGCTCGAGGATCTCTTCACGCCGTGCGATCAAGTCGGGCAGCGACTCCCCACCTGACCAGGTGTACTGCCTGCCCTTCATCGCATACTCGCCAAAAGATGCGTCACCGTCGGCGCCCGCGTCCTGCATGACCTTCGATTCGATGGCGATCGCTCGGTTGAGCAGATCGGGATGCTTCTCTCCTAGGCCGACCCATTCCGCTTTCCGTTGATAGAAGCAGAAATAGCATCCCGAGCGTGTCCGCCATTCGTAGTACTTCGGAAGGCCGATTCCGGCCTCATCGAGCAGCCGAAGGACGCCATCATGATCGATACCATCTTCTACGAACGGAAGCACCGTACGAATGTTCGGCTTTGTACTCACGTAGCCCTTGCGGCCGGACTCGTCAGCACGGATCGCAACGTAAGAGACGGCAGCGTCGTCGCCGATCCACTCCTCGAGCGGCTCGATCTTCATCTTCTTCGTGCACCAGCGCATCTGGGGTGACGGGAGCGTTCCACGGTAGACCTCGAACCAGTGGTCGAACCCCTTCTTGGGATTCAATCGAGCGATCGGTTTCCCAAGCGCCGTTTCGAGGCGGTCGAGGTACTCGTAGGTTTCCGGAAGCTCGGCACCGGTATCGCAGAAGAAGTATTCCATCTCCGGGACGCGGTCGCGCATGTACACAGCGAGGGCACTCGAATCCTTGCCTCCGCTGATGCCACAGATGTGGCGAACTGAATCAGCCATGGTGAATGTCCTTCCTGTCGTTCCCGAGCGATGCAGAAGAGGTGTCCGTCTCTTCGAAGGCCAACCTTGCCATGAGCATCCGACACGCCTCCGTCCGTGAACCCAACAGCGCCCCGAGCTTCTCGAGGAACGGCTCGACGTGAGGGTCGAGCGATTCCCTTTGGCGTTCAGTGATGGAGAGGAACTCCGTGCGCTCTGTGCCGTCGGGATGGGTAAGGACCATCCGGCTGATGGTGAAGCCGTCGGGCTCTGCATCAGCCGCAAGACGCTCGTACAAAACCGCTTGGACTCTGCGCATCGTGGCGCCAAGTTCGGAAATCCTGAGCGGGAAACGATTTGCGATATCGTCAGTCCAGACGCGTGGAGCGTGACCGTCCGAGACGACCATCGCCACGTTCTCCAGCCAAGCCTGATCGTCTAGGTCCCTTGCAAGCGCGCCCACAAATGCCCTGAGCCGAGGCTCGAGTATTCGATCGTCTAGGTTGGCTGCTTGCCCGGCGAGAAGTTGGCGAATTTCGGACCGAGTTCCGCTGACCGCCGTCGCCTCCTTCAAGTGGGATTCGATGTCCTCGAGAAGTGCGTCATACGCACGGTCAAGCTCTTTGATGACCTCCGCAAGTCGATTTGCGTACTCCGTGGCGAGGTCCCGCTTGCCGTTGCCAGTGGCCGGAAATGGCTTGATCTTGAATACCTGGGGAAGTGTCTCGAAAAGAAGAACATCGGGTTCGGACGCGTTATGAAACGCGTTACGCACCTGCAGCGCTTCTTCCGAAACCGCACTCTTCGTCTTCTGCACGTACGGAGGCAGCAGCCGTAACTTTCGGAAGAGCGCGGTTGCAACATCGAGAAACGTCGGCTTTCGCGAGCCCGCCGTGATCTTGAGACCGTCGGAGAGCGCATCCACGACGATGCGCCTGCTTCCGCTATCAACTCCGGTGTTCCTGACGGTGAAGTGGACTGGGTTGCGGGTAAGTCTCTCGGCGACGGCGTCGTCGAGAGACAGGACGAGGCTTCCGTGCTCATACAAGGCGATCTCGTCGGCACGGACGAGAAGGTTCGCCACGATGAGGAGGGGGATAATGCCCTCCTTCAGGCCGACAGGTGGCTCGGTTAGCCGCTTAGCGACTTCGAGCAGATTCGTCCGGGTAGTTCTCGCATCCTCGAACGCAGAATTGACTATCTGCCACACGCTCTTCCAACGTCTATCCGATGGAGCCTGAATCTCCCCAGAACCCTCTGAGCCCGCTTGGTGCATCCCTGTCGAACGAAAAACTGCCTCGTAAATAGCTCGTTCTGGCCCATATCCCTCGATGCCAAATGCCTCTTGGTCCCTCTTCGTCAGCATCGCTTCCATGAGCACGCGACGAGCTTTGGCTCCCTGGCTTGTGAGTTCGCGTCTGGCAATCATCTCATTGGCCACGCGAGGGGTTGCGGAATACGCCAGGTCCGAAACCGTCGACAACACCGCCGAGAGACCGGTCTCGGGCGCCAACGCAATGTCATGACCGAAGAAAGCCCAGCTGGCGTGCGAATTCCAAGTGCGACCAATCTCACTGCGCAGCTGTTGCTGCGCAGCCGCTGTTCGCTCGCGAAGCTCGCGCTTCGCCACCCAGTCTGCGTTCTCATCCTCCGCGGAGTGGAGCGCGAGCTGTAAGGCTGCTGCTTCCAGCGCTGCCTCCTCAACGGCACTGAAATCGGCGGGTGTAATCACCACGATGGGCTTTTCTGGGGTGTCCAACTCCGACGACTCCTGAGGCCTGTCGGAGGTCGCATAAAGGACCACGCCATCCCAAGAAGCACCTGGCACCTGAAGGTCAGTGGGCGTTAGATTGCTGAATTTCTGTTCGAATATTCGCAGTACGCCGTTCCGTTGGCTGTGGCGGCCAGCCACAGCCGGCTCCAACGGTGTCACTTCATTCAGCAGCGTCGCGAGATCCTTCGTTGCACATTGCCTCTTGGCGCCGGCAATAGCGCGCCGAAGGTCGTAGTCAGATCCTTGCCAAACTCGGTACTCGTCAGAGAAGGTTCGGTAGACGATCAGCCCCCTGTCCTCGAGTGAGGTCAGCACATTGCCGACCTCATCGAGGGTGCTCGAGCCGTCTTGTCCTGTAAGAAGCGCGAACTCGAGCATAGGTCGTGATGCTCGTACGCTCCCACCGCTCGAAATTAGATTGAGAACCCCGATAGCTTTCAGGGCGCGAAGCTCCGCAGAAGTGAGGCCGACGGTGTCCCTGATGCGTGTTTCGATCTCCATCCAGCGACTGGCGTTATCGGAGACCCCGATCATGCTTCCGGCGGAATCGAGGAAGTAGTCATAGACCCGGTCAAGCCCGAGAAGCGGTGGCGGTTGCCTCGGATTCCATTCGGAACTGTCGAGAAATGCCGGTACGGCGAGGGGTTCCGTACCACCCATGAAGGAGAACAATGTTCGTTCGTTCTGACCGTAACGCGTGCAGAGATCCGGAAGAACCGCAAGTGTAAGAGGGTGCAGCGGAATGGCATCCCGCGCGTCCTCTAGGAGATCACGCAGACCGAGGTGCTCGAATGCCGTCGAGTTAGCTTTGATCCATTTTTCGGCGGCTCTACCGACTTTCGTCGTCGTACGCTCCAAACTGCCAACGATCAAACGGCGAGACTGAGAGGGTGTTTCGACGTAGGGGATGTCCTGAAAACGTCCTTGCACCTTGGACCATTCGCGTCTGCGCGCCGCAGATGTCTCTTGGACGTACTCGTCAAATGACAAGTGTTGCATGGTAATTATCACCAATGGAAGCGCATCGTCGCCCTGAGTTAGTTCTGCTAGTTCTTGCAAGAGATACGGATCACCCAGGTGACCGGATTCGGCGAAAGCCTCGAGGTTTTTGCCGAACTCGTCGATGATCAGAATCATCGGGCGAGTTGCGCACATCCGTTTGATGGTGTCCCGAATGTCGTCCGTCGTCAGCGTTCGACTAGCTTCACTGTCACCGAAGGTGTCGGGGACGATGGTCTGCGTAGACCCGAAAGTGCGCTCAGCACCGGAATGTAGCGCACGCGCAATAGTGGACGAAACGGGTTCAGTCCTCGCGGTTGCGAAAGCCCGAATCATTCCTTCTCCCTGAATTCCCAGGCTTCGCAATCCCTGGAGAATCAGAGTGTCGACGCTTTCATCGACCATGCGCAGAATTGCGTGAGATTCAGCGTACTCGGGTGCACTGTCTGGAGACAGCAGCCCATCAAGAAACACGGCCAGGGATGACTTACCGCCACCGTGTGGTCCCGTTATCGAAAGTGTGCGTCCTGCAGCAGAATCGGCAAGCCCTCGCCCGATCCTCCCGACGACGTCGATTGCGCGCCCTGTCGGGACATACCCTTCAACGGCGTGAGCACCATGGTCTCGTTCCACGTTCGCTGACCGACTGAACCGCGGGCGCGGGCGTACGTGTCGTGAGAGTGCACTCATGCTGCGGTTCCCTTCGCGGAATTTCTTCGAGTCTTCTTTTCCTGCGCCGTCTTCACTGCTCGTTCCGGCACATCGTCGGGATAGGCCTGCCTTGCGGCCGGCCCCGCAACTACGATGTTCTCGGCCCCCCAGAGGTCCGAGCGTCTCTTTTTGTGGTGCTCGAACATCACCTCGCGAGCAACCTCGATTGGAGGCGAGTCGACAGTCAATTGTTGCGCTCCGGCTGGCCGGGCAATCTTGATCCCGGACACTTCCCGAGCCGATTGGGCGATCGCGTCAACAATGTTCTCCGCAGTCAGTTTCATGATCCGACCGGGCGAGCCGGGATCGACGGCAAGTCGATCGATCGAGATGGTTTTGCTTCCACCAGCATCACGGCTCATGTAGTCGAGGCACGCGTATGTGATCGCAGCCGCCGGCAGGCCACGCTTCTCACCGCGAACGAATCGGAAGCTGTTTCTGGAGCCGGGAGAAGGCTGAATGATCTGCAACTCGCGGAAGGGCGAATCAAGTACGTCGTCCAGGGTTTGCCGCCCGCGCGTTTCTCGTCGTGTGTACATGCGGAGAAGGCAGTCCACATCCTTCCGGATGCTTGATTCCTTGGGCGGTTGCCACGTTGTGGCCGCGACTTCGTCAACACAGTACTGCAGCAACTCATCCTCGGTGAACTCGACTGCACTGAAATCGTTGAATGCCAATCGCCATATCGGCAGCATGGTTTCGGCAGATATGGCCTGCCAGTGCAGAATCCACAGCGTGCTTGGATCTTCCATGAATGGGTCCAGCCCATATTCTTCGTCCAGGAAGGCCCGGCCGAATTGCGTGGGCACTGAGATGGATACACGCGATCTTTCTGGATGAGGCTTCCGAGTAATTACTCTGGTCGCCGAGGACCAGAACCGAATTGCTTCAACCATGTTCTTTCCGACACCAAGTTCGACTGGCGCCTCTGGCAGACCGAAGACGCTGGGGTTCTTCGCTGCGGAGTCATAGCCCTTCTTGATCCATCCAAAGCGCGGATGGAACGTTTGATGGTTCGCGAACGTCGGGACCGCGGATTGTTCGAGGGTCATGGATCAGCCTTCCGATCGCGTTGTCAGCTCGCGAACACGCACCACCGCTGATGCAATCTCATCGATTGCGTGTGCGACTTCATCGAGCGTTGTGGGGCGTCCGAGTGAGATCCTCAGCGACTCGGACGCCGCCGTGTGAGTCAGACCCATTGCAAGCAGTACATGGGACTGAGTAGGTGTTGCGGATTGGCACGCGCTGCCAGAAGAGACGGCGATATGTGGCATCGAAGTCATGACTGCTTCAGAGTCGGCGCCACAAAATCGCAGGTTCAGGGTGTTGGATAGTCGTTCTGTTTCAATCCCGTTCACTTCGATGTCGCTGAGACGAGAACGTAGGTCGGTCAACAACTTGTCCGCGAGGTGTGCTAGCCGGTGTGTGTCGGCGGACTGTTCTTTCACAGCGAGTTGAGCCGCTCGACCGAAACCGGCTAGCGCCGGGGTGTTCTGCGTCCCGCCTCTCAGTCCAAATTCTTGCCCGCCTCCGGAGAAGATAGGGACTAGCCGTCGCTGTATGTGTCGGGATGCGACCAGCGCACCGGCACCCTTGGGTCCATAAACCTTGTGGCTGCTGCACACCAGCAGGTCAGAGCAATTGACGACGTCCGACATGTCGCCCTTACCAGCAAGCTGGGTTACGTCAGAGAAAAGGAGTGCGCCATGATGTCGAGAAAGTTCTGATGCGATCGCCGAGGGCCCCAAGACCCCGGTTTCGTTGTTTGCGGCCATCACCGCAACAACCGAGACCGTGTCGTCGATCAGCTCCGCGATGTGTGAAAGATCTACCATCCCAGACCGGTCGACGCGAGCGCACCTTACCTCCCCACCGGTAAGTTTGACAGCCACATCGGCAGCTGAGAGAACGGCCTTGTGCTCAGTGGCCGCAACGACGATGTTCGGTCGCGCCTGCGCACCCAGTGCAGCACCGATTATTCCAAGCGCAGCCGCTTCGCTAGCCCCACTGGTCAGCACGATGTCCCGTGCAGGCCTGCGGACTAGGTCTGCGACATGACTTCGCGCCTCTTCAACCACCTCAGCGGCACCCTGACCGCTCCTGTGCTGAACGCTCGAGGGATTGGCGAATTGCGACGAAGCTTCGGCCATGGCCGTCTCCACCCGCGGGTCAACTGGCGTTGATGCGTTGTAATCGAGGTAAATCATGGCGGCACTGATCCTATAGCCCTAGCTTTCTATCCCCATGGAGGCGCGCGGCGCCGTTGACAGTCGGTAACCATTGCAGATGCCTCCGACAGATGCCACCGAAGTGTGTTGAATCGCTCTCGCGAGTCCGGAGGCCTACCAGTCAGATTTGACCTGTTCCCCGAAGGGGGTCCACTATGCTGCAAAGTCTCATCAGCCCTGGTAAGGGCGAAAGAGAATCGGAGCAGTACCTGAATGCAACCGGTACTCCGGCCTGCCGACGGGGAGTGGGCGGGTGTCGCCGCGGCGAGGAGATCGTCGCCACGTTCGAGGTGTTGTCCGGCCCCGCTCAACGACGAGCGCCTTGCAGCGGGAATGAATTCCGGCGCGGTGAAGGAATCCGAAAATTTGTGGGGACAGACAGCCGCATCGGGCGAATTTCCACGATTCAACGATCAACGGAAGGGTGCTCGAGATCACATCGATGGTCGGCGTCGCTACCCGGAACGTCCGGATCCTCAACGGCCGGAGGGGCCGAGGCTCCGGGTACGCCGGGGCCGGTTCACTATGGGTTCGATCGGAAGGTCCGCCCTCCTGGTCTGGAAGAACCTCGAATCTCCGCTCCAACACCTCGGCTTCCCCGGAATGCAGGAACACCAGTACGAGGGCATTGCTCCGCTCCCCGGCCACCCGGCCCGACAGCTCGGCGTAGATCGACAACTGCGCCCAGTACTCCTCTGGCGTCTGGGCCGACATTTTGACGTCCGGCTTGTAGTCAACGATCACAAGCGACTGGTCATCAAGTCGCTACCGGGCGCCGGTACTGCCAAGAGCATCTCCTGCCAATGCTCACACGTCGCAGCGCGTTTCACCCGGCTGGGGTGACTGCCGACCGTGCGAGAGTCACAAATCGTGTGACATCGTCCGGCCGCCCCTGCAGGGAACGTGATTCGTCGTTCATTACCACGACATCGTGTCCGATTCGAGCACCGTCATCACCCCACACGGAACCCGCGGGCCGATTTCGCGAATCCGTACTCAGATGCCTGTGCGGTCCCGAGTATCTGGTCGATCGAGGACCAGACCATCGAGGCGACGACGGCATGCAGCGCAGACCGACGCCACCATCCGAGACACGGTCACGCGGCTGTCGCCGCAGTCTGGTAGACACCCAGGGATGCCGCCAGCGGGAATCTCCATGCTCATCGAAAGGCTGACTACATGAGCCGTTACCCGTCCCGACTCATCCCTACCCTCAAATCGATTTTCTCGGAAGGGCCGATCGAAAGCTCGGCCCTTCGTGCCCGTCTGGAGCAAGCGGGTTTGCGCAGAATCGAAGACACCGACATCTACTTCGCGTGCCATGAACACGCACTCGCCGTACTAGATTCAACGCAAACCAGCTGGATACCCACCGGGTGGGCATCTTCCCCGCCCAACACCGAGCCCGACAGCAGCACGGCGCGAGTACACGAAGCGCGAAAAGGATCAAATTCGCTGAGACGCAGCGAACAGCGTGAACTCGCCCGACTACGCGCGTCAGCCGATCTCAACGACGTACAAGCCGAGGAGTGGAACGCCCCTCTCGACCCCGAATGGCAGACGGTGGCTACCAAGGCGGCGGACGCTCTCACGTCAGAGCACAACGAGGTGACTCGAACCAGGTCTACTCACGACGTCGCGTTGACTCGGGGAACGTCCGTCGCGGTGACCGAAGCTCGCAAGGTGATGCGATTCGAGATGCAAGGCGATGCTCCGACGCGCGAGGGCCAGACTGCAACGCTTATCACTCAGTTCGATAAGTACGAGGTCGAAGTCGTGGCCGTCTATGGCACCGAAATCAGCCTGTCAGTATCGAACAGCTGTCCAGAGCTCGAATCTGCGACGTTACGGTGCGACCTGTCATGGCTCCTCGGCCGGCAGCTAGAACGACTCAAAGGCTTGCTCATCGACGTGGGCCAGTTTCACACCACAGCTGCACTCGACGTGGTACTACCTGGACGGGGAGCCGGCGCGCCTGCCTCCGACACACCCGCGCTCCCCGAATTGAACAGGGCCCAGCGCAATGCGGTGTGTCAGGGCCTCGGCGACGGCCTTACCTGGCTGTGGGGACCACCCGGCACAGGTAAGACCACTACCCTGTCGGTCCTGATCCGCGAGCTCCTGGCCAGGGGAAAACGCGTGCTCCTCACCGCCCCGACGAACGCAGCTGTGGACGTTGCGCTTACCGGCTTCCTCAACCACGTCGACGGCTTCGAAATCGGTGACGTGGTTCGAGTCGGAGAGCCGGCCACCGACGCGCTCACCGGACGTCCGGTCCCGGTACTGACGGACGAGGTCACCGCGATGCGTGGCGAATCCGTCGCCGCACGGCGCGTCGAATTAGAAAAAGAAACCCGCGAGCTACGACAGGAACTCCGTCGGATCACCAAGCCCAAGGACGCGGATGTGCCCGCCGATGCCAACCGAGTGCGCGCCATCGAGGCCCAGATCGCGCGAAACCGTGCGATGTCGAAGGAACTCGGAAAGATCCTCGCCGACGTGCGTCGGAAGGTCTGTCGTGAGGCCCGGCTCGTTGCTGCCACCACCCACCAGGCGGTACTCGACACCCTCGCCGACGCGGTCTTCGATGTCGTCATCATTGACGAGGCCAGCATGGTTTCCGCTGCGATGACGATGCTCGCCGCGGGCCTCGGCCGTGGACATACCGTCATCGCTGGCGACTTCCGCCAGCTTCCGCCGGTCTCCGTCTCGGAGGAGCCACACGCCAAGCTGTGGCTGCGCCGCAGCTCGTTCGAGAGCGCCGGAATCGACGCGGCCGTGCGAGCCGGACGCCCGCTTCCCAACCTTGCGGTCCTCGACGTCCAACATCGGATGCACCTCAAAATCGCGGAGTCCGTCAGTGACGGCTTCTATCCAGAGCACCGGCTCGCAACCGCCGAATCGGTGATCCGACGGCACAGAGTCACATCCGCGCTCAGCGACGCGCCGATTCTGGTGCTCGACAGCTCCGCGCTCTCCCCTAGAGCGGCGCGAAAGCACGGGCTGCACTCCCGCTACAACCCCATGCACGCGCAGCTCGCCGCAGCCCTGATGACGACGCTCAGCGAAGATGTCACTGCAGCCCTCATCAGCCCCTTCGGCAGCCAGGCCGCACTACTCGCCGCACTGTTGGACCCGTCCAGTGCCAGGCATGCGGCATCGACGGTGCACCGCTTCCAAGGCGGTGAGGCCAACGTGGTGCTGTTCGACGCCGTCGACACCGCTGGTGGCGGGATGAAGCTCCACCAGTGGTTCGCGCGCGGACACTCGGGCAGTGATGGCGCCCGGTTGATCAACGTGGCCGCCAGCCGCGCCCGCGATCAGCTGATCCTCGTCGCCGATCTCGGCCGCATCCACCGCAGTCGAACCACCGTCGACGCCGTCCGCAAGTTCACCGCGGCCTCGCTTGCCGAAGCGGAGTTCTTGACATGGAAAGACGTTGTCACCCTGTCCGGCTCGCCGACCACTCAGGAGCTGGGCCTGGACCGGCTGATCTCCGACATCGGGGTAGCGAGAGACGCGATAGACATCTGGTCCAGTGATCTCGACCCGAGGACCGCACGTCCCGTCGTTGACGCACTCGCCGACGTGGCAGGCGAGGTTCCGGTGTCGGTCTGGTACCAGCCATCTCGAAGCGGTGATCTACCTGACGTCCTGGCCCCACTGCGGTACTCGTCGGTGTTCCTGCGACCGTGCAGCCCAATCCGCGAGTCGACGGCGGTTGTCGGCGACACACTGTGGACAGCATCGAGCCCTCTCCTCGCCGCGGACCCGGGTAGGGTGTTGCGCACCGCAAGCTCCCGACTCGCCCCGGCAGTTCGTCGTGCCCTGCTGCGCAGGAAGACTGCCCACTCACCCGGCAGCGGAGACTTCGCTGAGGCGTGTGCCTGCGGACGCCTGCTTGTCCGGGAAGAGGCCGCGGGCGGACCTCGCGCCGGTGTCTGGTCGGCCTGCAGGAGGTGCGACGACCCTCGAATGAGCAAGCGAGCGAACTCACGTCGCTAGTCGAAGGCCACAACGCCGGTGCGACCACTCCGAACGAAGTGTGACGGACTCACCACCGAAACAAGACGATTCAACTATCAGGAACTCACCCGAGTATGCGATCTCCTTCAACAATCGCGGCGCGCAGTTGCTCAACACAGTCACGTAGCTCTTCGGGAAGCACAACCGAGTGTGTCCCTTCTATTTCGGAGATATCGTTCCGGATCTCACTAACCAGCTCCGTCCATATTCCAAGAGCACGGTCGGTGGCTTCTCTAGTCAGGTCTTCCTGAGCTTGGACGGCCTCTCGTTCCCGTGCTTCTGACTCCCGCCTGGCTCGGCGGTCATCGATCATTCGAGCTATCTCGACGGCAATCGGTAACACCGCAGCTGCAACTTCAGCGCCTTGCTCGAGTGACCAGCTCCGCCCGGTTACGGCGACCTTCCTAGAGCTCCTCCCCGTACCGACGGGGCGAATGCTCCCGGATTTGCGAAGAGCTTCGACCAGCGGGCTACCGATTCTGCTCACGTATGTAGCGATCCCCTGGACCTGGGTGCTGCGTGCAGGGTCCGCACCGTCCCGAAATGCCGACATCATTTCCTCGAGTTGCCGCCATAAGGGCTGACTCTGTTGTCGCTGAGCAGACTTCTTCACGTCCTGCAAGAGGCGATCGAGGCTTCGATTGTGCTTTTTGTACCAGCTGCCGAGCGTTGACTGCAGGTCCGCGATTGCTGCGTCCCGCGACCCGCCGGCGAATGCGGTCCTGACCGACTGTCGCACCGTGCCATGCAAGTCTGCTCGCGCTGCACTATCGATGGCATCGAGCGCAGTGAGGGACTGCTGTTGCCGAGCCATCACGTCATTGGCCTGGGCAAGGAGTGCCTCCGACTCGGCCAGCTGGAGTCTCAGTTTCGCTATCTCAGTCCTCCCAATCTGACGCCAGTAGCGTTCTTCCGTAGCCCCCCTGATCGCAGCGAAGTCTCGCTCTCCGACACACGCGAGATCGTGTGCCAGAGCATCCATGCCGTCCCATGCCCGTGAGTCGTCCCAGATGTCAGGCGCCACGTCTCGCGACGCACCAGCGATCTGTGCAAAGTCCTGCGAAACCACATGGACGGGAAAATCGGCCGACACTTCGAGGGAATCCCTGAGTTCCTCGATCTTCCGGTGCGCGAGCTGGCGATAGCCTTCAAGATCGTCGTCCGGATCGATTCCCGCTTCATCGAAGCGCGAGATCACCAGCCACAAACCCTCCGCTGTCCAGCCACCATCGATGATCTGCATGAGCATGTCACGTTCACCCGTCGCCAGCTGGGGAGTAACCGTGATGATGGCAACGTCGGTTGTGCTGATGGCTTCGCAAGCAAGTGCCGTATTCGACTTGCCGCGCACGTCGTCTGCCCCAACTGCAAGTCCTGGCGAGTCCCGCAGAATACATCCGGCCCACGCCACTTGGTTGATGTCGAACGTCTCGTGTCGTCCACTGATGGTCAGCCACTCCGGAACTGGCACACCGCCATCCACAAGAATTCGGCGAATCAGCGAACTCTTGCCCGTGTCATACGATCCGAAAATCGTCACTACGGGCTTGGATGTCGAGTTGAAACCATTCCACCGTTCAGTGTATTCGCCGACAGCGGCCCCGCCAGGTAGCCGCTCGAGCCACTCCTTCACCTGCCGCACATCCGTTTCCATCACTCGCAACCCCCTTCTCGGTGACGCAGGTTCGTACCCTCGGCCAGCCAGAGCTCGACGGCCGAAAGCAGCTTCTCCTGAGCTTCGA
This sequence comes from Rhodococcus sp. NPDC049939, assembly GCF_040656415.1. NCBI lineage: Bacteria > Bacillati > Actinomycetota > Actinomycetes > Mycobacteriales > Nocardiaceae > Rhodococcus > Rhodococcus sp. NPDC049939. Next base: position 1,705,903 of record NZ_JBFAMC010000001.1, on the reverse strand, counting down.
TCTCGGCTTTCGTCACCGACTGTCCATGCTCGAGCTGACTCTTGTGTTCAGTTAGCGCCAAAGTACGTTCACGGAGATAAGGCAAGAGACCGTCGTTGGCTTCCCCTTCCAGCACGTGAGTCACCAGTTCGTCGTCCATACGGGAAATGAAGTTGATCGCATCGTTGCGGTGCTTTTCGCGATCCTTCTCTGCACGCTCGTCCTTGACCATTGCGTAACCGTCGGCGGCCATCCCGACCGCAGCCACGATCGGAGCGGCCCTGGCCATCTTGCCGGCCGTGTTGACCGCACCCCACGGCTTGAACTTGACTCCGAGTGCCTTGCCGATCCCGTAGACGGCATCCCGGTTGGCGATCCTCCGCACGGCCTCCGAGCCATAGTTGGCAGCATTTCCGATCAAGTTCCCCCAAGTCGCCCCCGCAACCTGTGGTCCTGTGAATCGATCCTCGGTGGCGAAGGCCTTGGCCGTGAAGCTGATGGACTCCATCTCTCGACCGATGATCGACGAGTGATCCCGAAACCAATCATCAATCTCCCTACACGAGTCGCTCACGACGCGTTCGAGATCGGACTCGAGTCCTTCGTCGGCCCACCATGAGTTGGACGTCGAAGCGAGCTTGTGGATGTCCGCTTCACCAGCAGCGGCTACCTGTTCCCTGGCCATGGCCGAATACGTTTCAACGATGCGACGTACACGCTCGTGAATCGATGACATCAAGAGACTGCCATCCTGCTGGCCATTCTCGATCGACTCGAGCAGCGAGGCTCGCACCTCATTGTCTGATCGGAGTTGCCGCAACGTGCTACCGATCTGATTTCGTACCTGTAGCAGGGAAGTGATCGCCGCATCTAGGCGTGCTCCGGCTGCACCCGCACACCCCTGTCTCATCGAGAACGAGTCTAGGACGCGAGCCAGTGGATCAACTCCATCCCAATCGCGGTGTTGACTGAAGTCCGCACGACTAACGCCTGTCCGTCCACCGACCTCCCCGAACGGATCCCCTGACAAAGTATGCACCTGAATTGGATCCACCCGAATACCACGCGATCCCAGCGCAGTGATGAGTTCAGCTTCCTTCCGACGCTTGCAAAGCAGGAAGTCCTCAGGTGCAGACAGGGGGTCAACACCAAACTCATCGCATCGGTTGATCAGATAGATTGTCCGGCAACCTTTGGCGACAGTGCGCTCCGTCCCGTTGACGATCGCCTCGAGCAGCGACATGTCCCCGATGAGTAGGTTTACGTGCATCACGATCAACACCAACGCAGCGCCACTAGCGGCATCCAACGCAAGTTCATCGAGGTCGCGTTTGCCGCTCTGGAAACCTGGGGTGTCGACAAGTTGAATGCCACCTAGATCATAGGTTTGCACGGCGTCGGTCGCCGCATTCCCATGTATCTTCATGGGATCCGTGACCTCACCACCCAGCTCCGCGAGAAGCCGCTTGACCAGACTGGACTTCCCCGAGCTGTAGTCACCCAGAACAACGACGCTTGGCTTTCCGTCCAGACGATCGGGCAGGCTTCCGATCTTTTCAGCAAGTCGCGAATCGCTCGCGATGAAGTCATCGATGGTACGCGCGAGCTCGACAGCGGCGGAGTGTGAGTCGACGTCCCATGCACGTTTCAGCGCTTGTTCGAGATCGTAGCGATCAGCCGCGCTCTGCTCCTTGAAGATCAACTGCTGCAATTGATCGGGCAGTCTGACGTCGGTCGAGATTTCAGTGTGATCAAGCCAGTCCTCCCCCAACCAGACACATCGACCAAGGGCCGTATCACTGGTGCCGCCTGATACGAATTCGCCTGGCAGCGAGTCAGCATGTCGTTCCAGCACACGGGTTCGTGCCCGTGCCACAACTTCCTCGGCGCCATCCGACCTCGGTATTGCCGACGATGCCTGGCGGAGGCAAAACGTCAACTCGCTCACGGCCGATCGCTTCTCAATCAACGCGAGCGACTCCATCAGTCTTTCTCGCAGGATTGGCGCAGCCGCCTGCCATGAATACTTCCTACTTTCCACGAGTGATTCTCGAACGATCCCGTCGTACATCTGGTGGACCGCTTTCCTGGATGCCCGCAGGGCATCCGACTTTTCTCGAGTGCGCTGGCGCTCAGCATTCTTCGCAGTGCGCGATCCGATATGCCTGCCCGCCTGTGCGACCGTACGAAGCCCAAACGCTGTCGCGGTTCCAACCCACCCGCCAGGGTTCCAGATATTGACGACCGCGGGCACCACGACAACGCCAGCTACAGCGCCTGCAGCCAGACCCGTAGACTTCATCGCTCTTGCCATATTGGCCTTCATCCGACCCGTCTTACCGTCGACCGTTGCCGACTCCACAGAAAGCCCGGACACTGGAGCCGCAGCGGGAACAGCTAGTTGCAGCTCCCGCAAGAGAAAAGCCGAAGCCGATTCATTCACTTCCGATAGAGCGGCATCGATATCAGCTCTCGTGTAGACGGCGCTACGGAAGCAGCGTTCACTGACTAGCTTGCCGTCACGGAATGCAGAATTGACCAGCTCGTCAGCTTTTCTCAGGGAGTCTTCACGCGGGCCGGACAAGTGTGATTTCAGCAGGTCGTCGACGTATCGATCGAGACGGCCCTCGCGGGCGGATGTTAAACGGACGCCACGAGCCGACTCGAAGGAAGTGAGCGGGTCCGTGCCGTTACTGCCGAGGAGATTCTTCCGGTCGAGTCCCTCGATGTATCCCAGCACGTCGAGAAGATCCTCGATGCGCTTCGCGTTTGCGTCGATTCGTTGCTCGAGGTCTTGTGTCAGCCTATCGAGATCATCAGCCTTGGATTCAAGCATTCCACGTAGTCCCTCGCGCAACGCGGTCTTGCGTAGCTCTTCCCCGCCTTCATCAATCGAGGCGACGATCAGCTCCTCGAGGACGGCGAAATTGGACCAGCGGGACAGGTACTCGACGCCGAACCTTGCGCGGTCCGACTCAAAGTTCGCCACCGCTGGCCCCTTGAAAGGTGTAGCGGCACGAGCAAACAATGCGCGCCGGCTTTGGACGGCAACGATCGGGGTCGCGGGCAAGCCGATTCTGGACAACTCGGTCCTGACATTATCGACGTGTTCACGCACGCTCTGCGACAGCGCTCTTCGCGCTGATTCGCTGGCAACTTTCGCGGGGTGTCGCCACCGTAGGTTGCGCACGTTCAAGACAGCCACTGAGGGCTTTCCGTACTCGCGAATCCACTCACTGACCCTTGCGAACTCCGATGCCTGCTGGCTTTGGGTGTCGAAACACAGCAGCACCGTGTCGGCGACCTCAATCGCACGCCGGGCGGTTTCCTCGAGGTCGGCGCGCGCTTGCGTGCGGCCCCAACCATTGATGCCCGGTGTGTCCCAGAGTCGGCATCCACGCCAGTCAATCTCTGCGACGCTCGTAGTCCAGTCGCTTTCGCCGGGCGACACATACGCGCCGTCGAGTTCCCCGAATGCCGAAAGGAGCGTGCTCTTGCCTGCACCCGTCCTGCCGAAGAACGCAATGTTGAAGGTGGACAGTAATTCACGTTGCTTCGCCAGGTGGGCAAAGAGCTTCTCACCGAACCCCTCAATGGCCTTGAAGACTTCTTCTTCGAGCTCGAGAACAGACCCGATCTCCGACCCCGTAGCCGCCTCGAGTCCCTCGACGGCCTCGAGGATAGACGCGACCACCTGGTCGAGGTCATCTAGTTCACGCTCGCCACTTCGGACAGCCCTCTCAACGGCATCCGTTAGCAAGTCCGCGGACTCCTCCACCTGCCCTCCCCCTCAATCCTCCCCCACAGCAGGAGATAGTTGTTTGTTGTACACGGAGGAACCGACTGCGGATCGCTGAAGCTTCTGCGCGCAACGATTTCCTAAGGCTCCTCAGTCCATTGGCGTCAGTCGAACACCACCGACAGCTCCCCCGTCCCCATCTGTGTCACATCCCCTACCTCGAGCAACCGATCTACCGATGATTCAGTAATAGACCGCACGTCGTCCGTGACACGCTGCCAGCCGAAGAGCCTTACGACCTGCTGCGCGAGCGTATCAACGTCGATCGAGTGCGCGTCCTGAATTATGTGTGCGACCGCGAGATCGAGTTCCTCAGGGGGAACATGCTCGAGCTTGCGCACAGGCCATCCCGGAGCGGGGATCCGCACGACAGGCTTCGATGGTCCCGGGATTCGGCAAACCCCGTCTTCACTAGGGGCGACCGAATACCCATCCACTTCCACGGATTGAAGGACGTCTTCCGCAATCATCCGTTTCGCTGCCCGGAGACTCTTGATCCCCCATTCGTACTTGAACCGTTCGAGCAGTACTTCCTTGTGGACAGGAGCCTCCGCCTTGATTGCCTGCTTGAAGAACCTACGCAGGTCCCGCCGACCTTCGGAGGTCTTGACGTCACCGGTCCAACCGTCGTAGTCGCAGAACACGTCGTAGTCCGACACCCAATCGGGCTTCGAATCGAAGTCGACGTCGACGACTTGAACATCAGGTGTGGCAATCTCGCGGTCGGCAGTCACCTTGGTAACCGTCCCGTCGGTGGCGATCGCCTGCTCGATCGCGGCCCGCAACCTCTTCTCCTGGACTTCGCGGTCGCGCCACCAGCTCAGCCCCCAGATTCGGTGAATCTCCCAGCCGAGGTTCCGAAGCACCGACTCGCGCAACCGGTCTCGATCACGGGCCGTCGGGGACGAGTGATAGGCCGCACCGTCACACTCGATCCCGATCGCATAGCTTCCCGGTCTGTCGGGATGCCTCACCGCCATGTCGATGCGGTAGCCTGCCACGCCGACCTGCGGGATGACGTCGTACCCCCAGCTCCGGATACGATCGATCACCTGCTCTTCGAAAGGGCTCTCGACGTCGCCAAGACTGTCTTTGAGGTCGAGCGCAAGCGCCTTCTGTCCGCGCTCGGCGAAGTCAAGGTATTGCTTCAGGTGCCTAAGACCATTATTGGTAGAGGCCTGCATGTCAGCCGCACGGAACGAGGATACGATCTCGACTCGCTTCCGCGCACGAGTAATCGCGACATTCAGTCTGCGCCAACCGCCATCTCGGTTGAGCGGGCCGAAGTTCATCGTGAACTTGCCGTTCTCGTCCGGACCGTACCCGAGCGAAAAGATGATGACGTCACGCTCATCGCCCTGCACGTTCTCGAGGCTCTTGACGAAGAAACCGTCGAGCCGATTGTGGTCGCCAAGCAGGCCGACGAGCCGTGGATATTCCGCGGACTGCCGCTCCATCTCGGCCTGGACCGAGTCGGCTTGGGCGGTCGAGAAGGTCACCACACCGATCGACTCATCCGGATGGTGCTCGGCGAAGTACAACACCCGCTCGACCACTTTGGCCGCCTCGACAGGGTTGTCACGACTCGTACCCCGTCGATAGGTACCGTTGACGGGGATCAGCTCTACGCCGAGGTTCGGTGCGTCGAAGACCGCACTGGGAAATGTGAAGAGATTCCCACCGTAGAAGCGGTAGTTCGAGTATGTGATCAGATCCTCATGCCGACTGCGGTAATGCCAGTTCAAGGACAGTGACGTCAGTCCTCCGGTCCCCTTGGCAAGGTCGAGAACGGACTGGAACACGTCGATCTCGTCACCCTCCTCGTCGTCAGTTGGGTCAGTGGACGAGGAGAAGAAGCTTGTGGGCGGCAGCTGCTTCTGGTCGCCAGCGACGATGAGCTGCCGGCCACGATAGACACAGTTGACCGCGTCCGAGGGCAACACCTGCGAGGCCTCGTCGAAGATCACCACATCGAACTGCATCTTTGACGACAGGAACTGGGACACCGTGAGGGGAGTCATCATGAAACACGGTTTGAGCTGCTGCGCCAGGGGCCCGGCTTCGTCGAGCAGTACACGCACCGGCTTGTGCCGGGTCTTCTTCTCCGCTTCACGGATGATCACCTGCGCTGCCCGGCTAGTCAATGAACGCGGCGCACGATCGTTGCATCGCTCAATCACTCGTACGTAGGCGTCGTTCATGAGTGCATGGTCCAGCTGCCGGAACCGAGCAACCGCACCATCACGGTCGTTCGCCCGGTAACCCGCCAGCCTCTTATCCAGCCGGACAGTCTCGTCAGCCCACGCCTCTAGGGCTGCATACTCGACCGACTGGGCGACAGTTTCAGGGGACCGCAGTGACTTCGCGAGTTCTGCAAGTACCGGCGTGAACCCGGATTGTTCGGCCCACTTCCGCTCTCTCTCATAGTCGCACCAGTTCTCGATGTCCGGAACCGCTGTGCGCTCCAACTCGCTCAGTAGCTCGACGGCATCGTCGACATCGGCGGTGAGATCGACTTCGAGTTCTGCCTGACGTGCTGACGAGAAGTGCCATACGAGGTTGCCGCATGCACGGTGCCATCGTTCGGCGACCTCGTCCATCTCGGAAGCCAGCATCGTGACGAACGCGAAACGGCTCGCGGCCGCATCGGGAATGCGCTCCCCGACCGCCGAGCGAACCTGTTCGGCCCAGTCCAGCCCAGCCGCGATTCCGGCGAAATCAGAGTCCATGCCGAGCTCGACGTCGCCGAACAGGGCGCGGTCCCCTGCTGAGTCCGCCGCGAGTTCGCGCATGCTGGCCCGAACATTGGACGCCGCCTTGACGTAGGAGATGGCAAGTCCGAGCGAGATCTGGTCCTGCGCAACCGTGCATACCTGACCCAGTGCGGAGCGCACCGGAGCAAGCCGCTCGTTCGCTGCCATCGCCCATCGGCCGACCTCATCTATCGGCCCGTTCTCGCCCGCCGAAGCCGGCAGATGATCACCCAACGCTCCCGTGGCTGCACGCCAACTCTCGAGTAGTCCCGACAGACGCTGCGCAATCAGGACCAAGGCCGGATCCGGCACGCCGTTCCGATCGAGCTGGCTTGCCAGCTTGACCGAATCAACCTCCACACCGGCAAGTTGAGTTGCTCGGCGTGCGTTCTCCAGCGCGGCGCGGAGAGCGTCGAAATCTGTCGCAAAGCCGTCGTAGGAGGCGCCCAGACGGGGCGAGTGCACTTTCGCACCCGCATCCATCTCTCGGGTCGACTGCTGCCAGCTCGCCGCCTCGTCGAGCCGGGCGATCAGGTCCTTGTTCACCTTGCCCGTCACGGTGACGGCACGGAGTGTCTTCCTATCAGTGCGAGCCGCCTTCGATAGCTTTCGGAAGCCGGTGTGCACCTCTCGGAACCGTACTGCTAACGCCGCGAGGTCCAGTTCGAGCGCGTCGGGTGTGAAGTGGTCGCGCATGGCATCCGCGCGGCGTCGCGCGTGCTCGACGAGGCTGTCCATCGCGTCAATAGACTCGGAGATCTGGTTCTGCAATGCAGCATTGAGCCACCTGCTTTCGGGGCGTTCAGTAGCCGCTCCGAGCAACGCCAGCTCCACCAATTCGCTCGCACGCCCGGCGGTCATTCCCTCCGTCGGCACACCGAGCAGCGTCGCCAGCTGAGCCGCATCCGCAACGAGAGGCTCTACTTGACCGGCGACGTCTGCGAGCTGCTGACGCAGGACATCGATCGAGCTCGGAGTCACCGAGATTCCGAGCAGCGTATCCGTAGATCCTTCCAACATCGGGTCCAGCCAGGCCTCATCGATGTCATCCCATCGAGGACCGACCGTGCTCTCCAGGTCGCTGATCCCCGCCGAGAGTCTTTCGACGGCCGATCGAGCCTGCTCGAGGCGCTCCCGCGCCGGAACGAGAGAGTCCCGGGTGAACCAGTCCACAGGAACCTGGACCCGCTTCTCAAGGAGTCGCAGCAGGTTCGATCGGATCTTCACCCCCTCTGAATCGCGGGGAAGCTTGAGGTTCGTTTCAGCATCAACGGTATCAATACGGACCGAGAGCGCCGACCCTGCGGCGGCACAGTCACCCGCGGCTCGTTTGAGTTCACGAGCCTCTGGGGAACCGAGATCGTCGCGTTCAAGCCCACGCCACAGAAAATCTTCACCGCTTTCGGTGACATGCCAAAGCTTCCCGAGTCGACCGGCGTGCTCGCGGAGGGCCGCGAGGTCCCCGGGCTTCATATCCGATCCTTGCGACCCTGGCGTTGCGGAGGCATCGACGTGTTCCTGGAGCGATTCGATTCGGCCAACGACCTGAAAAACCGACATCCCCAATGGAGAACGGATCTCGTTCATGGCTTGCGCAAATGCGCTGAGCTCCTCGCGGGTCTGCACAAGCCGTCCCGCATCGAGCTCGGTGAACGTGCGTGGTGCTAAGAGACGCGTCTTAAGAGTGTCGGCAAGTTCTTGTGCAACCGCCCTGCGGGTAGCAGCATTTCCGTGAAGCTCGAAAAGGAACTGCTCCAGTTTTGCATCTCGCAAACGGTCTCGGACGACATCTAGTGCCGCGGCCTTCTCGCTGACGAACAAGACCGATTTCCCGGTCGCCATGAGCTCCGCGATCATGTTGGCGATCGTCTGGCTCTTGCCGGTTCCGGGCGGACCATCCATCACAAAGCTCTTACCATTCGCCGCCGCGAGGATGCAGCGGCGCTGACTCGAGTCGGCGTCGAGGATGCTATGCATCCGTTCCGGTGGCGTGACATCATCCAGCACGGCCAGAGGTGCGGGCTCGAACGCGAAATCGCCAGCTGCCGGCGCGTCCGGACCGATAGCAAGAAGCTGAACCATCGGATGCCCAGCCACAGCTTCCGAATTATTCAGCAGGTCTCGGAAGATCGCCTCCTTGTGGAACGTAAACGTGGAGCACACGGTCCGTTCGACCAGCTCCCACCCATCCCGGTCGCTGATCGTGTAATTAATTGCGTCCCAAAGCCCTTTGATGTCCGGCGTGTCTGGGTCAACGTCATCAAGAGCGATACCGAGCTCTTCCATCTGCAGTTTCAGAGCGGGGTTGAGCGAGATGTCGTCGTCGCCGCGGAAGAGCACGTATGGCGAGTTCGCACCTGTCCGCTTCAGCTGAACGGGCACCATCAGGACCGGACTGTCGACCGGGGCGCCGTCTCCCGGGTCGATCCAGCGAAGTATGCCAATACCGAGATACAGCGTCCACACGCCCTTGTCTGCATACGTTTGCTGCGACTGCTGATCCAGCCTGCGCAACGCCGTCCTCAGCGTGTCAGCAGCCTTGTTCGCCACTGTGATGGACCGTGTCGGCGACTGTTCTTGCTCATCGGCGGCCGGATGGAGCGGGGTTTCGCCGTTTGAGACCAAGGCAAGCAGGTCACTGCCCTGCGGTGACCCAATCTCGAGGGAAGCGCTCTTCGTGTGTTTGAAGTACAGGAGCCGCTGACGCCGATCCAACGTAAGCAGGTCCTGCTGCCATGCCTCGAGTTGACGAACTAGTCGGCTCAACACCTCGTCCGATAGGCCATCCACGGCGACGACGTCTTGCCCATCGATCTGTACCTGCCCCACCTTGCATCCCCTCCCGAAATATGCAGCGGGTGAACTCTAGCGATCCCGGCTGACAACAACCCCGACGAAACTGCTTACGCCATCACCGCCACGCATGCAACATTTCGAACGGTTGTCTGGCGAACGCAGAGCGCATCGACTGATGCTGAGCACGACTCGAGACTTGACCTATGCCGGAATCCACATTCGCTCCCGAGCACCTGACCAACCTGGTTGGGGAAATCCGCGAACTCGCCTAAGAACTCGACGACGGGTCTCTAGCCGGATTCAGAATCCGCCGCCGGCTACCGTTCTCCTCGGCTCGACCGTGCTCCGCAGCTCGTCAACTGCGATTCCGCTGTAGCCGAACTCGACAAGATCACCTCGCAGTTGAGTTCTTGGATCGACAGCGAGATTGAAAATCCTCAATTGCGGTCCTCAAAGCGGTCCGATGTGGCGCGCGACCAGCTCGTCCACACAGTCGGCGAACGTGACGTTCGGAATTGATCGGCGCACCTGAGTAGACGCCCGCTGGAACGTCAGCAACGAAAGTGGCGACACGACAATTCGTTGCGCGAGGACGTGAACAGATGCGAGTCCACCTGGCAGTTCCCGATGAAACCTGACAGAAGTCGTTCGATGACCGCATGTGTATTACATGCCCTTCCGGCATCCGGAGTCTGTGGGCTCTTCTAAAGTACTTGCCATGGAGGAGCTCTTCGGCCGGTATCGATTACACACGATGTTGGGCCGCGGCGGGATGGGCAAAGTATGGAAGGCATTCGACACCGCAACCGATCGCGAAGTAGCGGTCAAGGTGCTGCTATCCGAATACGCCGAGGACACGCGCTACCGAGAGCGATTCGAAAGGGAAGCCCGGGCTGTTTCGCGCCTGCAACACCCTAATATCATCCCGATTCACAATTTTGGAGAGATTGACGGCCGCCTCTATATCGACATGCCATTGCTGGACGGAGTCGATCTCGAAACACTCCTGCGCGGGCAAGGTCCACTCCCCCTATCGACTGCCGTCCAACTCGTCCGCGAAGCGGCGTCCGCACTGGATAGGGCACATCAAGCAGGGCTTGTACATCGCGATATCAAGCCATCGAATATGTTTATCCACGACAGTGGCCACATGTATCTGATCGACTTTGGAATTGCCCGCGACCAGAGCGCGTATACGAATGGTCGTACAGGAACGTTGGCCTACATGGCTCCTGAGCAGTTTGATGGCAAGTCCGGCCGGTGCGTCGATGTCTACGCGTTGACAATGGTCTTGTTCGAAAGCTTGACCGGTCGCCACCCATTCCACGAGGCGACCAGCACCGCACAACTGGTGGCGGCACACTTGAATGCGGAGCCTCCACGCCCGAACGATCTCGTTCCGACGCTGCCCGAATCGTTGAACGCTGTTATTTCACGGGGCATGTGCAAAGAACCGAGTGACCGATATCGAACTGCCGGTGCACTCGCTCAGGCCGTGCATGCTGTCGACTTGGGCGAAAACCCCACCACGATGCTTGCGCGAGCGGTTTCTTTGTCTCTCCGCGATCGGAGTGCTCAGGACAAGCCTCACACGAGTGGCACAGCAAGCACCGACCTGTCGGAAATTGTCGACCGGGCACGACAACTTCTCGACGATGGACAGGTTGATGCTGCCGAAGCCCTATTTAGACGCGCCGCACAGGCTGACGACGCGGAGGGGATGAGTCTTCTCGGGAACTTGTTATGGAATCGCGGCGAGTTGACTGAGTCGGAGATGTGGTATCGGCGTGGCGCAGATGCCGGCAATGATTGGTGCATGGTGAATCTCGGTAAACAACTGCGCAATCGCGGCGACCTAGCCGAGGCCGA
>NZ_JBFAMC010000001.1:1250717-1694611 GCF_040656415.1 Rhodococcus sp. NPDC049939 | reverse complement strand
CCGAGAAGTGGTACCGCAAAGCCGTAGACAACGACAACAGTACCGCCATGTTCCGCCTCGGGCTTCTACTCCTCGACCGCAACGACACCGACGAAGCGCAGACCTTGTTTCAGCGTGGCGCAGATGCCGGTAACGATTGGTGCATGGTGAATCTCGGTAAACAACTGCGCAATCGCGGCGACCTAGCCGAGGCCGAGAAGTGGTACCGCAAAGCCGTAGACAACGACAACAGTACCGCCATGTTCCGCCTCGGGCTTCTACTCCTCGACCGCAACGACACCGACGAAGCCGAGACATGGCTTCGGGCAGCCGCCAAAGCGGGACACATCTCCGGGATGGACTACCTCGGCGATCTCCTACGCGATCGCGGAGAGCTGGCAGAGGCGGAATCGTGGTACCGAAAGGCCGCGGATGCCGGCAACGATTGGTCCATGCTGAGCCTCGGCAACCAACTCCGCGAGCGAGGCGAACTGGCCGAGGCCGAGAAGTGGTACTGCAAAGCAGCAGACTCCAACAACCGCAACGCCATGTACCGCCTCGGGCTTCTACTCCTCGACCGCAACGACACCGACGAAGCCGAGACATGGCTTCGGGCAGCCGCCAAAGCGGGACACATCTCCGGGATGGACTACCTCGGCGACCTCCTCCACGATCGCGGCGACCTAGCCGAGGCGGAAACGTGGTACCGAAAGGCCGCGGAAGCCGGCAACGAGTGCTCCATGCACAGCTTGGCGAAACTGCTATACGACCATGACGATCTCATCGAAGCCGAGAAATGGTTCCGAAAAGCGGCGACTGCCGGCCTCGCGGAAGCAATGGACCTGCTCGGAGATCTGTTGCGCGATCGCGGCGACTTGGCACAGGCCGAAATCTGGTACACCAAAGGAGCCGACGCCGGCAACGATTGGTCCATGCTGAGCCTCGGCAACCAACTCCGCGAACGAGGCGAACTGACCGAGGCGGAGAAGTGGTACCGCAAGGCAGCAGGCTCCGAAAACATAGGCGCCATGCTCCGCCTCGGGCTGCTACTTCTCGACCTTGACGACACCCAGGAAGCCCAGACCTGGTTTCAGCGTGGTGCGGATGCCGGCAACGATTGGTGCATGCTAAATCTCGGCGACCAGCTCCAGGGACGGGGCGATGTAGCCGAGGCGGAAACGTGGTACCGCAGAGGCGCAGATGCCGGCAACGATTGGTGCATGATGTGTCTTGGCGACCAGCTCCGGGAACGGGGCGATGTAGCCGAGGCGGAAACGTGGTACCGCAGAGGCGCAGATGCCGGCAACAATTGGTGCATGATGAGTCTCGGCGATCAACTCCGGGAACGAGGCGAGTCAACAGAGGCGGAGAAGTGGTACCGCAAAGCAGCAGACTCCGAGAACATAGGCGCCATGCTCCGCCTCGGGTTGCTATTTCTCGACCGCAACGACACCCAGGAAGCCGAGACATGGTTTCGGCGCGGCGCGGACGCCGGCAACGATTGGTGCATGATGAGTCTCGGCGATCAACTCCGGGAACGAGGCGAGTCAACTGAGGCGGAGAAGTGGTACCGCAAAGCAGCAGACTCCAATAACCGCAACGCCATGTACCGCCTCGGGCTGCTACTCCTCGACCGCAACGACACCGACGAAGCCGAGACATGGCTTCGCGCCGCCGCCAACGCGGGACACGTCTCCGGAATGGACTACCTCGGCGACCTCCTCCACGATCGCGGCGACCTAGCCGAGGCGGAGACGTGGTACCGAAAGGCCGCGGCAGCCGGCAACGAGTACTCCATGCACAGCCTAGGGGCACTGCTATATGAACATGACGATCTCATCGAAGCTGAGAAATGGTTCCGAAAAGCCGCGACTGCCGGCCTCGCGGAAGCAATGGACCTGCTCGGAGATCTGTTGCGCGATCGCGGCGACTTAGCACAGGCCGAAATCTGGTACACCAAGGGAGCCGGGTCCGGCAACACCTATTCGATGGTCAGTCTCGCGGAACTCCTCCTCGAACGCAATTTGATAGAAGATGCGGAAAAATGGCTACGCCAAGCCGCCAGTAAGGGCAACAAAGATGCGGACGAGCATCTCGATCAACTAGGTCGCAGGCGCGCCGAGAACGGTGACGACTCGGCAATGGTCGATCTGGGAGAGATTCTCCTGAACCGTGGAGATCGTACGGAGGCAGAGGCATGGTTTCGCAGGAGTGCGAGATTGAACAACCCCGCTGCAATGGTACGGCTCGGTCGAATGCTGATGGAGCAGGGCGACAAAGGTAAGGCAGAGAGGTGGTTCCGCAAAGCCGCCGAAGCCGGCAATAGATACTCCATGGTCAACCTAGGGGAACTGCTTGTCGACACCGACGATGTCGACGAAGCCGAGTCTTGGTTTCAGGAGGCCGCCGAGTTGGGCGATACGGGTGGAATGATGAAGCTCGCGCATCTTCTCGTGGATGTGGATCGGCGCGAGGAAGCGGAGACTTGGTACCGCATGGCGGCAGACGCAGGACATGTTTCAGGTATGGACTATCTAGGTGATTCGCTGCGAGACCGCGGTCAGTTCGTCGAAGCGGAGTCGTGGTACCGCAAAGCCGCCGAGGCTGGCAACAGGTACTCCATGGTCAGCCTGGGGGAACTGCTCGAGAATCGAGGAAAATTCTCTGTCGCTGAAGTCTGGTTCCGCAAGGCAGCGGTCGCGGGTAGCACGTCAGGGATGACGAAGCTCGCGAAATTGGGCGCGAGAAAGAACGATTTCGTGGAGACGGAAAGGTGGTGTCGCAAGGCCGCCGAAGCTGGCGGCGTTGCTGGAATGGTGATGCTGGGAGATCTCCTCCATGATCACAGCAAGCCCGCTGAGGCAGAGTCGTGGTATCGCGAAGCCGCAGAGGCCGGCAGCGTCCACGCCATGGTCAGTCTCGGAAATCTGTTGGAGGACCGTGGTGACCTGGATGAAGCTGAGAGCTGGTTCTCTGAAGCGGCCGAGGCCGGTAGTCGGGAAGCGGACGATCTACTCTGGACACTGCTGAGTGAGCACGAGGCCATGACCCAGGAATCGACTGACGCGGGCGATAGACTCCGGAATACCGACTGAAGCGATGTCGTCGTATCGCAGAGCCGCTGATATGTGCATTACCTCTGGAATGCGATGTTACGAAGACGCGCGGCGTCCGGAGCCACTGCACTGATCATGTTGATGCAGATGTGTTGGGCACATATTGGAAAGGGAACGGTACGCGAAGTTGGGGCCTACCGTCGAGGTGCTCTCCCGCCCAACTCCCCCAACGTCTGCGGATAGCGCAGGCGCAGAGTGGTCGGATTGCAACCGAACACTGCCCCCTCGACCAGCTTCGCCGACGTCTGGACCTGGTCTTCACCGGCATCGCCGACTCGGGAATCTGAAAGAGCCCCAATCCGATGGCTGGAACGGGAGTGGCGCTGCTCAGCCGACTGCTTGGATGGGCGCCGTGCCACTCACGTAATCGAGTAACCCCCATCTACGGGCAAGACGACACCGGTCACATAGCGGGCGGCGTTCGAGACCAGGAAGAGTACGACATCAGCTACGTCGTCACCGTCTGCGAAGCGCTGCAGCGGGATTCGGCTCAGCTTCTGGGCTCGGATCTCCGGTTGGTCGAGGAGTTCAGCGGTCATCGGCGTTTCGACGTAGCCTGGCGCAATTGTGTTCACTCGGACCCCTTGTGGCCCGAGCTCAACGGCAAGCCCCTTACCCAGTTGGGTCAGCGCGGCCTTGGTCGCACCGTAAGGGACGATGCCTGGCACCGCTCGATCCGCTGACAGCGAGGCGATGTTGACGACGCTTCCTCGTGCTGCGATGAGCGACTTCATCGCCTGTCGGATCAGCCGGTACACGGCCGAGAGGTTCACATCTACCAATCGCTGCCATCCATCGTCTTCGACATCGACAGCTGCCGTGCGTAATTGAATACCTGCGGCATTGACCAGGATGTCCAGGCGACCGGCGGTCTCTAGCGCGAGGTCGACCGCGGAAGCACTCAGGTCTGGATCGGTAAGGTCCCCACACAGGCCTGCGCCACCGAGCCGACTCATCACCTCGGTCACTTTCGGATCTGCATCAACACCAATGACGGTCGCCCCGTGTGCAGCGAGCGTTCGAGCGATTGATGACCCGATTCCGCCGGCTGCGCCCGTAACTAGTGCTACCTGCTCAGCCAACTGACCGGACACCGAGGTCTGTGCTGTTGCGCCCACTGGACTCCCTTCGACCTCAGACGAGCTATGCCATCAATGGTTGTGAAACTGCTTTCTCGAAGAAGGTTGGCTTCGAAATGAGGCATAGCTTTGCTGTTCATCACGGTATACACTGAATGACCACGAAGCAAGCAAGCGCTTACAGGAGTCTCGTGCCATCCGTATCCCTTCCCGCCGCGGACCGTGCGGTCATGCACTTGGTTCTCGGTGAGCCAGCGAAGCTGAACGTCCGGGCAACCCCGCCGACCAGCCGCGAGGTCTACGCGGCTTCCCACGTCGTGGCAGACCCAATTCGTGCTTCGGCCGGGAACGCATCGGACCAGATCGACTGGGAGGCAACGCTGCGGCTGCGCCGGGATCTGTGGTCACTCGGACTTGGGGTGGCTGAATCCATGGACACCGCTCAGAGAGGCATGGGCCTGGACTGGACTGCTGCCAAGGAACTCGCCGTCCGAACCCTCGCGGAGGCCAAGTCCGTAGGCGGCAGGGCCGTCGTTGGTGTCGGCACCGATCAGCTCAAATCCGAACGGCCATCTCTCGCAGAGATCCGCGATGCCTATATCGAGCAGATCGACGCGATCGAGTCCAACGGGGGTGACGTCGTCATGATGGCCAGCCGGCACCTCGCCCGAGCTGCGGAGCGACCGGACGACTATCGAACGGTGTACGACGCGGTCCTGTCGGCTGCGCGACGTCCGGTGATTCTGCATTGGCTGGGCACCGTGTTCGATCCAGCCCTCGACGGGTACTGGGGTGCCGAAGATCGCTCTGTCGCAATAGACACCGTCGTGGAGATCATCGTCGCTCATCGGGACAAGGTCCGCGGCATCAAAGTGTCTCTTCTCGATCAGTCTCTGGAAATTGCGCTACGAGAGCGCATGCCGGCCGGAGTCCGCGTGTTCACCGGTGACGACTACAACTACGTCGACCTCATCGCAGGAGATGGAACCCACAGCAGCGATGCACTCCTTGGTGCATTCGCCGCCATCGGACCGTTCGCATCCGCGGCCTTCGCCCATCTCGACGCCGACGATATTCAGGGGTTCAAGACCATTCTGCGGCCCACCGAGTCATTGAGTCGTCTGATCTTCGCCTCACCCACCCAGTACTACAAGGTCGGTGTCGCGTGGCTCGCCTACCTCACCGGTAAGCAGAACCATTTTCGAATGATCGGCGGCTTCGAAACCGGACGAAGCCTGCTTCACCTCGCCGATCTTGTTCGAGCAGCCGACGCGATCGGCTTGTTCCCCAACCCTGACCTCACTGCCGATCGTGCGTCCGCATATTTTGCGGTACACGGCATCGACTGATTAGATCTCACGCAGTGCAGTCGCAACTCCGCCATGTGAATTGAACGGATCAGTCTCGGGCCATGCCCGTAGAGATAGTGCCCGTCGAATCCCGGATGACGACCTTCGCGTTCAGCGCCGGTAAAGAAGTGCCGGGTTCATTCCGCAGCGTCTCCTGCAGCAGCCTCCAGGCTTGATCGCCGAGTTGCGCCTTCGGACTCTGCACGGTGGTCAAGCGCGGGGCGATGTGGCGTGCAATCTCGACGTCATCGAATCCCGCCACCGAGACATCTGCGGGCACCTGTACCCCGAGATCGCGCAGCTTCGAGATCACCCCGACCGCTGTCAAATCATTGAAGCAGATCAGAGCGGTCGGCTCGTGAACGAGTGCGCTCTCGGTGACGTTGAAACCGCCATCGATCGTCCCATCCGAATCAACCTTGAACGCCTCGATACCAAGCACTTTGGACATTTCAACGGCTCGCCACCTCTCGCGGTTCTGCCATGACAGATCCGAGCCTGCGACATACACAACCCGACGATGACCCAATTGGGCCAGGTGCCCACACAATTCCATCATTGCCGTGAAGTTGTCGACCGCGACCATGGGCAGATCCACCCCGAGTTCAACCCTGTTCACCAGTACGACCGGAGTCGACTGCATCGCTAGATCCTTCAGACCGGAGACCGGAATTCGTGAGGACAGCAGTATCAACCCGTCGACCTGACCGAGTAAGTCGACGGCGGTCGCGTACTCGTCATCCGCAGCCCCTGAGTAGTCAGCAACGAGCATCCTGTAGCCGTCGGCGCGTGCGGCATGGTGCATCTGCTTGACCACGTCGAAGAAGTAGGCATTCACGAGGTCGGGAAGTATCACTCCCACGTTGCGAAGGGATCCCAGAGCCAGACCTCGCGCGGCTCCGCTTGGCCGGTACGCCATCTCCTCGGCAGCTGCATGGACCCGTGCAGCCAACTCGGGGCTCACGGCGGGATTCCCGCTCATCACGCGGGACACAGTTGCGGTCGACACACCAGCTGCCTTGGCAACCATGGAAATCGTTGGTCGGCGAGTACCGGAGGTTGTTCGCACTTCGCTCAAGCTCATGCCTCCTGTCGACTCCCCGAGTAAGATCTAAAAATCACTCTGCAACCGCTTACATCGTATCGCCCGGCTTCCCATTTCGCTGGACCAGCCGCCCAGAACGTGACCACGGAATGTTCCGGCGTGTCAGACCTTCGTCGCGGTGAGCGCATCTCGCGGATCGTCGAGGTCCCGGTCGATCGGATCCGGTGTGATGTAGGTGGTTCCGATCGTGATCAAGGTCAGGATGCACAGGTATCCAGCGATGAAGACCCATGCGCCGAGGCCGGCGCCCGGAACACCCGCGCCTCCATCCGAGGCCACGACCATCGCGATGATCCATGCCCCGATCAGTGGGGCGAGACCTCCGGACAGAACGGCGGATACCTCTCTGGCAACGGACACGCCGAGATAGCGTTGCCGGGACCCGAAGAGTTCACTGAGGAAAGCGCTTTGGGCGCCGAACATGCCCCAGGTCCCGATTCCGAGGCCGAGTGAGATCACGACAATCGTCAGCACCACACTGCCCTTCGAGAGCGCCCACCAGATCGGGAACGCCGACACCAACTGGAAGTACGCGAAGGCGCGGTATGTCCTGACTCGCCCGTACCGGTCGGTGAGTTTGCCTGCGATCGGAACGACGATGGCGCCCAGCGCTGCGGCGAAGACCAACGACAGTGCGCCGATGGGGCCCGTGACACCGACCGCCGCGCTGGTGACGTAGGCGACCGCAAGTGCCTGATACATCGACGAGGAGCCGTTCTCGGCGAGCCGTAGGCCGATTCCGCGCAGCAACGAGGGGCGTGAATTCTCGAGCAAGTGCTGCAAGGGACGATCGTCGATCTGGTGCTTGGCTTCGATCTTCCTGAATGTGGGCGACTCTTTCAGATTGACGCGCAGATACATCGCCACGCCGAGGATGACAACGCTGGCCAAAAAGGGAATCCGCCAGAACCAGGTGTCGGTGATCTGGCCGTGCCCGAAGTAGACGACGAAGTAGACCAAGGCCGCAACAACAGTTCCGACCTGCACTCCGAGGAAAGGCAGCGAGGCAAAGAATCCACGCCTGTTCTTCGGAGCGTATTCGGTCATCAGGATCGAAGCTCCAGCCATCTCGGCGCCGGCGCCCAGGCCCTGGCAAATGCGCAGTGCGATCAACAAGATCGGCGCCAGCATGCCTGCTCCACCGGAGTACCAGTCGCCTTCGCTGCCGTGGTATGTGGGCAGAAGGCCGATTCCGGTGCTGGCAACACCCATCAGAATAATGGTGGCCAACAGCACGAACTTTCGGCCCATCCGGTCACCGAGCCGGCCGAAGAAGATGCCACCCAACGGGCGGACCGCGAATCCAATGAAGTAGGTGGCGAAACTGAGAATCAATCCGGTTGACGGGTTGTCGCTGGGGAAGAACAGCGGGCCGAATACCAGCGCCGCCGCAAGGCTGTAGAGCGCGAAGTCGTAATACTCGAGGGCGCTGCCTGCGGAGGCTCCCCATGCGGCCCTGCGAAGGTCAGCGGTCGTTACCTCTGGATGATCGGAGGCCGTCGCCCGGGCGTCATTGACGTTGTCACCCAGATGGGGAGAGTCGAGAGTCATGGTCTGCCAATCCGATAGAGGATCCTGAACGGGCCGGAATCTGGGGTGGAGTTCATGAGCCGGTGAATGTCGGTGTGGACTTGTTATCGAAGGCGGTTATACCCGCGGTGAAATCGTCTGTTCCTGCTGTGAATCCGCTGCCGAGTGCCTCGAGGACAGCGGAGGGGGCGCCGGCGGCTGCGGCGTCGACGAGTTGCTTGCTGACCTGTACTGCGGCGGGGGCGCCCTCGAGAATTCGATCGATGAACTCTGTCACCGTGCCCGCGAGCATGGTGCGCTCGGAAATGGCGTTCAGCAGCCCCCAGTCCAGCGCCGTAACGGAGGGCACTTGGCGGCGGGCGAATATCATCTCCTTGGCGCGAGCGGCCCCGACAACGTGTGTAAGGCGTTCGGTGCCTCCCCAGCCCGGGGTCGTTCCGAGGCCGGTTTCCGGCAGCCCCAGACGGGCGGTACTCGCACCGATCCGCAGGTCACAGGCCAGCGCGAGTTCGAGACCGCCACCGAACGCGATGCCGTCGACGACTGCGATCGTGGGCTGCCGCAATTGTGCGAGATAGTTGAAGACCCTGTGCCCCTCTCTGATCCAGCGTCTCCACATTTGGGCGGGGCTGAAACGAGAGAACTGGGCGACGTCTGCGCCAACACAAAACGCCTTCTCCCCTGCCGTAGTGATAAGGACGACCTGAGCATCGGAGTGATCGATGGCCCGCAGTGCGGAGTAGAGATCGTCCAGCAGTTCGAGTGTCAGTGCATTGAGCTTTCCGGGGCGGTCGATCAGCACAGTCGCGACACGGCCGCCACGGGTATGAGTGACGGTGATCTGCCCTGCATCACTGGATGATTCAGAGGTATTCACGTGAGGGTCCTCGGTTCTAGTGGGGTTCGTCATGCCTGAAGTGCCTGCACCCGTGGATGCTCGGGCAGTGGCGAAAGCCGCAGGTTCTGCAACTTCGGCGAAAACAGCTCGCCGCTCATCGTTTTCAGGTTCGGGTCAACGAGAAGCTCGAACTCGGACTTGTCCAGAACATCGCGCTGCAGGTCGACGCCGGGGGCGATTTCGGTGACTGTCAACCCTTCCAGCCGCAGTTCGAGAACGGCGCGTTCCGTGACATAGTGGACCTTCTGGCCGTTGGCAATTGCGCGTTGGCCTGAGAAGGTCGGTGAGTCGACCTCCTTCACGAACTTGGTGTGAGGGCCGTCGGCACGGATGTCGAGGCGACCGTCCTCGATCGCGATGTCGCGCCGCCCCGCTGTGAAGGAACCGACGAACACGATCGACGGCGCCGAGGACGTTATGTCGACGAATCCGCCGACTCCGGCAGTGACGTGCCGGCGCTTGGGCAGGCTGTGAACGTTGACGTTGCCGTGCCGGTCGATCTCGAGGAACGAGAGCAGCGAGTGCTCGAACCCACCGCCCTGGAGGAGGGTGAACTGATCGGAGCTCTGCATGATCGCATCGGGATTCTGCGCGACTCCGAAGACGAAATCGAGCAATGGAACACCACCGACTGGTCCCTGCTCGATCACCCAGGACACCGCGTTGGCAAGCCCCTCTTCGACGAGGACGTGTGGCACCAAGGCTGATACACCGAAGCCGAGATTGGCGATCTCGCCCGACTGCAGTTCAGCTGCGGCGCGGCGCGCCATGACCTTCTCCAGCGTGAACGGAACCGGCTCGATGGTGGTGAGCGGTCGCCGTAGTTCACCCGAAAGAGCGGGGTCGTACTGCGTGTGAGTGGTCTGCAGCTGGTCCGGTGCGAGGACGAGGGCATCGACCAGGACGCCGGGGACGCGGACTGTCCTCGGGTCGAGGCTCCCGCCTTCGGCGAGGTACTTCACCTGCGCGATGACAACACCGCCGTTGTTGTGCGCGGCGTAAGCAAGATCGAGTGCGCCGAGCGGAGACGCCTCCTCTTCGAAGGTCAAATTGCCGTGAGTGTCGGCGGTGGTGGCTCGGATGATCGCGACATTCGGTACCAGCGCCTCGTAGAACAACCACTCCTGACCATCGAGCTCATGAACTCGAACAATGGCATCGGGTGTGATCGCATTCATCCGACCAGCCCCGATCCGTGGGTCGACGAAGGTGTCCAACCCGACCTTGGACAGGACGCCGGGCTGCTTGGTGGCGGCGGCGCGGTGCAGTTGGTACAGGACGCCGGACGGGAAGTTGTAAGCCTCGACCTCGTTGTTCTCGATCATCTGCCAGATCCTGGGCGGCTCCGCGGACGACGGGCCGGACGGATACGAGCCTGCGACAACACGGGCGAGCAACCCAGGTCGAGCGATGTGATCGATGCCCTTGATGCCCCACATGTCACCCGCAGCGATTGGATGCACACTTGTCAGACCTGTTGGCGAGTTCGATTCCTCGTACCGCCGTCCCAGGCCGGCGAGTACCGCATCGGGGCATCCCAGACCTGAGGAAGAGCTGACCGTGATGATGTCGCCGTCATGTACGAGGTCGGCAGCCTGCCGCGGGGTGAGAACTCGAGGGGTATGCACGTCGACTCCAAACTGTAAGCGCTTACTCGATAGGCGTGGTTCAATTTTTCTGTGCTCAGTCGGACGGACGAGTCTCAGTCGGACGGACCGACTTCAGCGACGAGGCCGCCACGCGGCTGTGGAGCCACGTACCCGCAGCGCGGGCACGACAAGGTCGTGGGTGTACAGACGGGTGTCGAGGGCTGGACCACCGTTTCCGTCCACTGACTGGCGGATGCGCTCGAGAATGAGTTCCCCGCACTTTTCCCCGATTGCTGTGGGGAAGGTTGCCACTGTGGTCAGCGGTGGCGTCCGATGAGCAGAACCCGCTATGTCGTCGAATCCGCCGACTGCAATGTCTCGGCCCGGCTCCAGCCCCCGACGGCTCAACTCCGCATAAACTCCGACCGCCACGATGTCGCTGTAGGCCACGATTGCATCAGGAATCGTTCCTCGGTCGAGTAGCAGCCGTGTGGCCTCGGCCCCACCGCCGGGAGTCGCCTCCCCGAACAGGCCGTCCGCGGGAATCATAGACATCTTTCCGCCGGCGATCGCAGCGCGGAACCCTTCTTCACGTTCGCGGCGGGCCGAAGTGTGCTGTGGCCCGCCGACCATTGCAACTGTACGAACACCCATCGCTCGAAGATGCTCGCCGAGCAGGCGGCCCGCTTCCACATTGTCGGCACCGACGTAATCGTGACCCAGGTTGAAGTGACGAGCCAGAAGTACCAGGGGAATTCCCGATGTGGCGAGCAAGTCGTCGATCTCGACGGCCTCGGTATCGTCCGCAGGCAGGAGGATCAGGCCGTCGATGCTTCGCTCGACGAACCGGTCGAGCAGCCGACGTTGCCGCGCGGGATCGTCGCGACTGTAACCGACGAATACCGCATAGTTGCTGCGGTCGGCGACGTCTTCGAGCGTCATCGCAAGTTCCGCAAAGTAGGGGTTCTGCACTTCGGTGACGACCAAACCCAGAGTCATCGACCTGGGGTTGCGGAGCATTGCCGCATGGCGGTTGTAGACGTAGCCGAGCGCCTTCATCGACTCACGGACGCGTCGACTGGTTTCCGGGGCGACACTCGGACTGCCGTTGAGCACGAGCGAGGCTGTCGAGCGAGACACGCCGGCATGCCGGCTGACATCACTCAAGGTGACTCGCTTCATGACCGTGCCTGCTTCCGACGACGTGAGCAGCAATACACACACGATAGCGCAAGAATTGGATCGATCCAACCCCACAAATTGCCTGTGTACTGCGCTCCAGGGGCAGCACCGCACCGCTCAGAGGACCTGACTGTGGATTCTTGTTGGATCGCTCCAATTCTCCAAGACACTCAAACGGGAGACACTGGCCTCATGCCCACCAATCCCATCGCGATCACGGTCACCGGCCACGCCGAGCGTTCCTTCGCGCCCAATCGTTGTGTGGTCCATCTGAATATCGCCTTCGACGGCACCACCCGCGCCGAGGCTGCCGACGCCTCGTCGAAATCTGCGGCCACGCTTACCCAGCTGATCCGGTCTCTCGACCGGACACCTGCACGTCCCGTCCGGCGGTGGTCACTCGATCAGATCCAGCACACCCGGTACCGGCCGTACCATCCACAGGGCAAAAAGCTGCCGTGGAACTACCGTTCGACAGCGACTGGATCAGTGACGTTCCGCGACCTCGGTTCCGTAGCCACCTTCGTCGATCAGGCGTCGGCGATCGACGGTGTCGGCGTCGGTCGCCTCGAGTGGAAGCTCACTCGCAAGTCCCATGCCGAGGCCGTATCCGGGGTCCGAGGTCTAGCGGTCCACGACGCGCTAACGAAGGCGGAGGACTACGGCCGGCGTCTGGGCTGCACCCGGATCGAGGCCGTGGCGTTGGCCGACCCCGGCATGCTCAACGCCGGGCAGCGCCCCGACGTCGGCCAACCCGTCGTGCGGGCATTGGCCGCCTCGGCCGCGGAGCAGGTTCACGAGCACGAAGGGCTCGCGCTGAAGCCGGAACGGCTTCGCGTCACCGCGGACGTCGAGGCACGGTTCGAGGCGTACTGAATCTGCTACCCGCGCTGCAACCCACTCGCCCGTGGAACCTGTCGCTCCACACCTTCCCGGACGGCTTCTTCAGTTCCGACGATCCGCACGTGTTTTCTCGCGCGGCTGATAGCGGTGTACAGAAGCTCGCGGGTGAGTATCAAGGACCCAGCCTCGGGCAGAATCACCGAGACTCGCCTGTACTCACTGCCCTGGCTGCGGTGAATCGTCATCGCGTACGCGGTCTGCACCGACGCAAGGCGGCTCGGGTGCACCCGCAACGGCTTTTGCTTCTTGCCGCGATCGATTGCGGCGATCAGTCCGTTTCTACCATCGGCGACGACAACACCGGTGTCGCCGTTGTAGACCCGCAAGTCATGATCGTTTTCCGTCACCAGCAGAGGCTGTCCTTCGTACCAACTACCGGGGTCGAGAGGGATGTGGGGGTGCTCCTCGGCGATCCAGCCCACCGCTTCACGTGCCCACCACGACACCCCGAACGGGCCGTCTCGGTGCGCGCACAGCAGACGGTGGTTCTGCGACGCCTTCAACGCTTTGACAGCATTACCCACGCGAGCCTTCGCCGCAACCCTTTGTGCCGTTGACACCACATCCTGGCACAACTCGGTTAGATCCTTGATGTCGATGGTTGACGCATCGTCTTTGATCTCGATGAACGAAACGCCCTTCACACCACTTCGGAGGATTTTTAGAACACGATCAGCGTCTCTCTCGCGCACCGCCCCCACTAGCTCCGCGATGCTCTCACCGTCCTCGTCTTCATACTCGTCTTCGTCCTCGTCTTCATACTCGTCTTCGTCCTCGTCTTCGTCTTCATCCTGGCCTTCGCCGAAGCGGTGATTCTTAGTGAGCTCAATCACGGCCCCACGCAACCGGTCCCGATCGGTCTCAGACAGCGCCTCCTCGCCGTCGGAGGCCGACAGGTCCGCACCCACCACCCTCGCCAGCACCGGATTCTCGACACCAGTAGCCGTGCGGTCCACCAGGTCCTTGAGCACCGCGCCGGCGTCCACCGACGCCAGCTGGTCGGGGTCGCCAACGAGGACCAGCCGCGCCTCGGGGCGTACGGCCCCAAGCAGCCGGCACATCATCGTCAGCGACACCATCGACGTCTCGTCCACCACGATCACGTCATACGGCAGATGGTTGTTCTCGTTGTAGCGGAACCGGCTGGCCCCCCGCTGCCACCCGAGCATCCGGTGCAACGTCATGGCCGACAGCTCCGGCCCCCGGCCTACCTTGTCGGCCTCCTTCCGGCCCCACAGGCCGACATCGAAGGCCTTACTCCGTACCGACTCCTGCAGCCGAGCGGCCGCCTTGCCAGTCGGCGCGGCCAACCCGATCCGTAGCCCGGGATCCTGACGGGCAAGCAACGCGAGTACCTTTGCGACAGTACTAGTCTTGCCAGTACCGGGACCGCCCGCGATCACCGACGTCCAGTGCGTTGCCGCGACAGCCGCCGCGATGCGCTGCCGGGCCGGGGCTGGATCGTGGAACAACTCGTCCAGCCCGTCGCGCAGCAGACCCTCCTTGACTGCGGGGTATCCTTTCGCGCGTACGCCGAGGATCCGTTTCACCGTCTGTTCCTGCCGGTCGTACCGGTCCAGGTACAGGTACAGCTCCGGCAGGCCGTCGTCGTCAACCGCGTCCTCAAGCCGCAGTGGACAAAGCGGCCCTTCGTCGCCACCGACCACGAGCGGACTCGACCGCAGTGCCTCTGCGACGGCATCGAGGCGTTTCCGTTCGTCAGGATCGAGTTCTATTTTCATGCGGGCCGTCACGTCATGAATTTCGGCCAGATTCATGCATACAGACCCATTCCGCACGGCCCGCACCGCGAACGCGGTCGCCAGGTGTACTTCCTCGCGAGTCTCTCCGCCGAGCTTCCCGAGCCGGCGCGCGACATGCACGTCGGCGACCTCGAGCACCTCGGCCTCGTGAAACTTGCGCAGCAAGCCCCCGCAAAACTCCGTAATCAGCCTCTTTCTTTTCATGCACCCACCCCGGTCTCACCAGTCGACGCCGCCAGTAGATCCGACAGCTCCACCACCAACTGCGCGGGTGGATCCCAGTCGAACACACCGGCACCGTCCGGTGTTTCTGGGCCGACCATGCCGCGCACGAACAGGTACTGCACCCCACCGAGATGGGTCTCGGGGTCGTATCCGGGCAGTCGCCAGCGCAGATACCGGTGCAACGCAACCGCGTACAGCAGCGCCTGCAGCGGATAGTGCGACCTCATCATCTCCTTTGCCATAGCTTCGCGAGTGAAGTCGGCGGTAGTCAGATCGCCGGGCGCGAGCCGGTTGGTCTTGTAGTCGACGATCACGAATCGCGGATCGTCAGGGGTGGCAGGACCAGGAACGCGCAGCACCGCGTCGATGCTGCCAGTCAGATAGCCCCGGAGAGGTGTCCGACCCAGGTCCTTGAGCACGTCCGCGTACGACGCGAGGACGTCGTCAGTCGGCAAGTATTTGCGCAGTAGCCCCACAATCTTCCTCAATGTCACCTCGAGCCCGGCTGGAAAGTCACCCCCGGCGAGCGGTAACTCGAACTCCAACTCCGGCAACCGATCTCGCGGCTGGACAGCGGCGAGAGTGCCACCGCCGGCGAGCGGAGTGCGCAGCACCGCCAGCAGCGCCGCCGCCAGCGCCTCCGGATCATCCTGCATCATCCGCGTCTCGACTGACTCGCGGCAGTGCCGCAGCAGCTCAGCTTTTAGATCGTTGGCGGACGTGTCGACATGCTCGAGGATTTCGTGCACGAGGGTGCCGAAGACCGGGCCATACGACATACCGTTCATAGGCGACGAAATCCCACCCGAGACCGTTTGGGAAGTCGCGGCAGGTTCCGCCGGTTCGTCGTTTTTCCCCTGATCCTCTGCCTCGCTGACGGCACCGGGACGCTCATGCGAGGACCCGGTAAGCGCCGTGTACGACGTGCGCCGCCATTCCTCGTCGAGTTCGCGCTTGAACTTCGCCGCCTCGAGCTCCCCGGACCCCTGCTGGGGCGCCGTCCACGACAGCCGTGGGATAGGTTCGGCGCCTACGGCTTCGACCGCAATCGGGATCGCTGCCCTGCTAGCCCATTGCATCAAGTGTTGCGCGACATCCGGATCCTCCGGCACGCCCACTTTCTGCGGCACTTCTGCCTCGCCGGGACTCCTGCCGAACAGGATCCGATGCAGCGGACCCCCGCTCGTCCCGTAAGCAGGCGCCCACCATAGCACCAGCTGACACTTTGCCCGGGTCAGCGCCACATACAGCAGTCGCAGGTCTTCGCCCGCGGCTTCTTCATCGCGGCGACGCCGGCGGTCGCCGTACCCGGGGCTGCGATCGCCGCCGATGTCGAGGATCCTTCGGCCACTCTCGTCGTGCAACAGCAGCTTGTCGTTGTCGGAGGAGCGGCCGGTGCTCCATGCGAATGGCGCATAGACAATGGGATATTCGAGGCCCTTGCTCGCATGCACGGTGGCCAGCTGAACCGCGGCGGCGTCGCTGTCGAGGCGGCGGCTGCGATCGCCACCGCCGGACTTGGGGTCCTTGATGCGGTCGGTGAGCCACCCGGTGAGCGCAGTAAGGCCGAAGGACCTTTCCGCTGCAACGGCGCCGAGCAGGTGGGCAATGTGCCGCAGGTCAGTGAGGGTGCGCTCGCCGGAGGCGACCGCCAGCAGGCCTTTCTGGAGCCGCTCCCTTTTGGCGACGAGTTGCTCGTTGGTGACGAGTTGCTCGTTGGTGACGAGTTGCTCGAACACCGCCACGAACCCCGACTGCGCGAACAGCGCCGACAGATCCCTCAGCTGACCGAACACATCCCTGATCAGGTCGTCGCCGCGAGCGTCGATCTGCTCCGCGGTCCACCCGAACAGAGGGGTCAGCGCGGCGAGCCGCACCCGGTCGGGCCGGTGGGGTTGTTCGAGCGCTTGCAGAACCCGCAGCCAGTGCCGCGCCGCGGGTGTCTCGAACACGCTGCTGCCACCAGCCAGCACAGACGGGACACCGGCGTGGTCGAGGACCTCCTGGAGGAGGGCGATCTGTGCGTTCGTACCGGCGAGGATCGCAATATCCCCGGGTTCGACCGGTCGGCGGGTGCCATCCAACTTGAGCATCGCGCCACTGTCGAGCAGCCTGACGATGTCGGCGGCGACGTCTTCAGCAATGCGTTCCCGGACCTTCCCAACGGCGGGTAAGCCGGACTTGTTCAGCCGACCGGCTCCCGCCCGCGGCAGGTATCGCAGCCGTAGCGGCAGCGCGCCTTGCAGCCGCGAATACTGCCTAGCTGCGTCGACGGCGTGTACGACGATGTCTTCATGCCCGAGTCTGGCGCTGCCATACAGATAATGCAGTGCCGCAACCAGATCTGCGTCGCTGCGCCAATTGCAGGTGAGCTCCTGACGGCGGTCGGCGGCTTTGACCGCGTCAAGGTAGCTGAGCACCTCGGCTCCGCGGAACGCGTAAATGGCCTGCTTTGGGTCACCGACGAGCACCAGCGTCGAGTGACCGTGGAACGCCGCCCGCAGAATGCCCCACTGCTGCGGGTCGGTGTCCTGGAACTCGTCGACGAGCACCACCCGGTAGTGTTCGCGCATCCGGCGACAAGCGGCTTCGCCGTGCTCGGGGTCAGTGAGCACCCCGTGTAGCAGGGCAGGCAGGTCGTCGAAATCGCGAATGCCGGCCAACCGTTTACGGCGACGGGTCTCCTTGCGCACAGCGCTAGCGAAAGCGACTGCGTCGCCGGCGCGACTGCCGTCCGCGCATTCGGGCGCGAGCACAGCCAGGGGATCGAAGATCGCCGCCCGCGCCGCCTTATGCGCATCGCCTGGCGCGAGTGTGCGGGTGTCGACACGCCCGAAGTGCCGGACGTACAGGTCGGCGATCACGTCCTCGACGAGATCTTCTGCCTCCTCCACGAGGACTGCGTCGGGATCGCGTTCCCCCGCGATGCCGAGTCCGTCGAGCATGCGCTGGCAAAAGCTGTGTGTGGTGACGATGGTGCCGGCATCGAAGTCCGACAGCGCCTGCATCAGCCGTCGGCGCCGCCTTGTCACCTCTTCGTCGTCCGTGTTCGCCAGGTGCGCAACCAGCGGATCGTCACTGCTGCGCGCCGCGGTCGGGTCCGCTAATCCCGCTGCGGCCGTGGTGAACCGCTCGCGGGTGCGCTCGCGCAGCTCCTTCGTCGCGGCCCTGCTGAACGTCACGAGCAGCAGCTGCGACAGGTCGATGTCCTCCTCCGCGACGAACCGGGCCGCGAGGCCGACGATTACGTAGGTCTTGCCGGTACCGGCGCTAGCCTCGAGGACGGTGGTGCCCGTCGGAAGCGGAGCGAGCAGGCTGAAGGCGGTCTTGCTCATCCCCGGAGCGGTTCCTGCGGTCATGGTTCCCCCAAGGTCTCAGCCGCCAGAAGCGGACTCCACAAAATTTCGGCCACGTCACCGAAGCGGGTCGGCTCGTGAGCTCCGGGCGGCGCGTCCTCGGCGGTGAGCACTGACAGGCTCGCACCGGAACCGTGCACGTACTCGATGTGCCGGTCCATACCATCCCCGAACTTTCCAGCCCACTCTTTCTCGGCGGCCAACAGGGCGAGTTCGATAGAGCGGCCGCGGAACCGCACCTCCGCGTATGCGGCCGACCCGGCAGGGGCCACCGGCAGCGGGCTCTTCAAGCCGCTCTCACGCAGTTCGACGAGCTGCCGCAGGATCTCGGTCGGATTCCCGGGCGCCACGAGCGTCGACCGCATAACAGGCCGCCGCCCCCTGCCGCGGCCGGTGGTGACGGCAGTGAGGCCGAATCGTCTAGTGGCGGCGACGGCAAGCAGGCGAACCCATGCGGCGATCCGATGCTTCGGGGCGAGCCGCGAAAACGTCGTGCGCACTACGACGTTGCCGTGTATCCCGTCCACCGTGCCCACCAGCCGACGCTTGCCACCTAGGTCGATGTCGATGTCGATGGTCTCCGAGCGCCCAGCATGCACTGGCGCAGCGGCACGGGCGAGCGGTTCGACGTCCCGCTCTACTTCGTCGAGCACCGTTTGACCGAGCTTCGCTGGTGGCAGGGTCCCTCGGCGCCATTCGGCCCCGCGGAACTTGGTCGGTTCGTTGCCGACGAGCCGCGCGGTGAGCATGCGGTCGCCGATCCCCCATCGCGCGAGGGAATCGAGTTCCAGATCCAGGGCGTCGGCGACATCCTCGTCCAACTCGGGCACCCGAAACCCGAGGCGCTGCCGAAGGAAGCCTTGGACAGGATGTTCTAGGAAGGAGATGAGTTCAGCGAGATCGATGACGCCGTCGCCGAGTTTGGCGGCACCCAACGGTTCCGGCAGGAACTTGGGCACCTGCACCGACGGCTCCTGAGCGGCGAGGGCACCCTCCCGCGCCGCTTCGTCAAAGCTGAACGGCTCCCGGCCGAAGTTGCGAACATCGAACGGCTGCAACGGGTGCCTCGTTACGACTGCGCCCCGACCTGTCATTGCGTCGAGAACGTCGCGCACCTCGCTGAGCGGCACCGCGGGCGGCTGGACGGTGCCGTTGGTCGGGTCGGCGCCGGTGTAGAACATCAGCAGCCGCTCAGTTGCGGACATGATGGCATCAAGCAGTAGCTGCCGGTCCTCACTACGTGGATCACGCTCTCCGAGAAGCGGATCGCGGGCGAGGACGTCGTCGCCATCGATGTTGGTCCCGCGGGGGAAGGCGTCGTCGTCGAGCCCGAGGAGCACGACCACACGGTGTGGGACCGAGCGCATCGGAACCATCGTGCACACCGTGAGTTCAC
This sequence comes from Rhodococcus sp. NPDC049939, assembly GCF_040656415.1. NCBI lineage: Bacteria > Bacillati > Actinomycetota > Actinomycetes > Mycobacteriales > Nocardiaceae > Rhodococcus > Rhodococcus sp. NPDC049939. Next base: position 1,675,141 of record NZ_JBFAMC010000001.1, on the reverse strand, counting down.
CGGTGCGGAAGTTGGCGCGAGTGGGGCGGCCGGCAAGCAGGGACCGGAGCATCGCCCGCACGTCGGCGAGGCGCAGCCGAGTGTCTCCGCCATGCTCGAAGGCAGCGGTCAGCTCTCGATGTGCCTGTTCGAGCTGCCACGCGTCGATGTCGGGCACATCCACGAGTTGATCAAGCGCCTTTGACAACTCGGCTGACCACTGCTCGGCGGATTGCGGTCCAGTTAGTCTTTGTAGGACCGCGTCGAGCCGGTCAATATACTCGGCGAGACGTCCGGTGAGGTCGATGTCGTTGCTCTCTATGTCGTCGAGCGGCAAGGCGAGCCCGAGCCATTCTCCGTTCGTGTCATCGGCGGCAGCGCCGAGCAGAATCCGGTCGAGTGCTGCCTTGATGGTGTTCTGGCCGAAGCCGTCGAGCCCGAAGGCCCGCCGCTCACGAGCTTGGATGCCCCACCGTGCCCCCGCCGCCGCAGTCCACTCCCGGATTCGTTCGAGGGCGTCGTCGTCGAATTTGAAGAGGCGCCGGACTGGGCCGGAGGCGGCGAGATCGATCACCTGGCTGATCGTGACCCGCGAGTCGGCAAGATCCAGCAGCGCGGAGACAACGTCGAGAACCGGGTTGGTTTGGTGCAGTGCACGATCTGCGAGTCGAACCCGCAGCCGGTGTCCGGGGTGACTGCGCTCCCCCCGGATGCCTTGACCGAACGCGCCCCGTACCAGCGGCGCGTACGTCTCGACATCGGGACACATGATGATTACGTCGCGCGGCTCAAGCGTGGGGTCGTCCTGGAACAAGTGCAGCAGCCGCTCGCGCAGCACCTCGACCTGCCGGGCCTGCCCGTGACAGGCGTGAATCTCGACGGTGTCGTCGGGTGCACATGCGGATGGCGAGCGGTCGGCGGCGATGTCCGACTGGAGCCAATCCAACAGTGTCGATGGCTTCGACGGTGTTGGAAGGGGATCGTCGCTCTTCTCCACGGTGGCTAGTCGGGACTGCAGTTCGCGGACATCCCGAGCCAGGCTGGCGAGCAGAGGATGCGTGACGTCTAGGGCCCGTAGGTCATCGGCCCGGAGCCGCGGAGAGGGCGTGCCGGCCAAAGCACGCCACATCGCGATACTCGGATGCGGAATCCACAGGTGCACATCACGCTCAGCGCCGATCGCGGACAGCACCTGAATCTGGTCAGTTCCCAGTCGGGTGGGCCCGAACAGAGAGAGTCGCTCCGGCAGGTCGAGGAGGTCGGACTCGTCCCGGAGACGCACACAAACACCCTCGAGCCGTTCGGCGGGGCTCGGACTGCCGATCCGTTCCCGCAGGCAGCGCCACAGCTGGGCCTGCCACTGCAGATCTGCGTCGAGCGGATTGGCGCCGTCGGTGTCGCGTCCGTCGGCCCAGTCCACAAGCATTGCGGGCCGCTGCGAGGCGTACGAGCGGAAGAGTTCGGCCAGGTGTGCGGCGGTACCGTAGCGGCGGCCGACGCGGTGATCGTCAGCGCCCCGCCCAAGGTGACGGGCCAGCACCGAGCACCACGGCTCGTCGACGCTGTCGTCAATGACCTGCAGCAGCGTCCACAGCATCCGCGACGGATGCCAGGGGTCGTCTTCGACGTCGTATCCGGTGGCCGCAGCTAGCGCCTGGTCGACCAGGCGCGTGGGCGTCGGGAAGTCGATGTTGGCGGCGACACCGTCACCGTGGTTACCGTCGCGCGCCCCGAGGACGTGGGACAGACGTTGCCTCAGCCACCGCTCGACGCCCTTGGCCGGGACCGCAATCACCTCGTTTTGGAACGGATCGGCGAGGGGCTCAACCATTACGTCGGCTAGTGCGGACGCGAGCGTTCCCGCGCTGCCGGCGCGGTGCAATGTCAGCAAGTTCCCTACCTTCTCCGTGATGACCGTCCGTGTGCCGTAAGGAGTATCACACCTCCCAGGCATGGGAGGCTATCCAATCGGCTGAACAAGCAGGTCGGCAGGAGCTGATTCGAGCGCGATGAACGTGACGCACTGGCCGCTGCCGGATAGCGGCTGGTGGACGAGAACTACACCCCACCGATGCCCCAGCGGTGACTACAACTACGCCGCTTACTCGTCCGCCTTGAAAGCAACACCCCCAAATTGACGAACGGAAGCACAATGACAGCCTGGAACACCCGCCCCGAGACTAACGACGACATCTCCGCCATCCGCGAGGTCAACCTCGCCGCCTTCGACACCGCGGACGAGGCCAACCTCGTAGACGCCCTGCGCGCCGACTCCTCCTGGATCAAGGGCTTGTCCCTCGTCACCACTGACCAGAACGGCACCATCGTCGGCCACGCGCTGCTGACCCGCTGCCACATCGGCGACACGCCAGCCCTCTGCTTGGCCCCGTGCGCGGTCCTGCCCGACCATCAGCGCAGCGGCGCGGGCTCGGCCGCCATCCGCGCCGCCCTGACGGCCGCCAAGGACATGGGCGAGTACTACGTCACCGTCATGGGGCACCCCACCTACTACCCCAAGTTCGGGTTCACCCGCGCCTCCGCTCATGGCATCGGACTGAGTATCGATGTCCCCGACGAGGCCCTCATGGTCATGACCCTGGACCACAATCACCCGCTCCCGACCGGCACCATCCGCTACGCCGCTCCGTTCGGCATCTGACCCACCCGTGACGGCCGCATATTTCCCCACGGCGTCACGAGCCCACCCAGACAGGACGCCGTCGCGGCGTTGCACGACCGCAGGACGGAGTTTCAACTGGAGCGGGTCCGCGGGTCCGGCGCCACAGCGGGCCGCTTGCGCCGCTCGAGGAAGTTCCCCCACCTCCAGCACACTGTTGACTGGTTGACTTCTTCGTCGCCGCGGGCACTAACAACCGGAGCGCCTGATCCCACCGAACCGCATGGCAGCGTGACAGTACGGGTGGTCCGGAAGTGAACAGGTGTCACGGCCCGGCAAGGGAACTCCGGTAAGTACCGCCGCGACGCGGATCGAAGCCTCCCAACAGGGTTCGATCTTCAGAAAGAAAGGGGCGGGAAACACCAGAGCAGGTGAGCAGGGCAACCAAAGTCGTGGAAGTCCAAATTTCTTCGACGTCGTGGTACTCCGCTATCCTCTGCCGCGATCACTCGACACATCAAAGTTTCAGGACAGGTATGGCAGGCGACTGGAAGTTCGAAGTCCCCACAACAGGTACAAAGCACCTACCGCCGGACGCCCGGTACATGGAGGCTCTGAGTAGTCAGGGATACGGCTTCGAAGTCGCAATCGCAGATCTAGTCGACAACTCGATCGATGCCGGTGCACGGGACGTCGTCATCCACTTCTTGCGCGATGGCGACCAGTTGGTCAGCCTCCTCATCATTGACGACGGCGGCGGGATGACGGAGGAAGAGCTGGACATCGCCATGACCGTAGGCGGTCGGCGAAACTATGACGCCCAGGCCCTCGGCATGTTCGGCACCGGGTTGAAGTCTGCTTCGCTGAGCCATGCCTCCGCGGTAACGGTAGTCAGCAAGACCAAACGCTCGCGTCCCGCGGGACGCCGGTGGCTGATGGAACGCGCAACAGCTGATTTCCAATGCGACATTGTCGAACCGAACTACGCACAGTTGCTGATGGACCGCTACGCCGGCTGCCCGATCACCTGGTCCGGCACCGTCATTCGGTGGGATGGTGTCAAGAACTTCCCCCGGACCGGTGGGGGCGGTCAGACGGACCGGTACCTGCATCGCACCATCAACAAGCTCGGCTTCCATCTCGGCCTTCATTTCCATCGCTTCCTCAACCGCGACGACTTCAATATCACCATCGCAGTCGAAGATGTCCGCACCGGCATGGAATACATGAACTTCGGTGTGGTGCCTCTGAATCCCTTCGCGTACCCAGTCTCCGGTCACCCGGAGTACCCACGCCCGTTTGTCGCAGAGGTGCCCTCAATTGGTTCAGTGGGATTCGACGCCCATATCTGGCCACCGAAATCCAACCTCGACGAGTACAAGGCGGTCGGGTCGGTAATCGAAAGGCAGGGCTTCTATTTCTATCGCCATAATCGCCTCGTTCAAGCGGGTGGGTGGAACAACTTTCGGCAACCAGATCAACACCTCGCCTTGGCTCGCATCGCCGTCGACCTACCGGACAACTCGCAAGACGTGTTCCGCCTGAGCGTCAAAAAGGAAGGCATCGAGATGTCGCCCGAGGTAGTGGCGGCACTCGAGGACGCGCGGGACCACAACGGACGACTCTTCACGCAGTACTTGAACGACGGAGAAACCACCTACCGAGAGGCTCGCAAGACCTCAGGAACCGTTCGAAAGCCAGTAATCGCTCCTGGAAAAGGTGTCGACGCCGCCGTTCGCGAAACCATCGAGGAAGAGCTACCCATCATTCCGGGGGAAGAGCCGATCGCCATCCGATGGCAATCGCTCGACAACAGTATCTTCTTCGACCTGGACCGAGAGAATCGAACGATCTATCTGAATCAGTACTATCGTGCTGCAATTCTGGGCGGTCGAACTGGCACGCTCAACGATGCACCGATGCTCAAGTCACTCATGTATCTACTTCTCCATCAGCTCTTCGAGAAGGAATACAGCGGAAGACGGGAAAAGGACAACCTACAACTGTGGCAGGCAGTGCTGGTTTCCGCCGCACGGGCAGAACTCGATCGGATGGCTGACAGCGAGTGACGCCGAAAGTGGCCGAACGATCCGTCCCTCGCCCCATTTGCCTTTCTGCCGTACAAGACACCGAGGATCTTCAATGACGAACGCCGACTCCCTGAGGCTCGATCTCCATAATGCCGCCCTGTCGGACATGAATGGCAGCAGACCCAAGCGGCTTGTCCGTGCACTCTCCTACCAGGCCGAAGAGTTTCCCGCAGGCGCGGAAATCTACGCCACCGAGCAGGATTTCCAGCAGTACATCGAGGCTGCGTCGACGACCGATCCGCTCGTCGAGGTGTGGCGTAAACAACTGACGCGGTGGGATTTCGAGGAGGCGCCCGACTGGTCCACCTCCGAGCCACGCACCGGAGAACGGCGTCAGGACGTGTACCGGCTATTGGGGCTCGAGCCGGCTACCGGTGAGCTTCTCACCTCGGTGTTGCCCGTGTACAAGACAACGCCACCGGTAGTAATAAGTACAGGCTTCACCCCGTGGTACACGCCGCAGTCGCAGCAGGGCCGCTCCTGGTACTGGCCTGCCTATCGACAACTTCTCACGAACAAGGGCTGGCCGGAGCACGCCGTGGCTGGACTCGACGTCGCCTCAGACCGCGTCGTAGAGCGCCTGGCTGACCCGTCCAGTCCCACCGCGTACCAGTCGAAGGGCCTGGTTGTCGGCTATGTGCAATCCGGCAAGACAGCCAACTTCACGGGCGTCATCGCGAAAGCAGTCGACGCCGGGTATCGCCTCGTGATTGTCCTCGGCGGCACACTCAACCTGTTGCGCGGGCAGACCCAGCGCCGCCTCGACATGGAACTCGTGGGTCGAGAGAATATCCTCAGGGGTGCACATGAGGACGAGTCAGACTATGCCGATGATCCGGCATGGGGTAAGGGGAAATTTCTCGAGTTCGGCGGTCTCCCTTCCACCTTGGGCGCCTTTGATATCGTCCGAATGACCACCCGGGACAACGACTATAAGAGTCTGCGTCAAGGGATCGTTGCGCTCGAATTCGAGAAGCGAGAACCCGCACTCCCCCTGTATGATTCACAAAATCTTCACCGTTCATCAGCCCGTCTGATGGTCGTCAAGAAGAACAAGACCGTGCTGACCAACTTGGTCAAAGACCTGAAGAAGATCAAGACTCCTCTGTCCGAGATTCCGGTCCTGATCATCGACGACGAATCCGACGAGGCTTCGGTCAACACATCAGACTTGGCGAAACCGAACGCCGAGCGAACTGCGATAAACCAGAAGATCTCCGACTTGCTGAACATGCTGCCGCGCGCGCAGTACGTCGGGTACACGGCGACCCCGTTCGCCAACGTATTCATCGACCCCAGTGACAGCGAAGATATCTTTCCCAAGGATTTCATCGTCTCGCTTCCACGCCCGGATGGATACATGGGCGCACCGGACTTCCACGACCTCGACACGATCGTTCCGGTCGAGGAAAGAAACCCCGCCAACTCGAACGAAAAGGCTCATGTCCGCGACATCCTGATCGATGGCGACGAAGACGACAGCTGTTTACAGCGTGCGATGGACATGTTCGTCCTTACCGCAGCGATCAAGCTCTACCGCGAAGACAAGGGCGGGCTCGGCGACCGCTTCTTCCAACACCACACCATGCTCATACACGAGTCCATGCTCACCGAAGCACATAAAGAGCTTCTGGGTCGCGTCACTCGCATGTGGTGGAATTCCGGCTACATGGGCCCGAGCGGGCACGAGCGGCTCCGCAAGTTGTTCGATACCGATGTCGCACCAGTGTCTGCCGTCCGGGCCGACGGATACGCTGTGCCGAACTCGTATGACGAACTCATGCGGTTCGTCGGACCGGCTTACATTCGCATCGGCGGCGACGACCGCCCAATCATCGTCGTCAACGGAGACAAGGATCTCGAAACCGGCGAGGCTGACTTCGACAAACGATCGATCTGGAAGATCCTTATCGGCGGCCAAAAGCTCTCCCGTGGCTTCACGGTGGACGGGCTGACCGTTACGTACTTCCGCCGGCGGGCCGGGAATGCATCCACGCTAATGCAGATGGGACGTTGGTTCGGTTTTCGGGAAGGATACCGAGATCTCGTACGACTCTATCTCAGCCGCTCGGAATCCGTTGGGAGCAAGGAGATCGACCTCTACGAGGCATTCGAGGCGATCTGCCTCGATGAAGAGAGCTTCCGTTCCGAACTGGAACAGTATTCCGTTATGGTCGACGGCCAGCCTCAGATTCTTCCCGCACAAATCCCACCCCTCGTCTCGCAACACCTTCCGTGGCTCAAGCCGACAAGTCCGACCAAGATGTTCAATGCGCGTCTAGTGGAGGTGAGTTCGCCCGGGAAATGGCAGGAGCCAACGGCATACCCGACAAGGGAAGCGGATCTTCGACACAATACCGGCCTCTGGACACCGGTTCTGGATTCCTTGTCCGAGAACACAACGTCAGTTGCTTACAACTTCTCCGAGGACGGAAGCACAATCACGCATCGGTTCGATGCCCAGATTGGCAATCTCACCGCTAGTGCATTCCTCGAGATCGCCGAGAACCTACGCTGGCACGCTCCTTCGCAGTTTGCGCCTAACCTCGAGTACCTGCGCCGAATCAGCACAGGAGATTCGCCAGGTGTCAACGATTGGGTTGTTTTCGCGCCACGGAACTCCAGGCTCACTAGTCTCATCACCTTCGGAGGCACGAGGCGTTCGTATTCATGGTTCGCGCGCGACCGGCGTCGTGGGCCACTGTTCGGCGCAGTTCGCGATCCAAGGCACCGTGCAGTGCCGCTACGAATAGCCGGAGCCTTGCCTGACTCCGGAGACGTCGAGACCGAGAGGCTCGTTGATGACCGCCGGGGTGCCATCGTCCTGTACCCCCTCATCGAATCTGCACAGCGAACACATATCGGATCCGACGGTCACCTAGATCCTGGAAAACTCGTCATGGCGTTTACCTTCGTGGCTCCCGCCACAGCCGTCAGCCATGCTCGCGAAGGAAGTCCGGTCCGGTTCACGACCGTCGATTCCGAACGTGAGGAGTTGGCCATCATCGACATCAATGACAGGGATGAATGATTGGGTGTATGACGTGCCTCGTTGGTGCCGATACCGAAATCAACAAGCCGCTGCATCTGTACTGGAAGTATCGCCTTGTTTGATCGGCAAGCTGCGGTGCGACAGTGAGCAGGTCCTGATCCGGACGGCAAGTGCGAGTTTGATAACGCCAACGATTCCGTAGGGAATCAGCCATACGCATCCGCTTTCAGGTCGAACAACGGCAGGCTGGTGAGAAGCGGGCATATGGCGGTGATGGGAGCGGCGCGGCTGCCCGAGCTCGAGGCAGCCCTCGAAAGAGTCCAGGACGTGGCTGCTTTCAGTTCGCGGCAGGCGTGCTCGCTGACAGCTTTGGTCGGCGGGCCAATCAACAAGCCGTACCGCGCGCGGTTGGCGACGCGCAGGACCCCAGCCCCATGCGGTCGCCGCACCTGTGCTCCGCCGTGCCGGAGGGGTCGGATCAGGTGTTCATCGCCGGCGATATTAACCGACGGATCTATAACCAGCCAAGAGCAAAGGGCTCTCCCGCGTCACGCTAGTCGCACATTACCCAGCAGCCCGGAACCTCTCATAACTCAGTTCCATCAACTCTCGATCTGGACGTTCCGAGTTCTTCTGGGGCAAAACCATCAATCGTTGCCCGTGCCGCTCCTTGAGTCCATGCTCGAGCATAGGCCCGTCGACTTCAATGAGGAGGTCCTCGCGGATCTCGACAACATAGTCAGGCCTGATACCGAGGATATTCACATCGAAAGCAGCATGGTGAATCTTGCACAAAGCCAGACCATTCCGTACCGATGCGATCCCCTCGTCATGCCCGTCCGGCACGATATGCGCAGCATCCAAGAGGGAGCCGTGACCCAACGCACAGACTGCGCATCGCGTCTCGTATGCACGCATGACCGTCGCACGGAAGACAGGCTGATGAAGCCGTCGTTTAGTCTCGGCCATCACATACCGGCGCAACGTCGCTTCAACCGGCGAATCAGGACGATGTAGGTCGCGCGCCGAATCAATAGCGACCACAAACTGGTGCTTCTCGGGTTCCTCGTCAACGAGATACACCGGGTAAATCGGCTGGAACCTACCGACACCCACACCATAGAACCAGATCAGAGGCACCTGCTGAACCATTGCCGCCCGCAGTCCCCGATTGTCCATGTGATCAGGGTCGATCCCAGACCACTTGTATCGCAGGAATCCGTCGCCTCCGACTTCATCCTCGTACGGTCGGTCCGAGCCCTCCGCCCGATAGGTCGTCATAATCGACAGCGCGGAACTCAACTCTCTGGGCTTACGGATTCCGCGTGTCGGGTCAACCAAGCGGAACATCTTGCCGTCAAACGTGAAGTCGAGCAGTTCCTCGCGCGTGATCGAGTCGAGTCCGTCATTTGTGCGGATGGTAAGGAATCGCATCGCCTCCTGCCTCAGTCGAGCGTCATCTTCTGTTCCCATCACCGCAGCCACAGGTCTTCCTCTCTGATCCAACAAGCGACCAAGGGACTATCCGGACAACTGGACAATCCTTGATGCACGGGAATGTATAGCGTGATTCGGAGTGTCAAGCAAAAAGGCAGAGCGCGCTGCCGGCCACTCGAGCGGTTGTCAAGATTCCAATCGCATACATCAGCGAGGGCACCGCGCGGACCAACGCCTCGCTGATCACCAACGCCGCACCTGAACCACCCCACCATTTCGCAGCTGGACCACCAGCCGTACCGCCCCCACGCGTGAGATAGGGTCTGCCAAACGCTTATCACCTTGGGGGGTCATCTTGAGCGATGTCTTCGTCGTCGCTGACGGCATCAGGGAGTACGGGGCCACCGCCGCGACGGTCGCTGAGCAGATCGGTAGTGCCGCAGCTGATCTCGGCACTGATCTCGCCACGCTGGCGCCAGTGTTCGGTCCGATCGGGGCCGACTTCCTCGCGGCCTTCGTCGCCGCGCAAGCCACTCACGCGAAATCCGTCGCCGAGCTCTCGCTCCACTACGCGCAGACAGCGGCCGCAGCCGAGGCCACCGCAGCTTCGTACGAATCCGTCGATGAGGCCAACAGCGCCGCGCTCGGTGGAATCCGCGAGGGCATCGGAGACATCGGATGACGTACCCCGACCCCGGCGGATCTCCCGCAGCATCCGAATCCATCCTCGATCTGATCCAGGGAACCGCCGTCGGCGACGCCCTCGAAACCCCACTGCCGAGCACACCCCTCGAGGCACTCCAGGAGTCGCCTCTCGGACCCCTGCTCGACACCCCGGTCGCTGACCTGACCGCCGGCCACCTGCCCGGACTCCCGCCCTTGCCTGCGTTGCCCCCACTTCCGCCGAACCCCGTCGAGGCGTTGTTGAACGGCGAAGGATTGCCTGCGCTACCCGGAATCGACGAGTTGCTGGCGCCGCTCAGGGATCTCGCCAGCAGTTTCGGCACCGGCACGTTCGGGGATTTCGATCCGACGTCGATCCTCGACATGTCTTCGAAGGTGCTCGACCAGACCATGTCGATCGGTATGTCCGGGCTGAAGATCCTCGATCAGATCTGGCAGAGCGAAGCAGCCCAGGCCGCACGATCGCAGGGCGTGCAGGCTCAGACGAGCGGCGCCGAGTTGAGTGAACGCGGCGCCGCGATCTCGCGCACCACACAGACGGCGGCCGCGTCCGTGGCCCGCGGCAACGCCAACCTGATCGCCATTGCGGAGTCGTTCGCGGCCACCGCCGTCGCCGCCGCACCGGTGTTGTTGACGCCGCCGGGGCAGGCCATGCTCCTGGCTTCTGCCACCGAGCACATCAAGGCCGCAATCGGGGTCGTGACGCAGACACGTACCGAACTGACCGAGCACATCGTCACGATGAACAGCCTCACCACCCCAATTTCTGTGCCGTCCCCACCGGGGTCCGTCGGCTTCGGCCCAGCAGGGGCGAACTCCCCCTTCAAGATCGCATCCCAGGTAATCGAGCAGGTAGGCAAGCCGATCATCTCGACGGTGAACGACAGCATCGATGACCTGGTGGCGGCGAATACGCAGGCGGCAGGGGTGTCCACGGGCAGCATGCCCGCCGATGCCCTCTCCTCCAGGACCGGCTTCGGTCCCACGGGCGGTTCGGCAGGCTTCGGCATGCAAGGCAGCGCAGGCGGTTTCGTGAATGGCGCGCCGAACGGAGTCGTCCCCGGTGCGGCTCCGTCGGGCACGGGTCCGTCTGCACCAGCGACCATGCCGGTGACATCAACGCCCACACCGCCCGTGGCTTCCACAGGCCCGGTGGGCGGGGCGGGAATGGCCGGTGCCGGCCGCAGCGGAGACGATCAGGAATCCGGACGGTCCACACCTGGCTACCTTGTCAATGCCGGCGACAGTTCGGCCTTCGGTGGTGACCTCCCGATGGTCACGCCCGCCGTGATCGGCGAAGAGAACTTCGACGACAACCCGTTCGACTAACGGATCTGACGCTCAGTCGACGAGGGAGGCAACCTCGTGATCGGTGAGCGTGGTAGTGGGTACGCGGCCTTCCGAGCGCACCAGTTCCACCGCCCGGAACAGGGGCCTCTCGGGCAGTGGGGCACCACGCGCCTCGGCCCGCAGCTGCTCGATGAGCACCGACGCAATCGCGGCCGCTGGGACCAGTTCGCCGGTCTCCAAGGCGTCTGCCAATCGACGAAGCCCGAGCACTTCGAGTTCGCGTCCCCCGTTGCTCGTGTAGAGGGCGAGCGGGATCGTGAGGCTGTCGTTCGGGTCGGTGATCCGGACGCTGACCTCACTGACCCGAGCTGACCGGATCACGATTTCGGCCCCCACCGCCCTCGTCGCATTGACCTGGCGACTTCGAATCCCGCCCGTCGAACGGATTCTCCCCTGCTGCAGAGTGATTCGACGCCGCAGTGAGATGAGTGCCGGAACGGCGGTCGGAACCGCGATCACCGCTCCCACCAACACCCCGACCCAGAGCGAGGTGAAGAGCCCGACCGCCACCCCGATCAGAACACCGATCAGGACTGCGATCATCGCGACCCGCTTCAGCCGAGGTGCGATCAGCTCGATCGGAACGAGATCGAGTGACACCGGTGGGTCGTCATCCGGTGCCAAGGATCTCTCCGACACGTACGACAACGTTCTCCAGGGACACCGACTCTTGATCCCCCGTGGCGAGTTTCTTGATTCCCACCGTGCCTTCTGCGATGTCGCGGTCACCGAGCACGAGAGCCAGCGCGGCACCGGACTTGTCGGCGGCCTTCATCGCACCCTTGACTCCGCGGTTCCCATAGGCGAGGTCGACACGAATTCCTTGGGCGCGCAACTGCTGGGCGATCACCACCAGTCGTGCTTTAGCTTCGTCGCCCAGCGGCACCCCGAAGACCTCGCAGCGGGCGGTCGAACCCGCCGTCTTACCTTCGGCTGCCAACGCGAGCACCGTGCGGTCGACGCCGATTCCGAAACCGATGCCGGACAACGGTTGACCGCCGAGCTCCGCCATCAGGCCGTCGTAGCGTCCGCCCCCGCCGATACCCGACTGGGCCCCGAGACCGTCATGGACGAACTCGAACGTGGTCTTCGTGTAGTAGTCCAATCCGCGCACCATTCGCGGGTTGATCACGTAGGGCACGCCCAGCGCGTCGAGGTGCGCGAGCACCTGGTCGAAGTGCGCCTTCGCGGTGGACGAGAGGTGATCGAGCATCAAGGGCGCGTCCGCCGTCATCTGGCGTAGCTCCTCGCGTTTGTCGTCGAGCACGCGGAGCGGATTGATCTCGGCCCGCCGACGTGTCTGCTCGTCCAGCGGAAGTCCGAACAAGAACTCCTGCAACCGTTCCCGATACTGCGGTCGGCACGTGTCGTCACCTAGCGAGGTGATCTCCAACCGGAATCCCTCGAGGCCGAGCGCCCTGAATCCCGCGTCGGCGACGGCGATGACCTCGGCATCGAGGGCAGGGTCGTCGACCCCGATCGCCTCGACCCCGACCTGCTGCAGCTGACGGTAGCGGCCCGCCTGCGGTCGCTCGTAGCGGAAGAACGGACCCGCGTAGCTCAGTTTCACCGGCAACTGCCCACGGTCGAGTCCGTGCTCGATCACCGCACGCATCACCCCCGCCGTGCCCTCGGGCCGTAGCGTCACCGACCGGTCGCCGCGGTCCGCGAAGGTGTACATCTCCTTGCTGACGACGTCGGTGGACTCGCCGACGCCGCGCGCGAACAGAGCTGTGTCCTCGAAAATCGGCAGTTCGATGTGCCCGTACCCGGCCAATCGCGCGGCGCGCAGGAGTTCGTCACGGACCGCGACGAACTCGGAAGACTGCGGCGGGACGTAGTCGGGAACGCCCTTCGGTGCGGAGAAGGTGCTGGATTTGCTCACTGTCGCCACCTTTCCCTATTTCGATCCCGAGAGTCCAGCGAGAAACGGGTTGGACTTGCGTTCGGCGCCGATGGAACTCGATCCGCCGTGTCCGGGCAGGACCGCCGTTTCGTCACCGAGGATCAGGAGTTTGTCCGCGATCGATTGCAACAACTGCTCGTGATTGCCGCCCGGCAGGTCGCTCCGACCGATCGACCCCTGAAACAAGGTGTCGCCGGTTAGGGCAATGTCGAGAGGCCCATTCTCACCTTCCACACGAGTCCGGAATACCACCGACCCCTGGGTGTGGCCGGGTGTGTGATCGACGGCGAACGATATGCCTGCCCGCTCGATCGAGTCACCATCCGCCAGTTCGATCACCTCTTTCGGTTCGATGAAATCCAAGCCCGCGATGAACGGCTGCATCGTGGGGCCAATGCCACGGCCCGGATCGGACAGCATGTACCGGTCCTCGGGGTGGATGTAGGCGGGAATTCCGAACTTCTCGCAGACGTCGTAGGCGTTCCAGACGTGGTCGAGGTGACCGTGGGTCAACAGAACCGCCGTCGGGGTGAGTGTCGACTTGGCCAGAAACTCGAACAGCGGTTCGGCAGCATCCTGCCCTGGGTCCACGACGACGCATTCGCGGGCATCATCCTGCGCGAGGATGTAGCAGTTGGTCTGGAACATCCCGGCCGGAAATCCTGTGACGAGCACGCGCGCCGCTCCTGTTCGAGTAATCATTGCTGTGTTACAGCATCATTGCAGTTGTTACAGACTAAGCCGTCGCCCCGAGGCGATGATCTCAGGTTCGGATGGCAGAATTTGAGGGTCGTACGCGAGGAGGTAGATCACACCGACCTACCGCAGTATCGACCGACTGGCAGACAGACAGATACGGGAGGACCACCTCAGTGCCGAGCAACGAGCAACGCCGGGAAGCAGCCAAGAGAAAGCTCGAGCGCCAACTCGAACGCCGAGCCGCCCGGGCGCGCAAGCGCAAGCAGCTGACCATCGCCGCTTCGGCAGTGGGGGTCGTGCTCTTGGTCGGTGCGGTTGCGGTGGTGGTAACGCTGACCAGAGACAACGAGGAATCCAGCGAGGCGTCAGCCGCCGAGTCGGTCACGGCTTCCGAACAGGCGCCCGGCGTGATGCCCTCGGGCCGGGCCGAGCCACTTCCCCAGCTGGTCTCGTGCACCTACACCCCGGACGGCCAGGAGCCTGCGCGGCCGGTGGATCCTCCTCGTACCGACGACATCGACACGACGGTGCGCACGGTCAGCGTGAGCATGGAGACGACGCAGGGCAACATCGGTCTCACCCTCGACAACGCGGATTCGCCGTGTACGGTCAACAATTTCTTGTCCCTGGCGAGCCAGGGATACTTCGACAACACCCCGTGCCACCGGCTGGTGACGTCCGAGGGCCTGAAGGTGCTGCAGTGCGGAGACCCCACCGGGACCGGAACAGGCGGGCCGGGCTACGGCTTCGCCAACGAGTTCCCCACCGACCAGTACGCCCAGGGAGACCCGGCGCTGCAGATACCGGTCACCTACCCGCGGGGCACGATCGCGATGGCCAACAGCGGTCTGCCCGACAGCAACGGCAGCCAATTCTTCCTCGTCTACGGCGATTCCCAGCTACCCCCGCAGTACACGATCTTCGGGACCATCGACGAGACCGGTCTGGAGACCATCGAGAAGGTGGCAGCGGCCGGTGACGACGGATCGATGGCTGCAGGAGGAGGAGCGCCCAACCTTCCGATCGACATCACGTCCGTCCTCATGGACTGACGGCACGGTGTGAGGGCCGAACGATGTGTGGATGGACCCGTGTGAGGATGGACAAATGAAACGCACCCCAATCCTCGTCGCGGGCGTGAGCCTCGCGGTCGTTCTCGCCGGCTGCTCCGGTTCGTCCGAATCCGGAAGTCCGCCGACGACTACACCCGAAGCGGCCGAGACCAGCGCTGCGGCGCCGTCGCTGGATCTGTCCCAGTTCGGTCCTCTGCCACCCGTCCCGGCACCCGCTGCGGCCACAGTGGACTGCACGTACGCGGAGGGGCGGCCTGCAGCCAGGGACGTAACACCACCGCCGACCACGGGCGTGCCCACAGAGGGCAACGTCTCTGTCAATCTCACGACCAGCGCCGGGCCGATCGGCCTCTACCTCGACCGCACCGAGGCCCCCTGCACGGTCAACAGCTTCGTCAGCCTGGCCCAGCAGGGTTACTTCGATGACACACCCTGCCACCGGCTCGTGACCTCCGAGGGCCTGAAGGTGCTGCAGTGCGGAGACCCCACGGGGACCGGAACCGGCGGACCTGGCTACGGCTTCGACACCGAATACCCCGAGACCGCGTTCGCGCCGGGCGATCCGCAACTGTCGCAGCCGGTGATCTACCCGCGCGGAGCCGTGGCAATGGCGAACAGCGGCATCCCCGGCAGCAACGGTAGCCAGTTCTTCCTGGTCTACGCCGATTCGGTTCTGCCGCCCAGCTACACCATCTTCGGTTCGATCGACGACGACGGCCTCGTCACCGTCGAGGACATCGCCGCCGCCGGCGACGACGGCTCCATGCCTGCGGGTGGAGGAGCGCCGAACATCCCGGTCGAAATCGAGACCGCAGTGGTCAGCTGACCGAACCACACCTGGCCCATCGAGTCACCCGGTGCGACGCACTGAGCGACGCACCGGGAGTCTCTCGACGCCTTGCCTGGCCAAGTCGCCTCCCGGTTGACCGTTGACGCATTGCCGGTACCTGTCACATACTGCGTGGAATCGATTCCATGGAATCGATTCCACGGCCCTAGGGAGAAGACTTGACTGGTCCGGTCATCACTATCAAGGACGTGGCGGCGTTGGCCGGTGTCTCACCGGCGACTGCCTCGCGGGTGCTGTCGGGCAACCCCGCGACGTCGTCAGAGGCCATGGCAAAGGTGATAGCGGCCGCATCGAAGTTGGGCTATCACCCGAATGCTCAAGCCCGTGCATTGCGATCGACCAGGACGAACGTCGTCGGACTGTTGGTCTCCGATGTCCGCAACCCATTCTTCGCCAACCTCGCACATGCTGCTGAACAGGCGGCACTGAGCAAGGGGCTGGTCACGTTGTTGGGGAACGCGAACGAGAGCATCGAGCAGCAGGACCGGTATCTCGACACCTTCATCTCCCAGCGTGTAGCCGGGGTCATCGCCGCACCACAGGGCGATGGAAGTCCCAGCCTGAGGGCCGTGCTGGAAAGAGGTATACCCACCGTATTCGTCGACCGGACAGTGGACGGCATCGATGTGCCGAGCGTGACGACCAACAGCGACTCCGGTATCCGACAGGCGGTGGAGCATCTCGCACGGCAGGGCCATTCACGTGTCGGATACATCGCCGGACCCGAGACCACTTCCACCGGGCGCGAGCGACTCCGATCCTTCGCCCAGGCGGCACACGACTTCGGGCTCAGCGAGGATCCCGCACTGACATTCATCGGGGACTTTCAACCAGCCAGCGGTGCGGCGGGCGCACGACACTTGCTGGCCCTCCCCCAGCGGCCGACAGCCGTGCTGGCCGCCGACAGCCCCATGGCAGTGGGAGCCCTGTCCACCTTGACTCGCGAGGGCATCCGCATCGGCTCCGACATGGCACTGATCGCGTTCGACGACCTCGAGTGGTTTCCCTTGCTCGACGCGCCACTGACGGTCATCGCCCATGACGTGGAAGTCATGGGCCGCACGGCCGTTCAACTACTCCTCGACGTCATCGACGGGCGTCGACCCGAATCAGTTGTTCTCCCCAGCGAACTGATCGTGCGCGCATCGACGGGTACACCACCGAGAAGGCAGGTCTCGTGAGCACTGTTTTCGTGGTCGGAAGCCTCAACATCGACCAAACCATCCGCGTCCGCTCCCTACCAGGGCCGGGAGAGACCGTCCGCGGGTCGGACGCGGTTTACGGGCCCGGCGGCAAGGGCGGAAATCAGGCCGTCGCCGCAGCCCGCGCCGGAGCGGCCGTGGCGTTCACCGGAGCGGTTGGGGACGACGCCCATGGACACCGGATACTCGAGTTCCTGTCCGATGCCGGCGTCGACTGCCGGCACACAAGGATCGTAGATGCAGTCCCCACAGGGACAGCGGTCATCGCGGTCGATGACGAGGGGCAGAATCAGATCCTCGTCAGTCCCGGCGCGAACTCCAGCCTGACAACCGAAGACATGGATATCCCCGAAGGCCGAGAGGGAGACATCCTCGTCTTGCAGCTCGAGATCCCAGCCCCACTGGTCCGGCACGCTGCCCGCCGCGCGAAGTCCCGTGGGCTGTACGTCGTCATGAACGCGGCCCCGGCACCCCACGAAATCGAGAACCTCTTCGACGACGTCGATCTGCTGATCGTCAACGAGCAGGAAATCTCGCTCCTGGCCGAAACGGCCGGGGTGCGTGCAACCGACCATCGAGATCTCGTGCGCTCACTGCCGCCAGTGCTCGGTCCCGCGATCGTGTTCACCGCCGGGGCCGAAGGGTCCTTTGCGGTAGTCGACGGCGACCTCGTCCATGTGCCGGCCCATGCGGTGATTGCCGAGGACACCACCGGCGCCGGCGATACGTTCGTCGGCTATCTGGCCGCGTCCCTCCTGGCCGATCGCGGAGATCTGGTCGCGGCGATGGAACTCGCCACCCGAGCCTCGGCACTGACCGTCGCCCGCAGCGGCGCCATGGAGTCGATTCCGCACCGTGGAGAGGTTCTCCAAGCGTTCGATTCCCCGTCTCCCCTTCCGCCCCAAGGATGTCCATGAAGATCGCACTCGGCAACGACCACGCCGGCTTCCCGCTCAAAGCGTTCGTCCGCACAGTTCTCGAAGAACTCGGCCATGAGGTCACAGACCGCGGAGCACCCAGTGAGACACCCGTCGACTTCCCCGACGTCACCCGGGCCACCTGCGAACTCGTGAAGTCGGGCGAGGCGGATCGTGCAATTCTCGTTTGCGGAACCGGAGTCGGGGCCGTCATGGCCGCCAACAAGATCCCGGGCATCCGCTGCGCACTGGGCCACGACGTCTACTCAGCGCATCAGAGCGTCGAACACGATGACGCGAATGCCCTCGCATTGGGCGCATGGCTCGTCGGCCAGGCCACGGTCAGGGAGGTCCTCCAATCCTTCCTCGAAGCGAAATTCGACAACGACGAAGACACGATCAGACGAGTTCAGAAGCTGCGGGAAATGGAACTCGAAGGGGCTCGGGAACTCTCGGGCGAGATCGGAACGGACCAGCACCACCTACCGGGTCCCCCGGCGGCGCGCTGAGGACCGCACAGAAATATCTAGGGAGAGATTCGAGCATGGCCCCCGAAGTCACCGATCTGCAGCGACAGGCTGCCCACGGGTCGCCGACCAAGATCAAGACGGCGATGGCTTCGGCCGCCGGAACGTGTGTGGAGAACTACGACTTCGTGGCTTACGGAACGGCCGCAGCCCTCTACTTCGGCGATGTCTTCTTTCCCAGTACGGACCCCTTGGTCGGCACCCTGCTGTCCTTTGCCACGCTTGCCGTCGGCTTCGTCATGAGGCCTCTCGGCGGAGCAATCGGCGGATACCTCGGTGACAAATACGGCCGCAAGCCCGTGCTTGTCGGCGCCCTGCTGACCATGGGTATCGCCACCGTCCTGATCGGATTCCTCCCCACCTACGAGACCGTCGGAATCCTCGCTCCCATACTCCTGGTCACCATCCGGATGATCCAGGGCCTGGCATTCGGCGCAGAGTGGGGCGGCGCCGTCATGATGACCTTCGAACACGCGCCGTGGAAGAAGCGCGGCCGTTTCACCGCGATCCCACAAGCGGGAAACCCGCTCGGCATCACCTTGGCCAACGCCGCCTTCCTCCTCTCGGCCTCCCTTCAGACCGACTGGGCGTGGCGGCTACCCTTCCTCGCCAGCGCGGTGCTGATCGTCGTCGGCCTCGTGGTACGGATGAAGCTAGAGGAATCTCCCGAATTCGAAGACACCAAGGAAGCAGGCGCGATCGTCGACAACCCACTGACGACAGTCATTCGGAACGACTGGCAGAACATCCTGCGAGTGATCTCGCTGCGCGTCGTCGAAAGCTGCGCCTACTACGTCACTGCGACCTTCCTGCTCTCCTACATCACCCAGAACACCGGCCACGAGCACACGGTCGGCCTCACTGGCATCGTGATCGCGAGCCTCATTGCCGTACCCGTAACCTTGCTGGCTGGAGCCCTGACCGACCACATCGGCAGGCGCAGAATGTATCTCGCCGGCACGATCGCCGTCATCGTATTCGGCTTCCCGATGTTCCTTCTCAGCAACTCGGGAAACGCCTTCGTGATCGTCCTCGTATTCGTCATCGGCATCGGCATAATCCACGCGACGTTTACCGGCACCCAAGGTGCCTGGTTCGCGGAGCTGTTCAGGACGAACACGAGAACCTCCGGCGCGTCCATCGGGTACCAGGTCGCAGCCTCGATCTCTGGATTCGCACCCTTCCTGGCCGTCCTCCTGGCATCCATTTTCGGGTGGGCGGGCGGAGCCGCCCTGTATGTCCTCGTGGGCGTCATAGGACTCCTCGGCGCGCTGAACACCCGTGAAACCTGGGGTCCCAAGGAAAAGGCAGAAGTCAACGCCATCATCGCCGGAAAGTCGAGTACTGCACTGCAATCCGAAACTCGGCAATAGCAGGCGGCGGCATACAGCAACCGAGCCGGACGCCGGAGTCAGAGGTCTATGCCGAATTCCCTGATTCTTCGGTAGATCGTGGCTCGCGAGATTCCCAGGGCTTCGGCGGCTGCCTTCTTGTTGCCTTGGTTCTCTTCGAGACTGCGAACGATGGCGTCTCGTTCGAGAGCCTCGATCCGAGTGAGTGTGCGCCGGCTCAGCGCTCGGCACACCGGCGGAATCTGATTGGCCTCGATAGTTCCGGAACGTTGCCGTTGCACCACTGTCCGAAGAACCGCTCGCAACTGTTCGACGTTGCCGGGCCAACTGTACTTACACAGTTGCCGCATCGCCTGCGAAGATATCGTCACCTCGGAGCCGCGGCTGAGCTGACGGAGCAGGAGCGGAACCAGGGCGCGGAGATCCTCGATCCGGTGACGCAGCGCTGGAACGGGCACGGTGCGCCCGAAGAGCGGCAGGATCGGAGAACTGGCCACCGTGTCCTCGCCAACACTGCCGACGGTGGCACCGATCCATCCGGCGTGCTCACGACCCCGGATCAATTCCGCGATAGCAGCTTGCTGGGCCTCGCCGAGACAGTCGACATCACGGAGGATTATCTGAAACCTCTCTTGTTCCAGCTCTCGAGCGAGCGCTTCCAGGCCGTCTGCTCCGGTTTCGAAATCTTCCGGCGTGAACACGCGAGTGATGCTGGACTGATGTTGCGTTGCTGCTGCTTTCAGCGCGTGGCCGCGGCCGGATCCTCGCTCGCCCGAGACCGCGACCCACTGCCCTTCCCGTACGCAGCGCACGATTTGCTCGCAACTGCGGCGCCACGACGAGCTGGTGCCGGCGAGTCCAGGCAATGCACCCGCGCTCACTCCCCCAGCGTGAATCGCCGAAGCTTCGGTGTCGACGAGGTGTACCTGCAGTAGCGCCATCTCCCTTCGCGTTCCGTCGGGACAATCGTCCGAATGCGACAGGCGGATCATCTGCCCGCTGGGAAGAACGGCGACCGAACTGTGGTCGACGGTGCGGCCCATGGAGTCGAGGCCCAGTTCGACAAGCGCGGCCTGGTCCATGGCGTCCAGGGTCCCCCGGAGTCGCCGGTTGATCAGGACGACGTCGTCGCCGAGGGCGAGGATTCCGGATTGTGGTGACCGCCGGCACGCTCGCAGGTATGCGTTCAACAGATCGGTCTGCGCCGCGCTGGCCTGCGCGAGTAGTCGCCCCTCGATCTGTTTCGTGGCGGATCTCGCGAGCGTGGCGAGAAGCGGACCTCCATCATCTACCCATCCGGTGAGGTCGAGCACACCGACGAGGGTGCCCGATACCGGGTGCAGAATGGGGACGCCTGCGCACGCCAAATGCCCGAGACATTCGGAGTAGTGCTCGGCCCCGGTCACCAGTGTCGGTTCACGCGTTTCCAATGCTGTGCCGATTCCGTTCGTTCCGACGAATTCCTCGGAGTAGCTGTAGCCCGGCGCGAGATTGACGACGTCGAGCGCCTGGTTGAGCTTTCTGCTGGCGACAATTCTCGTGAGCACTACTCCGTCTGGACCCGTCAGGATGACGCTGACAGGTTCATCGGCCAGCCCGTCGGCCAGTTGCTCGAGCACGGGTGCGGCCGCCGCCATGAGAGGGCTGCCGGGGTCCGGTTCGCGCACGAAGGGGAGATCGAGACGATCGAACCGCACGTTGAGCGCCTTCGATCGTTTCCAGGACGTCGAGATACTTTCGCGTACAGAGGTGTCGAGATCCTGTTCGGTCAAGAACCGTTCCCGTGCCCGCCGCGCGTCTGTGGTCGCCATGAGCCGATCCTTCGTTGTCGCCTCGAGGGTACGCCGAAACCTGTGAGTCAGGTCTGGTCCTGATACATGACGGCGTGCGCCCGACGTGGGTGCTGGGGACGGTCAGTAGATGTTCGACGGGCGGATCATGCCCTCGGCCAGGTCGCCGAACCCGGGTGCCACGATGGCACCGGGATTGCCCATGATCTCCTCCACGATCGCGGTCTCGGTGGTAATGAGCAGTGCCGCGATCGATGCGGCACTCACGAAAGCGGCGCGGGTGACTTTGAACGGGTCGATCACTCCATCACGGAACATGTCACCGTACTCGCCGGTGAGCGCGTTGAAGCCATGCCCGAGAGGCAACTGTGCGACGGTTTCGACGACCTCGTCGCCATCGAATCCGGCGTTGATCGCGATCCAGCGCAGCGGCTCGGCCAGGGCACGCCGGACGATGTCACACCCGATCCCCTCGTCCCCCGGGAGATCGAGCCCAGCCAGTGCGCGGTGAGCCTGGGTCAGAGCGCTGCCACCGCCGGGCAAGATGCCTTCCTCGAGTGCCGCCCGTGTGGCAGCCAAGGCGTCCTGCACTCGAAGCATCCGCTCCCTGAGCTCCACGCTGGTCGCGCCGCCGACGCGGATGACGGCAACCCGGCCGGTCAGCCGGGCGATGCGCAACTCGAGGCTGTCCCGGTCGGTTTCGATCCTCGCCCGCTCGAGTTGCGCCTGGAGCTGGGAAATTCGAGCGTCGACCAGACTCTGGTCGCCGTGCCCGCCGACGATTGTCGTCTCGTTCTCGGTCACGGTGATGCGGTTACACGAACCCAGATGTTCGAGCGTCACCTCCGACAACTCGATACCGGTGTCCTTGGCGATGACGTGCCCACCCAACGCGACCGCGAGGTCCTGCAATTCGGCGACCCGGCGGTGACCGAAGCCGGGTGCGCGCACGACCACGGATTGCATCGTCTGGTGCATGTTTCCGCCGACCAAGAGTTGCAGAGCAGGACCGTCGACGTCTTCCGCCAGCACTACCAGTGGCCTGTCGGCGCGCTTGGCTGCCTCGATGCTGGGCATGATGTCCTGCACCTTGGTGACCTTCTTGTTGGTCAACAGAATCAGTGGGTTCTCGTGAACGGCCTCCATCCGCTCGAGGTCGGTGACCATGTAGCCGGAGATGTAGCCGTGATCGAACTCGATACCGTCGACGATGTCGACGGACATCCCGAGGGTGTCGCTTTCTTCGGTAGTGACGATTCCGGACTTGCCGACGTAGTCCACCGCATGGGCGATGGTCTCGCCGATCGCGTCGTCATCACTGGCTGCCAAGCTCGCGATTCGTTGGAGGTCACCCAGGTCACCCACCCGTACCGATTGTCCGCGTAGGCCCTCGACCACGACCGGAACGGTCTGTTCGATACCGCGACGCAAGCGCATCGGGTTGGCGCCGGCTTCGACGGCGCGCAGTCCCTCACGCACCATCGCCTGAGTCAGCACGATCGCGGTGGTGGTGCCGTCACCTACGACACCATTGGTCTTCATCGCCGCTTCCTTGACGAGTTGGGCACCCATGTTCGCGAACGGCTCGCGCAGCTGGATTTCCCGCGCGATGGTGACCCCGTCATTGGTGATGGTGGGCGGCCCCGTGAGCTTTTCCAGCACCGCGTTGCGTCCCTTCGGCCCAATGGTCACCTTTACCGCATCAGCGAGGGCGTTGACACCTTGCTCGAGACGAGACCGCGCGTCCTTGTCGTACCGCAACTCCTTGGCCATGTCTGAAGTTCCTTTCGTGCTGTTTTTCGAGCCGGACGCGTTCTAGGGCACGAGGATTGCCCGGCCGCGTACACGTCCAGCGCCGAGGTCGTCGAGAGCCCGCTGGAACTCCTCGAGTCGATACTTCGTCGTATGCAGGTTCACCTTGCCCTGTGAGGCAAGGGACATGAGTTCCTGCAAATCGTTGTACGAGCCGACCAGATTCCCGATGAAATTGATCTCGGTGGACACCACATCGATCGTGGGGACGTCGATGTTCTCCCCATACCCGACCACGTAATAGCTACCCGCACGACGCAGCATCGCGATCCCTTCCCGGGTCGCGCCCCCCTCTCCGACGAAATCGAGCACTGCCTCCGCCCCGCGCCCACCGGTCAAATCCAGCACTTGCTGTATGTGGGTACCGTCCGCGACGATCCCTCGGTCGGCACCCACACTCACGGCAAGATCGACAGCGTCGGGATTGCGATCGAGCACGATCACCGTCACCGCGGAAATCGCCTCGAGCACCTGAATTCCGATATGTCCGAGCCCACCAGCACCGATCACCACGCACACGTCGCCGGGCCTGGTCGTCCTCGCTACCTTCACCGCCGCGTGGTAGGCGGTCAGGCCGGCATCGGCAAGCGCGGCAACATCGGCGGGCTCGAGCCCATCATCGATCCGGACCACACTGCGAGCAGTCGTACGCAGGAACTCGGCATAGCCGCCGTCGGTGTCGATACCCGGGAACTGGCTGTTCTGGCAATGCACGTCATCACCCGCCCGGCAGGCACGGCACAGACCGCAGGTGAGCAGTGGGTGCAGGATCACCCTGTCCCCCACCCCGACGTTGGTGACTGCATCACCGACCGCGTGCACCCACCCCGCGTTCTCGTGACCGATCGTGTAAGGCAGCGCGACCCCACTCTTGTCCTTCCACTGCCCCTCGAGAATATGGATATCGGTACGACACACACCCGCGCCACCGATCCGCACGATGACATCCAACGGCCCCTCTATCCGAGGCTCGGGAATGTCGGCGAGCTGCAACTTCGTGTGATATCCCACCACCTGCACGGCCTTCATCGATCGCTCCTGTCGGTTCTGACATCGGTAATTCGCGGGCTTGTACCGACAAGATCACTGTCGGCGTAGCGGGTGGCGAGCAGCCCTCGGCAGAAGTGCGCGTTGCCTTCCATCGAGATACGCACGGACCTTGCGAAACGCAGGCGTATGGGCGCCGACTCACTTGGAACCGGTTGCCCTTCGTCGTCGACGAGCACACGACTGTTCGGACAACTGCTCAGACCGATGGCGGTGCGCCGACGCAGCAACGCGTCCCTGTCCTTGCCGGGTAGAAGGTCGCCGAGTGTCAGGGTGTGGATCTCTTCGACATCCATACCCGTGCGCTCGAGGTGTGCTGCGATACAGCGCTCCATCGCTGCGGCATGTGCCTTGCGCAGGAATGTATTCCGGAGCTCTGTCAGACTCTCCTGAGCTTCCTGGCCGAAGGTTCCGAGATATCCCGCGTCGGCGGCCAACCCGACGTTGATCTTGTCGCTGTCGTGGTGATCGTCCAGCAGCACTTGCACCTGCCCGATTCCCTGTACTGCCCGCAGGGCGTCCAGAGCGTCGGATGCCATGAGGTAGGCGAAGTTCGGTGAGCAGAACGCGGTCGGCAACCGCAGGTGCACGGTCACCCCGTCGTCGGCGAGAGTGATGGTACGGACGAAACCGAGTTCGGTAATAGGTTCGTCGAGCTCTGGATCGGTCACCCTCGCGAGTGCGCTGAGGATCTCGTCCTGGACACAGAGGGCGGATGCGGTCATGACGGCGCGGCTTCCCTCGCCCTCGCGGTGACCTCGGCACCATCCTGTCGAGTCGACTCGGTCAGTCCCAGCCCGGAGGGCACCTCGATGTCGTAGAGGGCAGCGGCGTTGAGCCCGAGGATCTTCTTCTTCTGCTCGACGGTGATCTGGGAATAGTCGGTGAGCAGGTCGTCGGGGATCTGGAAGTCGACGAACTTCTCGATCAGCCACTTCGGGGTCCACAGCGCGTAGTCGCTGCCGAAGAGGATCTTGTCTTCACCGATCCAATAGAGCAGCTCGCCCATGATCTGCGCGAAATATCTTGGGCGGTTGTGGATGAACGGCATGGCCACCGCCAATCCGCCGTATACGTTCGATTCCTGGGTGGCGATCCAGCAGAAGTCCTCCAACCGTGGCAGGCCGACGTGTTCGACGATGAAACGCAGATCCAGGTAGTCGGTGGCGACAATGTCGATATCCGCCACATCGAAGGCGTCGCGATCCAGGGGCCGGATGGTGGGGCCTTTGTGTACGTGAATGTTTCGGATTCCCAGCTCGATGCACTCCTCGAGGTACCGCCGGGACCACGGGTCGTCGAGCTTGTAGCCGCGGGAGTCGCCGTGCCACTCGGCGGTATACAGCTTGACGCCCTGCAAGTTCATCCTGGTGGCGTCCTCGCGTAGCTGCTGAAGGCCCGCCTCCTCGTAACGAGGGTCGTAGGAATGGTTGTACGTCAGCTTGTCGGGGTGACTGCGCGTCAGCGCCAACGCCTCCTCGGTCTGCCCGAACCCGTTGACGTAGAAGTCCTTCAGAAGCACTGGCTGGAAGATCGCGTGATCGACATACCCCTCGACGAATACGTCCCGGAGCAGGCGATCGCCGCCGTAGTAGGTGTAGGTGTCGTAGTCCCACACGACGTCTTCGGGGCTGAGATTCTCGTGGTAGTCGTAGAAGCAGTCGATGAACTGCTTGCCGTGCACGTTCCTGTGATTCGACTCTCGGGCGTCCCACAGCGCGATGTGCCCGTCCACGACGAAGTACCTCTCGCCGTTCTTCTCGTACATGGTGCCATGCTCCGATTTCTTCGATCGCGTCGAATTGGTTGGGGGAAAGCTGATCTCCGTTACGATTGCGCGGCGAGATCGAAACCGATGTACTCGGCGGCGTCCTCGGGGTTTGCGAAGATGATGGTCTTGTCGTCGAGGTGGACCATTCGTCCGTAGTGGGTTGAGCTGATCTCCTCGAACGTGGAGCCGTCGAACTCCTCACCCAACGCCTCGGCCATCTCCTCGTAGTCGAAGTCGAGCAGGCGTTCGCCGTCGACGCGAATCATCGAGGGGTACTCGGTCAGCTCGACCCCATCCTTGGCGCCCATGACTTCCGCGACGGCGCGGCCGATCGGAGTGTTCATCAAGGTGACCCCACACATGTTGGATGACTCGGTGTCCGAGCCGAAGTGCATGCTCATACGTCCAACTCCTCTGGGATGTCCAGCCCGAGATCGTCGAGCAGGAAGCGGAACTTCACGGAAGCTGCATCGAGACTCGATGCGAAGGTGATTACCTTGTCGACCGGCTGCGACCAGATCGGTTGAAGAGCGCGCGCCGCGTCGAGGCAGCGCGGCACCCAGGTCGACAGCCATGTCCCGAACAGAGCCTTGTTGGACTCGCCGTGCTCGGGATCCCGAATCAGCATCGAGAAGAGGTTCCGCGTGTATGCGAGGTCGCGGTCGTAGTCGTGCTCCCCCGTACCCACGATCGTCGGCGTGATGTAGTCGCCGTTGCGAGCGGCGATCTGCATCACCAGTTCCGTGCGCAGCAGCGACCCAACCAATTGTTCGAAGACGATGTTGGTGGCGAACAGCAACTCGCACCAGTCCGGTACCGCGGTGAGCTGTTCGACGACCCGACGGGTGGGCTGCCATTCGGGTGCCGCCTGCCAGGCCTGCTTGTGCGCGAGACCGTCGAAGCCGTCGACAGCCTCGGACAAGTCCAGGTTGTACAACGCCAGATCCTGCGCGAAGCGCAGCTTGTGGGCAGCGTTGACCGAGACGGCGTTATTGATCATGTTCGTCGGCGCCGAGCGTTGAATCGCGATGAACACGTGTAGCGCCAGGCCGCTTTCGGCGTGCATCCACGCGCCCAGATTGCGCTCGACGAACTTCAGCCACATCGAGTTCCATCCGTCGTAGGCCCGTGCGCGCTTGGCGTTGCTCAAGCACAGCTCCACCTGGTGCACCACGGCGGAGTTGTTGCGGTAGATGGTCTGCTCCCATTCCTCGTTCGGATCGAGGAAGGCGTGCCAGTTCGACGATTTCGCGACCGTCCACTCCTGCGGGTATCCGCCCGGTCCGTCGCCGAATCCGTAGAGCCAGCCCTGCGTCAGGTAGCGCTCGGGGTCGGGCTGGACGTCGACGGTCACGTCTTCGTACATCGTGGCCCGCCGCTTGGCCGGCGTGTAGTAGCTGTAGCTTCGGCTCTTCGAACTCGGGAAGTCGAGCGCGCCGGCCTCGGAGTCGGTGAATTCGATTGTGGGGAAGCTGCGATTCTTGCTCCCGGTGGTGGCGGTCATGTCTCTTCTCGGTTCCTGTCGGTGGAGTAGGACTGTCGGTACCGCGGCGGCTACTCGAACGCCGGGCTCGTGAACTTGTCGTAGAAGACCTGGTCTTTCGGGGTGCCCCCAGCCTCGAGCAGTGCGAGCGCGGCGTCCACCATCGGTGGTGGCCCGCACAGGTAGACCTCGACCTTTCCGAGAGCCGGTTCCCGGCGACTCACGACATCTGTGACGTTGCCTTCCTCGACGGTGATCTGGTCCGGAGGCGCAGGTTCCATCGACTCGGACAGGCAGACCACGAACGTGAAGTCCGTCAACTTCTTGCCGAGTTCGAGGATCTCGTCGAGATAGAACAGGTCGGCCGGGGTGCGCGCTCCGTAGTAGAAGTGCACCGGCCGTTCGTTGCCGGTCTCACTCATGTGCCGGAGCAGCGAGAGAATGGGGGCCATCCCCGCCCCGCCTCCGATACAGACCACGGGGAGTACGTGACCCTGCTTGAGCGTGAACGTCCCGTAGGGGCCTGTCAGGAAGATCTCGTCACCATCCGCGATACCTCCGTCGAGCAGTCCGGAGAACTTTCCGCCGGGATACTTCTTGATGAGGAACTCCACCTCGCCGGCCGTCGACGGTGTCGTCGCCATGGAGAAGGAACGGTGCTCCTCGGTGCCCGGGATCTGCAGGTCGGCGTATTGGCCTGGTTTGAAGTCGAACGCCGCGGGTTCGACGGGGCGAAGGCGGAGCGAGACGATGTCCCTGGTCATCGGTTCGATCGCGACCACACGGGTGTGAACATCCTGGATGGGGACACCGCTGAGGAGTTCGTCCTCGTCGAAGTTCAGCAGCTCGATGGTGCAGTCGCTGTACGCAGTCGAGCGGCACAGAAGTACGTACCCCTCCTCGACTTCGGCGTCGTTGCACGCAAAGGTCGAGTAGTTCTCCATTTCGACGTCACCGTCGAGGACGTAAGACTTGCAGGACGAGCACTGTCCCTCGCGGCAGCCGTGCATCAGCCGAATGCCCTGCCGGAAGGCGGCGTCGAGGACACTCTCGTCCTCCCCGACCTCCATCTCGATGTCAACGGGCTCGAAACTGATTCGGTGAATGTCGGCCACGGAGCAGCTCCTGTACTCGGGCGCGGATTGCGCTGGAAGCGGCGAGTGGCACCGAGTGCTACCCGGTGCCACCCCCGCGTCCTGTGTCACCTCGGTGTGGCGCCTGCCCGATACGCCGCTACGTGGGCCTCGCGTTCGGCGTCGGACATCTCGTTCAAAAGCACGTTCGGACTCTGGAACGTGTTTCCTCGCACATCGTCGAGGGTCCACAGCTTCTTCGGGTCGTCCAGGTCGAGATGCGGCTGCCCGACGAGGGTCTTTCCGTCGTCTCGCACGTACCCGAGGTCCTTCACGATGTCGGCGAGGTCCTTGTCGTGGTGCAGGGTTTCCCATTCACGAAAGCCTGTGAGCCGACCCATGTTCGGAGTCTGTCTACCCCGGTACTCGCCGCGGAAGGCGACCGCATCGGTCCAGTAGCAGGGCTCCGAGCAGTAGGTCCGCCACTGGTCGTCCACCTTCTCCACGACCATGTCGTCACGGATCAGTGCCGGCACCATGCAGGTCCAGCAGCGGTGCGGGTACTGGTACCCGACCTCCTCGAAGGCAATGGGCTTGTTTCGCCCCGGGTAGGCCAGGCGGTTGTATGCCTCCCACCACTTGCCGAACTTGGAGTACCAACCGGGGTACTTGTACTCGAACCACTCGAAGTCCTTGTCGGTCATCGCATCGATCCGCCAGTAGTTGACGGGCCAACCGGTGGCAAAGAACCGGGCCACCTCATGCACGTAGCCCTGGTCGACAATGCGCTTCCACGCCTCCTCGACCAGGTCGTGCGGGATGGTCAGGCCGTATTTTTCAAGTGGGATCAAGTAGCTGCGGTAGTAGTCGTCGTAGATCCACCTCCTCCACATCTCGGCGTAGCTCTCGCGGTCCTTGCGGCGGTCCTTGGTGCCGTACTCGATGAAGGTGCCGATCGCAGCATCCACAACACAGTGGTTGTTCCACCAGGCGTACCGAAGATCGCGCTCGAGGAGCGGACGATTCCGTTCATCGGCGAGCGCCATTAGCAGGATCGAGTAGCCGTTGGAGATGTGCCGCGACTCATCGGACTGCACCGAGTGGAAGACGGTGGGCAGCAGATAGTCACCGTTGGCCGCCGCCTCGTCGGGCATCGCCACGAACAGGGTGTTCGTGAAGGCTGTCTCCGCAACCACGGTCAGGTAGATGTTGGCGGCCGTGATCGCGTCCCCGGTGATGAATCCCTCGCCGAACTGCCTGCCGATGGTGCCCGCGTAGTTGTTTGCGAACGCCTTCTCCGTCATGTCGAACCCGGCGGGGTCGATGTAGTTGTTCATGTAGAGCTTCTTGAGATTCATTTGGATCGTCGAGTGCCGAACCTCGTCGATCATTTGAACCGCGAGCCCATTGTGGATCTCCGGGTTGGGCACCGCATCGATGGCCATCGGCATCGCCCTGGCCGCCGAGATCTCCGGGAACGGGATGATCGACAGGAAGAGCTTCTGCCATTCCAGCCAACGCTGTTGGACCTGCCGGAACATGTTTCCGCGGATCGCCCCGTCCATGGCGCCGTACACCCTGTTGTCCTTCTCCTCCTCCATGGGAAAGTAGGACCGCATGATCTGCTTGAGGGGGTCCTTCTTCGGGGCCTTCTCGAATGTGTAGTCGGTCCCGAACCGGGTCGCTGGGGTCGCGAACGTCGGCTCCCAGGACAGCTCGGTGATCTTTGCGTGGGCCTTCGTCAGACTCTGTCTACTCAACGTGGGCCTCCTTGATCCGACTGTGGCGGGCATCCTGTAACTCGATTAGATCGAGTGATCGAGGCCACAACCGTCTCAGTCTGAGACGGACAGTCTGCACCTCCGCGCGCACCGTCGCGGAGATCGCCGCCGACGACGACGGTTCCACAGCAACCGTCGGCAAGCCGAACGTCCTCGGCCGAAATCGAGACCGCTGTTGCGGCTCAGCTGGGACGTAGCGAACGCGTGGCTTCCGGTCAGTCCGCGGCGAGGGCGCGGCTTATGACCAACCGCTGAATCTGGTTGGTGCCTTCGAAGATCTGGGTGATCTTCGCTTCGCGCATGTACCGCTCGACTCGGAAGTCGCGGGTGTATCCGTAGCCGCCGAGGACCTGGACGGCATCGGTGGTGACCTTCATCGCGGCGTCGGTGGCCACCAACTTCGCCACGGATGCGTTGCGGGAGTATGGCAGACCGGCATCGCGTCGACGCGCGGCGTCGAGATAGGTCGCACGTGCCGAATCGACCGCGGCGGCCATGTCGGCGAGCAGGAAGCCAAGGCCCTGATGGTCGATGATTCTCTTCCCGAACGCGGCCCGCTCCCGCGCATAGGCAACCGCCTCGTCGAGGGCGGCCTGCGCCAGGCCGACAGCGACCGCGGCGATACCGAGGCGCCCGGAGTCGAGTGCGCTGAAGGCGATCTGTAGGCCCTGCCCCTCGGCGCCGATGCGCCGCTCGGCTGGGACGAACGCGTCGTCGTAGTGCGCGGAGGTGGTGGGGACGGCGTGCAGGCCCATCTTCTCCTCGGGCTTGCCGAAGGTCAGCCCCTTCGTCTCCTTGGGCACGAGGAAGCAGGAGATGCCCCTCGAACCCTCGCCAGTGCGCGCGAACAGGTTGTAGAAGTCAGCGATACCCCCGTGGGTGATCCACGCCTTGGTGCCGTTCACGACATATCCGCCGTCAGTCGGCGTGGCCCTGCACGCCAGCGCTGCGGCATCCGAACCGGCTTGCGGCTCGGAGAGGCTGTAGGCGCCGATGGTGTTGCCGCCGAGCATGTCCGGCAACCACCGCTGTTTCTGCTCGTCGGTGCCGAACACCATCAGAGGGTGACAGGCAAGGCTGTGCACGCTCACCGCCACGGCCACCGCTGCCCACCTCGCTGCGAGTTCCTCGAGCACCTGAAGGTAGACCTCGTACGGTTGTCCACCGCCGCCCCATTCCTCCGGGTAGGGCAGGCTCAGCAGCCCGGCCTCTCCGAGAGTGGCGAAGACACCGGCGGGATAGGTCTCGGACTTCTCGTGTTCGTCGACGATCGGCGTGAGGATCTTCTCGGCGACGTCACGCGTGAGCTGGATCAGGTCACGGGCTTCGTCGGTGGGCAGTAGGCGATCGACGGCCACGGGGTTCTCCTCGGGAAGATCTGCAAGAGATGGTACTGAAGTACGGTTCAGAGTACTGCGTGGGATGGTACTGCAAGAAGCACGTCAGTACTGTTCGTGTATATGGAGGAGCCGAGCAGACCTGGATTCGCTACCCGCCGACGCACCGAACTCTTCGACGCCTTGGTCGATTTGTTCCTGTCCGAGGGGTTCGCGCATCTGACACTCGATGCCATCGCGTCTCGGCTCCGGTGCTCGAAATCGACGCTGTATGCGTTGGCGCGCAGCAAGGAACAACTCGTCCGCACGGCCACTGTGCACTTCTTCCGTGGCGCCACCGAGGACGTCGAAACGCGCGTAGCGGCAACCACCGGTGCCCACGAGCGGATCATCGAGTATCTGTCGGCGGTCTCTTCCGCCCTGGCCCCTGCATCCGACCAATTCATGGCCGACCTCGATGCCTTTCCACCCGCCCGCGAGGTGTACGAGCAGAACACGAAGATCGCGGCCGGGCGAGTACGGAAATTGATCGACGATGGCGTCGCCGATGGCGATTTCCGGAGGGTCCACGCGGCTTTCGCCGCGGATCTCGTGGCCACGATGATGGCGCGGATCCAGCGACGGGGAGTGCGGGAGGCCACCGGACTCGACGCCGCCGCCGCCTATCGGGAACTGGCTACCATCCTCACCGCAGGGATTCGCGCCTGATGGGATCTACTCGTCGGCTCCGTCCCGGTCTCCGGGGTTCCGGCGTCGGCGTATGAACCGATCCCTGATATCTGAGGCGACGTCCCCGACACCGGTGCCAACCGCCTCGACTGCTCCACCCAAGCCGCCGCCCACCTCGCGCAGGAGCCGGATCAGCGGATCGGTCGAGGCGTCGAAATTCTTCCTGTACGTCCGGGCGGCCGTGCGGAACTCGTCGGCAACATTGGCGTCGTCGTCCTCGCCACGGCGCGGGTAGTCGCCACGAAGGATCGCCGCGTAGGCGCCGCTGTCGACCCACTTCTTCAGCTCCGCCGCCCGCAGCACCGAGAACGGGTGCGCGAGCAGTTCGATGTTGAGGAGTTTGAGGACGCCGTCCCGTAGGTCGCCGCTGGCCTCGTACTCTGCCGCCTGAGCGAGGAACGATTCCGTGTCGATCTCACCGACGCGGCTGCCGCCGGCCAGTTTCATCTGTACGCGAAGCGCGGTGTGCACATCCTGGCAGCACAGCAGGCCGGCTCGGTCGCCTGAGAGTTCGGACTTCCGTTGCCATTCCATCAGCGCAGCGATGATTGCGCGCAAGGCCCACCCGCCGACCGGCATCCAGCCAATCGTCCCGGCCAGACGCATCAAATGCATCAGAATGGTCCGATACACCGCATGCCCGGAGAGTGCGTGCCCGAGTTCGTGGCCTATGACGAACCGTTGCTCCTCGTAGTTCATGACGTCGAGCAGACCGGTGGTGACCGCGATGAACGGCTTGTCCATGCCGATCGTGAACGCCTGCACCACCGGTGTCTGCAGCACGAACATCTCCGGCGTCTCGTCGGCGTCGAGGATTCGGACGCAGTCCGCGCGCAGATCGTCGAGATCGGCGAATTGGCTACTGTCGACCCGAACCGACGTCGCCAGGTACATCAGCCGATGCTGGCGCTCGCGCAACAGCCCGGACAGGGAGCGGAAGACGGTGTCGAACCCCTTCAACGTGCGCAGGGTGACCAGAGCGGCCCGGTCGGCCGGATGCTCCCACGCGCGCGAGCTGATCTCCGGAAACACTGTCCTGGTGCGGTCAGGTGCTTCGGGCACGACGCCTCCCTCGCCTCGACCCTGGCGAAGTTCGCCAGGGGAACTGTCCGATCCCGTCTTCGACCACTGTATCCACGTTCGCGCCTCGCAATCGCCGAGCGTTACCCCGGATCGCCGGTGAGGTAGTGCTCGAGCACCGGGCCGATCCACCGCGCCAACTGCTCGGGCGCCATCTCCGCCAACGGCGGAACGCGAAGAACATAGCGAGAGAACGCAAGTCCGAGTATCTGTGACCCCACCAGGGCGGCACGCTCTTGCGCTCGATCGACTGCAACAACGCAGAGCGCCGGCACCACCTGGCCGGCGAACACCCGCACCATCGCCTCCGCGGCCTGCGGGCTGGTCGCCGACGCTCGGAGCAGGGGTAGGAACGTGCCGTCCTTCTCCCACACGGCGATGAACCGCGGCATCAGCACAGCGGCGAGGTCCTTCATCGCGACGCCGCGGAGGTCGGGTAGGTCCAGTTCGAATTCGGCCGCCTCGGCAAAGAGCGATTGCTTGTTGGTGAAGTAGCGAATCACCATCGCCGGATCGACCCCAACATCCGACGCTACGGCGCGCAGTGTCGTGCGCTCGTAGCCCTCGGCGCCGAATCGAACGCGAGCGGCGTCGAGGATGGCGGCGCGGGTGGCGGCAGCGGAACGGGGGCGTCGTGCGGGCATCACACAAGTGTAGTCAACAAGTGTTGACTAGGACATGCCGACAGGACTACCTTTGAAGTCAACAGTTGTTGACCGGATGTACCGGCGGCGGCGATCGACAGGAGGAGGTCATGGGACGGCACGTCGACGTTGTGGTGATCGGAGCAGGACCCACCGGAACGATGCTCGCCAGCGAGGTGGCGTCAGCAGGCCGATCGGTAACCGTGCTGGACAAACGTCCGGGACCGTCACAGCTCAGCCGAGCCTTCGGAGTCCACGCCCGCACCTTGGAAACCCTGGACACACGCGGACTCGCGGATCAGCTCGTGGCCACCGGCGCCCCCTTGCCGGGACTGAAGCTGTGGCGAGGGGCGACGTTGAACCTCGGCAGACTCGCGTCCCGGTTCCCGTTCGTTCTTGTCACACCTCAGGAGAACGTGGACCGTCTCCTCGAAGAGCACGCACGAAAGTGCGGCGCCGACATCATCCGCGGAATCACCGTGATCTCCGTCGAACAGGACGAGGACGGCGTGCATGTCCGCGGGCTCGACACAACAGGGCAGGAGCACACCTTCCACGCGACCTACGCGGTTGGGACGGACGGTGCGCACAGCTCCGTGCGCGCACTGATCGGGCAACCATTTCCGGGTAAGGCCGTGTTGCGGTCCATCATGCTCGCCGACGTCGAGTTGGCGAATCCGCCCGAGAGCGTGCTAGCCGTCAACGCCGTCCGCGACGGGTTCGCATTCCTGGCCCCCTACCGCGACGGACTCTTTCGCGCCATCGCCTGGAACCGAAATCACCAGGTCGACGACAGCGCCCTGGTCGACCCGGAGGAGTTGCGCAGCACCATCCGAAACGCGATGGGCACCGACTACGGGTTGGGCAGGGTGCGCTGGTCGTCGCGCTTCCACAGCGACGAACGACAGGTGTTGCAGTACCGCACCGGCCGAGTGTTCCTCGCCGGCGACGCCGCACACGTCCATTCGCCCGCGGGGGCGCAAGGCATGAACACCGGCATCCAGGACGCGGTCAACCTCGGGTGGAAACTGGCGGCTGTACTCGATGGCGCGGACGAATCACTGCTCGACAGCTACCACGCCGAGAGACATCCGATCGGAAAGCTCGTTCTGCGCACGAGCGGTGCCACGATCCGGATGATGACGGTGCGCCCGTGGATTCTCCGGCAGCTCCGCAACATCGCCGTCGCCGCCGTGCTCCGATTTCCGCCGACCGGAGACGCGATCGCCCGCAGATTTTCGGGCATTGGCCTCGACTACGGCCGCAGGCGGGGCGAGCATGCGTTGGTGGGTCGGCGGGCCCCTGATCTCCGCACCAACGGCGGGCGCTTGTACGAGGTGATGCGTTCGGACAGACCGGTTCTCGTTACCGAGCAGGATGCTGCACCTATCGACGGCGTTCGCGCGGTTTCCCGCACCGACGACGGTCCGGCGCTACTTGTCCGCCCCGACGGGTACATCGCCTGGGTCGGCGACAGCGCCTCGGACGGGTGGCGTGACGTTCTCCGGCTGTGGACAGCCGATGCGGACCGTGCGGGGTCGGAATCGGCCCACCATGGTCCGGTCACCAGGGGTACCCGCGGATGACGATATCCGCGCGTTCGCGAGTGGACAGAACCAACACCGCGTTCCGTTGGTCGCTGCCCGACACCCACGCACGGGCCTGTTCGACCGTCTTTCCGTGCCGCACATGACGTTCGACCAGCCCGGCGATACGGTCGTCCTCGTCTGGGGCGAGAAACCACACCTCGTCGAGCAAGTCGCGCACAGACGACCACGGTCCGTCGTCGACGAGAAGGTAATTGCCTTCGGTGATCACGAGAGGAACCTGCGGTGGGATGGCAATCGCCGCCGCATATGACTCCTCGACCTCGCGGTGAAATTCCGGCGCGTACACCGTCGTGCCGTCCGGCTCGCGCAATCGGCGCAGCAGCGCGACGTATCCGGCAGCATCGAAGGTGTCCGGCGCCCCTTTGCGACCGGCCCTGCCGAGCCGGACCAGTTCAGACCCGGCGAGATGAAACCCGTCCATCGGAACGACGACCGCACTTCCACCGAGTGCTGCCGAGACCTCCCGGGCCACTGTGCTTTTACCGGACCCGGGCGCACCCGCGATACCGAGAAGGCGCCGCTCCCCCGACTCGGTGAGTGCCCGAGCACGAGCGATGAGGCCGTCGAGTTCACCGCCACGCCGCACCGTAGCGCCTGCCATGCCCTTCGGGGGTCGTAGTCGCTTCACGTCACCCTCGCTCCACAGTTCGCACACGCGAATCCTGACGACACGACCACAGAATCGGTCGACGACCTCACTCGGCCACCAGATGGAGACCGACTACCCGGTGACCTCGAGTTCACCCATACGCGACCATTCGACTCCGGGAACCTCGGTATTGATGATCCGTGGCGTTTCACGTAACGCAGGCCGCATCGCGTCCATGCCCCGACGGAAATGCTCCGAAGTGACGTGATCCTTACCGGCCTGCGCGTCCCGAAATGCTTCGACGATAACGAACTCGTTGGGGTTGTCGACGCTGTGGAACCAGTCGTACCAGAGATTCCCGGGTTCTGCCCTCGTCGCTTCAGTGAAGTCTCTTGTCAGGTCCAGCCAGCCGTCCCGATGGCTGTCGAGAACGTTGAACTTCACCACAATGAAAATCATCGCGAACCTCGATTCGTCGGCCGCCAGCAGATGTTCGAAGGGCGGATCACTCCCACGGCCAGGTCACCGAACACTGGTGCCACGATAGCACCGGAGTCGACCATGACTTCTTCCACGACGGGGGCCACGAGCGGTCATGAGTACTACCCCTACCGCTGCAGCACATTCGATCGATGTAGGCACCGTCGAAGCCGACGACCTCTAGCCGTCAGCCCGCGGAGGTCACTCGATAGACGTCGTAGACGCCCTCGACGTTGCGGACCACGTTGAGGACATGCCCGAGATGTTTCGGATCACCCATCTCGAATGTGAACTTGCTGATTGCCACCCGGTCACCGGATGTGGTCACCGACGCCGACAAGATGTTGACCTTCTCGTCCGCGAGCGCCTTCGTCACGTCCGAGAGCAGGCGGTGCCGGTCGAGTGCTTCGATCTGGATCGCTACCAGGAACACCGACGCGGTAGAAGGCGCCCATTCGACGTCGATGATGCGCTCGGACTGCTCGCGCAGGGATCCGGCATTGGTGCAATCCGTGCGGTGCACACTCACTACCCCGCCTCTGGTCACGAAGCCCATGATCTCGTCGCCAGGGACGGGCGTACAGCACTTCGCCAACTTCGCGACCGTGCCTTCGGCCCCGGGGACGAGCACACCGGAATCACCGGTACCCCGCGAGCGAATAGCGATGGTGGAAGGGGTGGACCTCTCTGCCAGTTCCTCCTCGACGTCTCCGACACCACCGAGATGTGCGACCAGGCGCTGTACTACGTGCTGGGCCGACACGTGACTCTCGCCGACGGCGGTGTAGAGCATGGACACATCGGCGTAGTGCAGTTCGTGCGCGATGGACGACATCGATTCGGCGTTCATCAGTCGTTGCAATGGCAGACCGACGCGCCGCACTTCCTTGACGATCGCGTCTTTGCCCGTCTCGAGCGCTTCTTCTCGTCGTTCCTTGGCGAACCACTGCCGGATCTTCGTCTTGGCTCTGGGCGAGACGACGAACATCTGCCAGTCACGACTGGGACCCGCGTTGACCGCTTTGGACGTGAAGACCTCGACCACCTCACCGTTCTCGAGCTTGCGCTCGAGCGCCACGAGGCGGCCGTTGACCCGAGCACCGATACATCGGTGTCCCACCTCGGTGTGCACGGCATATGCGAAATCGACGGGCGTCGACCCGGTGGGCAGCGTGATCACGTCGCCCTTCGGTGTGAAAACGAAGATCTCCTTGACCGCGAGATCGTAGCGGAGAGATTCGAGGAACTCCCCGGGGTCGGCGGCCTCACGCTGCCAGTCCAGCAACTGGCGCATCCACGCCATATCGTCGGTTTCGGCGGCATCGCCGGAGTGTTTGCCCTTGGTCTCCTTGTATCGCCAGTGTGCGGCGATGCCGAACTCCGCGGTCCGGTGCATGTCGTGGGTGCGAATCTGAACCTCGAGGGGTTTGCCCTCAGGCCCGACGACAGTGGTGTGCAGGGATTGGTAGACCCCGTAGCGGGGCTGAGCGATGTAATCCTTGAACCTGCCCGCCATCGGCTGCCACAGCGAATGGACCACGCCGACCGCCGCGTAGCAATCCCGGACCTCG
The DNA here is from genome assembly GCF_040656415.1 of Rhodococcus sp. NPDC049939. NCBI lineage: Bacteria > Bacillati > Actinomycetota > Actinomycetes > Mycobacteriales > Nocardiaceae > Rhodococcus > Rhodococcus sp. NPDC049939. The sequence goes on along the minus strand of NZ_JBFAMC010000001.1, from coordinate 1,636,669 downwards.
TCACACAGGATCCGCACGCCGACGAGGTCGTGGATGTCGTCGAAGTCACGGCCCTTGACAATCATCTTCTGGTAGATGGACCAGTAATGCTTCGGCCTGCCCTCGACGACCGCTTCGATGCGCGAAGCCGTCAGAGTCGCATTGATTTCCGCGCGCACCTTTGCGAGGTAGGTGTCCCGCGAGGGTGCCCGGTCTGCGACCAGTCGCACGATCTCCTCGTACTTCTTGGGGTGCAGAATCGCGAACGACAGGTCCTCGAGTTCCCACTTCACCGTTGCCATACCCAGCCGATGCGCAAGGGGGGCGATCACTTCGAGTGTCTCGCGAGCCTTTCGCGCCTGCTTCTCAGGCGGCAGGAACCGCATGGTTCGCATGTTGTGAAGCCGATCGGCCACCTTGATCACGAGGACGCGAGGATCACGGGCCATCGCGATGATCATCTTGCGGATCGTCTCGCCCTCGGCGGCGTTGCCGAGTACCACCTTGTCCAACTTGGTGACCCCGTCGACGAGGTGGGCCACCTCCTCACCGAACTCGGCGGTCAGTTGTTCGAGGGAGTACCCGGTGTCTTCGATGGTGTCGTGCAGAAGAGCCGCGACCAGTGTGGTCGTGTCCATCCCGAGTTCGGCGAGGATGCTGGCCACCGCGAGTGGGTGCGTAATGTACGGATCGCCCGACTTGCGGCGCTGGTCGGCGTGCCTTTCCTCGGCTACGTCGTAGGCGCGCTGCAGAACCGCGAGGTCGGCCTTGGGGTAAAGCTCCTTGTGCAGACTGACTAGAGGTTCGAGAACCGGACGGATGGCCGTGTTCCGCTGCCCCGTGATCCGCCTGGCCAGGCGCGCCCGTACCCGTCGCGAAGCGGAAGCCGGAACGGCGGCTCCTTGTGCTCCGCGATTGTCTCCGGGAGCCGGACTTACGACAGGTGACTCGGCATCGGACTGCTTGGACGATGTTGATTCCGAGTTCCGCGACCGATCAACATTGGAAGTCATGCCGTCACCTCCTACCAGTGAACAACTCAGGCCTCGCCGGCTTGGTTCGTCTCGGACAAGCGGCCCGGCGACCGCAAGACGCCACCAGCAACAACATTAGTACTCAGAAGTTTCCCGGCCTACTGGTTGGGTCGGGCAGCGGCGTCAATTCCGTGTCAATTGATCGATCACTTGACAAAAATCCACCTGTCCATGTTCCAGCCGGCGCCAGAGCGTGTCGGATTGGGCGACCCCGATTGCAGGCCTGCTTCGAAGGCGATGGTCCGCGGCTGGTGAAACAACGGCACCGTGGGCATCTCGGACCACAGGATGTTCTCTGCCTCAGTCGACAGAGCAAGCTGGTCGGCGATCGAACTGTCGACAGCAAGTCGGTCGACGATCTCGTCGATCCGGCCGTTGGTGTAGTCACCGAAATTCGATCCGATACCACTGCGCAGTGCGTACATCGCCGTGGTGACTGCCGCGGTACCCGCCGCACCGGACGCGGAGGCGGTACCCGCGAGCACCGCGTCCGCCTGCCCGTCACGCAGCATGGTCGGTGTGAACTCGGGGGATCCGACGTCCTCGACGGTGATCCCCGCCGGGGCGCAAGCTTCTGCCGTGGCCGCCACGATCTCGGCACGCCGCTCATCGGGCCCCAGATATCCGATACGCACTGTCACCGACGGGTTGTCGATCTCGGCCAACGCGGCCGTCGATGCCTGCGCATCCGGCGCCTTGTACCGGTCGCCCACTGTGCCCGCCGCCGACTGGTAGACAAGACTGTCCGGAGGAATGAAGCGTGTCTCAGCCACTCCGCCGGTTCCTCCCCTGCCGGGGGAAACGCCGAACTTCAACGCCATCTCCTCACGCGGCAGACACAATGCGAACGCCCGTCGCGCGGCTGGATTCTCGAACACACCGGAAGTTGACAGGATGAACTGCTCGACGCTGAAGGAAGGCACCTCCGCCACGTCGAAGCCGTCGAGGTTGACGTCCGGCACCGATCCCGTTGCGATGTCGACGACCTCGACCGAGCCGTTTGCGACCTTCGAGCTCACATCGGAAGACTTGGGCCACACGACTATCCGGGACGTAGCAGGGCGGTTCCCCCACCATCGATCGTTGGCAACGAGCACGAGACCGCCGGCTTCGGAGAAGGATTCGATCTTGTAGGGCCCGGATGCCGGGAACAGGGCGAGGTCGAGGTCCCCAGGTGACATCGTCCATGCAGAGTTCCAGAAGTCTGCGACGCGGCTCATGGCCTCGTTGTCCGCATTCTGCACTGCAGCAACGATATCGGGTACGCCGGCGGCATCGCCGGCTACGTGAGCAGGCATCATCTCCGTCGCGCCGAACAGTGACTTCCAATCGGTGACGTTCCGATCAGGTTTGAAGGTGACGATCGCGTCCTTCGCCCCGGTCCGGCAGTCGATCCGATCGATGTCGGAGTAGCCGGCTGTACTCGCCGCATCGAACATCGGGACGGTTGCGCCCTCGTCGTTCGTCCGCGTGAAGTTGCCGCTGTTCGCCGCCCACGCGAGCACGAGATCGTCGCACGACATCGGGACGCCGTCGGAGTAAACGGAATTCGGGTTCAGCTCGTACCGAACCGTCAGGGACTCACCGGGCGTCAGGTGGGCAGTTCCGATGTCGGTATCGGCGACAGGCCCACCCTCCGGTCCCGTGTAGGTGAAGCCCGGCAGCACCCTCGCAAATGCCTGGCGTGCACCCGAGACGGAACCGGCGACGCTGTTGGCGTTGTACGTGGTGACGGTGTTGTCGATCGCGTACCCGATCGTCGGAATCTGCTCACCCTCCTCCGAACACCCAGCTACCGCCCCGGCAAAGAGCGCCGTCGCAACAACAACGACGCCAGTCTTGCCGAATCGTGCGGACACACCGTGCCGGGTGCTGTGCGATACGGGCAATGTCAGCGCCTCTTCTTGTTTTGCTTTCCGGTGGGACGTGACCCCGGTGAGGGCGCGGTTGCCGCAGTCCGCCGACGCGGAACACCCCCGTTCGGAGAGGACGACACGCCCGCGGCCGCCGTGGCCTCAGCTCGCACTAGTCCCTCCTCCGCTTGCGCCGCGCGTTTGGCGAGCACTTTGCGCGTGTGGGCGGCCACAGGTCCCCACCGCTCCTTGAGGGTCACGAGCAGCGGCGTCGCAAAGAAGATCGACGAGTACGAGCCGACCATGATCCCGACGAGCTGCACCAACGCAAGGTCCTTGAGAGTTCCGACTCCGAGCATCCAGACCGCGACCACCATCAGCGAGATCACTGGGAGCACGCCGATCACGGTCGTGTTGATCGACCGCATCAGAGTCTGGTTGACACCCAGGTTCGCCTGCTCAGCGTAGGTGCGTCGGTGCAGGTGCAGGACTCCCCGCGTGTTCTCTTCCACCTTGTCGAACACCACCACGGAGTCGTACAACGAGAATCCGAGAATTGTGAGCAGACCGATGACGGTTGCCGGTGTCACCTCGAAGCCGACCAGCGAATACACGCCGGCGGTGACAGTGATGTCGAAGAACAGCGCAGCGATCGCGGCGATCGCCATATCCCGTTCGAATCTCACGGCGATGTACACGCTGACGATCAGGAGGAACACAACCAGCGCGATCAACGCCTTCTCGGTGATCTGGCCGCCCCACGTCTCGCTGACCTCCGCGACGCTGATCGCGTTCCTGCTGACCGTGCCGTCACTGGTCGTGGGCTGGAACTGATTGAACAACGCGTCCTGCAGCGTCGCGACCTGAGACATGTCGAGCGACTCGGAACGGATCAGCACGGTTTCGCCCGAACCCGAGCCCACCGTCTGTACCGATACCGGTTCCATCCCCAGCGCGTCGGAATACACCCTCTCGACTTGCGAGGTATTCACGCCTGCGTCCCCGACGGGGAACTGGATTCGCGACCCTCCCTCGAAGTCGATTCCGAGGGTGAACCCCCGGATGAGGATGCTCAGGAGCGAGATCAGCACGATCGAGCCGGTCAGGATGTAGAAGAAGCGGCGACGACCCACAACTTCGAATCCGCCTGTTCCGGTGTAGAGCCGCGACAGCAGACTGTGATGTGGCATCGATCTCTGGTCGACACCCGAATCGGACAGCAAAGGGTCGGGGACCGTCTGGTCCGCAGACGGGGACGACGTGGTCGATTCGCTCATACTCGTGACTCCTTCGCCGCCGCCAATGCGGCAGCCTTACGTTCCTTGGCGATCTGCTGGACCGCACCCAACCCGTTGACCGCCGGCTTGGACCAGAACGGCGACTTGGAGGCGAGGTAGACCAGCGGGGATGTCACCAGGAAGACGACGACGACGTCGAGGATGGTGGTCAGGCCGAGAGTGAACGCGAAGCCGCGCACCTGGCCGATCGCGAGGGTGTACAACACCGCGGCGGCGATGAAGCTGACCGCGTTACCCGAGAGGATGGTACGACGTGCCCGTGCCCAGCCCCGAGGAACCGCGGACCGGAAACTGCGCCCCTCCCGCATCTCGTCCTTGATTCTCTCGAAGAACACCACGAACGAGTCGGCCGTCATACCGATACCGATGATGAGACCGGCGATGCCCGCGAGGTCGAGGGTGAAGTTGATGTACCGCCCGAGCAGCACCAGGATCGCGTACACCATGACACCCGAGAGCACCAGGGAGAGCGCGGTGAGTATGCCGAGCATCCGGTAGTAGAGCAAGCAGTAGAGGAGGACGAGGACCAGGCCGACGATGCCCGCGACGAGACCGGCCTCCAGCGAAGCGAGACCCAACGTCGCCGACACGGTCTCGGCCTCCGAGGACGCGAACGACAGCGGCAGCGAACCGTACTTGAGTGTGTTCGCGAGTTCGTTCGCCTCGTCGGGGGTGAACTGACCGGTGATCGACGTCGCACTGCCTGCCGGGGTGGCGCCCTGGATGACAGGTGCGCTGACCACCTTCGAGTCGAGCGTGAAGGCTGCCTGCCTCCCGATGTTCTGTGCTGTGAACGAAGCCCAGGTATTGCTGGCCCCGGACTTGAACGTCAGGCTCACCTCGTAGCGCGACTGCTGGGGGTTGTACCCGGCCGTGGCGTCGTCGATCTCCTGACCGTCGATGATCGCCGGGTCGAGCAGATACACCACCTGACCATCGGTGGAACACGCGACCAGCGGCAGTGTCGGGTCGTCGTTGCCGCGGAGCGGATCTGGCACCGAGCAGTCGAGCGTGGCCATCGCCTGCTGCTGGACGGCCGGGTCGGTGCTCTGGCGCGTGGCCCGGGCAGCAGCGATCTCGGCCGCAGCTTCAGCGGTGGTGGCTCCGTCGGTCCCGGTAGGCGTCTGTTCCTCCGTCGGGGCCGGTGCCGGCGTTGGCGACGGCTCCTGCGCCGGGAACGGCCGGTTCTGTGGTGCCGGTGCCTCGGTTCCCGGCGGGGCTCCGTCGCCCGCCGGCGTCTCTGTTCCAGCCGGCGTCTCCCCGGCCGGTGCCGCCGTTCCAGGGGCGGCCGCCAGCTGGGACGTCTGGACCGGGCGGACGTAAAGCCGCGCAGTCTGGCCCAATGAGCGAGCCTGGGCGCCATCGTCGCCGGGGACGGTGATGACGAGATTGTCGCCGTCGATCACCACCTCCGAGCCGGAGACTCCGAGACCGTTTACACGGCTCTCGATGATCTCTTGTGCTTGCCGCAGGCTCTCCGGTGTCGGGCTACTGCCGTCCGGAGTGCGCGCGGTGAGGGTGACTCGGGTCCCACCTTGCAGGTCGATGCCCAGCTTGGGTGTAGTGGATTTGTCACCGGTGAAGAACACCAGGGCATACAGAACCGCCACGAGCACCGCGAAAACGGTGAGGGAGCGGACGGGATGCACCGATCCTGTGGAAGGTGCCACGATCTCTATGTCTCCTCAGTACGTACAGTTCGAGTGGGAACGTTCAGGTACGCCAAGTCGGCGAACTCGGGCCCGAACCCCGGCTGCCGGCCCGGTACGCCCTCGACGCGATGCAACAGGCGTCGGTTGGTCGGTTCACAAACGCGGCGTTTTGCCCTCGCCGTTCCCACGGTCCTCACCGCTGGTATCGGCCTCGATCGACTCGTGCTCGATGGGTCCGGCATCCGGCATCGGAGTGTCCTCGATCCGCTCGCGGACGACCAGCCTCGACCAGGTGGTAACCACACCGGGAGCGATCTCGAGTTCGATCGATTCGTCGTTCAGGCCGACGACAGTTGCGTGCAGGCCTGCTGTGGTGAAGACGCGATCGCCCACAGAGAGTGAATCCTGGAGAGCGGCCGTCTTTGCCGCCTCCTTCTTCTGACGGCGGATCCCCAGGAACATCGGGACGAGCAGCGCCAGGATCAGGAGCGGGAAGAGAAAATCCATCAGTCAGTCAACCTCGAGGTATGTCGAATGGTCGTTAGCATCGACCCCGGGTGGGCCGATGCAGGACACCAGTGTGCCATTACCGGCCCAACCATCGGTTCGAGCCGGCTGATGCGGGCATTTCGCCCACCCGATCAAGCGCCCTCCTGATCGAACAACGAGGACTGGGGTTCGTTGACCCGGACGTCGATTCCCCCCGCTACCGCATCCGGCGGAGGCGTTAGCCCCAACTGGATCCATGCCGCCGCGGTGGCGACACGTCCGCGCGGCGTTCGAGCGATCATCCCGGCTCTCACCAGGAAGGGCTCGCAGACCTCTTCGACAGTGGACGGCTCTTCACCGACTGCTACGGCGAGAGTGGACACACCAACTGGTCCACCACCGAAACTTCGCACCAAAGCACTGAGAACAGACCGATCGAGCCGGTCCAGTCCCAGCTGGTCGACATCGTACACCGCAAGTGCCGAACGAGCGATCTCACGGGTGACGACGCCGTCCGCCCTGACCTCCGCGTAGTCCCTGACCCGACGGAGCAGGCGATTCGCGATTCGGGGCGTGCCCCGGGACCGGCCGGCGATCTCGGCACTCGCTTCTTCCCCCAACCGAACTCCGAGAATGCCCGCCGAGCGCATGAGGATCCGCTGAAGCTCTGCGGGTTCGTAGAAGTCCATGTGTCCGGTGAAGCCGAATCGATCGCGAAGCGGCCCGGTCAGCGCGCCTGATCGGGTGGTCGCACCGACCAGCGTGAACGGCGCGACTTCCAGCGGGATCGAGGTGGCACCGGGACCCTTGCCGACCACGACGTCGACACGGAAGTCCTCCATCGCGAGGTACAGCATCTCCTCGGCGGGACGGGCGATCCGATGGATCTCGTCGATGAACAGTACGTCACCCTCGACGAGGTTACTGAGCATCGCAGCCAGGTCGCCTGCTCGCTCGAGCGCAGGCCCGGACGTGAGCCGGAGCGAGGAGTCCAACTCGGCGGCGATGATCATCGCCATGCTGGTCTTGCCCAGTCCCGGCGGCCCGGACAGCAGGATGTGATCGGGTGTGCCACCACGGTTCTTCGCGCCGGTGAGTACCAGTTGCAGCTGCTCCCGCACGCGCGCCTGCCCGATGAAGTCCCGAAGATTCTTCGGCCGAAGACTTGCCTCGATGTCGCCGTCGCCGGTGACGAGTTCAGCAGAGACCGGTGATCCTGCGTCGTAGTCTTCCGCGCCTTCCCTCGGTTCGAGATTCATCGTGTCTTCCCGAGGAGTGAGAGTGCTGACCGCAGCGCTGACGAAGTGGTCGCCCCCGGTGTGTCTGCAAGAACTGAATCCGTTGCCTGCTCGGATTGTTTGGCCGGGAAGCCTAGTCCGATCAGCGCCTCGACGATTTGGTCGCGAATCGAACTTCTGCCATTCCCCCCTGAAACTACCGCCCCGGCACTCGACGACACCGAGTCGACCTTGTCACGCAGTTCGACAACCATCCGCTCGGCGCCTCGTTTGCCGATACCCGGTACCCGCGTAAGCGCCCCGACATTGCCGTCGGCGAGCGCCGCGCGCAAGGCTTCGGGCTCGAGTACAGCGAGGGTCGCCATGGCCAGTCGAGGACCCACTCCCGATACGGTCTGCAGGAGCCCGAACAAATCCTTGGACTCGGAATCGGGGAACCCGTACAGCGTCATCGAGTCCTCGCGCACGATCATCGCTGTGACCAGCCGAGCCTCTGTTCCGCGATGTAGACCGCCGAGGGTCGCCGGCGTCGCATTGACGCGGTACCCGACTCCCCCGGATTCGATCACCACATGGTCGAGGGCGATCTCGAGCACCTCACCACGGACGGACGCGATCATGATGGACCTGCCTTTTTCAGTTCGGCCAGCCGGGCCTGGTAGCGGCGCTTCTGCTCGGCGGCCGCGGCCTCGGCGCGGGCCATGCGCTCGATCATGGGTGCCCGCCAGCAGTGGCAGATCGCCAACGCCAGTGCGTCCGCTGCGTCAGCGGGCCTGGGTACGGTCGACAAGTCGAGAATGCGAGTCACCATGGCCGTCACCTGAGCCTTCTCGGCCGAACCACTGCCCGTGACCGCTGCTTTCACTTCACTTGGAGTATGGAAGCACACAGGGATGCTACGGCGCGCGGCGGCGAGCGCCACGACACCACCCGCCTGGGCCGTACCCATCGCGGTACGCACGTTGTGCTGGGAAAAGACCCGCTCGATTGCCACCACCTCGGGTCTGTACAACTCGATCCATTCTTCGGCTGCCTCGGAGATCCTCAGCAGCCGGGACGACAAGTCGAGAGCCGCAGGGGTGCGGATCACGTCGACTGCCACAGGAGCGACGGTGCGGCCACTTCCGCCGTCGACCACGCCGAAGCCACACCGGGTCAGACCAGGATCGACACCCAGCACACGCACGCAAAGCCACCTCTCCGATGCCGAACAGCTGTTCGATAGCCTAGCCGTGGGGTCGGACGAGTCGTTGCACCAACACGCAGTCGCTGGGCGGTCGAGCCCGGCCCCAGCCCTACGGGTCCACGATCAGCCCTCGAGCTGCGCAAGCACCTCGTCGGAGAGATCGACATTGGTATAGACGTTCTGGACGTCGTCGGAGTCCTCGAGCGCATCGACGAGCTTGAAGACCTTACGGGCACCATCGACATCGACCGGAACCTCGACGGAGGCACGGAAATCGGCCTCGGCGGAGTCGTATTCGATTCCCGCTTCCTGTAGAGCAGTACGCACCGCGACGAGATCGGTGGGTTCGCTCACTACCTCCAGCGTCTCGCCGAGATCGGTAACCTCCTCCGCTCCCGCATCGAGGACAGCCATCAAGACGTCGTCTTCAGATTGGTCACCCTTTTCGAGAGTGACGACACCCTTGCGGGTGAACAGGTAGGACACGGACCCGGGGTCGGCCATACTTCCCCCGTTGCGTGTCATCGCGGTACGAACCTCGCCGGCCGCACGGTTGCGGTTGTCGGTCAGGCACTCGATCAGAACGGCGACACCATTCGGGCCGTAGCCCTCGTACATGATGGTCTGCCAGTCGGCACCGCCTGCTTCTTCACCGGCACCGCGCTTGCGCGCGCGTTCGATGTTGTCGTTCGGGACCGACGTTTTCTTCGCCTTCTGGATGGCGTCGTACAGGGTGGGGTTGCCCGCGGGGTCGCCACCACCGGTACGGGCCGCCACCTCGATGTTCTTGATCAGCTTCGCGAAGGCCTTGCCACGCTTGGCGTCGATCACGGCCTTCTTGTGCTTGGTGGTGGCCCATTTGGAGTGGCCGCTCATGCGATTCAAGCCCCTTTCGTACTGCCATTTGCACGCCGAATGCGCGGTTTCAGCTTCGCCGATGTTACCCGCCTTGTTCGGTGCGCTGCCCGTTCCGGTGTCATTGCTTGCTCTTAATCGCGTTGTTTGCATACAATGCGAACATGTTGATGCGCGTAGACCACGGATCGAGCACTCCACTGGGTGATCAAATCGCAGCGAACGTACGTGGTGCATTTCTGCGCGGCGAGATCCACGCAGGCGATCGACTGCCCTCTGCTCGGGCGCTCGCGGAATCGATCGATGTCAACCTGCACACCGTCCTGCGCGCCTACGCCGCACTGCGCGATGAGGGGCTGATCGACCTCCGCCGCGGGCGAGGAGCTGTCGTCCGCGCCGACTCGACACCCGCCAGAACCGGTCTGACCGAGGCCGCGAAGGTCTTCGTAACCGAGGCTCGACGCCTCGGATTGGACACCCCCCAGATGATCGACGTACTGAAGGAGATTGCCGAGAAATGACCACCACCCGATACCGCCTGTCGGCAGCCGTCGCTGCGACCGCACTTCCCTTACTCGTGGTGCTAGTGGCCCGGTTGGCCTGGGGCCCAGACCTGCCTGAGACCGTCGCGAGACATTGGTCCGCCGATGGACCCGACGGGTTCAGCGACACAGGCACCTTCTTCGCGGTTGTCATTGCGGTGTGTGCGATCGTCACCGTGGTTGCGGTCGTCTCCGCGGTCCGCGGCCGGGGAGACGCCGCACTGTGGCTTCCGACAACCGCGCTGATCTCCTGGATAACCGCGGCGACGTGGATCGCCGGTGTCACTGCGACCCGGCAAGCGGGTGCGCCCGAGGCCGCATCGCTGGGGTGGGCCATCGTCATCCCTCTGCTCGGCATCCCGTGGGCCGTGGCCGTCTACGCAATTGCGCCGAAGTCCACGAACGTGCGCCGGTACGGCCCGGCCCCGACCCTGTCCGTCCCACTGTCCGAGGACGAACGCGCTGTGTGGACCGGATACGCCAGGGGTCCGTGGGCGGCGGTTCTCGGGCTGATCATGGTCGTTGCCGCAGTCGTCGCGGGACTGCTGGGGGCGCCCTGGCTGGTGCTGCTGTTCGTCCTCGTCGCCCTGGCGAGTGGCGTGTTCGCCTCCATCGGGGTCCAGGTAGACCGGACCGGACTCACCCTGTCGTCCTGGGGCGTGCAGTGGCGGCGGATTCCGCTCGATGCGATCAGCGAAGCACAGGTTGCGCGAATCCGGCCCGCCGAGTGGGGCGGATTCGGGTACCGAGTGAGCCCGCGCGGGACCGCGGTCATCGTCCACGGCGGGGACGGCCTCGTCCTCACCCGGCAGGACGGCCGACAGTTCGCAGTCACCGTCGACTCTCCCGCCATCGGGGCCGCGCTGCTGAACTCGCTCATCACGGCCCCGCAGCGCTGAAACCGAGCCTATCCGCGGCGAACGATGTCGACGAACAGTTCGTGCACTCGGCGGTCGCCGGTCACCTCGGGGTGGAAGGAAGTGGCGACTACCGACCCCTGCCGCACAGCCACGATGTGCCCGGCCGCGGCTCCGGCCGACTCCGGCACGCGGGCGAGGACCTCGACGTCGTCACCGACCCGTTCGACCCAGGGTGCACGGATGAAGACGGCCCGCACCGCATCGCCGACGATGCCGTCGAAGTCCAGGTCTGATTCGAAGGAATCGACCTGACGACCGAAGGCGTTGCGGCGCACCGTCATATCGATCGCATCGAGGTGCTTCGCATCGGGCCGAGTGTCGAGGATCTCACTCGCAAGCAGGATCATTCCGGCACACGACCCATAGGCCGGAAGTCCCTCGCGCAAGCTTTCTTTCAAGGGTTCGAGGAGTTCGAACACCTGCAGCAGCTTGCTCATCGTCGTCGACTCCCCTCCGGGAATGACCAGGCCGTCTACCTTCCCGAGCTCCTCCGGACGACGCACACCGATGGCATCCGCACCCGAATCATTCAGTGCGGCCATGTGTTCACGTACATCACCCTGGAGGGCGAGTACTCCGACAAGGGGTCGGATCATGCCATGTTTCCTATCTCGATGCCGTGCCTACTCTGATGACGCCGGACGCGGGTCAACCCCTCCTGAACAACAGCGGCGCCACTGCGGGAATTCCTGTCGGTGGAATCGGTTGGAACGATAGGCATAAACCAATCCTTCCACTCCTGATCGAGATGAGCAGTTCCACAGAACACGTTCTTCTTCAGTTTCTCGAGTTCGAGGATGTCCCCGATTCTCGCCATCGGCCCTCCTCTTCGTGCCAAGTCAAGGTTATCTGCCGCCATCTGCCTCGAGGCACCATGGGTGCCATGACGAAGTACACGCCGACGAGTCCGCAAGCTCTCGTCGCACTCGTCGCGGAGCGCTGTCTTGCCGTGGACGGTGTCGTCGTCGCCGCGATCGACGCACCAGAAGCCGCACATCCGATCTCCTTTGCCGGTGCGGTGCAATCGTTCCTGCGGGAGCGGGGCCGTCCCTGTGCTGTCGTGTCACTTCATGATTTCGTCCGGCCCGCATCACTTCGGTTCGAGTACGGACGTGACAACGAACTCAGCTACCGCACTCTATGGTTCGACTATGAGGCTCTCCGCCGTGAGGTAGTGCAGTCGATCCGCGTAGATCGGAGGTGGTTGCCGCGTCTATGGGACGAGGACGAGGACAGGTCAGCCCGTTGCCCTCAGGAACTCGCTGCCGGCGAACAAGTGATATTGGTCACCGGACCGATGCTGCTCGGCAGAGACTTCGGCTTCGACGTCACGGTACAACTCCACCTCAGCGAGGGTGCCCTACGGCGACACACCCCACCCAGTCGCCAGTGGACAATCGCTGCACTGTTGTGCCACAACGCCGAGATCACCGAAACGCCAAACCTTCTCGTGCGCTACGACCATCCGGCGAAACCCGCGGTGCGCGATTTGCCCTGACTGGGTCAGTCGGCTCGGCGCTGACCGGGTCAGTCGGTGACGGGTCAATCGGAGCGGAGAAACCGCGTCAATCCCTCCTGAACGACGGCCGCGACGAGGTTTCCCGCCCGATCGAAGATCCGCCCCTGAGCCAGCGCGCGTCCGAACCCCGCGGACGGCGATGTCTGGTCGTAGAGCAACCACTCATCGGCCCGAAACGGGCGCAGGAACCACAATGCGTGATCAAGCGACGCGGACTGTGTCTGAACATCGGGGTGTGGCACCTTGGACGCACCGAGAAGCGTCATGTCGCTCATGTAGGTCAGCGCACAAACGTGGAAGACGGGGTCGTCGGGTAGCTTCCTGCGAGAGCGGAACCATACCTGCTGCTGCGCGGCCGCGCCGGAACGACGCGCCAGCTCACCGTCCCCGACCATCCGAATATCCCAATCCGACCACTCCCGAGCCAGCCATGCAGTCTCCGGATCATCGGAGTCGCGGGCGAAGGGCAACATGTCCGGCGGCGGTACCACGGGCATCTCGTCCTGGTGCTCGATGCCCTCGTCCACGACCTGAAACGACGCCGCCATGGTGAAGATCGCCTGCCCGTCCTGCACGGCGCTTACCCGCCGGGTTACAAACGACCGACCGTCCCGGATCCTGTCGACGAGATACACGATCGGCATCGTGGGGTTGCCGGGCCGCAGGAAGTACCCGTGGAGCGAATGCACCGAGAACCGGGGGTCGACCGTACGAACGGCAGAGACCAGCGCTTGGCCTGCTACCTGGCCACCGAACGTCCGGGGAAGCGTGGTCTCGGTTGCAATTCCTCGAAAGATGTTCTCCTCGAGGCCTTCCACCTCGAGAATCTCTTCGATCGTCGCCATCCACGGCCCCTTCCCGAGCTCACTTCAGTAAAGCTCCCACAAGCGATGAGAGCCTTCGAATCACGCGTTGATCGCGTGGGTTACCAACCGCGCTCGGCAAGGCGGTGCGGAACGGGGATGTCGTCGACATTGATGCCGACCATGGCCTCACCGAGCCCCCGGGAGACCTTCGCGAGCACATCCGCATCGTCGAAGAATGTGGTGGCCTTCACGATCGCGGCAGCCCGCTCGGCGGGGTTGCCGGACTTGAAGATACCGGAGCCGACGAATACGCCCTCGGCGCCGAGCTGCATCATCATCGCGGCGTCGGCCGGGGTCGCGATTCCACCTGCTGTGAACATGGTGACCGGCAACTTGCCTGCCCTTGCGACCTCGACGACCAAATCGTAGGGGGCCTGCAGTTCCTTGGCCGCCACGTAGAGTTCGTCCGCGCTCAGTGAGGTGAGACGCCGGATCTCGCCGCCGATCGTGCGCATGTGGGTTGTGGCGTTGGACACGTCACCTGTGCCCGCCTCACCCTTGGAGCGGATCATCGCCGCACCCTCGGTGATCCGGCGAAGTGCCTCTCCGAGGTTGGTTGCACCACAGACGAAGGGGACCGTGAACTCCCATTTGTCGATGTGGTTGGTGTAGTCGGCGGGGGTGAGAACCTCGGATTCGTCGATGTAGTCGACACCGAGGGACTGAAGGATCTGGGCCTCGACGAAGTGGCCGATGCGTGCCTTGGCCATCACCGGGATGGACACGGCGGAGATGATGCCGTCGATCATGTCCGGGTCGCTCATCCGGGAGACGCCACCTTGGGCCCGGATATCGGCGGGCACCCTCTCGAGCGCCATGACCGCCACGGCACCTGCATCCTCGGCGATTCTCGCCTGCTCAGGAGTGACGACGTCCATGATGACCCCACCCTTCAGCATCTCGGCCATGCCGCGCTTGACGCGCGCAGTACCGGTGGTGGGGGTGGTGTCGGGGGTGCTCACAACGATCTCCTGGTTGGGGCATTGATTGGCTTCATGACGGCATGCGTGCAGGCAATACTCACGCTGCAGTACCTGATTCTAGGACCACGGGTCGCGCGGAGCCGTAGCCAGTCGGCTTTCTCTGGCTTTCTCGGGCTGCGCAGGCCGGGCTCACGTTATCGCGCGCACCTCTGGATCGTGTGCGGCCGAGGCCACCACACCTGCCTCGTCCAGCAAGTCTGGCAGATCACGTGGATAGACGGTTTCCCCTGATTCGGACAGTTCACGGATTTCGTCCGCAGTACACCACCGGTAGCCGGCTATCGAGCGCTCCTCGAGATCGGTGAAACCATCGTGGCGTGGCTCGAATCCGTTTGCGCGTAGCGCGAAGAACAACTCCTCCGAACGGATGAGCTGACCGTTCCAGGAAAACACTGCCACCCGGCGCCACATCGGTCCACGGAGCGAATCGACAGCGGCGACGTACCCGGTCTCCTCGGCCATCTCCCGAACCGCCGCGGCACGCAGGTTCTCCCCCTGCTCGACGGCACCACCGACGGTGAACCAGTAATAGACGTCGGGGACGGTCGGATCGTGCCCCCTGAGCAGCAAGACCCGCCCCTGGTCGTCGAGAAGAACCACTCTCGCGGACGTCCTGACCGAATCCAGTGCCAACCCGTCGGTTACCGCAGGAGACGACGACCGTTCGGTGATCTCGAAATATGTCGGCAATGGAGCCATGCCTCCGAGATGCAGCCACCGAACCGGCCTGCGGGTCCGCAGCGCCAGCGTGTCACGGACGGCGTCGTTGTGGAATCTGCGGGCGATCAGAACCCTGGCTTCTGCGTCCGCCAATTCGGCCACCAACTGAGGTCGCAGTCTCTCGAAGTCGAACGACGACAGTGCGCTCGACAATGCATTCTCCGCAGATTCTCGCTCGTCCCTATCCGACCGTTCGGCCTGGACCGCAAGCGCCGCGAGCGACTGCCCCTCGGGTGAATCCAATGCCGCGACTGCTGCGCGCACGACCACCGCTCGTCGGGCGAGTGCGGCATCGAGAGCTTGCCAGCTCAGATCTGAGCGCACGTGCAGACGGTCGAGTCGGTTCGCCGTTCCGTATGCCCATAGCCCGATCACGATCAAGACCGCTACAACGAGAACGAGAACGAGAATCGTCAGCACGGACAGCGTCACGAACCGACCTCCTGAACACTGTCGCGGCCGACGGTGACCGTCTCGTATACGCGCAGGATCTGTTCGGCCACCACCGGCCAATCGTATTCGCTGACGATCGTCCGTCCGACATCGACGAGCGAGGCACGGCGCTCGGGGTCACCGAGCACCGAGTCGATCCCGGCGGCGAGTGCCGACGCGTCACCTACCGGTACCAGCACCCCGGCCTGCCCGTCCCGCAAGACCCGCCGGAACGCGTCGAGTTCGCTTGCGACGACCGCCGCTCCGGCTGACATCGCTTCCACGAGCACGATTCCGAAGCTCTCACCGCCGAGATTGGGCGCGCAGTACACGTCGGCGCTCCTCAATGCGGAAGCCTTCTCCGCATCATCCACCTGGCCGAGGAGACGCAAGTGCTTGGACAAGGGCCCCGCAGCGCGGCGCAACTTGTCCCGGTCACCGCGGCCGACCACCAACACCTCGAGGTCCGGATACTTCTCCACGAGCGTCGGAAGCGCTCTCAGTAGCACTTCCATGCCCTTGCGCGGCTCGTCGTACCTGCCGAGGAACAGGACAGTGTGCCCGGCGCGCGGATATCCAGGCAGCGGTTCGGCATTCGCGAAAGCCTGGACGTCGACCCCGTTGGGGATCTCGACCGCGTCGGAACCGAGCGCTTCCACCTGCCAGCGACGCGCCAGTTCCGATACGGCGATCCGCCCACTGATCTTCTCCAGATAGGGCTGAAGAACGGCCTGGAACGTGCTCAGCACCAACGACTTCGTGGTCGAGGTGTGGAAGGTGGCCACGATCGGGCCTTCGGCGACTCGAAGCGCCAGCATCGACAGGCTCGGCGCGTTGGGCTCATGGATGTGCAGAACGTCGAAATTGTTGTCGGAGATCCAGCGTCGGACCCGCGCGCTGGCGGTCGGGCCGAAACTGAGCCGGGCCACCGACCCGTTGTAGGGAATGGCGAGCGCTCTTCCTGCCGAGACTACGAAGTCAGGAAGGTCGACGTCGTCGGAGGCAGGGGCCAAGACGCTCACCTTGTGTCCACGTTCGATCAGCACCTCGGCCAGGTCCACGACATGGGCCTGCACTCCGCCCGGCACATCGAACGAATACGGGCAGACCATTCCGATCTTCACTGCTTCTCCATGCGTGAGCGCCTGTCCTGCGACAAATCGCCGAGCCACAGTGGCTGAAACATGTGCCAGTCCTCTGGGTGGGCCGCGATGTTGGTCTCGAATCTCTCCGCCAGCGCCTGTGTGGCAGCGGCCACGCCTTTCGACGTGTCGATCGGCGGATCGATCCGAAATCCCCACCCACCGTCGGTGAACCAGCAATGCACGGACACCAACGGCGCCCCGGTATCGATCGCAAGCCTGGCAGGACCGGCGGGCATCCTCGTCGGCTCACCGAAGAAGGTGACAGGCACGCCCTTCTTCGCGAGATCGCGTTCACCGAGGAGGCAGACGATCTTGTTGTCTCGCAAGCGCGCCGACAGTTCTTCGAATGGAGGCGACTCTCCCCCGCTGAGCGGGAATATCTCGAATCCGAGTCCCTCCCGGTAGGCCACGAATCGTTGGTACAGCGATTCGGGCTTCAACCTCTCGGCGACAGTGGACAGTCCGCCCCAGTGCTGTACACACCACACCCCGGCCATATCCCAGTTGCCGCTGTGCGGGAGCGCCATCACCACCCCCTTGCCGTTTTCCATCGCGGCATCGAGGTGTTCTTGTCCCTCGACGAGCGAGTCCAGCGCGGCTCCGGTCTTCACGAGGTCCATCGACGGAAGCCGGAACGCCTCCCGCCAGTAACGCGCGTAGGACCGAACCGACGCTTGGACGAGCGCATCCGGTACCTCCTGCGCAGGCACGCCCAAGACACGGCCGAGATTTCGGCGCAGCTGCTCGGGTCCACCCCTGCGAACGACCAAGTCCGCTGCCCTGTCGAACACGGTTACGGCCGCTCGCTCCGGAAGAGCACGTACCAGTCGCCAGCCCGTCGCGTAGCCCAAGTCGGTCAGACGCTCCGAGACGTTCACTGCGAGGCCGACCGTCCGTCTTCGGGTGTCGTGTCCGTGGCCGGCAAGGGCAGAACGTCCCGTGCCCCGTCCGACCGGCGAACGGCGAGAACACGTTGGAACACTGTGATTACGCTTCCTACGGAGAGCACCCACATCGCGACGTGAATCGCCCATGGGACTCCGAGTCCGGTCACACCCGCACCGACCAGCACCAAGATCAGGCGGTCGGGTCTTTCGATGAGCCCACCGTCTGCGGACAGGCCGCTCGCCTCGGCACGCGCCTTCGCGTACGAGATCACCTGCGAGGTGACGAGGCAGATGAGCGTCGCGACCAGCAGCGGTTTGCTGTTTTCGTGATACACCGCCCACCAGGCAAGACCGGCGAATATTGCACCGTCAGCCACCCTGTCGCAGGTGGCGTCGAGCACCGCACCATAGCGAGTCCCGCCGCCGCGGGCACGGGCCATCGCTCCGTCGAGCATGTCGAACATCACGAACAACCAGATGACC
The DNA here is from genome assembly GCF_040656415.1 of Rhodococcus sp. NPDC049939. Classification (NCBI taxonomy): domain Bacteria; kingdom Bacillati; phylum Actinomycetota; class Actinomycetes; order Mycobacteriales; family Nocardiaceae; genus Rhodococcus; species Rhodococcus sp. NPDC049939. Next base: position 1,618,588 of record NZ_JBFAMC010000001.1, on the reverse strand, counting down.
ATCGTTCCCCAGAACAAATGTCCGCTGGGAAACAGCGTTACCGCCGCGGCCACCGTCGCGACGGTTCCGATTACGGTGACCGCGTCAGGGGTGAGCCCGGTCTTGACAAGGGCTTTCCCCAATGGCGCCGTCACCTTGGAAACGGATGCCCGTCCGAAGAAGCTCAGCACCGCTCCACCCCATTCTCCACCTCATGGCAAAACCCCGTACGCGCAAGCCTGTGAACTCGCACGCCATTCATTTATCGGTCACTCATCCAGGCCCGTGCCAGTAGTTCTCTGGTCTCCCGCAACAGCTGCGGCATGACCTTGACCCCGGCAAGTACCGTGATGAAGTTGGCGTCACCGCGCCATCGAGGAACGATGTGCTGGTGCAGGTGTTCGGCGAGTGAGCCGCCGGCTGCCTGACCCAGATTCAGGCCGACGTTGAATCCGTCGGGCCGTGAGACCCGCTTCATCACTCGCAGAGCCTGCTGAGTGAACGACATCAGCTCGGCACTCTCTTCAGGGGTGAGGTCCTCCAACGCGGCGACCTTGCGGTAGGGCACGATCATCAGGTGACCCGGGTTGTACGGGTACAGATTGAGCACCGCGTAGACGTGCTCTCCGCGCGCCACTATCAACCCTTCTTCGTCGTCCATCTTCGGGATTGCGATGAACGGCTCGTTGAGGGCTTCTTGGGACTTCGGGGCCTCGGCGATGTACGACATGCGATGGGGCGACCAGATCCGCTGAAGGTGATCGGGCTCCCCCGGGCCTCGGTCCACGAGCGGCCCTACGCCACCCGACATTTCGTCGGCACTCACTTCTTCACCTTCGGCCATGCGCGTCACGCTTCCCCACCGGCTCGCAGCAACTCCGCTGTCGGCGAAGCATTCTCGCGACGAGCGACCCAATCAGTGATCATGCGAACGGCATCATCGACAGGCACCGAATTGACCTGAGTGCCGTCACGGAAACGGAAGCTTACTGCGCCGGCCTCCACATCGCGGGCGCCCGCCAGGAGCATGAACGGCACCTTTTGTGCGGTGTTGTTGAAGATCTTCTTCTGCATCCGGTCGTCACTCGCGTCGACCTCTGCGCGGATTCCGGCCGTCTTCAACTGCTCCACCACGCCGAAGAGATGATCGGCAAAGGTCTCCGCCACCGGGATGCCCACAACCTGAACGGGTGCGAGCCAGGCCGGAAACGCACCCGCATAGTGCTCGGTCAACACACCGAAGAACCGTTCGATCGAGCCGAAGAGTACTCGGTGGATCATCACCGGACGCTGCTTGGTGCCATCGCTCGCCGTGTACTCGAGGCCGAAACGCTCAGGCAAGTTGAAGTCGAGTTGAATGGTCGACATCTGCCACGTACGCCCCAGGGCGTCCTTGACCTGCACAGAGATCTTGGGACCGTAGAACGCTGCGCCCCCCGGATCGGGCAAGAGATTGAGCCCTGATGCTTCCGCAACCTCGGCCAGTGTTGCCGTCGCTTCCTCCCAGGCTGCATCGTCCCCAACGAACTTGTCCGGGTTCTTGGTCGACAACTCGAGGTAGAAGTCGTCGAGGCCGTAGTCCTTCAAGAGACCGAGAACGAACTGAAGTGTGGTGGCGATTTCGCCGCGCATCTGTTCACGAGTGCAGTAGATGTGCGCGTCGTCCTGGGTGATGCCGCGCACCCGGGTCAGCCCGTGGACGACGCCCGACTTCTCGTACCGATACACCGAGCCGAATTCGAACAGCCGCATGGGCAGTTCTCGATACGACCTCCCGCGGGACCGGAAGATCAAGTTGTGCATCGGGCAGTTCATCGGCTTGAGGTAGTAGTCCTGGCCCGGCTTGCGCACGGTGCCGTCCTCGTTGCGTTCCTCGTCGATGTGCATCGCCGGGAACATGCCGTCGCGGTACCAGTCGAGGTGACCCGAGACCTCGTACAAGTGGCCCTTCGTGATGTGCGGGGTGTTGACGAACTCGTACCCCTCCTCCACATGACGCTTGCGCGAGTAGTCCTCCATCTCCGTGCGGATGATGCCGCCCTTGGGGTGGAACACCGGCAGACCGGAGCCGAGTTCGTCCGGGAAGCTGAACAGGTCCAGCTCCGACCCCAACTTGCGGTGGTCGCGGCGCTCGGCCTCCGCGAGAAGTTCGAGGTGCTGATCCTGCGCCTCCACCGACTCCCAGGCGGTCCCGTAGATGCGTTGCAGATCGGCGTTGTCCTGGTTGCCGCGCCAGTACGCGGCGGAGCTGCGAGTGAGCTTGAACGCCGGGATGTGCTTGGTGGTGGGGATGTGCGGGCCACGGCACAGGTCGCCCCAGACCTTCTCGCCGGTCCGCGGATCCAGATTGTCGTAGATGGTGAGCTCGTTGCCGCCCACCTCCATGATCTCCGGATCGTCTATTCCAGACTTGTCGTCGATCAATTCGAGCTTGAAGGGCTCCGACGCCAACTCGGCGCGGGCTTCCTCGAGAGAAGCAACAACACGCCGTGAGAAACGCTGCGATCCCTTGATGATTTTCTTCATCCGCTTCTCGAGATTCTCGAGATCCTCAGGAGTAAACGGGCGATCGACAGCGAAGTCGTAGTAGAAGCCGTCCTTGATCGGCGGACCGATACCGAGCTTGGCCTCGGGAAACTCCTGTTGTACGGCCTGCGCGAGCACGTGCGCCGCAGAGTGCCGGATGACGCTCCGTCCGTCTTCGGTATCCGCCGCCACCGGTTCGACCTCGATGTCGGCATCAGGTACCCAGGACAGATCCTTCAGTTGGCCGTCACCGTCGCGGACCACGACGATCGCGTCAGGTCCCTTACCCGGGTAGCCGGCCTCACGAACCGCCGTTCCAACCGTAGTCCCCGCCGGCACCCGGACGAGGCTGGCTGGGGCAACGGGTACGGGGGTGGTCACGGCGATTCTCTCCTAGGTGGGTACGCGGCGCAGACACTGTGAATGCGCCAGCCCATGTTATCGGCCCAGCATCGACGTCCAACGACGCGTCCTGTCAGAGCGGGCTCTCCAACCATGAATAGTCGAGACCTATCCAGGTTCCGACCAGACCGAAGGTTCCGAGCAGCCACAGCGTAGCGACGACGACAGCACTCGTCAGCAGCACGCCTACTCCCTTGATTACGAACGACTTTCGTGAGAACCATTCCATGAATGTGTCGTAGCGCTCGCGCGCGAAATGCAGCAGACGATGGGCCCACGCGAATTCGGACGCCAGGATTCCGAGGCCCGTGAACACGATCAGCCAACCGGGCCCCGGATAGGGAATCGCCACGATGCCGGCGGCGAGTACGAGGACACCGATGACGCCCACCGCGATGCGATACGCCAAGTTGAGGCTCGGTGTGGCGGCGATGTGCGCCCGCCACCGGTGCCAGCGGCCCTTCACCTCATTGAACGGGGAAAGGTCCGAGTCATCCGCGTTCCCGAGCGCGGGTCCCCGCCCTGTTTCACCACCTGTCACCTATTCACCTTACCGAGCGCGACTTGCGACGGTACATCATTGCGCCGTCGGCGTGCCGGTCTCCAGACCGGACTAAATCCATGTCGCCTTTCGGCTGATTGCACACGAAAGTAAAAAGAGGACGATCCCGATGCCGGAAACGCCCTCGTTTTTCCACTCGGTGGTCCCGGCTGGGATCGAACCAGCGACCTCCCCGGTGTGAACGGGACGCTCTTCCACTGAGCCACGGGACCTCGAGACGCTCCAAAAGCGCACGCTCGAACGAGTTGGAACACTAACACGGCCGAGCGGCCGAACGAAAATCCTGGCGCCGAGATTCACAGCGGCACCCGCCTGGAGGGGCTACAACCGGGCAGCGTCCACGCAAGCTCGGTGCACAATCCATTGACCTGCAGATTTGTGAGATTCACGGATGGTCGGCTAATGTTCTCAACCGCACCACGGAGAACATCCTCGCTGATCGACATGGTGCATGCGGACGTGGCGCAGCTGGTAGCGCACAACCTTGCCAAGGTTGGGGTCGCGGGTTCGAATCCCGTCGTCCGCTCGAGAGGTTGGACTCAACCTTCACGGTGGAGTGGCCGAGTGGTGAGGCAACGGCCTGCAAAGCCGTGCACACGGGTTCGATTCCCGTCTCCACCTCGCGCGATTAGCTCAGCGGGAGAGCGCTTCCCTGACACGGAAGAGGTCACTGGTTCAATCCCAGTATCGCGCACCAAGATGGATGTAGGACAGCTCGACAGCGGAGACTCTGTGACAGGGGCTTCGTGACTGCGGACGTGGCGCAGCTGGTAGCGCACAACCTTGCCAAGGTTGGGGTCGCGGGTTCGAATCCCGTCGTCCGCTCTCCATTCATGATCTTGCGCGATTAGCTCAGCGGGAGAGCGCTTCCCTGACACGGAAGAGGTCACTGGTTCAATCCCAGTATTGCGCACCATTTCAGACCGACAGAACAGTTCAGCTCCAGGTCATCGCGAGGAGCTGAACTGTTTTTTTCCGTTTTTCGTCAGTCCGACTGAAACCGGTTGGCGCCGGAAATCATCGCGCGGAGAGTCGATCCCGTACAGGACTCGTCGATTCCCATCGCCCACAGTCTGGTTCCGCCGCACTCGCAGAGAAGAAAAGTCGCAACGCGGTGCCCGATCTCGTGTTGGTGGAACGACAAGATCTCGATCGAGCATCCGACATCGTGCAACATCGAGGTCATGGCGGCGACAGGGCCGCACGCGCGTGCTCCGAGGTTGCGGATCGATTCGCCGATCCCGAGAGTTGCCTCGAAGTCCGAGATCCCCGAACCACACTTCGTCTCCGACCAACGGCCCAGTCGGAACGATCCGTTCGCCGGCGCATACGTGTGCTCGAACGACGACCAGTTCATTCCGGCCGATTCGTTCCGCAGCGCCTCAGGCAACGACTTGTGGTGGCGTGCAGCAAAGGGGTCGGCTTCTCGACTCGACAGACAGGCCGACGGGAAAGATATAGCGGAATTGGTATTAGAAGTGCTCATGCTCACGGTCTTCCTGAACGAAGAGAGGACCAACTCGTAGCTCACAACGACCCGCAGCGAGGGGTCGGTCCGAATCAGACCCCGCTACGGCGGAGTACTACGAGGATGAGCTGCATGCGTGACACTGTAGGTGACACCCGGCCGACAAGACAAGCCCGTGCGTTCACTTTTTGGAGTGACCGTGTGCCCCCCATCGATCAGCTCTGACCGGACGCTGACCGAACACTGCGTTACGATTTCCTTCTTCTCGGATCGTCTCCTCTCCTAGGGTTGCTAATGAGTGTTGCTAATAATTGCAATCCCGAAGTGTAGTGGATGGAGTGACTCACGTCACCCTTCCTGGCCGACTCGAACGCGGGTTCGGCCGCAGGCCCGGAAGGCACCGACGAGTCGGTCCGGATTTCGGATCTGCCCGTCATCACCCGGCGAACAACCCACGAACCGGCAGCGAGAGTGAGAATGGTTGCGGCGCTGACGCTTCTAGTGGACAGTGAGGAACGGCACTCAAGGAACCGAAGGGCATGGTAAATCAGTTGTGACTGTCGAAATCAACCCGGCCGGCATCTGGGATTCGGAAGCGATTGCCGATGTCGCCGCGGCCACCTTCCCGCTTGCCTGTCCGCCCCACGCGACACAGGACGACGTCGCCACGTTCATCGACGACGTTCTGTCGGCCGAACGGTTCTCCGAGTACCTCACCGACCCGAACCGCACGGTCCTGAAGGTCACACACGACGGATCGATCGTCGGCTATGCCATGCTGATCGCAGGCGAGCCGTCCGACCCTGAGTTGGGCAAGATGGTGTCACTGCGTCCGACCCAAGAGATCAGCAAGCTGTATGTGCTCCCCGGCAGTCACGGGACCGGAGTGGCGTCCGCAATGATGGACGCGATCGTCGAACGCGCCGCCGCCGCCGGGTGTGCTGGACTGTGGCTTGGCGTGAACCAGCAGAACATTCGCGCACAGAAGTTCTACGAGAAACACGGATTCGTGAAGGTAGGAACCAGAACGTTCGGTGTGGGAACCCAACTGCACCATGACTTCGTCATGCAGCGGGCAGTGTGACGCGAAGACTCAGCCGGCGGCGACTTCGAAGCGTGAGAGAGCGAGAAGTCGCGAGGTGGCGCGCAGGTATTTCTTCCGATATCCACCGGCAAGCATCTCTGGTGTGAAGATCGTGTCGAGCTTGGCGCCCGACACGGCGACCGGAATGCCCGCGTCGTACAGCCGGTCAGCCAGGACTACCAGTCGCAAAGCCACCGACTGGTCCTCCGCGGGGTGGATCTCGTCGAGGAAGACGGCAGGAATGCCCTCGACGAGCTTGTTGTAGCGGGACGGATGCAGCGTGCCGAGGTGCTTGCACAGTTCGTCGAAATCGTCGAAGGTGGCGCCTGGGATGCTCTCGGCGCGCTCGAGGAGTTCCGCCGACGTCAGCGGGTCAGGGGCCGGCGGTAGATCGCGGTGACGATAGTCGGGCCCGTCGACCCGAATCGTCTCGAAGATCGAGCCCAGCTTCTTTATCTCGCGCAAGAAGTCCTGCGCCGCAAACCGGCCCTCGCCGAGTTGACCCGGCAGCGTGTTCGAGGTCGCGGCGATAGAGACGCCGCGGGCCGACAGCTCCGACAACAACCGAGATATCAGCATGGTGTCGCCCGGGTCGTCGAGTTCGAACTCGTCGATACAGACGACGCTGTGTTCAGACAGTTCCTCGACAACCTTGTTGAAGCCGAGCGCGCCCACGACATGGGTCAACTCGACGAAGGTGCCCATCGCCTTGGGCGCCGGGGCACTGTGGAAGATCGACGCCAGGAGGTGGGTCTTCCCGACACCGAAACCGCCATCGAGGTAGAGACCGGCACCGACTGCCTGAGCCTTCCGGCCGAACAGGCCTCGTCGCGCGCCGCCGCGAACCTTTGCCAGTTTCCTCGCGAATTCCCGAGTCTTCTCGACCGCAGCGGCCTGGCTCGGTTCTGCGGGATCCGGTATATACGAAGCGAAGCTCACCTCGTCGAACGTGGCCGGCGGCACCATCTGAGCTACCAACTGATCCGCAGGCACCACCGGGCTGCGATCGACGAGGCGTGCATGCATACACGAAAGCGTATGCGACGTGATGAGATCAATTACATGCGCCGTGCAAATATTGGGACGCACTTCACATCAGGCAGCGATGAGCTGACCGATGGTGATCTGCGCGACCTCTACAGTTACCCGGCGGATCTCCCCCGTCCGTGGATCCGCGCCAATTTCGTGTGCAGCATCGACGGAGCCGTCTCCGTCGAGGGTCTCAGCGGACCGCTCGGAACCCCCGCTGACAAGCGGGTCTACGACACGCTGCGCGAGTTGGCCGACGTCGTAGTCGTCGGCGCTGGAACAGTGCGAGCCGAGGACTACGGAAGCGTGCGCATCGGCCCCGAGGGTCGAAGGCGTCGAATCGAGTCGGGCATGTCGGAATCGCCACCGGTCGCCGTCGTCTCTGCCCGCGCCCATCTCGACCTGCACTCACGCCTGTTCGACCAACCCGAGGTCGCACCAATCGTCATCACCTGCTCGAACGCCGACATTGCACGGATAGCCGACCTGGCGAACGCGGGAGCACACGTGGTGACGGCCGGCGAACATGAGGTCACCACCGCCGGGCTGATCACCGCACTGGACGGGTTGGGGATGCGCCGGGTGCTCTGCGAAGGCGGGCCGAGCCTGTTCGGCCGGCTTGCCGTCGATGGTGCCGTCGACGAGCTCTGCATCACCACCGCACCAGTGCTCGCCGGCGGAACCGCAGGCCGTATCGCCACCTCACCGCATGCCCAGGTCACCGCGATGACTCCAGCGCATGTTCTCACCGACGCAGACGGCACCGTCCTCACGAAGTGGGTGCGGCTGCCCCTACCGTGATGCAACCTGGCAGGGTGTTCCGCATGCGCAGACCGGTGATGCTCGCGATAGTTCTCTTGGTGTCCAGCGCATGCGGTGCAGGGCCGTCCATCCGGCCGCACGTGGCCGTTGAGCACGAAGGCGGCGGCAGTGAGCCCGCCATTACGGCGCCCGAAACCGTGAACCCCAGGGTTGCGCTGCCGGATCTCGAGATCCCGAACACTGATCTGACGTGGTTCGACTGCACACAGAGCACCATCGAGGCGTTGGACCAGCCAACCACGCCACCGTCCGACCTCATCTTCGAATGTGCCTCGTACCAGGCCGCCGTCGACGAGAGCGGCGCCCTGCCCGGCACATTCACAATGGGCGCGCTGCGGGCGCGGCTCGCCGATACACCCGAGAACGAAGCACCGCTGGTGTTCACTTCCGGATCGGATCGACCATCGACCGCAACACTCGCTGCGATGAGCACCGGCGACCTGAGGCCGCTGCTATCCACGCGCCCGGTGGTCGCCCTCGACCGGCGCGGCATAGGGGCCTCCCAGGAGATCGAATGCCTCACACCCGAGCTCCGGCGTGGCCTGGCCGATCTCGGACAGTTCGATCCTGCACCCGGTGACCAGGTCGACAAGGTGGCCGCTCTCGGCCGGGAGGCAACCATCGTGTGCACCGACTACCTGCAACCACAGGAACTGGCGTTCGACAGCACCCACGCCGCCGACGACATCGAGGCACTGAGGAGAATTTGGGACGTCGACTCCATCGGGCTTCTGGCCGCAGGCAACGGTAGTGCCGTCGCACTCAGCTACGCCGCCAAATACCCGGACCGCGTCGGGAGACTCGTCCTCGACTCCCCTGCGGCGACCGCCGTGGATGCCGCAACCGCCACCGAGCAAAGACTCACCGGTCTGGAATCGGCGTTCGACGTCTTCGTCAGTCAGTGCACAGCGCTGAACTGCTCCCTCGGCGCCGATCCTCGCGCAGCGATGAGCGATGCCGTGGCCCGCGCATCGAACGGGCAGATCCCGCGTGTCTCGACGAACACACTTCTGAGCGCCGTGACCGGCGTCCTCGCCGCTCCCGGTGGCGACCGACTCGCTCGCGTCCGCGGGCTGTCCGACGCGGTGTCGAGCGCAGTGGCGGGCGACCCCACATCTTTGCTTGCACTCGCCGGCCAGGCCGACGACCTGCTGGACAGTGATGGCCAGCTGATCACACGATGCACCGACGGCCAGCAGTGGCCGGGGCCCGACCGAGCCAGGGAACTGCAGAATCAGTGGGGAGAGCAATTCCCCCTGTTCGGACCGAGCGCTGCCGTCGCGCTGCTGGAATGCTCGTCGTGGCCTGCGACCGCGCCACCTGCACTGCCCGGTGAACTGAACATGCCGGTACTGGTGCTCGACGGCGTCGCCGACCCACTCGTCGGGAACGCAGGTACCGGACTCGTAACCGGGGTCGTGTCGGGCGCGGGGGCAACCACAGCCACACTGACCTGGCACGGCAGCGGCCACCCGGCTACACAGTCGGACTGCGCGCAGAACGCGATCATCGCCTACCTGGCCGACGGCGTCCTGCCACCGGACGGTGGCGTCTGTCCCGCATAGATCGAGGGCCGCTCAGCCCTCCAATGGGGGTGCGACGCCGCACGTCAGAGGTTCTCGGTGTACCGTGCCGTAGTGTTCCTTCGACGACTCGAACCACGCACCGGGCGGACCGCCACCGAGGTAATCAGCTTCGCGCTGTGGCCGATCGCCATCATGACCGTGCTGCATCGAGTATTCGTCAAGGCGGTCAACGGCTACATCACCGACGACTTCCGACCCGTCTACAACGCGGCGCTGGCATTCCTCAACGGACGCCCCGTGTACACCGCCAATTTCGACTGGGTGGATCCGCACTACCTCTACCCCCCGTCCGGCACATTGCTGATGGCACCTATCGCGGTGATCGACCCGGAGAGATCTCGCTGGTTGTTCATCCTCGCGAACGCGATCGCCATTCTCATCGCCCTGTATCTGCTTCTGCGCATGTTCGGCCTGGGTTTGGACTCTATTGCGGCCCCGATCCTGTTGCTCGGCACATTTTCTTCCGAGACGGTCACGAACACGCTCGTCTTCACCAACATCAACGGCCTCGTGCTGCTCGGCGAGATCGGATTCCTCGTCTTGCTGATGAAGCGGAAGGACCTCTGGTCCGGGGCGGCGATCGGGCTGACCTTCGCGGTAAAACCGATCCTGGCCCCGCTCATGCTCCTACCACTGGTACGGGGGCAGTGGAAGGTCTTCGTCACCGCCATCGGCATCCCGGTCATCCTCACTGCCGTGGCGTGGCCGCTGTCCGCGGATCCGATGGACTTCGTGCGCCACACGCTGCCGTACCTGATGGAGTCGCGCGACTACTTCAACAGCTCGATAGTCGGCAACGGGAAGTACTACGGCCTCCCCACCGCCATGATCTGGGGACTCCGCGGCGCCTTCGCCGCCATGGTGCTCGCGTCTCTGTGGTTGCTCTACCGCTACTACCGACACGACGAACTGTTCTTCGTGGTCACCACGTCGGGCGTTCTACTGACGGCGTCGTTCCTGCTCTTGTCGCTCGGCCAGATGTACTACTCGATGATGCTGTTCCCACTCCTGATGTCAGTGGTGCTCAAGAATTCGGTGATGCGGAACTGGCCGGCGTGGCTGGCGGTATACGGGTTCATGAGTTATGACAGCTGGCTGTCGAATCGGTTCCCGGAAGCCGGTCGTACTGCCGAGTACATGAAGACCACACTCGGGTGGAGCCTGCTTCTGTTGGTGATCTTCGGCGTGCTGGGCGTCCGTTATGTCCTCGCGCGGCGTGAAGGTCGACTCGACCAGGGAATCGACCCGGCCTTCTTACTCGAACCGAACGAGAAGCACCGCACCTCCGAAACGGGCGAACAGCCCGCAGCCGAGTCGGCCGGCGACCAGCCATCGTCGAAGGCAAGCTCGGAGAAACAGCCGAGCGCCGCCAAAAGTATTAGCGTGGAACCATGACTTCGAAGCCGCAGGACGGCTCCGCGCAGTCGTCTCCGGAGATCGTCCTCTCCGACCGTGAGTGGCGCGAGAAACTGACGCCCGCAGAGTACGCGGTGCTACGCGAGGCCGGTACCGAGCGCCCCTTTGTCGGCGAGTACACCGACACGACGACGGAGGGCGTCTACCGCTGCAGGGCGTGTGACGCCGAATTGTTCCGCAGCACGGAGAAATTCGAATCCCACTGTGGTTGGCCGTCGTTCTTCGATCCCGCGGACTCGGATGCGGTCGTCCTCCGCGAGGACAATTCGCTCGGCATGAGGCGTACCGAGGTGGTCTGCGCCAGGTGTCACAGCCACCTCGGGCACGTCTTCGAGGGAGAGGGCTACCCCACCCCCACAGATCAGCGGTACTGCATCAATTCGATCTCACTGGTTCTACAGCCGACCGGCCGATGATCGTGGGAGGGTCGAACGCGCGGATCGGCGGCAATTCGCCTTCGTATCGTTCGATCTCGACGAGCACATGCTGACCCGTGCTGCCGTGGGCAAGCGATGACGTCCCCACGTCCGCAGTCAGCACGTTCGGGTTTCCGTGCACGCAGAGTGAATCGGGGTCACCTGGGTCGAGTGGGTCGTACCAGGCGCCCGTGGACAGTTGCACCACACCGCGGCGGACCCCGTCATCGACGATCACACCGGCGAGGCACGCACCGCGATCGTTGAACACGCGCGCGACGTCTCCGGTCTCGAGCATCCGGGCCTCGGCGTCGTCGGGATGGATCCGTAGCGGTTCACGGTCCCGGACCTTCGACTTCTGACTGGCGGTGCCGTGGTCGAGTTGGCTGTGCAGACGGGTGCGTGGCTGGTTGGCGATCAGGTGCAGCGGGAAGTGCTGTGCCCGACGACCTCCCAGCCATTCTTCCGGCTCGTACCAGCGAGGGTGGCCTGCACAATCTTCGTAGCCGAACCCGTCGATGTCTTCCGAGAAGATCTCGATCTTCCCACTGGGGGTGTCGAGGGGGTTGCGCTCCGGATCCGACCGGAAGTCACCGAACAGGATCAGATCGTCCTCGGTCCTCATCCGCACGTGTCCCCGAGCCCAGAACTCGTCGAAACTCGGCGCGGATACACCGTCTGCGTGGACGAAGTCCCGCCACTGACCGTACAGGTGCTCGAGCCACTGTTCGGAGGACCGAGATTCCGTGAACTTCTCACCCACCCCGAGTCTTTCGGCCAGGCCGGCGAACGTGTCGTAATCGTCTCGAGCGTCGGCGTACGACTCGACCGCGGCATGCATGGCAACGAGCAGGGGGTCGTTGCGGGTGCAACTGATGTCGTTCCGCTCGAGGGAAGTGGTGGACGGGACCACGATGTCCGCGTGTCTGGCCATCGGCGTCCAGTAGGGGTCGTGGACGACAATCGTGTCCGGCTTGGCGAGTGCACGGCGCAGTCGTCCGATGTTCTGGTGGTGGTGGAATGGATTTCCGCCCGCCCAGTACACCATCCGAATGTCGGGATACGTCAGCCGCCGGCCGTCGTAGTCGAACGATGCACCAGGGTTGAGGAGCATGTCGGAGACGGCGGCCACCGGAATGAAGTCGCTGACGGGATTGCGCCCCTGCGGAAGCGTAGGCAGTGGGTAGGGAACGGGCGCCAGCCCGGGTTCGTTCATGGAACCATAGCCGTGGCCGAACCCGCCGCCTGGAAGACCGATCTGACCCAGCATCGCCGCGAGTGTTACGCCCATCCACGGCGCCTGCTCACCATGCCGGACGCGCTGCAGGGACCACGTAACCGTCACCATCGTGCGTCCCGCCGCCATTCGCCGGGCGAGTGCCACCAGTTCCGCGGCGCCGATCCCGGAGATCCGCTCGGCCCACTTCGGTGATTTCGGTACACCGTCGGTGCGCCCGAGCAGGTACTGCTCGAAGCGGTCGTAGCCGACGCAGTGACTGTCCAGGAAGGCCGCGTCACACAGGCCTTCGGTCGCGAGGACGTAAGCGAGGGCGAGCATGATTGCGACATCGGTCCCTGGCACCGGGGTGTGCCGTTCTCCGGCTCCGTGCAGGTCGTCATGCAACGGACTGAAAGAGACGATGGACCCACCACGGCGGCGAAGCTCATCGAGCGCACCACGGGTGGGGTGATCGCTGGTGCCACCATGATTGACGCCGGTGTTCTTGAGCGGGACGCCCCCGAAACACACCATGAGATCGGTGTGCGCAGAGATGATCTTCCAGGATGTCGAGCGGGCGAACATCTTCCAGTGCGTGCCGACGACTCTCGGCATGACGACACCCGTCGCACCCAACGAGTAACTGTGGACCGAACGGGTGTAACCGCCCAGGGTGTTGAGGAACCGGTGAACCTGACTCTGGGCGTGGTGAAACCTTCCCGCACTGGCCCAGCCGTAGGAACCGCCGTAGATGGCGCTGTTGCCGTGAGTGTCTACGACCCTTCGCAATTCGTCCGCCAGGCGCTCGGTCAGCTCTTCCCACTCAACCGACACGAACTCGTCGCTGCCGCGTTCGCTGGTCGGTCCCGGACCGTTCTCGAGCCAGCCCCGACGCACTGCGGGCCCCGTGATCCGCGCCTTGTGACGAACCGACCCGGCTATGTTGCCGAGCACTGGTGACGGGTCCGCGTCGCCGGTGTGCGGGTGCGCGGCGACGACTTCACCCCCCGCCGCCTCGGCTTCGAACATGCCCCAGTGCGACATATGTTGGCGGCGGACCACCTGCTGTGCCCGGTTAGCGTCCGGCACTGTCTCGCCGATCACGGAAGAGTGGCGACAAGCTTGTCCACGTCGACCCGCGGGCCGGTGAAGAACGGCACTTCTTCGCGCACGTGCAGTCGTGCCTCGGTGGCGCGCAGATCACGCATGAGATCGACGATGCGATACAACTCGGGGGCTTCGAACGCGAGAATCCATTCGTAGTCGCCCAGCGCGAACGCCGGAACGGTGTTGGCGCGCACGTCCTTGTATCCACGAGCTGCCATACCGTGATCGGCGAGCATCTTGCGACGCTCTTCGTCCGGGAGCAGGTACCACTCGTAGGACCTGACGAACGGGTACACGCAGACGTAGTCACCGGGATCCTCGCCCGCGATGAACGAGGGGATGTGACTCTTGTTGAATTCCGCGGGTCGATGACACGCGGCGTTGCTCCATACCGGGGCGCTCGCGCGCCCGAGCGCGGTCGTACGGCGGAAATCGGAGTAGGCGGCTTGAAGCGCCTCGATGCTTCCCGAATGAGTCCAGATCATGAAGTCTGCGTCGGCACGCAGTCCGGCTACGTCATAGAGACCGCGTACCACGACACCCTTTTCTGCCTGTCCTTCGAAGAAGACCCGTGCTTCCTTGGCGACAGCTTCCCGATCGTCCCCGAGGACACCGGGTTGCACCTGGAAGACCGAGAACATGAGGTAGCGGATTTCAGAGTTCAATGCGTCGAAGTCGAGGCGTGCCATGGGTCTATGGTGCCACTCGCCCCGAGAGCCTCGCCGCGGCCGTCGTGGCAGCGGCGATGCAAGCGGGCACACCGACCCCGTGCAGCAGAGCCCCCGCCACCTCCACACCGTCGAGACCTGCCACTTCCTCTTCGATCGCCGCAACCCGGTCGAGGTGACCGGGACCGTACTGCGGTAGCCCGCCGTGCCAACGCTGCACGTGTGTAGCGACGGGCATGTCGGACACACCGGTCACGATTGCGAGGTCACGTCGGGCCGCGGCGACCAAGTCCTCGTCGGTGGCATCGACGATCCCGGCGTCGCCGAACCGCCCGAAGGACGCCCGCACCAATGTCACCCCACGTTCGGCTAGGTGTGCCCACTTGCGACTCGACAGCGTGAATGCCTTCGCTTCGAGCGTCGCGTCGGTGGCGACGAGGATCCCCGAGTTGGGTGGAACGTTCACATCGATCGGAAGTGCCAACGCAACCACCGCCGACGACGCCAGTGGGATTCTCTCGGCCGCAGCGGCGGCCTTCGGAGCGATGTCGACGAGCAAGCCGCTCAGCTGGGTGGCAGGTACGGCCAGGATCACTCCGTCCACTCGTCCTACCGGGTCCGCCCGCCAGCCTTCCCCGTCTCGCCGAAGCGAACGAATGTGTTCGGGCACGAACTCCACCGAAGCAGCCGCCGACAGCGCCTCCAGGAGGACCTCGTAGCCCCCGCGCAAGGTCCCGAACACGGGACCTGCAGTCGGAGCGGGCAGTGCGTCGGCCACGGCTGCGGACAGGCTCGTGGCACCGCGGTCGAGGGCCTCGGCCAGGGTCGGTATCGCAGCACGCACGCCGATGGTGTCTGCCAGACCTGAATAGACCCCGCCGAGAAGCGGATCCACGGACCGTCGGACCACCTGGGCACCGAACCGTTCGCCCACGAGGGCGCCAACCGACATATCCGAACCTGGGGTCCAGTCGAGGGGTAACGCCCGCTCACCCGCGATCTGCTCGAGTGCCCGTTCGTCGACGAGGCCACGGAGGCTGTCGGCGTCGGCAGGGATACCCATCAAGGTGTTCTGCGGCAGGGGGTGTAGCGAGTTCTCGGACCAGATGAGCGGATGCAGCCCCGCCGGATAGACCAATTGATCGGACAGCCCGAGTTCGTCCAGAAGAGCAGGCACCTCCGGGCGACGCGCGATGAACGCCTCCGCACCGACGTCGACGGGTCCGCCCGCCATCGTTACCGTGCGCAGCTTGCCGCCGAGTCGGGCCGCACCGTCTGCCAGAGTGATGCGGGCCGCCGCGCCGAATCTCTTCCGGAGTCGGTACGCGGCAACGAGCCCGGACACACCGCCACCGACGACGAGCAGATTCGGCGACGTCGCGGTCACAACGAGTGCACCAACTCGACGACTGCGGTCAGCACTCCCGGATCGGTGTCCGGCAAGACCCCGTGGCCGAGATTGAAGATATGACCGGTCATTCCGCCGGCAAGAGCGGAATCTGCCTCGGCGGCGATGCGGCGGACCTGCTTTTCGACGGCGGACGGCCCGGCGAACAACACGGCGGGGTCGAGGTTGCCCTGCAGCGCCTTGCCGGGGCCCACTCTGCGGGCCGCCACGTCCAGGGGAATCCGCCAGTCGACGCCCACCACGTCCGCTCCCACTTCACCCATCACGCCGAGTAGTTCACCGGTGCCGACACCGAAGTGGATGCGTGGCACCTTCGCGTTCGCCAACTCGACGAACACTCGCTCGGAATGCGGAAGAACGAATTCCCGGTAGTCGGCCAAGGACAGCGCTCCTGCCCACGAGTCGAACAGTTGTACCGCGTCGACTCCCGCTCGGATTTGGGCCTGAAGGAATGTGATGGTGGTGTCGGCCAGAGTGCCCAGCAGCGCGTGCCACGTCTTCGGGTCGGAATACATGAGCGCCTTCGTGCGCTCGTGGTTGCGGCTCGGACCACCCTCGACGAGGTAAGAGGCCAGGGTGAAGGGCGCCCCCGCGAAACCGATCAACGGCGTCGAGCCCAACTCCTCGGTGAGCAAGTGCACCGCCTGCTCGACTGCCCCAACCTCCTCTGGAACGAGGCGCGGCAGCCCGGCGACATCTGAAATCGACCGAACCGGGTTCGCGACGACCGGTCCGGTTCCCGCAACGATGTCCAGGTCTATGCCCGCAGCCTTCAGCGGCACCACAATGTCCGAGAACAGGATCGCCGCGTCGACACCGTGCCTGCGCACGGGCTGCATCGTGATCTCGCAGACGAGCGCCGGATCGAAGCACGACTCGAGCATGCCGATCCCTGCACGGATCTCGCGATACTCGGGAAGTGATCGGCCCGCCTGCCGCATGAACCACACCGGGCGGTGGCGAGGAGTACGGCCTTCCGCAGCCGCCAGGAATGGCGAATCCGACAGCACCCGTTTCGAGGCGTAAACCGCCCGCTCACTCATGCCCGCATTGGTATTTTCCAACCCGCTCATCGACCCTCGCACTCTCTGCCCAACTCTTTGTCGGCGGCTCTCATGCTGCCATGCCGGGACCTCGCCTCGGATCGGCCCCACTCGGCGCGCCTCCGACCAGATGGGTGTATCCGGGTCTACCGTCGCGGACTGTGACGACTTCGGGATCGCCCGTCGAACCGGCCGAGTTCCGCAGCGCCGTCGCCGCGATGAACTCGGCTCGAGTTCGTGCTGACATCGACATCGGCCCCACCCGGCCCCCACAGCGCCTTGCGCCGCACAGCTACGCCTTAATGGCAGAGGTCGGTCATGCCGACAGCGGTGATGTCGTCGGGCAGGGCGACAGTGACGCGTTCGGCAGATTGATCCTCCTCTTCGATCCCGAAGGCGACGAAGCCTGGAATGGAACGATGCGGCTCGTCGCCTACATTCAGGCCGACCTCGATGCTGCGGTGGCCGAGGATCCGCTTCTTCCGGAGGTGGCGTGGAGTTGGCTCGTGGACGCGCTCGAGTCACGCAACGAACCCCTCAATGCGCTCGGCGGAACCGTGACCGCGACGGCGTCGTTCCGTTACGGCGACATCGTGGGGCCTCCGAAAGCTCACCAACTGGAGTTGCGGGCCTCCTGGACTGCGACGTCGGTTGAACTGGAACCGCACGTCGAAGCATTCTGCGAGGTCCTGGCATATGCCGCAGGCCTGCCACCGGCAGGCACCGCGCAACTGCACACGCCCGGCGACCACTAGTCCGCTACGCGGACGTCGCCTCCGTGGAGGTCACCGCTGCCAGAGGCGCTGGTTTCCCTCTACGTGACCACTCGAGAAAGCGACCGACGGCACGTGTGACACCGATGCTGCGGATCGAGGGGAAGACGTCGAACGCGTGCTGCGCCCCCTGCAGCTCACCATATGCGACCGGGTTGCCGGACACCTTCCGGAACTCGTCGACGAACACCCGCGCCTCTTCGACCGGCACCAGCGAATCGCTCGTGCCATGGATCACGAAGAACGGCGGCGCGTCGGCCCGTAGATGGGACAGCGGCGATGCGGCCCTGTAGTCCTCGGGGAACCTCGCCCGTTTGCCGAAGACCATCGGCATCAGGCCCGAGCGCACGCGTTGGACAACCAGCTTGATTCCCGTATCGCCGGCGATGTCGTAGACGCCGTAGTAGGGCACGCACGCCTGCACCGAGGTGTCGACATCCTCGAATCCCGGCTGAAACCGCGCGTCCCCGGCCGTCAACGCGACCATTGCCGCAAGATGGCCACCTGCCGACCCGCCGGTCACCGCGATGAAATCGGGGTCGCCGCCGTACTCCTCGACGTTCTCCCGAAGCCAGGCAAGCGCCTGCTTGATCGCGATCAGGTGCGCCGGCCACTTCGCCCTCGGTGACAACGGGTAGTTCACGGCTGCGCAGACCCATCCCCGAGAAGCCATCTCGAGCATGAGCGGCAGTCCCTGCTGGTCTTTGTTGCCGAAAACCCATCCCCCACCGTGAATCTGCAGAAGTACGGGACTCTTCGTCGGCACATCGTGCCGGTGGTAGATGTCCAGACGAGTCCTTCGTCCGCCTGGCAGGTACGCGATGTC
Organism: Rhodococcus sp. NPDC049939; assembly: GCF_040656415.1. NCBI lineage: Bacteria > Bacillati > Actinomycetota > Actinomycetes > Mycobacteriales > Nocardiaceae > Rhodococcus > Rhodococcus sp. NPDC049939. The sequence goes on along the minus strand of NZ_JBFAMC010000001.1, from coordinate 1,600,254 downwards.
TCTGACCCTTGTGACCGTCTTGTCCCGCATCCAGAACGGATTGAGGAGCTGACGCCAGATGGGTCGACCCGTGCGTCCGACGGCGCCGTCGCGATCCGCGTAGCCCTCGCCGAGTGCATCGACGAGCGCCGATTCAGCTTCCCGACCGGCACCCCGTCCAGTGGCGATGACCGCGGCGAGGCCCGCCACAGATGCCCCGGCCAGCGCGAGCCCTACACGGTCGGCGCGGGTTCGTGCCCCGCGTCGGGCGGCGTGCTGGGCGGCGTCCGCGGCCGTCGCCACGAGCAGATGCGGTGCCAGTTCCGTGGTCAGCCACCCCGAAAAGAATGCGACCACCGACGCGGGCGCACCAGGCACTGGACGCAAAGCGTTGGCCGTGAGCGCTGCCCCGGCCATCTGCCGGAGAACGAAGCCTCGAATCATGCCCTCACCGTAGAACATGTTCCGATCTCTCGAATGTGCAGCCTGCGATACCGCCACGAATCGAGAACAAGAAGGCCCAGGGGTTCAAGTAGAAAATCGTGCTTTCACCACTGAATTTTCCATCGGACTGGACCATTCTCTAGAACGTGTTCTACTATTTGGGTCATGCAACGACTCAGCGGACTCGACGCATCCTTCCTCTACCTCGAAACGTCGACACAACCGCTGCATGTGTGCGGGCTCGTCGTTCTCGACGTCTCTACGATTCCGGGCGGATATTCGTTCGCCGAACTCGAGGTCGAACTCACCGCGCGCATCCGAGGCATACCGGCGTTCCGCCGAAAGTTGCAGGACTCCCGATTCAACCTCGATCATCCCGTGTGGGTCGAGGACACCGACTTCGACATCGGCAGGCATTTCCATCAAGTCGCCCTTCCGTCCCCTGGTGGCCGTGACGAGCTGGCCCGGATGTGCGGAGAGATCGCGGCGATTCAACTCGACCGCACTCGGCCCATGTGGGAGATGTGGGTGATCGAGGGGCTCGAGGACGGCTCAGTCGCTGTCATGGCGAAGATGCACCACGCTGGGGTCGACGGTGTCAGCGGCGCGAACATGATCGCCCATCTGTGCGGCTTCTCTCCGGAAGCGGCGTGGTCGAGCCCCGATGAGTCTCCGGAGAACTCGGGGGGCACAGGCCGGGCGAGCACTCTCGACATCGCCCTCGACGGACTGTTGGCGGTGGCCTCACGGCCCGCGAAGCTGCTCAGGATCCTCCCGGAGAGCCTCGCCGTACTACCTCGCTGGATGGACCGCGCCCGCCGCGGGGATGCGATGCCCGCGCCGTTCACCGCGCCGCGTACCTCTTTGAACGGAACACTGACCGGCCGCCGCAACATGGCATTCGCCCAAGTCGACCTCGCCAAGGTCAAGAAGGTGAAGGATGCCTTCGGTGTCAAAGTCAACGACGTGGTCCTCGCCATGTGCTCGGGCGCCCTGCGTCATTACCTCGAGAATCGGGGGGAGCTGCCCGACAGGTCGCTCGTCGCGGCAGTGCCTGTCTCGGTGCACGGAAAGACAGACCGTCCCGGAACCAATCAGGTATCCGTGATGTTGAGTGAACTCGGAACCCACATGGCGGACCCCGTCGAACGCCTACTGGAGATCGCAGAAGGAAACTCAACCTCCAAGGGGCACAACGACGAGCTCGGCGCGAGCCTGCTCCATGACTGGTCCCAGTTCGCGGGCCAGGCGGTGTTCGGCACCGCTATGCGCCTCTACTCGACGCTCGGTCTGGCCGAACGACATCCCGTGGTTCACAATCTGGTCATCTCCAACGTGCCCGGACCACCTGTCCCGATGTATTTCCTCGGCGCCCTGATCAAGGCCATGTATCCACTCGGTCCGATCTTCCACGGCGCGGCTCTCAACGTGACGGTGATGTCGCTCGACGGTCAGCTCAACGTCGGCCTCATGAGTTGCCCCGAACTCGCTCCGCACCTGTGGGATCTGGTCGACGCTTTTCCTGCCGCGCTCGACGAACTCCTGGAGGCCACCCAGGCCTGTGTGTGAATCCAACCTTTCATGCGGCTGCTCCGGAGGGACGTAGAGTCAGTTTCCATGCCCGAAGTCACCGACGAGAGCCCGTCACACGATCCCTACGAAGAGCAAGGCCGACTCATCACACCCTTGCTCTCTCCGAGGGACGGCGCGCCGGATGTGGTGGCCACCGCCGAGTCGGTCGAGAAAGCCGCTTCGGCACTGAACCGGGGCACCGGCCCCCTGGCGGTCGACGCCGAGCGGGCATCGGGCTTTCGGTATTCGTCGCGGGCGTACCTGGTGCAACTGCGGCGCGAGGGCGCCGGGACCATTCTCCTCGACCCGATACCCTGCGCCGATGATCTCGCCCCGCTCGCCGAGGCGATCAACCCGCTCGAGTGGATCCTGCACGCCGCCGACCAGGATTTGCCGGGCCTTGCGGAGCTGGGGCTGGCACCGGCGACCCTGTTCGACACCGAACTCGCGGGGCGCCTGGCCGGTTTCGAACGGGTCGGCCTCGCCGCGATGGTCAATCGGATGCTGGGCTTCGAACTTCGCAAGGGGCACGGAGCTGCGGACTGGTCGAAGCGTCCACTACCAGAGTCGTGGCTGAACTATGCGGCACTCGACGTCGAATTGCTCGTCGAACTACGAAACGAGATGGCCGCTGAACTCGACAAGCAGGGCAAGAGCGATTGGGCGAAGCAGGAGTTCGAGCACGTCCGACTCGGCGGGCCGCCGAGGCCTAAACCCGATCGCTGGCGGCGCACGTCACACATCACGTCGCTGAAGACGCAACGGCAACTCGCCTCCGCTCGCTCGCTGTGGCACGCAAGGGAGGACCTCGCCCGAAAACGCGACATTTCTCCTGGCAGGGTCCTGCCGGATTCGGCGATCATCGAAGCCTCGGGCAAGGATCCTCAGACCATCGCGGCCCTACGAGCCCTGCCGGTGTTCGGCGGCCCCCGTCAACGGCGACTGTCCCGAGTCTGGCTTCAGGCACTCGAAGCCGCCCGGGCGTTGCCCGACTCCGAACTCCCGACCAAGAACCCACCTTCAATGGGTCCGCCGCCGGTAAGCCGGTGGGCGCGGCACAATCCGGATGCGGCCGAGAGACTGACAGCCGCCCGAACCGCCCTCTCGGCACTTGCTGAAGACGTATCGGTTCCGGTGGAGAATCTGCTCTCGCCCGAACTCGTCCGACGGCTCTGCTGGGATTGGACGGCACCCGAGAACGGTGACTTCGAGGCCGCGATCGAGCAGGTTGTCGCTGCCGGCCGTGCGCGGCCGTGGCAACGCCGGCTGACTGTCCCCGTACTGGGAGCAGCGCTCGCCTCCACCCAACCGAAAAGCGCCGAGGGCAGCTGAATTCCGATAGCGGCGCACTGGTCGCCCGACACGGATGCTCGGTACGCTGTTGAGGTTTCCGGCAGCGCCCCGCCAAGTTACCCGCGGGTAAGGTAGGGGTAAGCTGGCCAGGAGGCCGGACACCTTGTCGTGATCCGGGACCAAACTGCTCCACCAGGAGGAATTCGCGTGGCTCCATCCACCACCAATCAACGCAACGTCGTCTTCGTCGACGGCATCCGCACGCCATTCGGCAAGGCCGGGCCCAAGGGCATCTACGCGGAGACACGTGCAGACGACCTCGTCGTGAAGACCATCCGCGAACTGCTTCGCCGCAATCAGCAACTAGATCCTGCTCGTATCGACGAGGTCGCCGTTGCCGCGACCACGCAGACAGGCGACCAGGGTCTGACCATCGGCCGCACGGCCGGGATCCTCGCCGGACTCCCCGAAACAGTGCCGGGTTACGCTGTCGACCGCATGTGCGCCGGCGCTATGACATCCGTAACCACCACCGCGTCCGGAATCGGATTCGGCCAGTACGATGTGGCGATCGCAGGCGGCGTCGAACACATGGGCCGCCACCCGATGGGCGAAGGCGCAGACCCGAACCCCCGGTTCCTCGCCGATCGTCTCGTCGACCCCAGCGCGCTCGTCATGGGCAATACAGCCGAGAACCTCCACGACCGGTTCCCGAGCATCACCAAGGACCGTACCGACGCGTACGCGGTAGCGAGCCAAAACAAGTACGAGGAAGCACGCAAGGCCGGCTTCATCGCCGACACCATCGTCCCCGTCGCCACCCGATCCGCCACCGGCTGGGGTCTGGCCACCGAGGACGAGCCGCCGCGCCCTGGAACGACCATCGAGGACCTTGCCAAGCTCAAGACTCCCTTCCGCCCTGCTGGCCGGATCACCGCCGGTAATGCCGCAGGCCTCAACGACGGCGCCACCGCCGCACTCCTCGCCGGCGAGGACACGGCCACCGAACTCGGGCTACCGATCGGTATGCGCATGGTCGGATTCGCATTCCAGGGCGTCGACCCCGCCGTGATGGGGATCGGCCCGGTGCCTGCCACCGAGAAGGTGCTTGCCCGTACCGGTCTGAAGATCGAGGACATCGGACTGTTCGAGATCAACGAGGCATTCGCGGTTCAGGTTCTCGCCTTCCTGGAGCACTACGGCATCGCCGATGACGATCCGCGGGTCAACCAGTGGGGCGGGGCCATCGCATGCGGCCACCCCCTGGCGTCCTCGGGCGTACGCCTGATGACCCAGCTTTCCCGCCAGTTCGCCCAGCGTCCTGACGTCCGCTACGGCCTGACCACGATGTGCATCGGTCTGGGTATGGGTGGAACGGTCATCTGGGAAAACCCGATTTTTGACGGAGCGAAGTAAATGACTTCTATCGCAACAGCGTTCGCCGACGAGGTCGTGACGAACGCATACACCAAGATCGTCGCGGTTCCGAACATCGAAGGACCGGTCGCGCTGATCACCCTCGACAACGGTTTCGATCACACCAAGCCGTCGTCATTCGGCCCCGGCGGTCTGGTCGCTCTCGACGCCGCACTGGACGAGGCGTTCGCCGCCAACCCGGTAGCGATCGCGATCACCGGCAAGCCGTTCATCTTCGCGGCCGGAGCGGACCTCAAAGGTGTCCCCAGCATCACCGACCGCGACCAGGCGCTCGAACTCGGTCGCCTCGGCCACAAGGTGTTCCGCCGCCTGCGCGAGTCCTCGGTGCCGACGTTCGCGTTCGTCAACGGGGTCGCACTCGGCGGCGGGCTCGAAGTCGCGCTGCACAGCCAATACCGGACAGCTTCCGAAAGTGCGGGCGCGCTCGGCCTCCCCGAGACGTTCCTCGGACTGGTTCCCGGCTGGGGTGGAACACAGTTGCTCCCCAACCTCGTCGGTCCCTCGAATGCTGTCACCATCGTCATCGAGAACGCGCTGAACCAGAACAAGACGCTCAGCCCGAAGAAGGCCCTCGAACTCGGCGTCGTCGACGCGGTGTTCAGCTCGGCCGACTTCCTCGAGCAGTCCTTCGCCTGGGCCGCAAAAGTTCTCGCGGGAGAGATCACCCCGGATCGCCCCGAGATCGACCGGGGGCAGGGCTGGGACGAAGCCGTCGCACGCGCGAAGGCAATTGTCGCGGGCAAGACCAATAACAACGCCCCTGGACCGGTACGAGCCGTCGAACTCCTCGAACTTGCGCGGACAATCGACCTCACCGACCCCGCATCCCTCGACAAGGGCTTCGCCGCCGAGGACGAGGCTCTCGCCGACTTGCTGCTCGCCGACGAGTTGCGCGCAGGCCTGTACGCGTTCGACCTCGTGAACAAGCGCGCCAAGCGCCCCGCAGGCGCACCGGACAAGTCGTTGGCACGCAAGGTCACCGGCGTCGGCATCATCGGAGCCGGCCTGATGGCGAGCCAGCTCGCGATGCTGTTCGTCCGCCAGTTGAAGGTGCCGGTCATCCTCACCGACATCGATCAAGAGCGGATCGACAAGGGTGTCGCGTACGTTCACAGTGAGATCGACAAACTGCAGGGCAAGGGCAGGCTCTCCCCCGACGCCGCGAACCGCCTCAAGAGCCTCGTGTCCGGTTCACTGGACAAGGCTGCGTTCGCGAACACCGACTTCGTGATCGAGGCAGTGTTCGAGAACCTGGACCTGAAGAAGAAGATTTTCGCGGAACTCGAGGAGTACATCTCCCCCGAGACCATCCTGGCGACCAACACGTCCTCGCTGTCGATCACCAAGATGGCCGCAGATCTGAAGCACCCCGAGCGTGTTGTCGGCTTCCACTTCTTCAACCCGGTCGCCGTGCTCCCACTGCTCGAGATCATCAAGGGCGAGAAGACCGACGACGCTGCGCTGGCAACGGCTTTCGCGACCGCGAAGTCGATCAAGAAGTCCGCCGTGCTGTGTGGTGACAAGGCAGGCTTCGTCTTCAACCGGCTCGTAACCCGCACCCTGGGCGAGGTCATGTCCGCGGTGGACGAGGGCACGCCGTTCGACGTGGCCGACACCGCAATCACCGAACTCGGCATGCCGATGACGCCGTTCACCCTGCTGGCCCTCGTCGGCCCGGCCGTGGCGCTGCACACCGGTGAGACTCTCCAGGAGGCCTACCCGAAGCGGTTCACGAGTTCACCTGGACTCGAGGCCCTGGTCGAGGCCAAGAAGTCAGCCGTGTGGAGCTACGACGCCAACGGCAAGCAGGTCGTCGACCCCGAGGTCGCGGCACTGTGGAAGCAGGGCGACAAGCCGTCCACGGCGGAGGAGGTCCTCGAACGCACTCGTCGCGCGTTCGCCGAGGAGATCCAGATCATGCTCGACGAGGGTGTTGTCGCCGCGGCCGAGGACATCGACCTCTGCCTCATCCTCGGTGGCGGGTTCGGATTCTGGAACGGCGGCATCACGCCGTACCTGGACCGCACCGGCACGTCTGAGGCCGTCAACGGAAAGCGGTTCCTTGCTCCCGGTGTCGCGAGTGTGAAGTAGCGACTGGGCCAAATAACGGGCGCGGCACGGGATCTCGTGCCGCGCCCGTTCACGTTTCAACGACCATCGCTGGGTCTTGAAACGAAAAGAATGCCCATCGGTGGGCATCACACTGCAGCACCGCGCCCTACTCGGGCTCCGTCTTCACCCTGGATCCCTTGTGCCCCAGGGACTCGAGTGACTCGATCTCCTACCCGGCACCATCGCACCGCCCTCTCGGGGACGCCGAGCACGACAACCGGATCTCACTCGACCCCTGAACGAGCGGGCCGGAGAACAGGCACCATCCGGCGAGCGCAACAACTGGCTCCCTAGCCGCCATCCGCTCCTCGAGCGATATCCTTGATCTGAGTAACAACTTCGCCCGTCATCGTCACGACCGCGCGTCGCGATCTCACGACACCGCCGGTAGCCAAGCGCATGTGGAGCAGCGTTCGACGAGTCGATTGATCCTCACAGTATTTTCGATTTCAAGTTTTCGATTTCAACACTCTCCAACAAAGCCAAAAAAAGGCAAAAAGACATAACCGGACAAAAAAACTCACAATAACAAACAAAAAAAGTTTAGTTAACCTATCGGTGAATCGGCGCTTCGGGCGTAGGGTGATCTCCGGACCAACCTCTTTCGCTCCCCTAAGTAGGAACGCTTATCGAAATCAGGTCTGCGATGACACAATCTGAAGTATCAACTGCACACACTGCCAAAGTCATTGGTGTCAGCGTCGCGGCTGCCGTGGGCGGCTTTCTCTTCGGTTTCGACAGTGCGGTCATCAACGGTGCCGTCGATGCCATTCAGGGGCATTTCGATCTCGGATCGTTTGGCCTAGGCATCTCCGTAGCGATCACTCTCCTCGGATGTGCCGCCGGCGCGTGGTTCGCAGGCCGCATCGCCGACCGTTTGGGTCGCAAGAGAGTGATGCTGCTCGGTTCAGCGCTCTTCACCGTTTCCGCGCTCGGGTCGGGACTCGCCGTAACCGTGTTCGACTTGATGGCGTGGCGCGTCATCGGCGGAGTCGGCATCGGTATCGCATCCGTTATCGCACCTACGTATATCGCCGAGATCGCACCCGCTCGCTACCGTGGTGCACTTGCCTCGCTCCAACAACTGGCCCTCACGATCGGCATCTTCGCTGCCCTGCTGTCGAATGCAGTACTGGCGAACTTCGCGTCTGGCGCGGCAAACGAATTGTGGTTCGGCCTGCAGGCCTGGCGATGGATGTTCCTCGTCGAATTCATACCTGCGGCCGCCTACGGCATTCTGGCCGTTCTCATTCCCGAATCTCCCCGCTACCTGGTCGAAAGGTTCCGCGACCAGGAGGCTGTCGAAGTCCTCCTGACCTACACCGGCGACCACGATCCCCAGGAACGGGTCCGGGAGATCCGGCATACCCTGCACCACGAGAGGCCTACCTCGTTCGCGGACATTCGTGGCTCGACGTTCGGGCTGAACCGCCTGGTCTGGATCGGAATCGGTTTGGCGGCGTTCCAGCAATTGGTGGGCATCAACGCGATCTTCTACTACTCCACCACGCTGTGGAGGTCCGTGGGGTTCACCGAGAGCCAGTCCTTCATAACATCGGTGATCACCTCGGTGATCAACGTAACCATGACATTCGTCGCCATCTTGTTCGTCGACCGGTTCGGCCGTCGGAATCTGATGATGATCGGCTCTCTCGGAATGTTTGTGAGCCTGCTGTTTACCGCGATCGCATTCTCGCAGGCGACGGGAAGCGGCGACAACGTCCAGCTCGCCAATCCGTGGGGCGCGATTGCGCTCGCCGGCGCCAACCTCTTCGTCGTCTTCTTTGCCGCCACTTGGGGGCCTGTCATGTGGGTGCTGTTGGCCGAGATGTTCCCGAACGACATGCGCACGGTGGCCATGGGGACCGCCGCAATGGCCAACTGGCTCACGAATTTCGTAGTGACTCTGTTCGTTCCGGTAATGACCCAGTCGGTCGGTCTGTGGATCCTCTACGGTCTGTTCGCCTTCTTCGCCCTCATGTCGTTCTTCTTCATTCGGTCCAAGCTTCCGGAGACAACGGGCAAGGAACTCGAGGAAATGGAAGCGTGATCCGATCCGGCCGAATCACATGTGGTTCGGCCGGAGCCAGTCGGCGAGGATTCAGCTTTGACGGCCGCTCTTCTCGACGCGCGCGGGACGCTCATCCGCGTCGACGCCGGAAGGCAGCGTTGGGTGTAAGTTCCCCAGGCCGACAACCCATCCCGTGATCTGCCGGGCGACGTCCTGGGCGGTGAGGCCCAATTCGGCGTGGATCTCTGAGCGGGATGCGTGGTCCAGGAACTGTTGTGGGACACCGAGATCACGGCAGGGAACATCCACCCCGGCCGATCGCAACGCAGATGAGACGGTGGAACCGATGCCGCCGTGCAGGCCACTGTCCTCGACAGTGACGACCATGCTGTAGTCCGAGGCTAGTTTCACAAGCGACTCCGGTACCGGGAGGACCCAGCGCGGGTCGACAACGGTCGCGCAGATACCCTGGTCCTCCAGACGGTCAGCAGCGGCGAGTGCGAGACCGGCGAACACACCAACCGACACAATCAGGACGTCTTTCGGCCCGGACGGTGCGCGGAGAACGTCGACGACGCCGTCCATTCGGCTCACCGCGGGCACGACATCGCCGACTGCACCCTTCGGGAAGCGCAGTGCGGTCGGTCCTTGAACGCTCAGTGCCTCGATCAACTCCTCGCGGAGGGTGGCTGCGTCGCGAGGAGCCGCGACCTGCATACCGGGGATTATGCCCAGCATGGACATGTCCCACATGCCGTTGTGGCTGGCCCCATCGCTGCCGGTGATACCTGCCCGGTCGAGAACGAAGGTGACGGGCAACTTCAGCAAGGCCACGTCCATCAGCACCTGGTCGAACGCGCGGTTGAGGAAGGTCGAGTAGATCGCGACCACCGGATGCATTCCGGCAAGCGCGAGTCCCGCCGCAGAGGTGACGGCATGCTGCTCGGCGATCCCGACATCGAACATCCGGTCTGGGTATTTTTCGCCGAAAGCGGCAAGCCCGGTCGGCCCCGCCATGGCCGCGGTGATTGCCACGATGTCCTGCCGCTGACCGGCCTGCTCGATCAATTCGCCGGAGAATACCGACGTCCAATCGGTCGACGCAGTTCCGGTCGACTTTCCAGTCGCAGGATCGATCACGCCGGTCGAGTGCATCTGATCGGCCACGTGGTTCTCGGCAGGCGCATAGCCCATACCCTTGCGGGTGACGGCATGAACGACGACAGGTCCGCCGAACGCCTTCGCACGCCGCAGCGCGGACTCGAGCGCAACCTCGTCGTGGCCGTCGACCGGTCCGAAGTACTTGATCCCGAGATCGGTGAACATCACCTGCGGAGCGACGGCATCCTTGAGTCCGGCCTTTACTGCGTGCAGCACCGAATAGGCGGGCCGTCCGACCCAAGGGAGCTTCTCGAGCATCCTGCGACCGCCGTCGAGGATCCGCTCGTAAGAGGGTTTGAGACGCAGCGTGGCGAGGTGGTCCGCGAGGCCACCGATCGTCGGGGCGTACGAGCGGCCGTTGTCGTTGACGACGATAACCACCGAACGGTCCCTGCCAGCCGCAATGTTGTTCAGGGCCTCCCAGCACATTCCACCGGTCAGGGCGCCGTCGCCCACGATGGCAACCACGTGCCGCGACTGGCCGGTGAGCTCGAACGCCTTCGCCAGGCCGTCCGCGTAGGACAGTGATGCCGAGGCGTGCGAAGACTCGACCCAGTCGTGATCGCTCTCGGCCCGACACGGGTAGCCGGAGAGCCCGCCCCGCTTGCGGAGCGAATCGAAGTCGTCCTTGCGCCCGGTAAGGATCTTGTGGACGTACGCCTGGTGACCAGTGTCGAAGATGATCGGGTCTGTTGGCGACTCGAATACACGGTGTACCGCGAGTGTCAACTCGACCACACCGAGATTCGGTCCCAAATGCCCGCCGGTCGCCGAGACCTTCTGCACGAGGAACTCACGGATCTCCTCGGCAAGCTGCCTCATCTCCGCTGGATTCAGCTGACGAAGATCGTCAGGCGTCTGGATACGGGCAAGAACACCCAACGAGATCGCTCCCTCCGTCATGCACGCTGCCTTACGTGCCACTGCCACGCGGTTCCTTCACGTGACAGTGAACCCAGTGTACGGAGGCGCAGACCTACCCGATACACGGTGTGGCCCGGTAGGACCCTGCCGCGACGATTCTCCTAGGGTATTGCCGCCACCGTCGTGACTGGCTTCACAAGATTACCGCGACAGCCGGCTTCACCCGAACCCCGGCATCCCGATGATCGGGCTCCTAGGGTCGTCTCATGGGCACAGTTGTGGAGGCACTTGTCGCGAACATCTTCGACCGAACGGTGGACAACCGTGACGGTGCACTTGCCGACTACATTCCCGAGCTCGCGGCCGTGGAACCGGACTCGTTCGGCATCTGCGTCGCGACCGTCGACGGCCATGTCTACGAAGTCGGCGACACCCGAGTGCCCTTCACGATCCAGTCCATCTCGAAACCGTTCACCTACGCTCTGGCGCTCGCCGACCACGGGTCCGACGCCATCGCCGCCAAGATCGATGTCGAACCGTCCGGGGAAGCGTTCAACGAGATCAGTCTCGACCCCGACACCGGGCGTCCACGCAATCCCATGATCAACGCCGGCGCCATCACCGCGGCGGCGATGGTGGCCGGACAGGACGCGGACTCGCGATTCGAGCGGCTTCTGAGGACGTATTCGCGGTACGCGGGCCGGGAACTGACCTTCAACGACTCCGTGCACACATCCGAGTCGCGGACCGGGCACCGCAATCGCGCCATAGGGCACATGCTGCGCTCGTTCGGCATCATCGCCTGCGACCCCGACGAAGCGGTCGACCTGTACTTTCGCCAATGCTCGATAAACGTGACCTGCCGGGATCTGAGCTTGATGGCCGCGACGATGGCGAACAACGGAGTCAACCCCGTCACCGGTGACACCGTCCTGGATCCGGTGCTCACCGAGCGAGTGCTCAGTGTGATGTCGACATGCGGGATGTACGACGCGGCCGGTAAGTGGTTGTGCGAGGTGGGGTTGCCTGCCAAGAGCGGCGTCGGCGGCGGGGTCATTGCCGTGCTTCCCGGTCAAGTCGGCATCGCGATCTACTCACCGCGTCTCGATTCCCACGGCAACAGCGTCCGCGGCGTGATGGCATGCCGAGCCCTCTCGTCGGAACTCGAACTGCACTTCCTTCATGTCACCCGCGCAGCCCGGTCCGCGATCCGCGCCAGCTACTCCGTCTCCGACGCGCCTTCCCGGATGCGACGGACATCCGCTGAACGGGCCGCACTCGACGATGTCGGCAAACGGGGCCGAATCTACGAACTCCATGGTGATCTCTTGTTCGCGGGTGCTGAGACAGCGGTTCGGGAGATCGGCGGATCCGAGGAGGATCTCGAAGCAGTGGTCGTCGACATCCGCCGTGTCGACGAAGTCGGCGCAATCGCGTGTCGCATGATCGAAGCCCTTCGCGTCGACTTCGCGAAACAGGGTCTCGCGATCGCCTTCGTCGATCCGGTCGGCCTGCTCGGCAACACGCAGTCCGACTTGTCCGGAAGCGCAGGCAGGGTATACGCCGATCTCGATTCCGCCGTGCAGTGGTGCGAAGACATCCTGCTTGATCGACACTGCAGCACCGACCGCCAGTCCCCCTCGGTTGCTGTCGCCGAGCATCCGATGTTGTCCTCGCTGAGTCCCGAGCAACTGGAGCGGTTCACCGACACTCTCGAGATACGCACATACCCTCGCGGTGAATACATCGTCCGACGTGGTGACGCCACGCGTGGTTTGTTCTTGCTGCTGTCCGGTCAGGTGAGCACCACGATCACCGACCAATCGGGGGCGACACACCGGATCGTGACACTGTCTGCCGGAATGAGCTTCGGGGAGATGACGACGATTCTCGGTTCCCGCTTCCTCAACGACGTCCGTACGGACACGCCGGTGACGGTCGCGCTCCTGACGGCCGATCTGTACGACGAAATGGCTTCAGTACAACCGGAACTCAAGCTGGCGCTGCTCGAGCGACTCGCATCGGGCGCCTACGAACAACTCGACCTGATGTTGAGGTCCCTACTGGGGCAGGGCAGCGGCCGCTGAGCGGTTCGCCCGAAAATCAGTTGCCGGAGCTACACATAGCGGACACTGTTGTTCGGAGTCGGCAACGTTCGCATCGATAGCAGGGGGCAAATACTCATGGCAACCAAGCTGGCCATCGAGACGGCCGGGCTCGTCAAGATGTTCGGATCCACTCGTGCGGTGGACGGCCTCGACCTCACTGTGCCACTCGGAGGTGTCTACGGCGTACTCGGACCCAACGGCGCAGGCAAAACCACTTCGATTCGCATGTTGGCCACACTCCTTCCGCCCGACGGCGGATCGGCCACCGTATTGGGGCACGACATTGCGACCGAAGCAGACGCGGTTCGAAGCAAGGTTTCGCTCACAGGCCAGTTCGCCTCGCTCGACGAGGATTTGACCGGCACCGAGAACCTGCTCCTACTCGGGCGCCTGTTCGGGTATACCCGTGCGGCCGCCCGTTCCCGATCCGAACAGCTACTCTCCGCGTTCGGACTCGAGGAGGCGGCAAACCGGCAGGTGAAGAAATACTCCGGTGGTATGCGTCGGCGACTCGATATCGCGGCCAGCATCATCGTCACACCGGAAATGATCTTCCTCGACGAGCCCACCACCGGATTGGACCCGCGCAGCCGTAATCAGGTGTGGGAGATCATCCGCGCACTGGTAGCCGGAGGCACGACCGTGTTGCTGACGACGCAGTATCTCGACGAGGCCGACCAACTCGCCGACCGGGTGGCCGTCATCGATCACGGCAAGGTGATCGCGGAGGGCACCACCGGTGAACTGAAATCCTCTGTCGGTTCGGGTGCCCTGCACGTCCGTGTCGCCGATATCGACACGCGTTCGGCTGCGGCAGTTCTACTGCGTCAGGTGCTCGAGGTACCTGTCACCGAGGAGTCTGATCCTCTAGCTCTCACTGCCCGCATCGATGACCCGACCCGCGTTTCGCGGGCACTGCCCGCGCTCGACGAAGCTGGAATCGCCATCAGCACATTCGCATTAGGCCAACCGAGCCTTGACGAAGTCTTCCTATCTCTGACCGGTCGACCCACCGAGGAGAATTCACAATGACCGCTAGCACCACCAGCCGGGACGTTGCCGGCACAAGCGCCGGCGCCGTCGCAGACGTCCTGAAGGTGCCGGGGCCGAGGCCGACGAAGCCGACGGCGGTGTCGACATCCCTGTCGTTCGGCTGGCGCGCTCTGCTCAAGATCAAGCACGTCCCCGAGCAACTCTTCGACGTGACCATGTTCCCCATCATGTTCACACTGATGTTCACATTCCTGTTCGGTGGCGCACTAGCTGGATCTACCAGCGCGTATGTCCAGTTCCTGCTGCCGGGGATCCTCGTGCAGACGGTTGTCATGATCACGATGTACACGGGGTTGACCCTCAACAAGGACATCGAGAAAGGCGTCTTCGACCGGTTCCGTTCGCTTCCGATCTGGCGTCCCTCACCTCTCGTCGGGGCGCTACTCGGCGACGTCGCTCGCTACACGATCGCTTCGATCATCGTCCTGATCCTCGGGCTGATTCTGGGTTTCCGTCCAGTCGGGGGCCCTGTCGGCGTCGTGGCCTCGATCGCCCTTCTCCTGCTGTTCTCGTTCAGCCTGTCTTGGATCTGGACGATGATCGCCATCGTGATGCGCACGGAGCAGTCGGTCCTCGCAGTGGCGATGGTCATCCTGTTCCCGCTGACATTTGCCAGCAACATCTTCGTCGACCCCGCCACAATGCCGGGCTGGCTCCAGGCATTCGTAGGGGTCAATCCCATCAGCAAGTTGGTAACGGCTATTCGCGGGCTCATGGCCGGGACGGTCCAGGCGGCCGAACTCGCCGTCGTCTTCGGTTGGTGCGCCGGGTTCGTTCTGATCTTCGGGCCCTTGACGATGCGCCTGTACAACCGCAAGTCGTAGTCTCGGTGTCCACTCCGCATCGCCGAAGGGTTAACCGCGGTGAACTCGGTTGCCCGAATCCCCGTCAGCCCCCGGGCTGTGACGGGAGTTGCACGGAGCGCGGGTTGCGGCGTTGAGCGGCGCTGAACGTATCGTTGAGCTGAGCCAACGCCGCCACCGCGGCCAATGCCTGTTCCTGAGACCAACTTTCGAGCATGCTGCGAAGTCGTTCGGCACGCCTCTCGGTGGTCTCGCGCAGGATCTCCAGTCCGGCCGGCGACACCCTGATACGCGACGCTCGCTTGTCCTGAGGATCAGTGGCGCGTGAGACGTAACCGTCATCGACAAGCTCGGAGATCTGCCGACTCAGCGAAGACTGACTCACGCACAGATCGGCAGCCAACTCGTTCTGTCGGCACTCCCCGCGCGCAGCCAACGCGAAGAGCACACTCGTAAGTGCAGGAGCGATTTTCGTCTCGCCGCTCGCGGCCAGGACCGAACGCAGCGACCGCCCGAGCGCGAACACCCCGTCGACAAGTGCCTGCGCAGTATCTGCCTGTACCGGCATCGCGTTCCGATCCAACCGCTCACTCATTGCGCAACAACTATAACATTTCGTTGCTTTCAGTAACCACTGTGAGCGCCCTGATCGGCACGTACGAGCAATGCCAGACACTCCACGTGATGTGTAAGGGGAAACGCGTCGAAAGCACGTATCTCGTGCACCCGGTAGCCCTGCCCGAGGTAGAGACCGATGTCACGGGCAAATGATGCCGGGTCGCAGCCGACGTGCACGATGCGTTCGGCCCCGGCGGTAGTGACCGCGTCGATCACGCCGGGACCCGCTCCGGATCTGGGTGGATCGAGCACCACGACCCTCGGTGGGGTTCGCAGCGTAGATATCGCTCGTTCCACGCGGACGCCGTGAAAGTGGACCTGCGGCAGATCAGCCAGTGCTGCCTTGCCGTCGGCGACGGCCTGTCGCGAGGACTCGACACAGTCCAGGTGACCGGACGCGCCGCAGGCATCGGCCAGTGCGGCGGCAAATACGCCAACTCCGCCGTAGAGATCCCACGCGACGTCGCCCTGGGAAATCTCCGCCCACTCGGCAACCACTTCCGAATAGGTTTCCGCGGCGCCACGATGTGCCTGCCAGAAGCCCGTCGCGGCGAGCGACCATTCACGGTCGCCCACGCGCTCCACCGGACGCCCTGATCCGCGAACCACCCGCTCCGTCCGGGGCGCACCGCGTGCAGTCCGGCGCGCCATAGTTCCCCGCCGCCCAGGATTGGTACGCCCTGTCTTCGACACCTTGGGTGGAGCTATCTCGACGATGTGCCGCTCGCCTGCTCCGTCGACGGCGATTTGCACCTCACTGCCAGGATTCCAATCCTGTTCGGCCACACCATCGTAGGCGCCCGACTTGATCTGAGGGCACGCAAGATCGGTCACTATCCCCGAACTCCGATACACGTGGTAACCGGGATGGCCCTCCTCGTCGACGACGAGCCTCACCCGGTTGCGCCAGCCGGTGCCGTCACCAGTGCCTGGCAGTTCCTCGACGTCGACGGTCTTACGCACCCGCGCAAGACGCGCCAATTGCTCGGATACCACCTGGGACTTCATCTCCCGCTGCGCCCGCAGGCTTGCGTGTGAGAAGTCGCAGCACCCCGCACCTCCCGGCCCCGATATGGGGCACACGGGCGTTACCCGCTCAGGCGATTCGTCGCGAATCTCGATTGCGTCGGCCCGGCAGAAAGAACCGCCTCGATCCTCTGTGACGACGGCCGTCACGCGCTCACCCGGCAGACCGTGCCGGACGAAGACCACGCGACCCTCGTGCCGGGCGATGACGAATCCGCCGTGCCCGGGGTTCCCCAGTTGCAGTTCGAGATGCCTGCCCATCCAGTTTTCGCTCAACGCCTCTCACCGTCGTTTCCCTCGGGTTCGTAACCGCGGCGTGTCGCCCCTGGCGTGTTCTGGATGTTCAGCGGTTTGGCCTTCTCCGACGAATTCAACTGCCACGGAACACTGGTGACCATCACACCCGGCTGGAACAGCAGTCGGCTCTTGAGCCGTAGAGCGCTCTGGTTGTGCAAGATCTGCTCCCACCAGTGCCCCACGACGTATTCGGGAATGAACACGGTGACGACGTCGCGCGGAGAGTCCTTGCGGACGCGGCGCACGTAGTCGAGTACGGGCTTCGTAATTTCCCGGTAGGGCGACTCGATCACCTTCAGCGGCACCGTGATGTCGCTCTTCTCCCACTGCCGCACGAGTGCGCGGGTGTCGGGTTCGTCGACGTTCACGGTGATCGCTTCCAGCGTGTCGGGGCGGGTTGCGCGGGCGTAGGCAAGCGCACGCATCGTCGGCATGTGCAGTTTCGAGACGAGGACGATCGAGTGGGTTCGGCTGGGCAGGACGCCGTCCCACTCCTGTTCCTCGAGCTCGGCGGTCACAGTGTCGTAGTGTTTGCGGATCAGTTTCATCACGACGAAGATCGCGACCATCGCCACGATGGCGATCCACGCACCGATCGCGAACTTGGTGATCACCACGATGATCAGCACCGCGCCGGTCATGCCGAGGCCAATCGAGTTGATCACCCGTGACCTGTACATCCGGCGACGCTGGGCGGGGTCCGTCTCAGACCTCAGGTGCCGGGTCCAGTGCCGGATCATCCCGGCCTGGCTCATTACGAACGAGACGAAAACCCCGACGATGTAGAGCTGGATCAGTCTGGTGACCTCGGCGTCGAACAGGACGACGAAGGCGATGGCAGCCCCGGACAGGAACAGGATGCCATTACTGAATGCCAGGCGGTCGCCGCGGGTGTGCAGTTGACGCGGCAGATAGCGATCCTGCGCGAGTACCGATCCGAGGACGGGAAATCCATTGAACGCGGTGTTTGCAGCGAGCACGAGGATCAGAGCGGTCACGGTGGCTATGACGTAGAAGCCGATCGGGAATCCACTGAACACCGTCTCGGCGATCTGCGTGATGAGTGTTTTCTGGTTGTAACCCTCAGGCGCCCCGACCAGCTGCGTCGCCGGGTCGTCGGCGTAGACGACGCCGATCTTCTGGGCGAGGATGATGATCCCCATCAGCAACACGATGGCGATGGCTCCGAGCATCAGCAGTGTCGTCGCCGCGTTGCGCGACTTCGGTTTGCGAAAGGCCGGCACGCCGTTGCTGATCGCCTCGACACCGGTCAGCGCGGCACATCCGGACGAGAACGCCCGAGCGACCAGGAACGCGAATGCAATCCCGTAAAGGTGGGAATCCTCGGCCTCGAGCTCGAACACGGACGACGCGGCCCTCAGATCCTCACCGAACACATAGATTCGGATCAGTCCCCAGCTGAGCATCACCACCATCCCGATTACGAATGCGTAAGTCGGGATGGCGAAGGTGACGCCGGACTCGCGGACACCACGGAGATTGATGGCGGTCAGCAGCCCGATGGCCGCCACCGCGAACAGCACTTTGTGTTCGGCGACGAACGGGATCGCCGACCCGATGTTCGATGCGGCCGCAGAGATCGAGACCGCCACAGTCAACACGTAGTCGACCAGCAGGGCGCTGCCGACGGTCAGCCCCGCGTTTCGACCGAGATTGACAGTTGCGACTTCGTAGTCACCGCCGCCCGAGGGGTACGCATGCACATTCTGGCGGTAGCTGGCCACAACGATCACCATCACCGCGGCGACAGCAAGCCCGATCCAGGGCGCGTACGCATACGCGGCTATACCGGCAATGGACAGCATGAGGAAAATCTCCTCGGGCGCGTACGCGACCGAAGACATCGCGTCCGAGGCGAAAACCGGGAGGGCAATCCTCTTGGGTAGCAGCGTGTGCCCGAGCTTGTCGCTCCGGAAGGGTCTGCCTAGCAGTAGCCGCTTGGTGGCTGTCGAGAGCTTTGACACCGGAAAAGCCTATGCCGAACGAGAGAGACCTGAGCCTGCACCCACCAATGTATTCAGATTGTGTGTCCAGATTGCGATGTGCGTATTGCTTGCCCTCACGCGCGAGCACTGTACGGTTCGATTCGGTAAGCACGTACTCGAGACGTGTCTCCAGAACCCCTGAACGGAGCAAAACGTGTATGTGGTCATCATGGGATGTGGCCGGGTCGGGGCATCCCTCGCCAGCTCGCTGACCCGGATAGGGCACGAGGTCGCGGTGATCGATCGTGACCCCGCCGCATTTTTGCGACTCGAGCGCGACTTTCCCGGTCACACCTTCGTCGGGATGGGTTTCGACCGTGACGTGCTGGTCGAGGCCGGTACCGACCGCGCCGAGGCGTTCGCCGCTGTGTCATCCGGCGACAATTCCAACATCATCGCCGCGCGTGTCGCACGTGAGACGTTCGGCGTAGAACGCGTCGTCGCCCGGATCTATGACGCCAAACGAGCCGCGGTGTACGAGCGCCTCGGTATCCCTACCGTCGCCACCGTCCCCTGGTCGACGGACCGCTTCCTTCACACCCTCACCCGCGACAGCCAAACAGCCAAATGGCGCGATCCGTCGGGAACGGTGGCCGTTACCGAGTTGTCACTGCACGAAGGCTGGATCGGTCGGCCGATCAACGAACTCGAAGCAGCCACGAGCTCACGTGTGGCGTTCATCATCCGCTTCGGAAGCGGCATCCTGCCTGATCGTAAGACTATCTTTCAGGCCGACGATCAGGTCTATGTCGCGGCCGTGTCGGGAACAGTGGCCGAGGCGGTCGCACTCGCAAGCAATCCCCCGCCCATAGATGATTGACAGGGGAAGGAATATCCACGATCGACCATCCGAACGGAAGTAATCGATGAGAGTCGCAATCGCAGGAGCCGGTGCAGTAGGACGTTCTATCGCACGCGAACTGGTTCGCAGTCACCATGAGGTGCTGCTGATCGAGCGCAAACTCGAACACGTCGAACAGGCCTCCGTACCGGACGCGACCTGGGTGCATGCCGATGCCTGCGAATTGAGCAGCCTCGAATCGGCCTCACTGGAGACGTACGAGATCGTGATCGCAGCCACCGGTGACGACAAGGCCAACCTGGTTCTGAGCCTCCTCGCGAAGACGGAGTTCGGGGTAAGTCGCGTCGTGGCACGTGTGAACGACCCACGCAACGAATGGTTGTTCGACGAGTCCTGGGGAGTCGATGTCGCGGTATCCACCCCCCGGATGCTTGCCTCCCTGGTGGAGGAGGCGGTCTCGGTCGGCGACCTGGTGCGACTCATGACGCTTCGTCAGGGCCAGGCCAACCTCGTCGAGGTCACCCTGCCCGACAACACCGCATTCGCAGGCAAGCCCGTCCGCAAACTCCAATTGCCTCGAGACGCCGCGCTGGTCACGATCCTTCGTGGCGGACGTGTGATCGTGCCCCAGCAAGACGACCCTCTAGAGGGTGGGGACGAACTGCTGTTCGTTGCATCGGTGGACGTCGAGAACGACCTGCGGGCGGCCGTGGGACTCCAGTGACCTCGGCCGACCACGTCCGAGCCGACGGATGTTTCGGGCACCACCGCCCGGCGGAACTCGTCGACTCTGCATTCGGCGCAACCGGCTGCCGCCTCGGAGCTAGCTCCGAGGCGGCTCGTCCCGAGAATCGACTTCCTCCGAATCGTCTGCCGAAACGAGCGCCTCTTCTCGAGGTCCCGGTTCGACGAGCCGATCTGCCCGCCGCACGGCCCAGATCGTTACAAGTAGCGCCGCGCCGGCAAGCGGCCATCCCATCGCGATTCGGGCGACGGCAAGCCAGCCGGTCTGGTCCGCATCGTAGAGTTGCGACTGCACGAGATACCGCGCACCGAACACGAGCGCCCAAGCTGCCGTCGCAACGTCGTAGGCGCGGACCGCGCCCGGATGACGGCGCCAGAGATTACCGTGGCCGTTGAGAAATCCCCACACGATGCCGACGATTGGCCAGCGCACCAGAATCGAACCGAGAAACACCGCCCCGTAAGCAAGGCTGGTGACGATCCCGAACAGGAAGTAACCCTTCGCGTCGCCCGTTCGGTAGGCGATGAACGCGGAGATACCGACCCCGAAGAACCCGGACACTGCGGGCTGGATAGGGGTGCGTTGGATCAGTCTCCAGACGAGAATGGCGGTCGCGACCCCGAGGGCTGCCCAGATTGCCGGGAACAAACCCCATACCGCGTTGACGGGAACGAAGACCAGAATTGGCAATGTCGAATAGACCAACCCGCCGATCCCGCCGAGTTGCTCGATAATGGACTGCTGCTTCGTTTCGATCACTCAATGAGAGTGCCACATGAAGATGGGCCCCTACGACTCGCTACGTAACTCGTAGTATGGGTTGTAGATCACTTTCTGGCCGTCGCGTTCGCCGACGCGCCCCCGTACCAGTAACGTCTTGCCGGGTTCTATACCCGGAATTCTCCGCCTTCCTATCCACACCAACGTGACCTGTTCTGTGCCGTCGAAGAACTCGGCCTCGACGCAGGCGTTCGCGGACTTCGGACACACCTCGACGCTGCGGAGCCGTCCCAGCATGGTGACTTCCTCACCGCGACTGCAATCGCAGGCACGTTGTGCACCAGACGCCTGTGACGTCTGAGCCATTTCCTCGGCGTCCAACTGCTCGAGATCCTCGGTTAACCGACGGGTCATCCGACGAAAATATCCTGCCGTGGCGGGTGCCATTGCGCGCTCCTGGAGCATGTGCGACACGAGGTTTTCGTGCCGCTTGTAGGGCTGTGTACCCGCCACTGTAGACCCATTGGTTGCCTATTACTGCACTATCCGAGACCAATGTGATGTGGCAGGCAAAATCGACGCATGACCTCCGATTTTCGGCCCACTGTGGCAGTGCTACTTCCAGGTACAGGATCCGACGCCGACTTCGTCACCCGGGCATTCTCCGAACCCCTGACCGCCCGCGGGATAACCGCTGTGGCCGTCGAACCCGACCCCAGACGGTTCATCGCCGGCTACTTCGACGCACTCGACGCCTCTTCCCGGCACGAGCCGATAATCATCGGTGGCGTATCCATAGGGGCCGCAGCGGCGCTGCATTGGGCGAGCACTCATCCCGACCGTGTCGCGGGCGTTCTCGCGGCGCTGCCCGCATGGACAGGCGCAGCGGCGGACGCGCCCGCCGCTGCCGGCGCGCGTTTCACGGCGGCCCGGCTGAGAGCGGACGGAATCGAGAAGGTGACCGCCGAGATGATCGCCTCGAGTCCTGCCTGGCTCGGTCTGGAACTGGCCAAATCCTGGCGATCACAGTGGCCACACCTTCCCAGTGCGCTCGACGAAGCTGCCGAGTTCCGAGCACCGGAAGTGGAGGAACTCGAACGCCTTGCTGTACCGGTCGGGATCGTTGCAGCTCACGACGACGCGGTCCACCCTCTCGATGTCGCGCTCACCTGGGCCGACCGAATCCCGCTCGCGGGCCTGGCCACGGTGTCGCTCGACCAAATCGGTGCCGACCCCGCGATCTTGGGGCGTGAGAGCTTCAGGGCGCTCGAATCACTACTGCCTTGAGTCGTCGCTCTCCAGTGAGTGCCCTCAGCGGCCCAGTTGCTGCATCGCCGAACCAGATTCGCCGCGGCGCTGCTGTGGCCCAGTCGGCGCCGAAGGCCCAGCGGATGTGCCCCCCGCTGCAGTCTGCTGCTCGGCGGACTGCTGCGGTGCGGCACCCTGTTGCTGCGCCAACTGCTGCTGCTGTGCCGCCGCCAGTTGCTTGACGAGTGCCTCGGGCAGAACCACCGGAAGCGGCGTCCGCACCGGATGCGGTTCGGCTCCGCGCTTGACGACGGTGTCACGCAGAATCGCTCTCGCGGTCCCGACGAGTTCCGAATCAGCGGTGTTGCCACCACTCGGCCCCGCTACCACACAACGGACCATCCACCGGTAGCCGTCGACGCCGATGAAGCGAAGGTCGGCGTTGGGAGTGACCGCGATGATCTCGCGCCCCCAGGGGCCGTTCTCGATACTCACCCGTGCATTGTCGCTCCGCAGGGACTCGGCGAGGTCGCCAGCGACCTCGCGCCACTGCCCCGGGGATTTCGGTGCGGCGTAGGCCGCGACAGTGATTCGCCCACGCTGGGTGACGATGTGCACGGCCTGTGGCGAACCGTTGGGCGCCATCTCGACCTGTAACTGCGCGCCCAGTGGCATCGGGACGAGGACCGACCCGAGATCGAGGCGGGTACCCGTCTCTCCGACGGTGAGATCGCCGTCCGAGTCCAGGTCCTCGGCGTCGTAGGGGCCTCCCTCGACCTCACCTACCTCGTCATAGTCCTCACTCATCCCGTCATAACCTTCGCCGAGTTCCGGCTCGTATTCCGTTGCATCACCAATCGCAACTTCGGGCTCGGAGGCCTCGACGAAACCGCGGGAATTGCCCCCGCGCTTCTTCTTCCGGCGTCCGATCATGTTCAGGCTCCTTCTCTGGCATTGCCGAAGAGGCTCGCGTGGCCTCCACTCGACCCGTGTCCGTCACTGCCGCGAGTGGTGTCGTCCAAGAAATCCACCTCTACGAACGAAACCAACTCCACACGCTGTACGACCAGCTGGGCAATCCGATCACCCCGACGAATTTCGATCGGAGTGTCAAGATCGTGATTGATCAAGCAGACCTTGATCTCACCGCGGTACCCGGCGTCGATGGTGCCCGGGGTGTTGACTACCGAAAGACCCGACTTGGCAGCCAGCCCGGACCGCGGATGGACTAGTCCGACGGTGCCCAGAGGCAGTGCGATCGCCACTCCTGTCCCGACCAGAACACGGCGCCCAGGCTCGATGGTGATATCGGTGGTGCTGCAGAGGTCGACGCCTGCATCGCCCTCGTGAGACCGCTGTGGTATCGGAATATCCGGATCCAGTCGCCGAAGGGCGACAGGTGGAAGGGCGGGGGCCGCGCCGGCAGGGAAGCCGGGAGATAGGTCGCTCACATGCACAGAGCCTACCCGCGCACTATGACTATCCTGGACGGGTGTCAGAAACGTCCAGCGCCGAAGTCGCGCCCACCGACAGTACCCAGCCCACGCTGTACTCGGAACGTCTCTGGGTCCCGGTTTGGTGGTGGGCCGTAGGCCTGTTCGTCGCGGGACTGCTGGCGGCAGAGGTGCACATGGGGGCGCCGGGTCTGCGCGCGTGGTTACCCTACGTACTGCTGCTTCCGATCCCGGTGTGGGGACTGATCTGGCTCAGCCGACTCCGGGTCGAGGTCGTAGACGAGCCGAATGGCGTCCATCTCCGGGTCGGACGAGCCCACCTGCCGGTGAACGTGATCGCCCGAGTTGCCGAGGTCCCCGGGTCGGCCAAGAGCGCAGCCCTCGGGCGCCAACTCGACCCCTCGGCCTTTGTTCAGCACCGTGTGTGGGTCAAGTCGATGGTCCTCATCGTTCTCGACGATCCCGAAGACCCGACGCCCTACTGGCTGGTCAGCACTCGGCGGCCGGCGGCTTTGCTCGCCGCGATCGACCGCGCCCGCTCGTAGTCGGAACAGCGCTGGTCAGACGGTGGTTTTCAGTCGCGACCGTCTGCCAATGGATTCAATCGTCGCCGTCAGGCCGCGCAGTCTCTGCAGACCAAAACGCCGTCAGTGTCACTGGCGAGTCGACTTCGGTGGTGCACCAGGAAGCAGCTGGAGCACGTGAACTCGTCGGCCCGCTTGGGCACGACTCGCACCGAGAGTTCCTCCCCCGACAGATCAGCGCCAGGCAATTCGAAGGATTCCGCGGTGTCGGACTCATCGATGTCCACGGCCGCCGATTGTGCCTCGTGGCGACGCGCCTTGAGTTCCTCCAGCGAATCCTCCGAAACCTCGTCGGACTCTGTTCGCCGCGGTGCGTCGTAGTCAGTTGCCATTTCGTCTCCCCTCGTTCTGTCCCGTGTGTCCCGGCCCGCGTGGAGGGTCCGACCACACTGTGATCGACCTTCCACAAGCCACCCGCTCCGCCGCAGATCACACCCCGCGAGCGTTGGATGCCCCGCGGCTGCATCAGTGCCGGAAACAGGTCCCAAATCGTGTTCTTCGCCTCATCTGCCCACACTCGTTCCATGCTCTCCGAACGACTCGGGCTGCCAGACATTAGCCGAACGTGGCTCGAAAGGCGTAACCGACTCGACCGAACGCGCAAATTGTCTGCTAATCGTCACCAACGCCACAGCAACCTGTGACATTCCACGGTCGGTACGGGCTTCGAAGCGGCTGGACGCCATGGATCTACAGTGGGTGCCGAACCCGTCCACAGCCTGTGGCCGAGCACTGTATCGGTGAGCTGCGCGGGCGATACATTCGACGTGCAGTTTCGTAGGAGAGATCGAGGAACACTGTGGTTTCACTGATCACCGAGGGCAGCCCATTCGACGAAAATGGCCGTCCGTTCCGGCGGCGGCGAGCGATGCCGATACTCGCGGTGTTCGCGGCACTCGCCCTGCTAGGTGCAGCGCTATGGACAAATATTCTCACTGACGACGAGGATCCAACCACGACTGTCGCGTGCAATCCGCCGCCGCAGGCCACGCAATCTGACGATTCGGTGGCTTCGCCACGGCCCACACTGGGTGAGAAAGTCGATGCCTCCACATTGCTCGATGTGGAACCCGCCGCATTGTCCGCAACAAAGGTGCGCGTGTTCAATGCCAACGGCGAGGCAGGCCAAGCGGCACAGGTGGCCGCACTGTTGAGCGACTACGGATTCGCGAGCGCCCCCGACGTCCAGGTCGGCAACGACCCGATCTACGTCGACCAGAACCTGCAGTGCCAGGGCCAGCTGCGGTTCGGGCCGAACGGCACCGCCGCGGCAAGCGCCCTGTGGCTTGTCGCCCCGTGCGCCGAACTCATCGAGGATTCACGCACAGACGACACCGTCGATCTCGCGCTCGGAACCTACTTCCGCACGATCTCACCGAACCCCGACGCTGAGGAGGTGCTGCGGTCACTCAAGGATCCGACGCCGGGAACTCACTCCGCACCTCTCGACATCGACCTGCTCAGCGCGGCTCGCGCAGCCCGTTGCTGACCGCCGGTCACGTCTCGTGAATCGGGTCGTTCGCCCCGATTTCGGCAAACAATTCGTCTAGCTCGTCGGCGATGCCGGGGGCCGCTGCCACGACCACTTCCCCATCCGCACTCGATGAGTGTGGAGCGGGGATCCGCACGCGCGCCCCCGCTTCGGTCGCGATGAGTGATCCGGCGGCCCAGTCCCACGGGGCAAGCCCGTGCTCGAACTGTGCGTCGACCCGCCCGGATGCAACCATGCAGAGATCGAGGGCCGCCGAGCCGATCCGGCGAATGTCGCGTACCCGAGTGAGGATCTCACTGATGAGGGCCCCCTGCGCTCTTCGCCTCGTCACGCTGTACCCGAATCCGGTTGCGAGCAAGGCCATTGATACGTCCGTGATGGGGTTACACCGAAGTCGGCTGACGCGTCCCTCCGAATCGGTGAGAGTTGCCCCGCAGCCTCTTGCCGCCGCATAGGTCGACCGAGCCGCGACGTCGACCACTGCCCCTGCAACTGAGACTCCGTCGATCTGCGCGGCTACCGAGACCGCATAGACAGGCACTCCGTACAGAAAATTCACGGTGCCGTCGATCGGGTCCACGACCCACCGGACCCCAGCAATCGAACCCCGATCACCACCGCCCTCCTCACCGAGGATCGCATCGTCGGGACGCAGGATCGCAAGGCGGTTGCGGATGACCTGCTCGCTCTCGGTGTCGATAACCGTTACCGGGTCCGTGGGAGTGCTCTTCGACGCGACGGAGTCGCCCGAGGATGTTCCGTTTCCGACGATTCCGAACACCTCGGGGCGTCGTGACCGGACATGGTCGGCAGCCTCCTCGGCCACTGCCACAGCGACATTCAGCAGAAGTTGGAGATCTGCGCCTACTTGCTCATGTCGTTCCTGCGCAGTGTCTCGGCCCCGGGATTCGTCCACACCCCCATCGGAGCACACTCAACTCCCTCACACCACCTAGGCGGCCTCGACGCACTATTGTGACGGACAACACGTGTGACGAACAACCACTAACGGGAACGTTCCGGTGCGACACGTCCATCGGCACGGAGGAGCAAACGCGATGACCAAAACCGGGTTCGGTGTCGACGTAGGGGGCAGCGGAGTCAAGGGCGGCACTGTCGATCTCACGACCGGCCAGCTGATCGGAGATCGAATCAAGCTTCCCACTCCACAGCCGTCCGTTCCACGCGCCGTCGCCGAGACCGTCGCCGAGATCGTCAAGATGGCGAAGTGGGAGGGGCCGGTCGGCGTCACCCTGCCGAGTGTCGTGACCAGCGGAATAGCACGCTCCGCAGCGAACGTCGACAAGAAGTGGATCGGAATGGACGCGAGGACCCTGTTCCGCGACGCTCTCGGCGGACGCGAGGCCACGGTACTCAACGACGCCGATGCCGCAGGGATTGCAGAAGTCAAGTTCGGAGCGGGCAGGGAGGCGAAGGGAGTTGTCATCTTGCTCACCTTCGGTACCGGAATCGGTTCGGCGATTCTGCACGACGGCGTATTGCTGCCCAACACCGAAATAGGGCACATGGAAGTTGACGGGAAGGAAGCCGAGCATCGTGCGGCGTCCTCGGTAAAGGACACCAAGGGTCAGTCCTACAAGGAATGGGCAGCAGAGGTATCCCGGGTACTGACCAGGTACGAAGACCTACTTTGGCCGGATCTTTTCATCGCCGGTGGCGGCATCAGCCGCAAACACGAAAAGTGGATTCCCCACCTGACCAACAAAACACCCGTTGTACCTGCTGCGCTTTTCAATACGGCCGGGATCGTGGGTGCAGCTATTGCGGTCGACACGGGCATCGCTCCATAACTATTGCGAATAGGTCGTTACAATGAAAGAGCCCGGCTGCGCGCCGGCGAAACCAGTAGACCTCTCCGCCGGATGATCACTCTGGCGTGACGCCGCACGACACCGTCACGAAAGGGCGTACGTGGCAGCCACCGATACACGTCAGACTACTGATTCGACTTCGGAGTCAGGACCGGGAGCGCCAGTCGCGGCGCCAGCCTCCGGCACCGCTCCGGCAACCAAGGATGTTCCCGCCAAAAAGGCTGCCGCAAAGAAGGCCCCTGCAAAGAAAGCTGCGGCGAAAAAGGCTCCCGCAAAGAAAGCTGTGGCAAAGAAGACCTCCACGAAGAAAGCTGCGCCCAGTAAGGCTGCGGATGGCGAGAACGGCCCCGATGAAGACTCCGTTGAGCTAGAAGACATCGAGCTCACGGACGGCGACTTGGCCGAGGTCGAGTCGGATGTCGTCGAGGTGGTTGCGGTCGGTACCGACGACGAGACAGAGGAGTTGTCCGAAAAGGACAAGGCTTCCGGTGACTTCGTCTGGGACGAGGAAGAATCCGAGGCCCTCCGTCAGGCCCGCAAAGATGCCGAGCTCACCGCATCCGCCGACTCGGTTCGCGCATACCTCAAGCAGATCGGCAAGGTTGCACTCCTCAACGCCGAAGAGGAGGTGGAACTCGCCAAGCGGATCGAGGCCGGCCTCTACGCGACGCAGCTGATGCAGGAACTCGCCGACGCCGGCGAGAAGCTCCCCCCTACCCAGCGCCGCGACATGAGCTGGATTTGCCGTGACGGCAACCGCGCCAAGAATCACCTTCTCGAGGCGAACCTTCGTCTCGTCGTCTCGCTGGCCAAGCGTTACACAGGCCGCGGCATGGCATTTCTCGACCTGATCCAGGAAGGAAACCTGGGCCTCATCCGTGCGGTCGAGAAGTTCGACTACACCAAGGGTTACAAGTTCTCCACTTACGCCACCTGGTGGATCCGACAGGCGATCACGCGTGCAATGGCCGACCAGGCCCGCACCATTCGCATTCCGGTGCACATGGTGGAGGTCATCAACAAGCTCGGGCGCATCCAACGCGAGCTGTTGCAGGACCTGGGCCGTGAGCCCACACCCGAAGAGCTCGCCAAGGAAATGGACATCACACCCGAGAAGGTGTTGGAGATCCAGCAGTACGCGCGCGAGCCGATCTCCCTGGACCAAACCATCGGTGACGAGGGCGACAGCCAACTCGGTGACTTCATCGAAGACTCCGAGGCCGTCGTGGCGGTCGACGCCGTGTCGTTCACATTGCTACAGGATCAGCTGCAGTCGGTGCTCGACACGCTGTCCGAGCGTGAAGCCGGTGTGGTGCGCCTACGCTTCGGCTTGACCGACGGACAGCCTCGTACTCTGGACGAGATCGGCCAGGTCTACGGGGTCACGCGTGAGCGTATTCGTCAGATCGAGTCCAAGACCATGTCGAAGCTGCGCCACCCGTCACGGTCACAGGTGCTGCGCGACTACCTGGACTGACGTTCGCACGCTGACACTCGACTGATGCCCCCGGACCCTCCGGGGGCATCAGTCTGTCCGAGTCCGGCAGCAATTCGAATCGAAGTCCGGGCAACACGGGAAGCTGACACCCGAAGCAGGAACGGACTGTCGGCGCTACGCATTGGCACGAACCCGTGTCCATGCGTTAGCCATCGGTTCGACTACCCGGGCTGCCACCGGACCGATGACTGCCATGAGAAGGACATATGCGGTAGCGAGAGCCGCGAGCCGTCCCTCGACCGCGCCTGCCGATACAGCCAGGCCGGCGATCACGATGGAAAACTCGCCGCGGGCGATCAGTGCGGCGCCCGCTCTGGCTCGACCCAGCCGGGCGACACCCTGCTGTTTCGCCGCCCACATACCGGTGGCCATTTTGGTGAGTGTCGTCACCACTGCGAGCAATATCGCCCAACCGAGCACTGGTGGAATTTCGCCCGGGTCGGTATTGAGTCCGAACACGACGAAGAACATCGCCGCGAACAGATCACGTAGAGGCTCGAGGACACGGCTGGCATTGTGGGCAGTCGATCCGGAGATCGCGATACCCAGAAGGAATGCCCCGACCGCCGCCGAAACCTGCAACGCCGAGGCGATCCCCGCCACGAGCAGCGCGGCACCCAGAAGCTTCAACAGCAAAGTCTCGCTGTCAGGGCTGTCCAGCAGTGCAGAGACGTACCGCCCGTAGCGCAGCGCCACGACGAGAACCACCGAAACAGCGATCAGAGATATGCCCAAGGCCGTAAGGCCGCCCAAGAAACTCACGCCGGCGAGCAAAGTGGTCAGGATCGGTAGGTACACAGCCATCGCGAGATCCTCGAAGACGAGAATCGAGAGCACGACCGGGGTTTCCCGGTTACCGAGTCGGCCCAGGTCACTCAGTACCTTTGCGATGATGCCGGAGGAAGATATGTAGGTGACACCGCCCAGGACAAAGGCGCCGGTAGCACCCCACCCCAGCATCAGCGCGACAATCGCGCCGGGTGCGGCGTTGAGGACGATATCCACAACACCGGCCATCCACGACCGCCGCAATCCGGTAACCAGTTCCGACGCCGTGTACTCCAACCCCAGTAGGAGCAGGAGCAAGACCACGCCGATTTCACTTGCCAGATGGCTGAACTCATTGATATCGGCGAGCTGGATGAACCCACCGTTTCCGAAGCACAGCCCACCGACCAGATAGAACGGTATCGGGGACATGCCGATCCGGGCCGCCAGACGGCCCAGTAACCCAAGCGCAAAAAATACCGCGCCCAATTCGATGAGCGCGAGCGTAGTGGTATTCACAGGATTGTCAGCCGTTGGTCAGGAGCTTGGCAGCCGCGTCGAGTCCTTCAGCAGTTCCTACAGCAACCAGCAGGTCGCCGGACGTCAGCATGAAAGCGGGGTTCGGTGAGGGATTCACTTGACCCGCTCGCATCACCGCAACGATCGAGACCCCGGTTCGCGTGCGCATGGCGGTATCGCCCAGCGTCCTGCCGTCGAATCGCGAGTCCTCTTTGATGTACAGCTGCCGGGTCCGGATACCCGGCAGGTCGCGGTGTTCCTCCTCCAGTTGGGCCACCAACTGCGGAGCACCCAGCAAGTTGCTGAGCACCGCTGCTTCCTCGGTAGTCAGTGGCAAGGAGGCAACGCAGGCGTCAGGGTCATCCGGCTTGGACACGATCAGGTCTGTGCGACCATCGCGATGACTGATCACGCCTACACGGCGACCGGAAGCGAGCACGAAGTCTTTTCGCACACCGATGCCCGGCAATGCCGTTACTTCAACGTTCATCCTTCCACCGTAGTCCTGCCCGTAAACGCGCTTGCGGAGACTCGCGGAACCGCGACCGGCGAACCTCCTGGCAACGCGGGAACAGGGGCGGACGAGAGGACATCGGCGACCAGGTGTTCGGAAGGCGCACACGGAACTTGCGGTTGTGTGGAATACCACCTCGTCGAGGCCCATATTCAAGTTCTCACCAAAATTCATGTGTGATGTGCCACTGAGAAACGCCGACGGGAACAACCCACAAACCGCAAACGTCTGACAGAGTGGATCCACCGCGCCATCCCCGACGCGGCGGACCAGGCCCCAGGCATTCGGCGCGAGCCAAGCCAGTACGGAGGAGTCATGCCCGGAACACTGACCAGCCCCCCGTTGACCGCAGCTGACCGGTGCGACCGGTGTGGTGCAGCAGCCCGCGTTCGCGCGGTACTTCCGACCGGAGGAGAGTTGCTCTTCTGCGGCCACCACGCCAACGAGCACGCAGATCGGCTACGCGAGATGAACGCTACGATCGAATCCGAAGCCGAGGCTGCAATCTGACCGTGACCGGGTGACCCGTCCCTGGCTCACCTTTTAGAAACAAGAGACCGACGAGTGCGGAGCACTCGTCGGTCTCTCGTTTGTTGATCGACCTGTTGGATCGACGAGCAATAAGTCACCACCGACGCAGGGTGGAGATTCTTTCTGTGAGTTGCTCGGCCGTGGCGATCGCGGTGGGCGGCCCCCCACACACGCGCCGCAGCTCACCGTGAATAGCGCTGTGCGACTTACCTGTCTTGTGATGTTGCATCGCGACGAGAGTGTTCAGTTCTCGACGCAGCTGTGCGAGTTGCCCGGGCGCGACTCGCTCGGCCGCCTGCGGGATGACGGGCGGTGCGGTCGGGGCGGCCTCCTGCTTGGCAAGCTGTTCGGACTGTCGTTGGCGAAGCAAAGCACGCATCTGATCGGCATCGAGCAAACCGGGCAGACCCAGGTAGTCGGCTTCCTCGTCGGAACCCGAGAACGTGGCTGTCCCGAAGGACGAACCGTCGTAGATCACCTGGTCCAGCTCGGCGTCTGCACCGAGTGAGGTAAACGCCTTTTCTTCCTCGCCGAGTTCGTCTTTTTGCTTGTTCGCGTCAGCGAGGAGGTCGTCGTCGAATCCGTCCTTCTCGCGATGAGGTTTGCCCAGCACGTGATCGCGCTGAGCCTCGAGCTGGCTGGCAAGGTCTAGCAGCACCGGCACCGACGGAAGGAACACGCTCGCGGTCTCGCCCTTACGGCGCGACCGCACGAACCGCCCGATCGCTTGCGCGAAATAGAGCGGAGTCGACGCGCTCGTGGCGTACACACCGACGGCCAGCCGGGGAACGTCGACACCTTCCGACACCATACGGACAGCGACCATCCACTTCTGTGTGCTCGCGCCGAACTCCGCGATCCGTTTCGATGCCGTCGGATCGTCCGAGAGCACCACCGCCGGCTCTTCCCCCGCGATTTCGGTGAGCGACCTTGCGTATGCGCGTGCAACAGTCTGATCTGTCGCGATCACGAGACCGCCCGCGTCGGGCATGCCTCCTGCCCGCAACTGACCGAGCCTCGTATCCGCTGCGTGTAGAACCGCCGGAATCCACTCCCCTGCGGGATCGAGCGCCGTTCGCCAAGCCCGAGCAGTCTGCTCGGCGCTGAGCGGTTCGCCGAGGCGCGCCGAGAACTCCTCGCCGGCATTGTTTCGCCAACGGGCCTCGCCCGAATATGCCAGGAACACAACCGGTCGAACGACCCCGTCCGCGAGAGCATCCGAGTAGCCGTATGAATAGTCGGCCTTCGATCGCATCAGACCTTCGCGGTCGGGTTCGTAGGTCACGAATGGGATTGCGCTGTCGTCGCTGCGAAACGGCGTCCCCGTCAGCGCCAGGCGGCGGGTGGCGTCACCGAACGCCTCGGCGATGGCATCACCCCATGTCTTCGCATCACCGGCGTGGTGGATCTCGTCGAGGATGACGAGTGTGCGCCTGCTCTCGGTGCGGACCCGGTGTTTGAACGGATGGGACGCGACCTGCGCATATGTCACCACCACACCCTGATAGTCACTCGACGTCTGCCCGGTCGAGTTCGAGAAGTACGAATCCAGCGCGATCCCACTGCGAGCCGCCGACTCGGCCCACTGATATTTCAGGTGCTCCGTCGGAGCAACCACGGTCACCTGATCGACGGTGCGGTCTCGTAGCAACTCCGACGCGACCCGCAAGGCAAACGTGGTCTTCCCCGCACCCGGTGTGGCGACCGCAAGGAAGTCTCGAGGCCTGGTGGACAAATACTTCGTCAGCGAACGGCGCTGCCACACGCGAAGTGGGCCCGATGGTCTGGCCGGTTCCGTCTGAGCCAGATATGCCTCGGTTCCGACTATCTGCGCAGCCTCGGTCTCTACGCTCGGCACCGCCTGGGAGCCCATTGTCTCAGCACTCAAGGGTTTGCCCTCCGATGGCATGGCACAGCTTCTTCGCACTCCTCGGTATTCGATCGACACGGACGGGCCAGACCCGAAGGCACTGTCCGTCGACAGAGCGTAGCGTTCACACCCGACGAGAACCCATTTCACAATGCACCCGAGCGTGACAGATTCTTCGCGACACGGGCGCAGCGGTGGGCAACCGGGCGTGTCGTCGTGGATGCTGGAAACATCATGAGCAAATCCCCAGCGAGATTGCCGAAGCTCGGCGGTGGAATCCACCCGTCCGAGTGGCACCCGCTACGTCGCACGCTGAGCGTGATCGGTCACACCCTGAGGAAGTCTTGGGACGACTCCATCTTCGGGAAGTCGGCCACCGCGGCGTTCTGGCAGACGCTGTCCCTGCCTCCCCTTCTGCTGGGTCTGCTGGGAATGCTGGGTTATGTCGGCGGATGGTTCGGGCCCGACACCCTCGAGATCATCCAGTCCAAGATCATCACCTTCAGCGGAACGATCTTCAGCGACAGCGTCGTCGAGCAGATCATCCGTCCGACAGTCACCGACGTACTCGAACGGGGACGGCTTCAGATCGTGTCACTGAGCTTTCTGCTGTCACTGTGGGCCGGCTCATCCGCCATCTCCACCTTCGTGGACTCCATCGTCGCAGCCCACGGCCAGCAGGAGGCGCGGCATCCGGTTTGGCAGCGGTTGTTTGCGCTCCTGCTGTACGTCATGTTCCTGATCCTCGCGGTCTTCACCTTGCCGCTCGTCGCACTCGGACCAACCCTGGTGATCAGGGTGCTCCCCGAGGCTTGGCGCACAATCGGGTCCGAGATAGTGGCCACGTTCTACTACCCCGCTGTAGCGCTGCTGTTGATCATCGGTCTGACCACGCTCTACAAGGTCGCGCTTCCCAAGTCGCTGCCCTGGCATCGACTACTCGGCGGCGCACTCGTCGCCGGAGCGTTCTTCCTCGGCGCCAGCATCGGCCTCCGTTGGTACCTCACATGGTTGACCGGAACCGGGTACACGTACGGCGCTCTGGCTGCGCCGATCGCGTTTCTGCTGTTCACCTTCTTCCTGGGCTTCGCGGTGGTACTCGGGGCAGAGTTCAACGCCACGATCCAGGAGTTCTGGCCCGCCCGTGCCACGCGCATGACGCAGATACGGGAGTGGTTTGCCGCGCAGGCCGCCGACGACTCTCCGTCCTCGAGTCCGGTGACCAACCTCACCCGGCGCATCGCCACCGGTCCGATCAGGATCACCGGCAACCGCACAACCTCGGCCCGCGCCGATTCCCAATACGGCGATGATCAGGTGCCGGACGACCCTGCGCGAGAACGCCCCGAACCACCGGACGCGGCGCGCCCGCGGGCTAATCCTCAGTCGCCCTTGGGCAATCCGTCATAGATCTTCTTGCAGTCAGGGCAGACAGGCGATCCGGGCTTCGCGGATCTGGTCACCGGGAACACCTCGCCGCACAACGCGACGACGTGAGTACCCATTACTGCGCTCTCGGCGATCTTGTCTTTCTTGACGTAGTGGAAGAACTTGGGAGTGTCGTCATCGGTAGACCTGTCGGTGGTGACATCGGGCCGTTCCTTGGTATCAGTGCTCACCCCTCAATAATGCCGCACCCGCGTGTGCATTTGATGTCCGACCGTGCAACAGTGGAACCATGGCACGAAGTGCAGGGTTGGGCCGGTCGGACGAGGGGTCTCCGAGCAATCCGGTTCTCATCACCGAGGCGGCGCCGTCCCTCGAGGAACAGCATCGCGCGCGAGTCCGCAAGTATCTGATCATCATGTCCTTCCGCTTCCCAGCGCTGATCTTCGCCGCCGTGGCGTACGGCATCTGGTCGAATGCGTGGATCTCGATGGCCATCATCGGCGTG
The DNA here is from genome assembly GCF_040656415.1 of Rhodococcus sp. NPDC049939. NCBI lineage: Bacteria > Bacillati > Actinomycetota > Actinomycetes > Mycobacteriales > Nocardiaceae > Rhodococcus > Rhodococcus sp. NPDC049939. The sequence continues at coordinate 1,564,999 of NZ_JBFAMC010000001.1, read as the reverse complement.
TCGATCCCATTGCCCTGGATCGCCGTTCTCATTGCCAACGACCGTCCGCCTCGCACCAAGGACGAGCCCAGCCGATACCACCACAAGTCCCCGCCGAGTCTGCCCGCACCTTCGCACCACGCGATCGACGGTTAGAACCGGTACGGCGTACTGCAACAATGCAGGGGTGAACCGTGACAAACTGCTGTCGCTCTGCCCCCTGCTGCGCGAGGCTTTCATTCGTAACCGGTACGACACGGACACCCTGCTCGATTCGCTGGGCCCTGAGGTTCAGGCTGCCCTGAGCCGCAACGAACCGGTCCCGGTACGCCGGGCCAGCGCACGATGCGGCGAACTCGGCACCTTGATCCGTCTGTTCCTCCTCACTGACGACTGTCCGACTGAGGATGTGGCAACCGCCCTTGCTCCGGCCACAATCGAGGACGCGGTCGACGCCGGACTGCTCGAAAAGGCTGGCGACACAGTCCGTGCGGCGCTCGATCTCCGTCCCATGGACATCGGCGGCGGCAACCGCTGGGTCGTGTCGGATCTCGACGGCTCGCTGCGTCACCAGGAGGCATTCGTCGATCACGTGATCGGTGTCGGCCACGCGTCGCTTTCTCTGCTGCAGGCCACGCCCACCGCACCAGTCGGAACACTGCTCGACGTTGGGACCGGATGCGGAATCCAGGCCCTGCACGGTGCTTCCTACGCCGATTCGATCACCGCCACAGACATCAATGTCCGTGCCGTCGACATGGCAGCCGTAACTGCGGCACTCAACGAGGAAGAGGTGGAACTGCTCGTCGGGTCCTGGTTCGACCCGGTCGAAGGCCGAACGTTCGATCAGATCGTCGCCAATCCACCCTTCGTCGTCGGCCGCCCCCGGGTCGGGCACACCTACCGTGACTCCGGTCTCGACCTCGACGGCGCAAGCCAACTGATGATCTCCCGCGTCGTGGACCATCTCGCACCTGGAGGCACCGCGGCGATGCTGGCGTCCTGGATTCACGTAGCCGGCGAGGACTGGCGTTCCCGAGTGGCATCCTGGCTTCCGGCGCACGGTATCGACGCCTGGGTGGTGCAGCGCGACCGTGCCGACCCGGCACTGTATGTGGGCACCTGGATGCGCGACGGCGGCCTCGACACCCGCGATCCGGCATCGGCGGTGATCGCCGAGGACTGGCTCGATCACCTTGCGAGCGCGAACGTGGAAGGTGTCGGCTTCGGGTTCGTATATCTGCGGCGGACCGACGCCCCAACCGACCTGATGGCGGAGGACCTCACGCACGGATTCAGCGATCCCCTCGGCGGGGAGGCGCTCGCGTATTTCGATCGGGTGGCGTGGTTGCGCGAGCACGACGTGCTCACCGCGAGGTTTCGCGTCGACGAGAGCACCGCGCTCGAAAGAGTATTCCTGCCGAGTGAAGACGGATGGAACCAGGTAGTCGCTCGGTTGCACCGCGGAGGCGGTCCAGCATGGCAGCACGAGGTGGACGACCTGCTGGCCGCGCTCGTCGCGGGCATGAGCGGCGGCAGCCTCGAACTGGGCGAATTGATCGAACTCCTTGCAATCGCCCACGACGTCGACGCCGAGGTGCTCGCATTGTCGGCGGTGCCGGTTGTGCAGTCCCTGGTCCGGCACGGACTAGTACTTCCGACCGAACTGGCCTGATCGACGTGAAGTCCGTGGACCGCCTCGACGACGATCGCTGACGCGACCGGCCGTGCGCCCACCTCACCTCGACATGATCTGACGAATCAGGCCAGCACCGGACTCGGTTCCTGAGCGGCCACTCTTATCCGCGTTCTCAGCAACTTCTCAGGACCGAAACGGGAACTTCGCAGGTCAGAGCGACTTTGCCAATTGTCGACCGGGAACTTTCGTGGACCGTCGGTGCGTTGTTCCATATGAGACACCACCGATGAGGAGGCAAGTCATGACAAGCCCCAGCACCACTACTCGTATTCGCCCCAGCGCCACCGACCTGGACGCGCAAAGCCCGGCTGCGGATTTGGTCCGCGTCTACTTGAACGGAATCGGCCGCACTGCTCTGCTGACAGCCGAAGACGAGGTGGAACTGTCCAAGCGAATCGAGGCTGGGCTCTACGCCGCGCACATTCTCGAGACCGGGAAGCGTCTCTCTCCCGCCAAGAAGCGAGACCTCGCGACGATCGTCCGTGAAGGTCAGTCCGCGCGTGCGCACCTCCTCGAGGCCAACCTGCGGCTCGTCGTGTCGCTCGCAAAGCGGTACACCGGCCGTGGCATGCCTCTGCTCGACCTGATCCAGGAGGGCAACCTAGGGCTCATCCGTGCAATGGAGAAGTTCGACTACGCCAAGGGCTTCAAGTTCTCGACATACGCCACTTGGTGGATTCGCCAGGCGATAACTCGCGGCATGGCTGACCAGAGCCGCACGATCCGGCTGCCTGTGCACCTCGTCGAGCAGGTGAACAAGCTTGCTCGCATCAAGCGGGAACTGCACCAGCAACTGGGCCGCGAAGCCTCCGACGACGAGTTGGCTGAAGAGTCGGGCATCCCGGCTCACAAGATCGCCGACCTCCTCGACCACAGCCGCGACCCGGTAAGCCTGGACATGCCGGTCGGAAACGACGAAGAGGCTCCCCTTGGCGACTTCATCGAGGACTCGGAGGCCACATCCGCGGAGAACGCCGTCATCGCCGGACTCCTGCACACCGATGTACGCACGGTGCTCGCCACACTGGACGAACGCGAGCAGCAGGTCATCCGCCTGCGCTACGGCCTCGACGACGGTCAGCCTCGAACTCTGGACCAGATCGGCAAACTCTTCGGGCTTTCCCGGGAACGTGTGCGCCAGATCGAGCGCGAGGTAATGGGCAAGCTGCGTCAGGGTGACCGCGCCGAGCGGCTACGTTCGTACGCCGGCTGACACTTTCTGCGCCGGTGCCGGTCGAATGGCCGGCACCGGCGCTGTGTCGGTCCAGCATCCACATCGTGTCCGATTCCACGTTCAGTTCCGCTACCTCGAGACTGCTTCCTTCAGCGCAGGCCGACGGAGTCCGTGGTCCCCTCAACGTAGTCTGCGCGGCCCCAGGTCCTCCGAACTCGGTTCAGGTCCGATCCGCACCCGAGAGTCGGTGATCTGGACACCTTCGGCTGAAGCTAGCACAGGTTCGCAGGCCAGTGACCGGACCTCCGGCAGGTCGTCGGCGAGCGCAGATATCCGCTGCACCAGGTCGACCAGCGCTCGCTTGTTCACCGGTACCGCGCTGCGATACCCGGACAGGAGCGGCGCCGCCTTCGGTGCATCGATGAGTTCCACCGCAGCATCTTCGGTCAACGGCAACAGCCGGTAGGCGCGGTCTCCGAGGAGGTCGGAGATCACTCCTGCGAGACCGAACGAGATGAGGGAACCGAACGACGGATCCTCCTGCACCCCCACAACGCAGCCGATTCCTTTCGTGGCCATCCGCTGTACGTGGAGAAGCGGTTCACCGGAGACGGATGCGAGGTCGCGGTACGCCCAACGGACCGACTCGGCCCCTACCAGATCGAGCCGCACCCCACCTAGATCCGGTCGGTGCCGCCACTGCTCCCCCGTCGCCTTGACTGCGACCGGATAGCCCAACTCCTCGGCAGCGCTCACGGCCTCGTCTTCGGTCGCAACCGCGCGGAACTGAACAACGTCCACCCCGTAGCACTCGAGAAGTTGCGCGGCCTCGGAGTCCGAGAGCCACCGCCCCGCAGAGGTCGACAGCCACCCGTGGACCAGATCCCTCGCACGATCCGGATCGATTGCATTGGGGCGCAGCACCTTCGAAGACGGCTTGCTCTTCCAAGCCGAGTAGCGCCAAGCCCTCGCCAATGCCAACGCCGCGCGTTCCGGACCGGGGTAGGACGGCACCGAGCCGCGGGTTGGATGCCCGTCCCCGTCCCGCAGCGCCAGCACGTCAGGCACCCCTTCTGCGGCCAGAAACGTCGTCAGCACCGGCTTCTCCGTATCGCGCACCACCTCCCGCAGGGCCTGTGCAAACGGTTCGGCAGGAACCGCGACAGGAGGAACGAACACGGCAATCACCGAATCGACGCCAGTGGACGCCAGCGCTGCACCCACCGCCTGCGCGAACTCCTCGGGTCCGGCCCGCGGCCCCAGGTCGACCGGGTCCCCGACCTGCAGGCCCTCGCTGCGGGCTGCATCCACGGCCAGAACACCCAACGCGGTGGAATTCCCCACCACAGCGAGGCGGGGACCCGCAGGTAAGGGTTGGTAACCGAACAGCAGCGCACAGTCGAAGAGTTGCGAGATCGACCCCACCTGCACCACGCCGGCCTGCTCGAACAACGTCCGGACGATCGAATCGTCCATCTCGACACTCGCCGCCGCCAACGCGGGCGGAACAGCGTGCCGGCCACTCTTGACCGCGACGATGGGCTTGTTCCGCGCCACTCGGCGGGCTATCCGCGAGAACTTGCGCGGATTGCCGAAACTCTCCAGATACAGCAACACCACTTCGGTGGCGGGATCCGAATCCCAGTACTGCAGGAGATCGTTGCCCGATACGTCGGCCCGATTTCCGGCGGAGACGAAGGCGGACAATCCGATGCGGCTGCGTGCAGCCTCGTCGAGAATTGCGATACCGAGAGCGCCTGACTGGCAAAAGAATCCGACGTTTCCAGGGCTCGGCAGCACCGGGGCGAGGGTCGCATTCAAGGACACGTCCCGGTCGTTGTTCGCCACCCCGAGGGCGTTGGGTCCGATCACCCGCATCCCGTGGCCCCGGGCAGCGTGCACCAGTCGGCGCTCGGACTGCGCTCCGTCCATGCCGGTCTCACTGAAACCGGAGGAGACGACCACGAGCGCTTTGACGCCTTTGACCAGACAGTCGTCGAGCACGGCGTTGATCGATTCGGCAGGAACCGCGACCACCGCGAGATCAACCTCGTCGGGAATGTCACGGACGGTGGGGTATGCACGCACGCCGTGTACCGAACGATGCTCTGCATTGACGGGGAACACCGGGCCACAGAACCCTGCCCGCAACAGGTTGGCCAGCACCGCACCACCGACCTTTGCTTTGTCCCTGGAGGCACCGATCACAGCGACGGACCGCGGGCTGAGCACATTGCGCACGCTGCGCGCCTCGGCCGCGCGCTCGCGGGAATTGCGCACAGACACCAGCGCCTCGGTGGGGTCGATCGCGAACTCGAGGCTGACCAGTCCGCCATCGAAGGTGCGGCTCACCTGGTAACCCGCTTCGCGGAAAACTGTCATCATGCGTCTGTTCTCCGCGAGAACCTCGGCCACGAACATCGTGATTCCGTTCTCTGCGGCCGCACCTGCCAAATGCTCGAGCAGGACGGGCCCGAGCCCGCGGCCCTGATGGGCGTCGGCGACGACGAACGCCACCTCCGCGCGTTTGCCGTCTCCTTCTCCGACGAGCCGTTCGTAGCGGCCGACGGCGATGATCTCTTCCCCGAGCACCACCACGAACGCCACCCGATTGTGATGATCGACAGTCGTGAAGTGAACGACGTCTCGTTCCGGCATGGTCGGATACGGTCCGAAATACCTTAGGTATCGCGTACGTTCGGAGAGCTTCGAGTGGAAAGCGACGAGCTTGTCAGCATCCTCGGGAACAATCGGCCGCAGCGCCACCGCGCCGCCGTCCGATGCCAGCACGTCGGCCTCCCAGTGCCGCGGATAGGTGTGCGCGGCGTCGGTTGCGCCTACAGTGCCGACGGCCTCCTCCGAGCCCGTGTCCCCGGGCAGGTCCTCGCCGTCCTTCGACTCAGTCACGGGGATCCTCCGGGTCCAGACCGAGCAGCGGGAAGCACGCCCGGCGAGTGGCGATGACCGCAGAGTCGATGCGCGCAAGAGCTCGGTCGACGGTCGAGGTCCCCGTTTCCGGGGCGCCGCCTGGGCCGTCCCAGGGCAGATAGTCGACGTCACCGCCATCACTCATGGTGTCCGGAAGATCCGCACCGGGAACCATCGAGTGTGCCAGTTCACCCCAGGCCTCGGGGATGGCCCGGTCTGGTCGCAGGTCGACATCGAGTGCCGCCGCAATGAGATGCGTCCAGGCCCGGGGCACGACTCGAACGAGTCCGTACCCGCCGCCGCCTACAGCGAGCCAGCGCCCCTCGGCGTGTCGGTCAGCCAGATCCCGCATGGCCAGGAATGCCGCCCTCTGGCCGTCGACCGTCAGCGCGAGGTCTGCGAGAGGATCCTCGCGGTGACTGTCGACACCACACTGGCTGACCACGATCTGGGGACGGAAGGCAGCTATCGCACCTGGGACGACAGCGTGAAACCCCCTGAGCCACGGCCCATCAACGGTCCCTGGCAGGACGGGGAGGTTGATTGACGTACCTTCGCCGGAACCCCCGCCGACTTCGCTCGACCATCCAGTGTTGGGCCAGAGCGTTGCCGGATGCTGGTGCAACGAAATCGTCAATACCCGCGGGTCGTCGGCGAAGGCGTGCTGGACCCCGTCTCCGTGGTGCGCATCGACATCGATGTAGGCGATTCGGTCGAAACCGTTGTCCAGCAACCATGAGATCGCGATAGCAACATCGTTGTACACGCAGAACCCGGAGGCCCAGTCGGGCATCGCATGATGCATGCCGCCACCGACACTCACTGCTCTGAGCGTGCGACCCGATGCGATCTCCCGCGCGGCAGCCAAGGAACCACCGGCGAGGATTGCGCTCGCTTCATGCATCTGAGGAAAGACGGGGTTGTCCTCCGTGCCGAGACCGTGCGGGGAGTCTGGTCCGAGCACCCCCGGCGTGGTCGAATGTCCGGCACGCTTCACGGCCTCGATGTACCCGCGTGTATGTATCCGCAACAGATCCTCGTCCGAAGCTGCTTCGGGCCGCACCAATTCGGCGCCCTCGAGGATCCCCAAACCGCGGGCGAGTGACATGGTCAACTCCAACCGGGCCGGGTTCATCGGGTGGTCCGCGCTCCACCGATAGCTGAGGTAATCCGGGCTCCACACAACTGCTCGGTTCGATACCGCTGCAGCCGAATCCTTCCCAGCATTGACCGACGCGTCCATGAACTCACGCTACTGGTCCGCTTCAGACGGTGCCAGAGGTGCAGTGTACAACTGAGCCGACGCGCTGCGAGACGCCGAACGCATGTTTGACGGGGGTCGAACGGTAGAATCGACCCAGACGAAGGGGTGTGAGTGTGAAGGATCTGGTCGACACCACGGAGATGTATCTCCGCACGATCTACGACTTGGAGGAAGAGGGCGTCATTCCTCTTCGGGCACGCATTGCCGAACGGCTCGAGCAGAGTGGCCCTACGGTCAGCCAGACCGTCGCGCGGATGGAGCGCGACGGCCTCCTCCTGGTCGCTGGTGACCGCCATCTGGAACTGACGGAGAAGGGCCGCGAACTCGCGGTCTCGGTCATGCGCAAGCACCGCCTGGCCGAGCGGCTTCTCGTCGACATCATCGGCCTCAGGTGGGAAGATGTTCACGCTGAAGCGTGCCGCTGGGAACACGTGATGAGCGAGGAAGTCGAGCGTCGGCTGGTGGAAGTGCTCAACAACCCCACGACCTCTCCGTACGGCAACCCGATTCCAGGACTTGCCCAACTTGGTTTGGACCGGCCGGTGGACGCACGTGAGAACCTCATCCGCCTCACCGACATCCCGCCCGGTAAACCGATCGCAGTCGTTGTGCGCCGTCTGGCCGAGTACGTGCAGTCCGACCCGGACGTCATCGGACAGCTGCGCGAAGCCGGTGTCGTCCCTGACGCTCGCGTAACCGTCGAAACCAAGCCTGGCTCGGTCACGATCACGGTGCCCGGCCACACCGGGTTCGATCTGCCCGAGGAGATGGCGCACGCCGTCCAGGTGAGGCAGGTTCAGGGATAGTTCATGAAACTTCTGGTCACGGGCGGTGCCGGCTATGTCGGCAGCGTCTGCAGCACTGTCCTGCTCGAACGGGGACATGAGGTCGTAGTCATCGACGATCTGTCCACGGGTAACGCCGACGCGGTGCCACAGGGCGCTGAGTTCATAGAGGGCGACGTAGCGGAGCTGGCGGCGAACGTCCTCGGCACCGGTGATACACCGCGCTTCGACGGCGTCCTGCACTTTGCGGCGAGGTCGCTCGTGGGCGAGTCCGTCGAGCAACCAGAGAAGTATTGGCGCGGCAACGTCGTCACCACCCTCGAGCTCTTGGAAGCGCTGCGGCATTCGGGGACTCGGAGGTTGGTGTTCTCGTCCACGGCCGCCACCTACGGGGAGCCCGAGCATTCGCCGATTACCGAGTCGGACCCAACCCGTCCCACCAACCCGTACGGCGCGACCAAACTCGCGATCGACCATGCAATCACGTCGTACTCGGTGGCGCATTCGCTCGGGGCGACCAGCCTCCGCTATTTCAACGTCGCTGGAGCGTACAAGTCGGCCGGCGAGAACCGAATCGTCGAAACACACCTCATTCCCCTGGTGCTCCAGGTTGCTCTCGGACAGCGGGAGAAGATCTCGGTCTTCGGAACCGACTGGCCCACTCCGGACGGAACGGCGATCCGTGACTACATTCATGTGCTGGACCTCGCGGAGGCCCACATCTTGGCTCTGGAGTCCTCCGTCGAGGGCCACCACCGCATCTACAATCTCGGCAGCGGTGCGGGATTCAGTGTGCGCGAGGTCATCTCGGCCTGTGCACGGGTAACGGGGCTGCCCATTGCGGTCGAGGACGCTCCGCGAAGGGCGGGCGATCCTGCGGTACTCGTCGCGTCCAGCGCTCGCGCAATCAAGGAACTCGGGTGGCGCCCCGAGCACACCGATCTGGACGAGATCGTCGCGGACGCATGGTCGTACCTGAAGGAACTTGGAGACAGGTCGCACGCGGCCAAGTGGTAGCCCTCACGCGAGCTCGATCGGCGGGGGTAGCGTGACACCGATCTTCTTCGCACACTCGTACCCGGTCGAGGCCAGTTCGCGCACAGCAGCCGGCCGGAGTCCGGATTGGAGGGCGCGGTCGAGCAACCCGGCCAGAACATGGCCGGGATCCGAATCCAGCGCGGCGCCAAACGCGATACCTGCCAGCGGCCCGTCGCCACGAACGTAGGCACTGTATCCCAGCAGCACCGCAGCATTCGCACGTTCCGGGTCTGGGAGATTGCGGGCTAGAAGAATCCACAGTTGTTCGGCGTCGTCGGCGCAGGCGCCCACCGCAAGCGCAAGAGCGCTGTCCCGAACCTTGACGTCGTCCAACGTAACCGCCAACTGTGCGCAATCCTGGGCAGAGACCCGCTCTCCGGAGGACACTCGTGCGATGGCCGACAGAACCGATTCGAGAGCGCGGCGTCGACCGCGCTCCGGATCGGCGGTCCACTCTGCCAGTTCGCCTTTCAGAAAGGCTTTTTCGCGGGCGTTGTCGATGAGTGCCGCGATCTTCATCCGCTCGAGTGCCGGCCCAACTTCGATCGTCGCTTCGAGGTCGCTACGTGAGGAGCGGATCGCTCGACCTCCCAGAACCTGCGCGACCGCAACGTGGGATGAGGAGGGGTCGCTCTGCACGCCGCGAGCCCCACCCGCGAGGAGGCTGAACCATTCGCGACCGTTCGCAATTTCACCGGTCACGAGCACATCGAGCAGTTCGGTCGGCGTCGAATCGAGGAGGTCTTCGAACATCGCAACCATAGAGGCAAGTTCACCATGCGAAGTCGCGCGACTATCAGCAATGCGGTCGTCGACCAGCAGCAGGAGCACACCGGTGGCATTCTCCCGCTCGCACACCGCACCGAATTGTTTCAGTACCGCACACATGGACTCGGTCGCCGCGGTTCCACCGCCGAGGAACAGATCATGCCTCATCACGGCACCCAGCGCCGAGGTCGGCTTCCCGGACAGGGTCACTGCGACGATCGAGCGTTCAGGCCGGAAGCCCAGCAGAGCAGGAAGCGCCGCAAAGAGTTCGCCGCGGTCGGACAACCGCACAGCGAACTGGTTCGATGACAACCCGTCGGCCGGGTTGTCGGAGAAATTGGAACTGGAGGCAGATGCGTGCGTCGTCATGCATCACACTGTGACTGTCATCGCCGATCATCATGAACTGCGAACAGGGACGATGCGCGGGACTGTGGACCCGGAACCCGTTGTGCACAAACCCCTGAGACGCGATAACGGATCCAGGAATTCGTCAGGTCCGTGCGCTAGCACCCATTTCAGCCGTTTTGCACCTTCTGAACTGCTGCGGTGAACACCTGGTCGAGCGCCGCGGTATCGGCCTTCGCTCCGCCGAAAGACATGAAGGTGGTCGAGACACGCACATCGCCCACTCGAGCAATCAATGTGACCATAGACTGGACGACCGCCTCGGTCTCGTTGCCGGACTTGACGGTTCGACGAAGCGCAAGGGTGTCGTCGGCCCGTATGGGAGGGGCGGGGGTGATCTCAGTGGTGACCACCGACTCCGCTCCGTTGTCGGTCACGGCGACCTCGCGACACTCCTCCAACTGCTTCCCGAGCTCGGCGAGGGGCGCGTCGGTCCTCGTCAGTTCGACCGAGATCGTCGACCGACTCGCGTGGTTCGTTCCCACAGCCATAACCGTGCCCGTGGGTCCGTAGTCTTGTTCCGGCGGCGCACAATCGGCCGGGTCGACCACCGCATTCGGCGGCACCCCAGTCAGATCGGGTGCCGCCATCGCCACGGCTTGCGGTGGCAGCACGATCGCCTCGTACCGGGTCGGAAAGTCCTCCGGATCGAGCAAGAGTTTCGAAAGCCCCTTGCCGGACGGCGACCCTGCCACCGAACCGGGGGACGCCGGGTCGGGGATCGCGGTACCCGCGACTGTCGAGGAACACCCGGCGAGAATTGATGTTCCCGCGGCAACGGCGGCCACTGGAACGCCGATCGCAGTCCGTACCGAAGTCCGCCGTGGCCTCACCGTCGACCTCCCCTGTCGTAATCGCCATGCTCCCGCCGGGACCCTGTCGGTCACTTTGCCATGCCGACACACCGTCAGTGAGCAGGCTGCGGTCGGGACTTTGCGCGAACCACTCCCCGAGACACGGAAATCGCCCCCATCGCCGCCCCGATAAGACTGTTTTCCAGGAATTATCGTTCGCCGCATTGTGTTGGCTGCGTGCAGAACCTCCTTGGGAACGTCCGGCGTATCGGCGCCAAGGGCGATAGGGGACACTGGAGGTTAGGCACGAAGGAGAAGAGGTCTGTAATGGACGAACAGTCGAAGATGTACGAACTGGAATTCCCGGCACCGCAGTTGTCCTCCGCGGACGGGCAGGGTCCCGTGCTGATCCACGGGCTCGAGGGCTTCTCCGACGCAGGCCACGCCGTGAAACTTGCTACCAAGCACCTCCTCGAGAGCCTCGAGAACGAGTTGGTCGCTTCGTTCGAAGTGGACGAACTCGTCGACTACCGCTCACGGCGGCCCACCATGACGTTCAAGGTCGATCACTTCTCGGACTACGACCAACCCAAACTGAATCTGTATGCATTGAAAGATATCGACGGCACCCCTTTCCTACTGCTCGCCGGTATGGAACCCGACTTCCGGTGGGAGCGATTCACCACCGCTGTGCGCCTGCTGGCAGAACAACTCGGCGTGCGCCGAACGGTCGGAATCAACGCCATTCCCATGGCCATCCCTCATACCCGTCCGCTGGGCGTAACCGCGCACTCCACCGAAAAGAAACTGATCAAGGATCACCAGCGCTGGTCGGGCGAGTTGCAGGTACCTGGCAGCGCCTCCTCGCTGATCGAGTTGCGGATGGCGCAGCACGGGCACGAATCGATCGGATTCTCGGTCCATGTTCCCCACTACCTCGCCCAGACGGACTACCCGGGAGCCGCAGAAACACTGCTCGAAAATGTGAGTGAAGTCACTGAACTCGATCTGCCCCTGGCGGCTCTGGGCGAGGCGGCAGCGCGGGTACGGGAGCAGGTGGACGAGCACATCGCCGGCAACGATGAAGTGCAAACCGTCGTCCACGCTCTCGAACGCCAGTACGACGCCTTCGTCACCGCCCAGGAACGGCAGTCGACCCTCCTGGCCAGCGAGGACAACCTTCCGAGCGGTGACGAACTCGGTGCGGAGTTCGAGCGGTTCCTGGCGGAGCAGTCCCGCGGGGAAGAAGACGATTCAGGCACCGGTCGCGGCACAGGCGCCTAGGCGCTACGCGACCCCTTATCCGGCTGTGCGACTACCACGTCGCTTCCGCGCGGAAATCTTGACACTTGTCAAGTGACGCGTCGTGCCCTAGCGTCTAGGCCTCCGAAGTTGACTATGACGTCAACTTTCAGAATTGCACGACAGCCAGGAGGCGACATGAGCGGAAACCGCAATCGGAAGCTCAGGCCTGTCCCCAATGCTGAAACGCGGATGGTGTTCCGCACCATCCATGGGTATCGGCGCGCGTTCCGCATGGCCGGCGAGGGGCCTGCGATCCTCCTGCTGCACGGAATCGGTGACAACTCGTCGACTTGGACCGAGATCATCCCCCACCTTGCGAAGAACCACACGGTCATCGCACCCGACCTGCTCGGTCACGGTCGATCCGACAAGCCACGTGCCGACTACTCGGTGGCGGCGTATGCAAACGGCGTGCGGGACCTGCTGTCCACGTTGAGCATCGACCACGTCACCGTTATCGGCCACTCGCTCGGCGGTGGGGTCGCCATGCAGTTTGCTTACCAATTCCCACACATGGTGGAGCGACTCGTACTGGTATCGGCGGGCGGGGTCACGAAGGACGTCCACCCACTACTCCGTCTCGCGGCGGTCCCGGTCGTCAACGAAGCGATGAAACTGCTACGCGTTCCCGGCGCCATGTCGACGGTCCGACTGGTCGGCAACGCCCTGAGCCAACTGCACCAAACCCGCCTCCGCCCGGGCGCGCTCCTGCATGACACCCCGGACCTGGTGCGGGTGCTGTCCGGACTCCCCGACCCGACCGCCTCGTCGGCGTTTCTGCGCACATTGCGTGCGGTGGTCGACTGGCGCGGCCAGGTGGTGACGATGCTGGATCGGAGTTACCTGACCGCGGACGTGCCCGTTCAGCTCATCTGGGGCGACCAGGACACCGTGATTCCGGCAAGTCACGCCCATCTAGCGCATGCAGCGATGCCTGGCTCGCACCTCGAGATCTTCGAAGGTTCCGGACACTTTCCCTTCCGGGACGATCCGATACGGTTCCTGCGTACGATCGAGAACTTCCTGGCCACTACGCGCCCGCACGTGTTCGATGAGGACTGGTGGCGTCAAGTAATCGTCGACGGTTACCGCAAGAGCACCATCTCCGGCAGTGTTTCCACCCGCATGGCCGTCCTCGACGCCATAGAGTCCGACGAACGCAGCGCCACCTGAGGACCGCCGCACCTAGGTCCGGAATGCGGGTACGGCCCCGCCAGGCTCTAGCCTGTAACGGTGCTGCTGCCCGATCTGCTCCCCCGAACTGGCCACCCCACGCGCGTCGATACCGACGCACTGTTCGATGCGTTCACCTCATGGACGAGTGACCGCGGCCTGCAGTTGTACCCTGCGCAGGAGGAGGCGCTCATGGAGCTTGTCTCCGGAGCCAACGTCATCCTCGCCACCCCCACCGGCTCGGGCAAATCGATGGTCGCGCTCGGTGCGCACTTCTTCGCGCTCGCGGAAGGTCGGCGTACGTTTTACACCGCGCCGATAAAGGCGCTCGTGAGTGAGAAGTTCTTCGCGCTGTGCGATGTGTTCGGTGCGGACAACGTTGGCATGATGACCGGCGATGCGTCGGTGAACTCGTCGGCCCCGATCATCTGCGCCACCGCCGAGATCGTCGCGAACCTGGCATTGCGCGAAGGTCCGGGCTCCGACATCGGACAGATCGTCATGGACGAGTTTCACTTCTATTCCGAGCCGGACCGCGGCTGGGCATGGCAGGTTCCTCTGATCGAACTGCCACAGGCCCAGTTCTTGTTGATGTCGGCGACTCTCGGTGACGTCACCTACCTGCGCAAGGACCTCACCCAGCGGACTGGGCGGGAGACAGCGGAGGTGTCGGGGTCCGAACGGCCTGTTCCACTGCACTTCTCCTACTCGCAGACTCCGATCGGCGAGGAGATCGCGGAACTCGTCACCACCCACCAGGCTCCCGTGTACGTCGTCCATTTCACGCAGGCCGCAGCGCTCGAGCGGGCGCAGGCACTGACGAGCGTGAACCTGTGCAGCCGTTCGGAGAAGGACGCTATCGCGGAGGCCATCGGCAGCTTCCGGTTCACCACCGGGTTCGGGAAGACGCTGTCACGCTTGGTCCGTCACGGTATCGGCGTCCACCATGCAGGAATGCTGCCCAAGTATCGGAGGCTCGTCGAGCGGCTCGCACAGGACGGCCTGCTCAAGGTCATCTGCGGCACCGACACGCTCGGCGTCGGCATCAACGTGCCGATCAGGACGGTGCTGCTGACGGGCCTGACGAAGTTCGACGGCACCCGCACCCGCCAGCTGCGGGCGCGCGAGTTCCACCAGATCGCCGGCCGTGCGGGCCGCGCAGGCTACGACACCTTCGGCAATGTCGTGGTCCAGGCACCCGAGCACGAGATCGAAAACGTGCGGGCACTGGCGAAAGCCGGAGACGACCCGAAGAAACGGCGGAAAGTGCAGCGAAAGAAGCCTCCGGAAGGGTTTGTGTCGTGGGGTGAGGGGACGTTCGAGAAGCTGACCGCCGCGTCCCCCGAGTCGCTCGTCTCGCGGTTCTCGGTAAGCAATTCGATGCTGCTCAACGTGATCGCGAGGCCCGGCAACGGTTTCCGGGCGATGCGACATCTGCTCGAGGACAACCACGAGCCGCGCCCGGCGCAGCGTCGGCACATCCTCAAGGCGATCCGGCTGTACCGGGGGCTGCTGCAAGCGGGCGTCGTCGAGCAACTCGACGAGCCCGACGAGCACGGCCGTCTGGCGCGCCTGACGGTGGACCTGCAACGCGACTTCGCGCTCAACCAGCCGTTGTCGCCTTTCGCGCTCGCCTCACTCGAACTGCTCGACGTCGAATCCTCCAGCTACGCACTCGATGTCGTGTCGGTGATCGAGTCGACGCTGGACGACCCACGGCAGATCCTCATGGCCCAGCAGCACGCCGCGCGGGGTGAGGCGATCGCCGAGATGAAGGCCGACGGTATCGAGTACGAGGAGCGCATGGAACTCCTAGAGGAGATCACGTGGCCACAGCCATTGGCGGACTTGCTCTTCCCCGCATTCGAAACCTATCGAGCGGGTCATCCGTGGATGAGCGAGTTCACCCTCTCCCCTAAGTCCGTGGTGCGCGACATGGTGGAGAAGTCGATGACATTCGCCGAACTGATCAGTCACTACGGTCTGGCTCGGTCGGAGGGTCTGGTGCTGCGCTACCTCGCGGACGCGTACCGCGCACTACGGCAGACGGTTCCGTCAGAGGCCCGTACCGAGGAGCTCGAGGATCTCACCGAGTGGCTGGGCGAGTTGATCCGCCAGGTGGATTCGAGCCTGCTCGACGAATGGGAGCAGCTGACGAACCCGGGCGCCGAGTCCGACGATCAGCAGGTGGCGTTCGGAGCCGACGCGCCGCGTCCGATCACCGCGAACACCCGCGCCTTCAAGGTGATGGTCCGCAACGCGATGTTCCGTCGCATCGAGCTGGCGGCGCGGGAGCGCTGGGAGGAGCTGGCAGAACTCGGAGACGGCCTCGATGCCGACGACTGGGCCGACCTGATGGAGTTGTACTTCGACGAATACGACGACATCGGCACCGGTCCGTCAGCCCGCGGGCCCCTGCTCTTCCAGGTGACCGTCGAGCCCAAGTTGTGGCGCGTGCGACAGATACTGGACGACCCCGAGGGCGACCACGGCTGGGCACTGCTCGGTGAGGTCAACCTCGCCGAGTCGGACGCAGCCGGTGAAGTGGTCTTCGACGAGTTCGAAGTCGCCGAGGGCTGAGCACCGCTCACGTCGCACCCGGCGTCAGCGACGCCTGGCGAACTCTCCTCCGGACACGAGGGAAGTGGTCTTTCCTTACAGCTTTCGGACGAGCGAAAGAAGACACGCAAACAGATGGAAGTGCTGCTGCCCATCCGTCAGGTGTGACGAGGGCACCATGGACGCGGGAAACACCGTTGCGCTCCCGTGTGATGTGTGACACTGCCACGCATGAGCAATGAGCGACCGGAAGATCAAGCCGTCCTGACGGCACCCCCGACCACACCACCGATGAAGTGGGATGCCTGGGGCGCGCCGGAGAAGAGCAAGACCCTCTCGGACGGCATCGAGGGCCTGCTGCAGCAGGCCCTCGGCGTCAAGATTCGACAGATGCCCGAACGCCTGGCGGAGGAAGTGGTCCTGGCCCCGAGTGCGGTGTCCGAGGGGCAGCTCGCAGGTCTCGCCGCGATCGTCGGTGAGCAGTTCTGCAGCACCGCCCACAACGACCGTCTGCTGCGGGCCGGCGGTAAGAGCACTCTCGACATGCTGCGGCGCCGCAGCACCGAGCAGCAGAATGCACCCGATGTCGTCGTCGTCCCGGGCACCGAGGACGAAATCACCGAGATCCTCATGTATTGCGCAGACAACTCGATCGCCGTGGTGCCGTTCAGTGGCGGCACCAGCGCCGTGGGTGGGCTGGACCCGGTGCGCGACCGATTCGACGCGGTTCTCTCGCTCGACATGCGCCGGTTCGATTCGCTGATCGACCTCGACGCCGACTCGGGTATCGCGACCCTGGGAGCGGGCCTGCCCGGTCCCAGGGTCGAGGAACTGCTTGGCACAGCTGGCTTCTCGCTAGGACACTTCCCGCAGAGCTTCATGTTCGCCACCATCGGCGGCTTCGCGGCGACTCGCTCCTCGGGGCAGGCGTCCGCTGGCTACGGCCGGTTCGAAGACATGGTGCAGGGCCTGCGGGTGATCACCCCGGCGGGCACCCTGGACACCGGGCGCGCGCCTGCGTCCGCGGCAGGTCCGGATCTCGGCGAGTTGTTCGTCGGTTCGGAGGGAACTTTCGGCGTCATCACCCAGGTCCGTGTGCAGGTGCATCCGCTTCCGGAGGCCGTCGTCCGGGAGGGGTGGCGCTTCCCTGATTTCGAGACCGGCGCGGCGGCACTGCGTGCACTGCGGCGCGCAGGCGCGGTCCCGACCGTACTGCGGCTGTCCGACGAGGCCGAAACGGGAGTCAATCTCGCGACCCACGACAAGATCGGCGAGGAAGCCGTAACCGGTGGTTGCCTGGCAATCACCACGTTCGAGGGCACCACCGAGCACACCGCACAGCGGGTGGCCGAGGCCCGCGCCGTCCTGGAGGCCAACGGCGCGACCTCACTCGGCGAGGAGCCCGGGCAGGGTTGGGAACATGGCCGTTTCGACGCGCCCTACCTGCGCGACGCCCTGCTCGATGCGGGCGCGTTGGTCGAGACCCTCGAGACGGCCACCACCTGGAGCAATATCGCGACCCTACGTGCCGCGATCACGAAGGCGCTGACCGAGTCGTTGTCCGCGCAGGGAACCCCGCCGCTGGTGCTGTGCCACATCTCGCACACCTATGCAACGGGTGCGTCGCTGTACTTCACCATCGTGTGCGCACAGAACGACGACCCGATCGACCAGTGGAGCAGGGCCAAAGCCGCCGCGGGTGATGCGATCACGGCCGCCGGTGGAACCATCACGCACCACCATGCCGTCGGACTCGATCATCTTCCGTGGATGCGGGACGAGGTCGGCGACCTGGGTGTCACGGTCCTGCGTGCGGTCAAGAACGCCGTCGATCCCGCGGGAATCCTCAACCCCGGCAAGTTGATTCCGTGAGCACACAGAAGGCGATCGAGAAGGTCAGAATCCTGATCAACCCGCTTTCCGGGCACGGCAACGGACTGACCGCCGGTCGCAAAGCGGTCGCACGCCTGCGTGAGCGGGGAGTTGCCGTCACCGAGATCATCGGGACGGACGCCGATCACGCCCGCAAGCAGGCCCGGCGGGCCATCGAAGAGGGCACCGACGCGCTGGTAGTGGTGGGCGGCGACGGTGCGATCAGTATCGGGTTGCAAACGGCTGCGCAGGTCGGGGTGCCGATCGGGCTGATCCCGGCGGGTACCGGCAACGACCATGCCCGCGAGTTCGGTATCCCCCTTGGTGACCCTGTCGCGGCGGCGGATGTGATCGTCGACGGCGAGGTGCAGGAGTCCGACCTCGCTCGGATCACGCTCACGGACGGGTCGATCGTGTGGGCGGGCACCATCGTTGCCAGCGGTTTCGATTCGCTGGTCGCGGATCGTGCCAACCGGATGTCGTGGCCGAAGGGCCCGATGCGGTACAACCTGGCGATGCTCATCGAGCTCTCGCAGGTCAAGCCCCTGCGCCACCGCATCGAACTGGACGACGAGACGGTGAAGGTCGACGCTACGCTCGTCGCGGTCGGCAACGGCCGTTCGTACGGTGGCGGGATGCTGATCTGCCCGAAGGCGGACAGGACCGACGGTCTGCTCGATGTGACGGTTGTCGAGCACGGCCGTCGATCGAGGTTGATCCGGCTGTTCCCGCGGGTCTACAAGGGCACGCACGTGGAACTACCCGATGTGCAGACCTATCGTTCACGCAGCGTGCGGCTGCAGTGCGACGGCATCCCCGCCTACGCGGACGGCGACAGGGTCGGGCCTCTTCCGGTGACGATCGAAGCGGTTCCGTCAGCGTTGCACATCCTGAGTCACGCGCCGGCCTGAGTAGCGACCGGGGCGCGCGAGCCCGGCACCCTAGGTCGACGACTTGAACGGCCCGGCGCTACGCGGATTGCGGTTGGACTGTTCACGCTTGGTAGCCTGCTGCTCTCGAATCCGCTTCTCCTCCTTGCGAACCTCGACCAGGTTGGCACGCTCGGCGACGAGCCAGTCGGGCTTGTCGGCCAGCAGCGCCTCGATCTGTGCGGTGCTGAGCGCTTCGGTGACGCCGCCACGAGAGAGACCGGAAATCGACACCCCGAGTTTGGCGGCCACGACGTCCTTCGGGTGCGGACCCTCGCGGCGTAGCGTGGCGAGCCATTCCGGCGGGTTGGTCTGCCATTCGTTCAGGTCGTCGCGCGAGACCACGCCTGCCTGGAACTCGGCAGGGGTGGCCTGGAGGTATACACCCAGCTTCTTTGCGGCAGTGGCCGGCTTCATCGTCTGGGGAGTCTTCTGCGACGTCATGCGTCAAGAGTAACGAGCAGGCCGCACACCGGCGGCGTCCGGGAACCGGCAGGTAGCCTTACCGGGTGACCGAGGAGACTGAATCCCGACCATTCCGGCTCGCGTACGTCCCCGGTGTCACACCTGCGAAGTGGGTCCGCATCTGGGGCGAACGCCTCACCGATACCCCACTCGAACTGGTGCCGGTCGACGCGTCCGACGCTACCGCGACACTACGTGAGCGCCGCGCCGAGGCCGCGCTCATCCGCATGCCGGTCGACCGCGACGGTCTGAGCGTGATCCCTCTCTACGAAGAAGTTCCGGTCGTGATCGTCCCCAAGGACCATGTCTTCACTGCGGCCGATGAAGTCGCTCTCGCCGATCTCACCGACGAACTCGTCCTCGACCCTCTGGACACCCCTCTCGTGTGGGATCGGCTCCCGGGCCGTCCAGCCCTGGACCGCCCGGCCTCGACGGGTGACGCGATCGATCTCGTTGCCGCCGGGGTCGGCGTCGTGGTCGTGCCGATGTCGCTGGCTCGCCTGCACCACCGCAAGGACCTCACCTACCGCCCGGTCGACGGCGCACCCGAATCCCGGATCGCGCTGTCGTGGCTCGAGGATGAGACGACCGATCTGGTCGAGGAGTTCATCGGGATCGTGCGCGGGCGGACGGTGAACAGCTCACGCGGCCGCAATCCGCACGAGACACCGAAAACCAAGACGTCCAAGCCTCGCAAGCATACCGAGACCAGGTCCGTGAAGCCGCGGAAGCCGGATGCACGACGCAGCGGCGGCAAGTCTGGGCCCATGGGCAAATCGGGTCGGCGCAAACGCCGCTGATCGAAGCGGCGCTCCCACAGCTACATGTCGACGGCCACGACGCCCTCCGGTGCCGCCCTCCGAATCAAAGAGGCCAGTTGCCGATACCCTTCGGCACGGCCACTCGACGCCCGAAAGACCAGGCCGATCTTCCGACCCGGAACGGGCCGGGCGAACCGCGCGGTGGCCAGATCGGCGCGTCGGGTTTCGACTCCGACAGCCGAGTTCGGGACCAGCGTCACACCCAGCCCCCCAGCCACACACTGCACCACGGTTGCGAGCGAAGTAGCGCGGGTGTCCCCGGACAGTGGGTGCGCCTCGACCGACCGGCACAGATCCAGCGTTTGATCACGCAGGCAGTGGCCTTCGTCGAGGAGGAGTAGAGGCAGTTCACCGAGTACATCCAGCGGCAGGTCGCCCTCGTCGGCCAGCGCATGATTTCTGGGTAGGACGAGCACAAAATCCTCCTCGTACAAAGGGATTTCGATCAGTCCTGAAGTCTCCGACGGCAAAGCGATCACCGCGACATCGATCGCACCGGTGCGCAGGGAATCCAGCAGACGGACAGTTTGGTCCTCGATGATCTGAGGGTCCAGGGCAGGCATTTCTTCTCGTAGCGCCGGCAGCAGGGTTGGCAGGACGTACGGAGCCACGGTGGGGATCAGACCAATCCGCCAGGGACCGGCCGGCTGGTCTCCTGCACCCGCGGCTGATGCGACGAAGCAGACCGCGGCATCGAGAATCGCCTTGGCTTGGGCGAGGAGCCGTTCCCCAGCCGCCGTGACGAGGACGCGTCGGGTGCTGCGCTCGATGAGTTGCACACCGAGCCCGTTCTCCAGCGTGGCGAGCGACTGCGACAGTGTGGGTTGACTCACACCCAATTGGGCTGCTGCCGTGCCGAAATGGCGATACTCCGCCACCGCGACAAACGCACGCAGCTGTGACAGCGTGGGTTGATAACTCCGATCAGCCATGCCTATCAGTATATGTATTTCTATCGACTTTGCCTTTTGGCTGGGGTTGTGCAGAATGAGGCCACACCAGAAGGGGCTTGGGCCGCGCCGCGGGTCTGTAACGCGATTCGGCCCCCTTTTCGGTGCCCAAACGTCAACCGACACCTCGGGTGTGGTTGTACAGCGCTCGCTATGTTCACAAGAGATGTAGGAGAACGAGATATGGCTCTGCTCACCATCGGCGACCAGTTCCCCACTTACAACTTGACGGCCGTCATCGGTGGCGACCTCTCCAAGGTCGACGCCCAGCAGCCCGACGACTACTTCACCACGATCACCAGCGACGACTACGCCGGCAAGTGGCGGATCGTCTTCTTCTGGCCCAAGGACTTCACCTTCGTGTGCCCCACCGAGATCGCGGCGTTCGGCAAGCTGAACGACGAGTTCGCCGACCGCGACGCCCAGGTGCTCGGAGCCTCGGTCGACAACGAGTTCGTCCACTTCCAGTGGCGCGCACAGCATGAGGACCTCAAGACCCTCCCCTTCCCGATGCTCTCCGACCTCAAGCGTGAGCTCGCCGAGGCCACCGGTGTCCTCAACGCAGACGGTGTCGCCGATCGCGCCACCTTCATCATCGACCCGAACAACGAGATCCAGTTCGTCTCCGTCACCGCCGGTTCCGTGGGCCGCAACGTCGACGAGGTACTGCGCGTCCTCGACGCCCTGCAGTCCGACGAGCTGTGCGCCTGCAACTGGAAGAAGGGTGACCCGACGATCAACGCAGGCGAACTCCTGAATGCGAGCGTCTGAGCTGTGACCGTCGAGAATCTCAAGAACTCCCTGCCCGAGTACGCCAAGGACCTCAAGCTCAACCTGAGTTCCATCTCGCGCAGCACCGTCCTGAACGAACAGCAGCTCTGGGGCACGCTGCTCGCGACGGCCGCCGCCACCAAGTCGGCGACCACGCTGAAGCAGATCGCCGAAGAGGCCGCCGACACCCTGTCGGCCGAGGCTTACAACGCCGCCCTGGGCGCCGCGTCCATCATGGGTATGAACAACGTGTTCTACCGCACCAAGGGCTACCTGGACGGCAAGTACGACGACCTGCGTGCGGGCCTGCGGATGAACATCATCGGCAACCCCGGCGTCGACAAGGCCGACTTCGAGTTGTGGTCGCTTGCAGTGTCCGCGATCAACGGCTGCAACCACTGCCTGGAGGCTCACGAGAACACCCTCCGCCAAGAAGGGGTCGACCGTGACGTGATCTTCGAAGCAATCCGTGCCGGCTCCATCATCGCGGGTGTCGCGCAGGCCGTAGAGGCCAGCGAGACTCTCTCCGTTGTCGGCGTCTGACGCAACAGTCGTTTGACCGCAGCGGCCCCTCGCGCGGCGATTGCCGCCGACGGGCCGCTGCGGGGCAACGGAGACGATAGGGTTCGACAATGCCCATCCACGTAGACGTCGTCCGAGTGTTCACCGACGAAAGGGGACACCACGGGAATCCACTCGGGATCGTCGACTCCTCGACCGTTCCCGTGGAGAACCGGCAGTCCGTCGCCGCGAAACTGAAGTACAGCGAGACGATATTCGTAGAGCTTCCCGCCCCGGGCGCCGAGTACGCACACGCCCAGATCTTCACTCCCACCACCGAACTGCCCTTCGCCGGCCATCCCACCGTCGGGCTGTCGTGGTGGTTGTACGAGCGCGGCACCCCGGTCCGGTCGCTCGAGGTTCCGGCAGGTTCCGTCGCTACCCGACGATCGGGAGCTCTCACTTGGGTGCGCGCAAAGCCCGAATGGGCGCCCGAGTTCTCGCTGTACCCGATGGGCAGCGTACGCGAGGTGGAGGCCGCCGATCCGAAGAAGTTCGGTCCGGGCCATCACTACCTGTGGGCATGGACCGACAGGGTCGAACATTCCATTCGATCGCGAATGTTTGCTCCGGACATCGGCATCACGGAGGACGAAGCAACCGGGGCAGCCGCCGTCCGCATCACCGATCACCTACGCCACGCTCTACTCATCACGCAGGGTCGTGGATCGCAGCTGCACACCACCTACGACCCGGCTGGTTGGGTGGAGGTCGGGGGCCTCGTCCGCCCCGAGAAATCACACACCGTCTGAAGTTGGCCGCCGGTTCCGACCGGCCACGAGATCGTCTTCGCCCAGGATCACTTCGACCTCACGGCCGAGTCTCACGCCGGGAGCCAATGGGAGCTTGTCCCCGCTCCAGAACCTTCCGGGGTCGAACCAGCTGGAACGGCGTCTTCCGGTGGTCAACCCCATCGCCTCGTACGTCTGCGCGACCACCTCAGCGCAATAGGCGGTCTCGAGGCCCCCGGCCTCGACACCTTCAGCGCGCTCCCGTCGTCGACCGATACGGGGCAGGCGTCCTCCGAGCCATCGTGACGCAAGCTTCGCGGTAGACGGGAAGGGCATACCGTCCAGTCGCGCAATTGTGCGTAGCAACGCATCCTCCTGCTGCGAGGTGGGTGGGTCACCGAGCTGCCGAAGCCATCCCCGTTGTCCGTAGCGCGCACCCCACACCTGGACCGCGGCACGCAAGTCGTGCAGTTGCACACCGCGCTGAAATCGGCCAGTCCACATGTCTTGCAATGAATGTCCGAGTTCTGCATGCCACATCAGCGGCGGTAGATCCTCGAGTACCACGGACATTCCCACGTGATTGACCGGACTGTTGGTCAGCGCCTGAATCGCTCTGTCGGCCGGAGATTGTCCGCGGAAGATCCAGATGTCACCGGTTCTGGTGACCTCGACTGCGGTATCGAGGTCAATGCTCGAACCGCTTTGTCGTGCGTCCGATTCCCGTGAGGCGTCCATACCCCTAGCCTAGAAGGATGCGACTCCGAGGTAGGCAGTGGTGGAAACTCGTCGGGCTCGCCGGAATGGCGGGGGTGGCCGCGACCGGCGTCGTCGTCATTCGAGCGAACCGGCAGCGAAAGGCGTACACACCTGACGAGATCCGGGCTCGACTCCATGAGCGCTACACCCGTGCGTATGCGTCGACGGACGACGGACGTGAGGTCGAGCCTGCCCCACCGACATTGCGAGCCAGGCTCAACGACGCTCTACGCCGTCGCTGCGGACGCGAGGCCGGGACGAATCATCCCAGCGCTCGGCGGAATCCGTCAGCGAGTTGAGCCACCTGGTCATCGGTCATCACGAACGACGGTGAGATCTGCATAGCACCCTGGCCGGCAGCACGGCCCGAGATGCCATGGGCCCGCAGAGTAGTCACGAACGGGAGGGCTTCGGCCGGATCCGCCAATTGCACCGCTGCGACAGCGCCGAGACCACTGCGCACTTCTTCCACCCGCGGATGATCGGCGAGGGGTGCGAGGTGTTCGTGCAGTGAGGACTCGAGGCGCTTCGACTCGGCCAGCAGGTTCTCGCGTTCGATGATGTCGAGGTTGGCCATGGCGGCCGCAGCGGCACCGGCGTGCCCACCGTACGTGTACCCGTGCCGCCACCAGACCCCGCCGGCGAAAAAGGGTTCCGCGACACGAGGGGCGATGAACACCGCACCCATCGGGACGTAACCCGAAGTCAGTCCCTTCGCGGTCGTCATCAGATCGGGCTGGAGGTCGAATCGAGTTGACGCGAACCACTGACCGCCTATGCGCCCGAATCCAGTCACCACCTCGTCGACGACGAACAGGATGTCGTGCTCGCGGCAGATGTCGCGCACCTCCGCAAGATATCCGTCCGGGGGCAGGTAAACGCCACCCGCACCGATGACCGGTTCGCAGAAGAACGCGGCGATCTTGTCGGCACCGATCCGTTCGATCAGTTCGAGCAGGCTCTTGGCATCGTTCCAAGCCACGGTTGCGGCATCGGCCATCAACTCGCCGTAGCCCTCCCGATTGACCGGGATTCCTGCCAGAGCGGTGCCCGCCACGTGCATACCGTGGTAGGCCTTCTGCCGACCGACAACGATCGTCTTCGAGGGCTTGCCCATTTCGTGCCAGTAGCGGCGCGCAAGCTTGGCTGCCGTGTCCACCGAGTCGGATCCACCGGAGGTGAAGAAGATCTTGCTGCCCGGCACCGGCGCGAGAGTCGCGAGGCGCTCGGCGAGCCTCACCGTGATTTCGGGCGCGAAATCACCGAAGTTCGAGAAGTGCGCCACTGTCCGAAGTTGTTCTGCGACAGCGTCCGCGATCTCCGAACGCCCGTGACCCACATTGGTGAACCACAGACCCGCAGTTGCGTCGAGATAGCGGTTGCCATGGTCGTCCCAGATGTACGCGCCCTCACCGCGAGACACCAGGAACGGGCCCTTCTGCTCGATCGCGCCCATGTCCGCAAATCCGTGCCACAGTGCCGACGACATTCTTGTTTTCCCTTCGTGAAACCAACCCGTATCGACTATGCCACTGGGAGCGAGATCACTGGCTTCCGGGTTCTCCGACCGCCTCTACTCGCGGGCTAGTGCCGTCGGGTGAGCCTCGGTGTCCACTCCGGGAATACCCTTCCCGCGGATCGACGCTCCCGCCGTCTCGGCGACGAACTTGAGAGCGACGAGTCCGATGACACAGGCACCCATCATGTAGAACGCGGGCATCAGCGTGTTGTGGGTCCAGTCGATGAGGAGTTCGTTGACGGCGGGGGCGGTGCCGCCGAACAGCGATGTCGAGACGTTGTAAGCGATGGCGAACCCCGCGAATCGGACATGAGTCGGGAACATCGCCGGGAAGGTGGCCGAGATCGTTGACAGTTGCAGCACATAGAGGGATCCGAGAACCGCGAACGCCAGAACCGCCCAGCCGAAGCCCTGGCGCATCAGGAGATACATCGGAGTCGCGAGCACGAAGAGGCCAACGAGCGAGACGTACCACAGGGGTTTGCGACCCACTCGGTCCGACAGTGCCCCGGCGAACGGAATTGCGGTCATCATGATGAGTTGACCGACGATGAACAGCGTCAACGAGGCTTTCGATGTGAGCCCGATCTGCGTCTCGAGATATGTCGGCATGTAGCCGAGCAACGTGTAGTTGGCGACATTGAGCGCGATCACGAGCCCAGCCAGCAGCAGCAATGGCTTCCAGTAGTTGATGACCAAGTCCTTGAACTCGGTTGTGACCGCATGCTCGGTGGCACCCTCTTCTTCGAGTTCCTTGAACACTGGCGTGTCCTCGAGCTTGGTCCGCAGGTACAGGCCGATGATGCCCAGCGGTCCCGCGATCAGGAAGGGCAGCCGCCAACCCCATTCCTGCATGAATGCGTCGGTCGATGCCAGCTCGATTCCCAGCACCACGATCGCGCCGAGCGCGTACCCACCCAGGGTGCCGAACTCGAGGAAACTTCCACAGAAGCCGCGTTTGCGGTCCGGGGAGTACTCAGCCATGAAGGTGGCGGCTCCGCCGTATTCCCCGCCGGTCGAGAAGCCCTGGATCATGCGCAACAGCACCAGCAGCAGGGGCGCCCAGATTCCGATGGCGTCATATCCCGGCAGTAGACCGACGCAGAATGTGGCGGCTGCCATCAGGATGATCGTGAGGGCGAGCACCTGGCGACGCCCCAGTCGGTCCCCTAGTGGACCCCACACGAGCCCGCCGATCGGGCGGACCACGAAGGACACCGCGAACACGAGCAGCGCGTACAGCGTGCCCGTTGTGGTATCCCCGGGAAAGAATGCTGCGGAAATATAGGAGACGGTGAACGCGTACACGCCGTAGTCGAACCACTCGGTGGCGTTGCCCATCGCAGATGCCGCGATTGCCCTCCGTAAAACGCCAGGTGGAACCGTCTCCCTCGGGTCTGGAATCGACGACACCATGTTCGCGCTCCTTTTGGGTTGACACGAGGACTCCCCCATACTTGCCGCAGTTCACGCAGTTCGCACGCTTCAACTGCGATGAACCTCTCTCGAGGTGTCCCTGCCGACTCGGATCGAGGTAGGCGTTGGCTAGGCTGTCGCCAGCATGTCCACCACATCACCGAGCCGATCGGAACTGAAGAAGAGCCTCGGCGACCTATCCCTGAGAGACGAGCACCGGTTTCGCCGGCGGCTGGATCGTGCGCGCACACCTGAGGCGCTTGCCTCACTCTCCGGCGAGATCGCGGCGGCACGCGCACGCCTGACCCAACGGCTTGCCAACGTTCCAGTCATCGAATACCCGGACGTTTTGCCTGTGAGCCGGCGGCGTGACGATATCGCGACCGCGATCTCCGAGCATCAGGTTGTCATCGTCGCAGGTGAGACGGGGTCGGGCAAGACGACACAGATCCCGAAGATCTGCCTCGAGCTCGGCCGTGGGGTCCGCGGTCTGATCGGCCATACCCAGCCCCGGCGCCTCGCCGCCAGAACCGTTGCCGAACGGATTGCCGAGGAACTGCACAGCGAGCTGGGCGAGACGGTCGGATACACGGTGCGATTCACCGACCAGGTCTCGGACACGACCATGGTCAAACTGATGACCGACGGCATTCTGCTCGCCGAGATCCAGCGCGACAAGATGTTGCGCCAGTACGACACGCTCATCATCGACGAGGCGCACGAACGCAGCCTCAACATCGATTTCATCATCGGATACCTGGGACAACTGCTTCCCCGCAGACCTGATCTCAAGGTGATCATCACGTCGGCCACCATCGATCCTGAGCGATTCGCGCAACACTTCGCCCGCGACGGGATACCTGCCCCGATAGTCGAGGTCTCGGGCAGGACGTTCCCCGTCGAGATTCGCTATCGGCCGCTCACGGTGAATGTGGGTGAGCAGACATTCGATCGTGACCCGGTAGATGCCGTGTGCGAGGCAGTCGAAGAGCTGTCCGCCGAGGGTGACGGAGACATCCTCGTCTTCCTGTCCGGCGAACGAGAGATCCGCGACACCGCCGACGCCCTGCGCGACCGGAGGCTGCGGGGAACCGAGATCGTCCCCCTGTACGCACGCCTCTCCGCCGCGGAACAGCACAAGGTGTTCATGCCCCACACCGGGCGAAGGGTAGTGCTGTCTACGAACGTCGCGGAGACGTCGCTCACGGTGCCTGGCATCAGATACGTCGTCGACCCGGGCAATGCCCGCATCTCCCGGTACTCCGTACGTACGAAGGTGCAGCGCCTGCCGATCGAACCCATCTCCCAGGCTTCCGCCCGCCAGCGTTCCGGACGCTGCGGCCGCGTCGCCGACGGCATATGCATTCGGCTCTACTCGGAAGAAGACTTCGAGGCCCGGCCCGCATTCACAGAACCGGAGATCCTGCGAACCAACCTCGCATCCGTCATTCTTCAGATGACGGCACTCGGCCTCGGTGACGTTTCTGCCTTCCCTTTCGTCGCACCACCAGACCCGAGAGCCGTCCGCGACGGTATCGGCCTTCTCGAGGAACTAGGAGCGATCGAGCGCAAGACCAAGAGCGAACACCCCGTCCTCACCTCGGTCGGTCGCGAACTTGCTCGGATACCGGTAGATCCACGAATGGCCCGGATGCTCGTCGACGCCAATAGGAACGGGTGCCTGTCCGAGGTGCTCGTCATCGTGTCTGCTCTCTCGATCCAGGACGTGCGAGAACGTCCTGCCGAGTTCGCGCAGGCCGCTGACGAGAAGCACGCCCGGTTCAACGTGGAGAACTCCGACTTCCTCGCCTTCCTCGAACTGTGGAAGTATCTGCGAGAGCAGCGGAACACGTTGTCGTCCAACCAGTTCCGCAAGATGTGTCGAAACGAGTTCTTGCACTGGCTACGCATACGCGAATGGCAGGACCTGCACGGTCAACTCCGCCAGATCACCCGTAGACTCGGTTGGGAGACCAACGACGCCCCAGCGACTTCTGCTGCTGTCCATCAGTCCGTACTGGCCGGACTGCTGTCGCACATCGGGCTTCGCGAGGGTGACAAGCGCGACTTCCTCGGTGCACGCGGAAGTCGGTTCGCCATCTTTCCCGGGTCGAGTCTGTTCAAGAAGCCACCACGATGGGTGATGGCCGCGGAACTGGTCGAGACGTCACGACTGTGGGCGCGGATGTCTGCCCGGATCGAACCCGAGTGGGCCGAGAAGCTTGCCCCGCATCTGGTGAAGCGCACGTACTCGGAACCGCACTGGTCATCCAAGAGAGGCACCGCTGCCGCTTGGGAGCGGGTGACCCTCTACGGGATCCCGCTCGTAGCCCGGCGTGCGGTCAACTACAGCTCCATCGACCCCGTGGTGTCCCGGGAGCTGTTCATCCGCCATGCTTTGGTTCAGGGCGAATGGCGGACTCAACACAAGTTCTTCCACGCCAACAGGGCACTTCTCGAGGATGTGGAAGAACTTGAGCACCGCGCCCGCCGGCGCGACATACTCGTCGACGACGACACGCTCTACGACTTCTACGATCAACGTGTCGGCCCGGAAGCGGTGTCCGCCCGCCATTTCGACTCCTGGTGGAAGGTCGCCAGGCGCACCGCACCCGACCTTCTCACGTTCGAACAGTCGACCGTCGTCAACAGCGAGTCCGCAGCTGTCCTCAGTGGTGAATACCCCGATGCCTGGCGCCAAGGGGACATGCAGTTCCCGCTCACCTATCAGTTCGAGCCCGGTCACGAGGACGACGGCGTCACCGCCCGCATCCCAATCGCTCTGCTGTCGGGTCTGCGCCCGGTGGGCTTCGACTGGCTCGTTCCCGGCATGAGGACCGAGTTGGTCACCGCACTCATCAAGACGCTCCCCAAAGCCCTCAGACGCCATGTGGTTCCAGCTCCTGACTTCGCGAATGCCGCGTTGGCTGCGGTCACACCGCGATCCGAACCACTCGTCACCGCGATAGCACGTGAGTTGTCGCGGCTCGGCGCCTGCCGCATAGGCCCTGAGGACTTCGACGCCACCGGGCTGCCCAACCACCTCCGTATGACGTTCGTCGTCGTGGACGAAAAGAACACCGTGCTGGGTCGGGGCAAGGACCTCGCATCACTGCGGAAGTCGCTCGCTCCCCGAGTGGAGAAGGAAGTCGCCAGGGCGGCATCGAGTTCGGAGCGGCCACCCGCACTCACCTGGACCCCGGCCACCCTCGGCTCACTCGAAGCCACCGTTACCCGAGAACTCGGCGGTCAGAAAGTCACCGGCTACCCTTCCCTGGTCCCGGAGGGCGACGGTGTCGCCGTGCGCGTCCTCAGCACGCCTGCCGATCAACGTGCCGCCATGCGTGCAGGCACGCGCCAACTGCTGCTCACCGCGGTCCCCACACAGACCAAGACCGTGACGTCCGGTCTGAGCAACGCACAGCGACTCGCGCTCGGGCAAAACCCTGACGGCAACCTGGACGCACTCGTCGACGACTGTCGTAACGCCGTAGCAGACCGATTGATCTCCGCACGCGGCGAACCGGTGCGCACACCGCAAGAGTTCGAAACGTTGGTGACTACTGCACGAGCGGAGTTGGCCCGGGGAGTGGCGGTGCTGCTCCGAGTGATATTGCCGGTGCTGGAGGCGGATCACCGCCTCGCAGGAGTCTTGGAGCGCACCAGCGGCGAGGCCGCCGACGACGTCCGCGAACAACGACAGTCCCTGATCTTCCCCGGCTTCGTGGCCGAGCTGGGCGGGTCCCGACTCCGGGAACTACCCCGTTACCTCGCTGCCGCGACTGCACGCCTCGAAGCCCTGCCGGCAAGCGCGCAACGTGACCGGAAGGGGATGGACATCCTCGACCGCGTGTATGCACGCTACGAACGTCTACTGTCGACGTTGCCGCAAGAGCGACACCATTCGGACGAGGTCGACGCGATCGGCTGGATGATCGAGGAACTGCGGGTCAGCCTATTCGCTCAGACCTTCGGAACCCCGTTCGCTGTCTCGGAAAAGCGAGTTCTCAGTGCCATGGAGAAAGTCCGCTGACCCGCAGATTCCATTTCGAGAGTGCGCCGACGCATGGCAGGGGGTTCAGGCGTCTTCGCTTGATTCCCGCTGTGCGCGTAGCTCTTTGATCTCTCGGGCGAAGTCCTCCGCGGACGTGAACGACCGGTACACCGATGCGAAACGTAGGTACGCCACTTCGTCCAGATCCCTGAGCGGACCCAGAATCGCCAGGCCAACCTCATTACTTGGGACCTCGGCCGATCCTGATGCGCGGACGGTGTCCTCCACCTGTTGGGCAAGAAGATTCAGGGCATCATCGTCGACCTGACGCCCCTGGCAGGCGCGACGCACACCCCGCACGACCTTCTCCCGACTGAACGGTTCGGTGACACCACTGCGTTTCACGACCGACAGGACCGCGGTCTCGACGGTGGTGAAGCGTCGTCCACACTCAGGGCACGAGCGGCGACGGCGAATAGCCTGCCCTTCGTCTGCTTCTCGTGAATCGACCACACGTGAATCCGGGTGCCGGCAGAACGGGCAGTGCATGGCGAATCCTTCGTCGTAGCCTTCGCGGTCGCAACAGTTCGCTTCCCCCGGTGGCGAACCGACGAATACCGGTTCACTCTGCGGATGCACGATCCCGAAGCGACCACACGATGTGGTGGAACTGACAGCTTCCGAGACTACCCGCCCGCTCGATGAGGCTTTCACGCTGCGCCCGTCACGGAGCCGCCGACAGAGGGACGATCAGTCTCTGTCCTGGATGCAAAGCCGAATTCGACATTGCGTTGAGTTCCTTGATGTACTCGACGACCTCAGCCGCAGGCAGTCCGGGCGAAACTCGCGCGGCTACGTTGGCCAGGCTCTCTCCCTCTCGGACGCGAACAATCTGCGTTTCGACTGTGTCACCGATGCCATCCGCCATCGCAAGCTGAGCCACTCCGACGAGTCCGCAAAATACTGCCGCCGTTATCGCGATGCTCGCCAGTACCATCCGCCAGCCGACCTCGGAGTCTTCTCGTACACCATCGGAGCAGGAGACGGCGACCCGGGCGGACCGATACGCGACGATGCCAGAAGGCGGACGTCGGAAATCACCGCCACCGACGCGACGAAGAGACTCGGTCCTGTAAGTCCGGACAGCTCGAGACCGCGCACCTCGCACGTGCGCTGACCGGGGAACTGACTGCCGGTCGAGGACCGACCGCCGGCCGAGGACTGCGTTGCTCATCCCTACCTCCGATACTCGTTTCCGTCACCGATTCGCCAAGCTTCCATCCGGTACTCGATCATGCGTTCGAAAGAACACATGTTCGATTCTTACCACGCCACCCCGGCAATGTCTCCTCTCCTCGCGACTCGTGTCGAACAGATGTTTGAAACTCTGGCGAAGGCGGGCTAGATTCGAGTCACCAGGCACAGCAGTCACACGCAACCCGCACCGAGCACATCCACATACAAACGGAGGCATCTCGCCATGACGGACGACAGCTCGACCGACGGTTCGGCTCCACGCGTGAGCGCCGGTTCCGCCGCCGGGTTGACCGAGCGGCAGCGCCGCGTCCTCGAGGTGATCCAGACATCCGTCAGAGAGCGCGGTTACCCGCCGAGCATCCGAGAAATCGGAGACGCCGTCGGTCTGACGTCCACGTCCTCTGTCGCCCACCAACTCCGCACCCTCGAGAGGAAGGGCTACGTCCGCCGGGACCCGAACCGTCCCCGCGCAGTCGATGTCCGCGGCCTCGACGAGACGGCAGTGGGTGTCGCGACTGGCTCACCCGCCGAGATCGGTTCCGCCGCAGGTACATCCGCTACCGGGGACGAATCGCATCCCGAACCTACATTCGTCCCCGTCGTCGGGCGCATCGCCGCGGGCGGCCCGATCCTGGCCGAAGAATCCATCGAGGACGTGTTCCCCTTGCCTCGTGAGCTCGTGGGCCACGGATCGCTGTTCCTCCTGAAGGTGGTAGGCGAGTCCATGGTCGACGCTGCTATCTGCGACGGTGACTGGGTAGTGGTCCGCCAGCAGAACGTGGCGGAGAACGGCGACATAGTCGCCGCGATGATCGACGGTGAAGCGACCGTCAAGACCTTCAAGCGCACCGATAACGAAGTCTGGCTGACTCCACACAATCCACTGTTCGACCCGATACCCGGTGAAGATGCCTTGATTCTCGGCAAAGTGGTAACGGTCATGCGCAAGATCTAGCGGATCGCCCTGGCGAATCAGGAGAGCCCCGCGGCGGCGCCGTGGGGCTCTTCGGCATGCGCACCTAGCGCGCAGATCGGCCTCTCGTCAGAGATTGAGGCCGCGCCCGATGATCTCCTTCATGATCTCCGTCGTACCGCCGTAGATGGTCTGGACCCGAGAGTCCATGTATGCCTTGGCGATTGGGTATTCCTTCATGTAGCCGTAGCCCCCGTGGAGTTGCAGGCAACGATCGATCAATTTGACTTGCGCCTCGGTGGTCCACCACTTCGCCATCGCTGCTTCCTGCACCGACAATTTCTCGTCGTTGAGCATCTCGATGAACTTGTCGACGAGGACACGAGCCGCCGTCGTCTCAGTGGCCAGTTCGGCAAGCACGAACCTGGTGTTCTGAAAACTACCGATCGACCTGCCGAAAGCCTTCCGGTCACGGCAGTACTGGATGGTCATGTCCAGCACCGATTCCATCGAGGCTGCTGCCACAACGGCGATCGACAGCCTCTCCTGGGGAAGGTTCTTCATCAGATAGAGGAAACCCATTCCCTCCTCGCCGAGGAGGTTGGCTGCGGGAACCCGGACATCGGTGAAGTTCAGTTCTGCGGTGTCCTGCGCCTTCATGCCGATCTTGTCGAGATTGCGGCCCCGCTCGAAGCCCGGCATGCCCCGTTCGACTACGAGGAGGCTGAATCCCTGCGCGCCCTTGTCCGGATCGGTGCAGGCAACCACGATCACCAAGTCGGCGTTGATTCCGTTCGTGATGAAGGTCTTCGAACCGTTGAGGACCCAGTCGTCGCCATCGCGCACAGCACGGGTGCTGATGCTCTGCAAATCACTTCCGGTGCCGGGTTCCGTCATGGCGATCGCAGTGATGAGTTCACCCGAGACGAAACCGGGGAGCCAGCGCTTCTTCTGTTCGTCGTTGCACAGGTCGAGCAGGTAGGGCGCCACGACATCGTTGTGAACCGTGAATCCGATACCGCTGTATCCGCCCCGGGTGATCTCCTCGGTGACGATCGCGTTGTACCGGAAGTCACGCACTCCTCCGCCACCGAATTCCTCCGGCACCGCCATACCGAGAAGGCCCTGCTTCCCCGCCTCGACCCAGAAGCTACGGTCGACGATGTTCTGCTCTTCCCACCTCTGGTGGTTCGGCTCGGCGTGCTCTGCGAGAAATTTTCGGCACGACTCCCGGAACAGCAGGTGCTCCGGTTCGAACAGGGTGCGCTCCACACCGACTCCTCATGTCAGTCAACTGTCAGGGTATGTCGCTAACGACAGTAGAGTCGAGCAGTTTCCCAGTGAATGACCAAGGCGATCGGGATTCATGACCTATGAGGTGCCCGGTCCGAATATGACGTGCTCGGTCCGGTCCGAATGTGACGTGCCCGGCGATGATGCATCGATTTCTTGACTTTCCCCTTACTATTGGCGAACTGTGACGAGAGAAACCGGCGGTTCCCGCGCAGAAGTTGATTTGCAGAGCACGGACGGAATGGGTGACCAGGTCACCCCCACGAAAACTTTCGGGTGGGCGCTGCACGGAGACGGCCGCTCGATCACCGAGGGCGAGGTCGTTTCTCCCGGAGAGCGTCTGAGCTGGCCGCGCACCATCGGAATCGGCATGCAGCACGTCGTTGCGATGTTCGGCGCGACACTGCTCGTACCGACCATCACCGGGTTCCCGGTCACTACCACACTGCTGTTCTCTGGCATCGGCACCGCGCTGTTCTTGCTGATCACCCGCGGCCGAATCCCCAGCTATCTCGGGTCGTCGTTCGCGTTCATCGCGCCGCTCACGGCTTCGCAGGGATCGGGTGCGGCAGCTCAACTCGGTGGCGTGGTCGCGGCCGGCGTGCTGTTGCTGTTGGTGGGTTTGGTGGTGAAGCTTGCCGGCTCGCGGGTCATAGACGCCTGCATGCCGCCAGTGGTCACAGGTGCTGTAGTTGCGCTGATCGGTCT
This sequence comes from Rhodococcus sp. NPDC049939, assembly GCF_040656415.1. NCBI lineage: Bacteria > Bacillati > Actinomycetota > Actinomycetes > Mycobacteriales > Nocardiaceae > Rhodococcus > Rhodococcus sp. NPDC049939. Next base: position 1,530,166 of record NZ_JBFAMC010000001.1, on the reverse strand, counting down.
CAACCTCGCTCCCGTGGCTGTGGATTCGTTTCAATCGCAGCCGCTGATAGCGGGTGTGACACTCCTGTCCATACTGCTCGCGACGGTCGTCGGGCCGGGACTGCTGGGACGTCTGGGCATCCTGGTCGGGGTGGTCGTCGGCTGGGTGTTCGCTGCCCTGATCGGCGGACTACCCGAGGAGCGAGTGGACGCGCTGCGGGAAGCAGCCTGGTTCGGGATCCCCGAGCTGCGGGGGCCGACGTTCGAATGGTCGGTGATCGCCCTTACCCTGCCCGTCGTCATCGTCCTGATCGCAGAGAACGTCGGCCATGTCAAGGCGGTGGCGGCGATGACGGGGCGTTCGCTCGACGACGTCACTGGCGACGCGCTGGCCGCAGACGGGCTGGCGACCACACTCGCAGGGTTCGGTGGCGGTTCCGGCACCACCACGTACGCCGAGAACATCGGAGTGATGGCTGCAACGCGCGTCTATTCCACTGCCGCCTATTGGGTTGCCGCTGCGACTGCGGTGGTCCTGGCATTCTCGCCGAAATTCGGTGCCCTCGTGTTCACCGTACCGAGTGGCGTTATCGGCGGCGCAACTCTTGTGCTGTATGGACTGATCGGTGTCCTGGGTGTGCGAATCTGGATCGATGCGAAGGTCGACTTCACCGATCCGGTGAACTTGACGGTCGTCGCGGTGGCGCTCGTTGCGGGCATCGGGAACCTGACTCTGATGATCGGCTCGGTGGAACTCGGTGGTATTGCGTGGGGGTCTGTGGGCATCCTTGTCGGCTACCCAGTCATGCGCTCCCTCGCTAAGCTCGGCAACGCCCGATAACAGGACTGAACGGGCACTTGGTCCCGACTGATCGACGCCTGCAAATTATCCCAGCGAACGCAAGGCCGCGTCCCGCGCCTGCGCCGAATCACTGGCTGCGAGCACATCCCGTGCGGCTCGGCGACATTCGTCGAGCGAGACTGTTCCGATCTTCGCTCCGACCGCGGAAACCGAGGCAGCTGCACAGGACAACGACGTGACACCGAGTCCGATCAGTACGCAGGCAAGCAGTGGGTCGGCTGCCGCCTCACCGCACACACCGACAGGTTTTTCTGCGGCGATTCCCGCCTCTGCCGTCCGGGCGACGAGCGTCAGAACGGCTGGCTGCCAGGGGTCGGTCAGTGACGCCAAATCGGACGACATCCTGTCAGCGGCCATCGTGTATTGCGCGAGGTCGTTGGTACCGATGGACAGAAAGTCCACGTGCTCGAGAATGCGGTCCGCGAGCAGTGCGGCAGAAGGAACCTCAACCATCACTCCGGGCACAAGCCCACGGGCACGCACCTGTCTTCCGAATGACTCCGCCTCAGCGGGGGTCGCGATCATCGGGGCCATCACCCACGGACGTGCCTGCGCCCGATTACCCGCGACAGCAATCGCATCGAGCTGCCTGCTGAGGATGCCGGGGTTGTCTGCCGCAATACGGATGCCACGAACACCGAGTGCTGGGTTTGCCTCGTCGGCGTGGTAAGCGAAGGGCAGAGGCTTGTCCGAACCCGCATCGAGTGTCCGGATCACGACCTTTCGCCCAGCAAAGGCCTCGAGCACCTCACTGTAGATGTCGGCCTGCTCGTCGACACCGGGCTCGGAATCACGGTCCAGGAAGCATAATTCGGTACGGAACAATCCGACACCTTCAGCAGCTGTCGCTCCAGCCGAGCGCGCACCGACGCCGTCCTGGACGTTGGCCAAGATGGGTACCGCCGCCCCGTCGCTCGTGCGACCTGGACCCTTCCACGCCTGGATTCGCATCCGCTCGGTACGGCCTCGCTCCACCGCCGACCGAGCCTCGTCGGGGTCTGGTTCCACAATCAGTTCGCCCGCCTCACCGTTGAGCAGTACGGTCGCACCTGAAGCCACGGTCTCGAGGCCGGGCACCGCGACGACGCAAGGGATCCCCAACTGTCGCGCAATGATGGCGGTATGACTGGTCGGCCCACCGAGAGCCGTGACGAGACCGACGATCATTTCGGGATCGAGACCCGCGGTGTCAGCAGGCGCCAGGTCCCGGGCGCAGAGGATCGATGGAGTCACGGGCGTCGGGATTCCAGGTTCCGGAAGGCCCAAGAGTTCGGAGACGATTCGATCCCGAACATCGCGAAGGTCGGTCACGCGCTCGGCCATCAGCCCACCCATCTTGGTGAACAGAGTCACGAACTGCTCGGTGGCCTCGACCACCCCTTCTTCCGCCGGTGCACCACCGGTAATCAGTTCATGCACCGCGCCCATCCAGCCACGGTCCACCGCCATCGCGGCATTGGCGCGCAACACACCAGCTGCGTCATCGGAGACCGCCGACGCACGGTCATGCAGTCGCTGCGAAACCACATTGGCGGCCTCTTCGAAGCGAACCTTCTCACCGTCCCGCAACGACCCGTCGATCCGGGGCATTCCGGACGCTACCTCGGGTCTCGGTGCAGGCCAGATCACCGGCGCGTACGCGATACCCGGAACTACCGGCGTACCACGCACGACTTCACGATCTTCGGTCATCGGACCTCCTGAAAGGCGCACTTTCGCCCACGTGACGGAGATTACTCTGCGCTCTTGACATATCAACACAGCCAGACGTAAAACAACATGCCACAAACATTTAGTGGTGGGCGAGCCTCAGCGGTGACATCACCCAAATGCTCGTATAGTGGTCATACCAGTAAGGCCACTGTGATGAGGCGGGACGGGAACAGGGTGTATCCGGAAGAACGCCGGCAAGCAGTCGCCACACTGATCTCCCAACGCGGACGCATGTCGGTAGCGGACCTGTCTGTCACTTTCGGCGTTACCACCGAGACCGTGCGTCGCGATCTCGCTCTGCTCGAGCGTCTCGGTCACATCCGCCGGGTACACGGCGGCGCCGTGCCTGCAAACTTACTGACCGTCACAGAACCGGGGTGGGCAGAGCGTGACCACACCCGGGCCGAGCACAAAGACCGGATCGCCAAGCGAGCGGCCTCCTACCTCCCACCCGCCGGAGGCAGTGTCCTGTTCGACTCGGGGACTACCACAGGGCGCATCATTCCCGAACTTCCTTGCGATCTCGACCTCACGGTGATCACCAACTCCGTCCCTATCGCAGCGTGCCTCACGGCGATCAACTCGGTTACCCTCCACATGCTCGGTGGCCGTGTCCGCCGAGTTACTCAGGCCACGGTGGGAGAAGAGGCCCTACGGGTTCTCAATGTCCTCCGCGTCGACGTGGCCTTCATCGGCACCAATGCGCTCAGCGTCGAACACGGATTGTCCACGCCGGACACGGACGAGGCGGCTGTCAAGCGCGCAATGGTTCGCTGCGCCAACTTCGTGGTCGTCGTAGCCGACTCGTCGAAGGTGGGTCGGGAGCACTTGCTGAGCTTTGCGCCTATCCACAGCGTCGACATCCTTGTGACCGACGAAGAGATCAATTCGACAGATCGGACGAGTCTCCACGATCAAGGTGTCGAAGTGGTAATCGCTTAACGGTTCCCAATGGCTGAATCCGGGGGAATTCAGTTCAGACCGCAAGCAGAACCGACCCGGAGGAGAGCTGCGGCTGTCCTACGTCGTCAACGCTGGAGTGGCCCCGTTCTGCCACAGCCAGAACCACTCTGGCGGAATTCCGGTCCCGGCCTTCATGACAAACCGTCCCACCCGCTCGACCGATTACCCCAACCCTGGTAAGGAGGAGTACATGCCTAGCATCACAGTTGCAGTCGGTTCGGCCATCGGCCTCCACGCCCGCCCCGCCGCAGTCATCGCCGAAGCAGTCACCACCGCCGGAGTGCCCGTCACGCTCGCCGTGCCCGACGGCGAACCGGTGGACGCCGGATCCGCCCTGCTCATCATGACGCTGGGCGCCACCAAGGGAACCGATGTCACGGTCACCAGCGAAGACGCGGAAACCGTCGAAAAGGTGGCACAACTGGTTTCGACCGATCTCGACGCCTGACCCGCACCGGTCGTCAACTCATCACGCAGGCCGGCGAATCGACGCAATGCCGAATACTGTGCGGCACAAGCGGTCCAACCGGCTTGGTATCGAATACCACGGCTCGGATCGCAACACGAAGCACTCGGATTTCTGTGCACAATGATCGGGTGAGTGTCTCTGGTTACCACCGGGATGCCACCGAAGTTCCACGGAGCTCGGCGTATCGTCCGCACTGACAGGAACAACTACCATGCCTGTTCGCATCATCGACCTGAGTCAACCTCTGGCGCCCGGAATGTCTGTCTTTCCAGGAGATCCAACCGTTTCCTTCGAGACCGTCGCGACGGTGCCGGTCGATGGGTTCCGGGTATCCGCTTTGCACATGGGAACTCACAGCGGTACTCACGTGGACGCGCCGTCGCACAGAATCGAGAGTTCTGCCACGATCGACGACGTCGAATTGACCTACTTCCACGGTAGATCGCGCATCATCCGGGTGAGGGACGCGAGAAGGCAGCAGTGCATCGAGTTCGATCAAGTCAGCCCGCAACTCGAACACCTCGAACCGGGAGAGATCGTGATCTTTGCGACCGGGTGGTCCGAGCACTTCAACACACCCATGTATTTCGATCACCCCTTCCTGGAGGCCAGGATTGCCGCCTACCTTGTCTCCCAACAGATTCGGTCGGTCGGTGTCGATCTACCGAGTCCGGACTCCTCGAGCTTCGGCGCCGAGACAAAGGTCGCAGACCTCCCCTTCCACGAAGTCTTCCTCGGTGCCGGCGGTGTGATCTTCGAGAACCTGACGAACCTCGGTGCATTGTCGACACCGAACCCTCTGTTCTCGGCATTCCCGATTCGATTGGCAGGACTCGACGGTGCCCCCGTTCGTGCCGTCGCCCTAGAGGATTGTTGAACGGGCACGGCGGCGGACGAGATAGCCGAGGGCTGTCGCCAATGCGATCACGGCAACGGCGCCGACCCCGATTCCCCACAGCACCCCGGGAGACGTCGTCTGCCTTTCATCCGCAACGGTCTTGGCGCGAACCTGATCGTGTACCAGCGACACCGCACCGGGCAGCATCTGGACCGGCGGGAGGGGCCCTCCGCGAGCCTCGGATCCGATCAGCAGATCGCCATTCTCGTTGAACGCGACCGCCTCCCCCTGAGGCTGGTAAGGCACCCGCGCCCGCACCGCAGGACCGGATGTGAGGGCTGCGAGCAGATCACCATCCGGGGCGGAGAAAAGGAACACGTCGGAGTAGTTGCGCACGGCTGCCACGGTGCCATCGGCGGACACCGCGCCACCGGTGAACATCGTCGAGTTCAGCGCTGGAGCGGTGACCCCTCTCCCGTCGGCGTCGACACCGGCCGATTTCGGGGCGCCCAGCTCCCCGGCCTTCTCGAGCGGGGTAGGACCCGGCGTGGCGAGTCCGCCCACTCCCGCGTCACCGACAGGCCGGTACACACCGCCTGCCCCGAACAATTCCTTCGTGACGACCAATGGGGTGCCGTCACGCTGGATCAAAATCGTTTCAGCGTCGTGTGGACCGTCCGGGTATGAAAGTCGATGCAACTCGCCGACGCCGGTGTCCCGATCCATCGAGATCAGAGCCACAGTGTCGCGTCTACGCCCGTTGTCCCCGACATCCGCCAACCACAGGCGACCATCCGGACCGACCGCCATATCCTCGACGTCGTACGGATCGACGGGTATGGGAAGCCAGCGCTGTACTGTGCAGTTCGCATCCATGACCGCAACAGCGCGATCGGAACCGCTGTCCCCGATCGCATAGAGCAGACCTCCGGTCGAGACGAAACCGGACAATTCGTCCAAGGATGCCTCTTCCGGTGGTCCGACAACGGAGTCATCGGGGGTGCAAACCGGAACGAATTCCGACGCGTCGACGAGGTTCCGGTCCGGCAGGACCGTCTGCGCAGACCCGACGGTGGCAGGCGCGAGTAGTGCCGAGCCCGCGAGCACGGCAACTGCGACTGCGGTGGACCACCGCGAACAGTCAGGCACTGCTGCCGTACTCAACGAGCGCCGACGCCAACGCCTCGGGTACCCGCGCGTGAACGCGTGTGCCGTCCTCCTCGTGGGAGGAGTCGAGGATCTGCCCGTCCGAGTGAATCCTGGCCATCAGGTCCCCCCGCGTATACGGGAGCAGGACACTGATCTCGATCTCCGGCCGGACCAGGACTTCGGAGATGTCTTGTCGCAACTGCGCGATACCTTGCCCTGTCCGAGCGGACACAAACGACGCGCCGGGCAGCAGTCCGCGCAACTGAGTCAATGTGACCGCGTCGGCCGCATCGATCTTGTTCACCACGATGAGCTCTGGCGGCGCAGAGGCGTCGTTCTCCCTGATCACGTCGGTGATCACCTCGTGTACGGCTTTGATCTGATCTGTGGGCAACGGATCGGAACCATCGACGACGTGCAGGAGCAGGTCCGCGTCCGTGACCTCTTCGAGCGTCGACCGGAAGGCCTCGACGAGTTGCGTGGGCAGATGCCGCACGAAGCCGACGGTGTCGGTGAGGGTGTACTCGCGGCCGTCGTCCAAAGCCGCCCGGCGGGTAGTCGGATCGAGGGTGGCGAAAAGAGCGTTCTGCACCAGGACGCCGGATCCGGTCAATGCGTTGAGCAGGCTCGATTTGCCGGCGTTCGTGTATCCGACAATCGCGATGGACGGTGCTTTGCTGCGGAGTCGACGGGAACGCTTGGTAAGGCGGGCGACCTTCATCCCCTTGATTTCGCGGCGTAGTTTCGCCATCCGCTCCCGAATGCGGCGCCGATCCGTCTCGATCTTGGTCTCACCGGGACCGCGCAGACCCACGCCTCCATTGCTTCCTGCACGACCGCCCGCCTGCCTGGACATCGACTCACCCCAGCCACGCAGTCGCGGCAGCATGTACTCCATCTGCGCCAGCGCAACCTGCGCCTTGCCCTCCCTGGACGTGGCGTGCTGGGCGAAGATGTCGAGAATCAGCGCAGTCCGATCGATGACCTTGACCCGGACGACCTTCTCCAGGGCAGTCAACTGAGCGGGTGTCAGTTCACCATCGCAGATCACGGTGTCAGCGCCGGTGGAGAGGACTACCTCGCGGAGTTCCTCGGCCTTACCCGAACCGATGTAGGTGGCCGCGTCCGGCTTGTCACGCCGCTGCACCAGGCCCTCGAGAACTTCGGACCCGGCAGTCTCGGCAAGCGCGGCGAGCTCGATCATGCTGGATTCGGCTTGCGCCACAGTCCCCTGCGTCCATACACCTACCAACACCACGCGTTCGAGGCGCAACTGCCTGTACTCGACCTCGGTGATGTCGGTGAGTTCGGTGGACAGCCCGGCGACGCGGCGCAGTGCACTGCGGTCCTCGAGTTGCATGTCGCCGACCGAAGGACGATCGTCGTCGTAGATCAACTCAGCGGAGTCGAAGATCGGCGATTCTTCTTTGCCATGTGTTTTCGTCATACACCTTCATGATTCCACGGATTGCCCGCGGTATGCACACGCATTTCGCGCGAGCGATCAACCCAGGCTGTTCCACCAGCCGTCGTCGAGGTCCCCCGACGCCACAAGAGTGGACGGACCGCGTAGAGCCGCCCGTCCACCGGATAGCGTCACAGTGACCTGACCACCTGGAACATGAACATCGACCTGGCCGGAATCGGACCCGTCGAAACGCAGGGCGGCGGTTGCCGCGGCAACCGTGCCGGTGCCACACGATCGCGTCTCACCGACCCCACGCTCGTGCACACGCATGTGCACGGCGCCGGAATCCATCCGGGTGAGGATCTCCACGTTGACGCCGTGAGGGAAGAAGCCCGGATCGAACCCCGGGGAGGCCGTCAGATCGAGGGCCGCAAGTGAAGCTGCTGTGAGATGCGGATCCACGCAGGCCAGATGCGGGTTGCCGACATCGATTCCGATGCCGCTGAACACCTTGCCGTCTATGGTCGCGGTACTGGTACCCAACTCCCGGACAGCGCCCATGTCCACTGTGACGTCGCCGCTGGCACCGTCGGCGGAATGCACGGTCACGGGTTTGCCGCCCGCGCGCGAGCCGACCACGAACTCCTCACGCGCTTCGAGTCCTGCTGACCGAAGGTAGTGCGCGAAGACGCGGACACCGTTGCCGCACATCTCGGCAACCGAACCGTCGGCGTTGCGGTAGTCCATGAACCAGTCGTCGTCGGACACACCTTCTGGCAGCGCAGCCAGGACACCTGCGGTCGCCAACGCGCCGGCCTTGGCCACGCGCAGGATTCCGTCGGCTCCGATGCCTCGTCGGCGATCACACAACGCGCTGACCCGTGGAGCAGACAGTTCGATACGGACATCGAGATCAGGGAGGACCACGAAGTCGTTCTCGGTTCCGTGTCCCTTGCTGAAGTCCATGCGCACCACTCTATCCAACGGTTACGGACGCATTGCCAACCGCGCTGAACGGCGGAGGCGCGCCACGGTTCACGAGTGTCCCGACACCCCGACGTCGGCGAGGGCACGATCCACGATGTCAACGAGGTCCGCGGCGCCACCGTCCACCCAACGGATGCGCGCATCCCGCCGGAACCACGATCGCTGCCTGCGCACGTACCGGCGGGTGCCGATGAAGGTACGCTCCTGCGCTTCGCCGAGATCGTATTCGCCATCGACCCAAGCGAGGACCTGGGCGTAACCGATCGCGCGAGGAGCCGTCACACCTTCGCGCAAACCCACCTCGATCAACCCCCGCACCTCGTCGACGAGACCTCGCTCGAACATCAGTCGAGTGCGGCGATTGATCCTCTCGTCGAGTTCGGCGGTATCGCGGTCGACGCCGACGATGCGTGTGCCCCATCGCGGCTTGCCGATACGCGGCGCAGACGCCGCAAACGGCCTACCGGTGATCTCCACGACCTCCAGCGCTCGGACCAAGCGCCTGCCGTCGGTCGGCAGGATCGATGCTGCGGCCTCGGGGTCCACACGGCTCAGTTCTTCGTGCACTGCCGCGACTCCCCGTTCCGCCAGAACCTCCTCCCATCGCGCCCGTATCGCCGCGTCGGTGGCGGGAAAACTCCACTCGTCGAGCAGCGCCTGGACATACATCATGGATCCTCCGACGATGATCGGCGCAGCACCGCGACCCAAGATCGCCTCGACGTCGCGAGCCGCCGCCTTCTGGTAGTTCGCGACGGTGGCCGTCTCGGTTACGTCGAGCACGTCGAGTTGATGATGCGGTATTCCTCGCCATTCGTCGGGTGCGAGTTTGGCGGTACCGATGTCCATTCCCCGGTACAACTGCATCGCGTCGATGTTGACGATCTCACCACCGAGCCGCTCGGCCAGATCCAGTGCGAGATCTGATTTTCCGGTACCGGTCGGACCGACTACCGCGATCGGCACATGCTCCGTCACGGTCGCCACTCTCCCACGTGGTAGCCCACACCGAACGGCGCCGCGCTGTAGAGCGTCCGGCAGGAACTCGGAGGCCTGGCGAACACTCCGGCCAGCACCTGCCATGGAACGCGTCCTCCGATACCGAGTGACGCGCACTCGGCGGGTTCCAAAGCCAGTAGAGCGTCGCGGTCGCCTGTGTCGAGAGCTGAGTCGATCCTCGCCTGCGCACCTTTCGCACGCGGATCGAATGCTCCGGGTGCCTTCGCATCGAGCGTGTTGGCCCCGTCCCCGACGATGATCAGGCCCCGGGGTTCTCTGTCACGGTCGAGGAAGGAGCGTAGCTCCGCCCCATACAGCACGCACTGCTCGACGGACAGATCGGATGCCAGTATCCGCGCGTCGACAACGGCGGCGGGCGCGCACGTCTCCCGGATCCATCCAGCCGTGAGCGCGGCGAGTGGCAGTTCCGGGTCGGGCTCGCCGACCGGTTCGGGGCACAGCGCAACCCGCACATTGGCGCCGTACCCGATGTAGGTGCCCTGCGCGCCGGGCTCGACGCCGATCGAGGAAGATGCCGCACCTATCGCCACCCAGTCGGTCGTGAGCGCGTACAGCGCCTTCGCAGCCGACTCGATCGCATCCCTCAGTGGCGCCGTGGCCGCAGTCTGCAATCCGGCCAGTTCAGGAACCAGAAGGGGTGGCGACGGCACGAGGATTGCGGCATTTAGCACATATCCACGCTAGTCGACCATGCTCATGCGATCGGCATCCGAACCGAGTGTCGCGGCTGATGGGCAGCGGCGTCGACGGTCCTACCTGATTCAATAGCTCATAGAGCCCGTATTGGGTTGAATGGAAACCAGCACCCGGCCCCCGGGTCGTATGGAGCCAGTTATTGCGTTCAGGCAGCCGTGACGCGCGGCAGAGATGAGGTACCGATGACCGACAGCAGCGATGCGCAGCCCAACGTGGAGCCTGCAGCTCAGCAGCACGACACGCCAAAGCCGAGCGCCCCGAAACCGGGTGGACCCGCAAAGCCCAGTGTTCCCAAGCCCCACCCGACCCCGACGCACGCACTCTCCGCTCCTCCTACCCCCGCCGAGAGCGACCCCAGCAAGTTCGGTCGCGTCGACGACGACGGCACGGCCTGGGTCAAGACTGCGGACGGAGAACGGCAGATCGGCTCCTGGCAGGCCGGCGACGCGGCGGAGGGGCTGGCGCACTTCGGCCGGCGCTTCGATGACCTCGCCACCGAGGTAGCTCTTCTCGAGGCGCGGCTGACTTCGGGCGCCGGAGACGCGAAGAAGACGAAGGCAGCGGCGATCGCGATCGCCGAATCCCTTCCGACTGCGGCGGTGATCGGCGATATCGACTCACTTGCAGCGCGCCTCGACGTCATCATCGCCGAATCGGACGAGGCGGCCGCTCATGCCAGGCGCGAAAGAGAACTGTCGCGAAAGGCGCAGACCGAACGCAAAGAGGAACTGGCCGCCGAGGCTGAACAGATCGGCGCCGAGTCGACGCAGTGGAAAGCCGCCGGCGACCGGCTGCGGGAGATCCTGGAGGAGTGGAAGACGATTCGCGGAATCGACCGCAAGGTCGACGACGCTCTGTGGAAGCGCTATTCCAAGGCTCGGGAGGCGTTCAATCGCCGCCGTGGGGCGCATTTCGCCGAACTCGATCGCGAGCGTGCGGCTGCCAAGCTCAGAAAGGAGGATCTCGTCGAAAGGGCCGAGGCGCTGTCCGACTCCACCGACTGGGGTCCTACCTCCGGAGCATTTCGCGACCTCCTCGCCGAGTGGAAGGCCGCCGGGCGTGCTCCGCGTGAAGCCGACGACGCCCTGTGGAAGCGGTTCAAGGCCGCCCAGGACTTGTTCTTCACAGCCCGCAACGCGGCGTCATCCGAGCGCGACGCCGAGTTCGAGGAGAACGCCGTCGCCAAGGAGGCGCTGCTGAAGAGTGCCGAGAGCATCGATCCGTCCAAGGACATCGGCACCGCGAGAGCTGCCCTGCGCGATCTCCAGGACAAGTGGGACGCCATCGGCAAGGTTCCCCGCGATCGGGTACACGACCTCGAAGGCAGGCTCAGGGCCATCGAGAAGCAGGTTCACGACGCGGCCGACGAGCAATGGCGTCGCACCGACCCGGAGGCTTTGGCCCGCGCCGCGCAGTTCCGGGAGCGCGTCACGCAGTTCGAAGAGCAGGCCGCCAAAGCCACCGCGGCAGGCAAGACGAAGGATGCCGAGAGCGCCCTCGCGCAGGCCAAGCAGTGGCGCGAATGGGCCGAGGCCGCGGAGGGCGCCGTCAGCGGCCCTTAGAGGCTCGCGGCCTCGACGAGGCCCGGCGTCAGCCGACGTTCCAGTCGCCGCGCCGCTCCGCTTCAGCGGCAGCGGCGCGGCGTTCTTCCTCTGCGGCCAACTGCAGCGCCGTTCGGCTCCAGACCACCTTCAGCCAGTGGAACGTGAGCACGATGACGGTGAGCCAACCGATTATCAGTCCGATTCCGGGCCCGGAGGCCACAACACCCGGCGGCGGCGTCTGCCGCGACCAGATGGCGAGCATCCCGAGCACGATGGACACACCCGTGCCCGCGAGAGCAGTCCAGGCCAATACCCAGCGGCGGGTGATCAGGGCCAGCATCGATGCGACGACACCGAACACCACTGCGAATCCCACGAACAACCGTGACGGAAGCGCGATCGCCTCGGTGCGAGCCTCGGAGCTGTTCACCAGCACCTCCCACCCGTTGGCAATACCGGAGTGCGGCAGCGTCATCGAGCCCAGCAGAATCACGACCGCGACCGCGACAACCAATGCCCGCGCACCAGGGTCGATCTCGCCGGCCACCTTCTTCTCTGCGGCGTCGAAGTCCTTGCGGTAGCTATCGATCGGGTCGCTCTCATCACGCGGCTTCTTGTCGTCGGTACCACCGGGGTTGTGCGAGGAGGTCATGCGTTGCATCCCATCTGAGCGGGTAGTTGAGCCGGAACGCCGATCTGCGGCAGTCCGAGACCCACGCCGATCGGAGGGGTCTTCGGGGTGATGCCCTTCTCGAAAGAGTCACCCGCGCGGGTGCGTCGATGTCTCGAGACGGGAGTATCGGCGACCAGGTGGTGTGGGGCGGCTCCGCTGACGACGACGGTGACGACATCGCCCGGCCGGACGTTTCCGTCGAGGTTGCCTTCAGGCCTGAAGTGGACGAGCCTGCCGTCACGCGCGCGGCCGCTCATGCGAGCGGTCTCGGCGTTCTTGCGACCCTCCCCCGCGGTAACGAGTAGTTCCACCTCCGCACCGACGAACTTCTGGTTTTCCTCGAGCGTGATCTCCTCCTGCAGCGCAACGAGACGGTCGTACCGTTCTTGGACGACGGCCTTCGGGACCTGGTCTTCCATCTCCGCAGCCGGGGTGCCGGGGCGTTTCGAGTACTGGAAGGTGAATGCACTGGTGAAGCGTGCCTGGCGCACGACATCGAGCGTGTCCTGGAAGTCTTCCTCGGTCTCACCTGGAAAACCAACGATGATGTCTGTGGTGATCGCCGCATGCGGCATCGCGTTGCGCACCTTGTCGATGATTCCGAGAAACCGCGACTTCCGGTACGAGCGGCGCATCGCTTTCAGCACACGGTCGGAACCGGACTGAAGGGGCATATGCAGCTGTGGACACACGTTGGGCGTATCGGCCATTGCCTCGATGACGTCGTCGGTGAACTCGGCCGGGTGCGGTGACGTGAACCGAACGCGCTCGAGCCCTTCGATGTCCCCGCATGCGCGAAGGAGTGCAGCGAACGCACCCCGGTCGCGGGGTTGCTCTGGGTCGGCAAAGGACACTCCGTAGGAATTCACGTTCTGCCCGAGGAGCGTGACTTCGAGAACACCTTCGTTCACCAGTGCCTGCACCTCCGCCAGGACGTCACCGGGGCGCCGGTCGATTTCCTTGCCTCGCAGCGAGGGCACGATGCAGAACGTGCACGTGTTGTTGCATCCCACGGAAATGGACACCCAGCCGGCGTACGCGGACTCACGCTTGGCGGGCAAGGTCGACGGAAACGCCTCGAGCGCGTCGAGGATTTCGACCTCGGCCCGCTGGTTGTGACGTGCTCGATCGAGCAGCGCGGGCAGTGAACCGATGTTGTGGGTACCGAACACCACGTCGACCCACGGCGCCTTCTCTACTACGACGTCGCGATCCTTCTGTGCCAGACAACCCCCGACCGCGATCTGCATGTCGGGATTACGCTCCTTGGCCGGCGCGAGGTGACTCAGGTTTCCGTAGAGCCTGTTGTCGGCATTCTCCCGCACCGCGCACGTGTTGAAGACCACAAGGTCGGGCACCTGTCCCGACGCGGCTTTCGTGTAGCCGGCATCTTCGAGCAGCCCCGACAGCCGCTCGGAGTCGTGCACGTTCATTTGGCAGCCGAACGTGCGCACTTCGTAGCTTCGCTGGGCGTCCCGGCCGCTGTGCGGAATGGGTTTCTGGTCGATCATGTCCACCTGTGCCAGGGTACGGCTCGTACCAAATCGCCTCTTTGCGGGCGACCTGACAGGAACCGGACACCGATCCTCCAGGGGCGGTGCACCCTCGATGATATCGATGAACCCGGCGAACAACACTTCGGTGCACTAGCTGCTCATGAAACGGATCTCGAAGTCCCCGGCGGGCAAGCCGTCATCATCCTGGCGCTGTCCTGATCGGGTATGTCCACACCTCCGAGAGGACATAGGTCCACGTGTCCGGGAGACAAAGGCATTACCTACGATAGATTTTCAGCCGCCGATCGTCAGGGCATCGCCATGTGAAATTGAAGGCATCACCATGTAATCGAGCGGCAACTGTGTTAGACACTCCACACCTGTTATTTCAATTGGAGGATCTGCATGAAGATCAATCGCTCGATTCGTTTGGGGATCGGCGTCGCGGCGATCGCCGTCGTCGCATCCGCATGCGGCGGTGGTGGTGAGCAGACGAGCGCTTTGCAGAGCGCGTCGGAGGGCACGCTTACCGTCGGCATCAAGTACGACCAGCCCGGACTCGGGTTGCGCAACCCCGATGGATCCTTCACCGGCTTCGACGTCGAGGTCGCCAAGTATGTGGCTGACAAACTGGGCGTCGAACCTCAGAACATCACGTTCAAGGAGTCCCCGTCAGCTCAGCGCGAGACTCTGATCGAGAACGGCGAGGTCGACTTCGTCGCCGCGACCTACTCGATCACGGATACACGCAAGGAGTCGGTCGACTTCGCCGGGCCGTACTTCATCGCCGGGCAGTCGCTCCTGGTGGAGGCCGGCAACACGGACATCACGGGCCCCGAGTCGCTCAGCGGCGGTAAGAAGCTGTGCTCGGTTTCCGGCTCCACGCCCGCGCAGACAGTCAAGGAGAAGTACGCCCAGGACGTCCAACTCCAGGAATTCGACACGTACTCGGCGTGTGTCGAGGCGCTGCGGAACGGCGCCGTCGACGCCGTGACAACCGACGACATCATCCTCGCCGGATACGCCGCGCAGTACCCGGGCGAACTGAAGGTTGTCGGCGAGCCCTTCACTGAGGAGCGGTACGGAATCGGCGTGGCCAAGGGCGACGCGGAGGCTCGGGCCAAGATCAACGACGCCATCGACGAGATGATCGCGGACGGCTCATGGGAGCGCGCGTTCAACGACACCGTCGGCGCATCGGGATACCAGATCCCGACGCCGCCGACCGTCGATCGGTACTGAGCATCTCACCCGTCCGGGCCGGACGGTTCCCTTCACGGGGTGCCGTCCGGCTCGGGTCCTTGGGACTGTGACGGGGTCGCGGCGTGTTGATCGACCGAGATCACCGGATCTCACCTCGTCATACAGATGTACA
The DNA here is from genome assembly GCF_040656415.1 of Rhodococcus sp. NPDC049939. Lineage (NCBI taxonomy): Bacteria > Bacillati > Actinomycetota > Actinomycetes > Mycobacteriales > Nocardiaceae > Rhodococcus > Rhodococcus sp. NPDC049939. The sequence goes on along the minus strand of NZ_JBFAMC010000001.1, from coordinate 1,514,994 downwards.
GCCGACGACCTGAATGTCTGTGAATCGTGAGTATGTCCGAGGTCACACCACGACTCCAGACTGTATGTTCACGCACGAACGATGGCCGGAGGCCAAATGGTGGTCAGACACGCTCACACGGGGCTCGGTGTAGCACCGCCCCTGGGCGCTGTGCGGGTTTGGCGTGAGGACCGTCGAGTAGCACGGGTAGCAACAGCACTCCGGAGGCCGGCACGGCCGCGCGACACCGGCACCGACGGCACCGCTCGAACGAACCACCAGCAACTTGTGAGGAAAACACCACAGCCGACCTCGAGGTGATGGAAAATGCGCACGCTCTCTTGGAATCGCTCTCCGAGATCCGAGCGTGCATTTGTGCGATCCGCACGAAGTCACCTCGCCGCGGGCGACATGACCGAAGCCGAATACCAGCTTCTCACGTATCGGAAACGTTTCGCAGACCACGTAGTATGTCCGCGCCCTCAAGACATAGGATCATTAGCTATGACGCAAGCCGCTTATGCGACGCCGACTCCACCCGCCGGCGAAGCGCCCTCGATGATTTCGATGAAGTCGGTGAACAAGCACTTCGGTGCCCTTCACGTGCTCCAAGACGTCGACCTCGAGGTTCCTCGCGGACAGGTTGTGATCGTGCTCGGACCGTCCGGGTCGGGCAAGTCGACACTGTGCCGAACGATCAACCGCCTCGAGCCCATCGATTCCGGGACGATCGCGGTCGACGGAAAGGTGTTGCCTTCGGAGGGCAGGGCCCTTGCCGCCCTGCGAGCCGATGTGGGGATGGTTTTTCAGTCGTTCAACCTTTTCGCACACAAGACGATCCTCGAGAACGTGATGCTCGCACCCGTCAAGGTACGGAAGCAGAGCAGCGCGGACGCGAAGACGAGGGCTCTCGAACTGCTCGAACGCGTCGGTATCGGGAACCAGGCGGACAAGTACCCAGCGCAGTTGTCGGGTGGGCAGCAGCAGCGAGTCGCGATCGCACGTGCCCTCGCGATGAACCCCAAGGTCATGTTGTTCGACGAGCCCACCTCCGCACTCGATCCGGAGATGGTCAACGAGGTCCTCGATGTCATGACCTCGCTCGCCAAGGAGGGCATGACCATGCTCGTGGTCACTCATGAGATGGGCTTCGCCCGTAAGGCGGGCCACCGGGTACTTTTCATGGCCGATGGCCAGGTCGTCGAGGATACCGATCCCAACACCTTCTTCACTGCCCCGACATCCGACCGGGCCAAGGACTTCCTCGGCAAGATTCTCAGTCATTGATCGTCTGAGCATCATCCACAGCCTGGGCAAGTCGACATACGGAGTGCTCTTCGTTTCCCCGTACCAGACACTGCAGACCGGCATTTCAACCGAAGGGAGCAGAATGCAGATCCATCGCTCGATTCGTGTGGGAATCGGTGTCGTGGCGCTCGCTGTCGTCGCATCTGCTTGCGGCGGAAGTGGCCCCAAGAGTGCTGTGGAGAGCGCATCCGACGGCAAACTCACCGTTGGCATCAAGTACGACCAGCCCGGCCTCGGGTTGCGCAACCCCGGTGGGTCCTTCACCGGCTTCGACGTCGAGGTCGCCAAGTATGTGGCCGACAAGCTCGGCGTCGAACCTCAGAACATTTCGTTCAAGGAGGCCCCGTCGCCTCAGCGCGAGACGCTGATCACAAACGGTGAGGTCGACTACATCGTCGCGACCTACTCGATCACCGATGCGCGAAAGCAGAGGGTCGACTTCGCCGGGCCGTACTTCCTGGCCGGGCAGTCACTCCTGGTGCAGGCCAACAACACGGACATCACGGGCCCCGAGTCACTCAGCGACGCCAAGAAGCTGTGCTCGGTTTCCGGCTCCACGCCTGCGCAGACTGTCAAGGATCGGTACGCCCGGGACGTCCAACTGCAGGAATTCGACACGTACTCGGCATGTGTCGAGGCGCTGCGCAACGGCGCCGTCGACGCCGTGACAACCGACGACATCATCCTCGCCGGATACGCCGCGCGTTACCCGGGCGAACTGAAGATTGTCGGCGAACCCTTCACTGAGGAGCCTTACGGAATCGGCCTAGCCAAGGGCGACGACGAGTCGCGTGCGAAGATCAACGACGCCATCGACGAGATGATCGCGGACGGCTCATGGGAGCGCGCGTTCAACGACACCGTCGGCGCGTCGGGATACCCGGTCCCACCGCCGCCGACCGTTGATCGGTACTGAGAAACTCACGTATCCGGGCCGGACGGTTCCCCACAAGGGTGCCGCCCGGCCTGGTTCGAGACGAACAACCAGCGACCTGGGAGATGGTAAGTGCACCTACTGAGCAAGTACGGCGATCAGTTGATCGCCGCGTTCTGGACGACGGTGCAGCTCACCGTGTTCTCGGCCATCGGCGCCCTGATTCTGGGTACCGTTCTGGCCGCCATGAGAGTGTCGCCGATCCCTATTGCACGTGGCGTCGGAGCAGCGTATGTGACCATCTTCCGCAACACACCGCTGACGCTGATCATCATCTTCGCCTCGTTCGGCCTCTTCCAGACGATGGGCGTCAAGCTCGCCCCAGAGGAGTCACCGACCTTCTTCGCGCAGAACAATTTTCGGCTCGCAGTACTCGGCCTGAGCGTCTATACGGCTGCGTTCGTGTGCGAGTCGCTCCGTTCCGGGATCAACACCGTGCATTTCGGTCAGGCAGAGGCGGGCCGGTCACTGGGACTGACTTTCTCCCAGAATCTGCGCCTGATCGTGCTCCCGCAGGCCTTCCGCGCCGTCACCGCACCACTCGGTAGTGTTCTGATCGCCCTGACCAAGAACACGACGATCGCCTCCGTGATCGGAGTCGCGGAGGCCTCCCTGCTGATGAAGGAAATGATCGAGAACGAGGCCGCCATCTTCGTCATCGGTGGAATCTTCGCGCTCGGGTTCGTAATCCTGACCCTGCCACTGGGGCTTCTGTTCGGGTACCTGAGCAAGCGATTCGAGGTTGCACGATGAGCAAACCAGCCACCGTCCTCTACGACGCGCCTGGACCCAGAGCCAAGCGCATCTACAACGTGGTCTCCGTCGCCGTCGCCGCTCTGATGGTGGGCGCCGGCTACCTCGTGTACACGGCACTCGACGACAAGGGTCAGTTGACGTCGGAGAAATGGAGTCCGTTCGTCGAATCGACGTCGTGGACCACCTATCTCCTTCCCGGTATCCGCGGCACCCTCATCGCCGCCGCCGTGTCGATTCTGCTTGCACTGATCCTCGGCGCGATCCTCGGCATCGGACGATTGTCGGATCACCGGCCGATACGGTGGATCGCCGGATTTATCGTCGAACTGTTCCGCGCCATCCCGGTGCTGATCCTCATGATCTTCTCCTACCAGCTGTTCGCGGCCTACAACGTCTTCCAATCGGCGTACCTCGCGCTCGCAGCGGTCATCGTCAGTCTCACGCTGTACAACGGCGCGGTGATCGCGGAGATCGTACGGTCGGGCATCAACTCGCTCCCCAAGGGGCAGAGCGAGGCCGCGATGGCGCTGGGCATGCGCAAGGGCCAGATCATGGCAACCATCTTGTTGCCACAGGCAGTCACGGCCATGCTTCCCGCGATCATCTCGCAGATGGTGGTCGCGCTGAAGGACTCCGCTCTCGGCTACCTCATCGGGTACGTAGAGGTGGTGCGCTCCGGACAGCAGATCGGCGCCTACTACGGCAACTACCTTCCGTCCCTCATCGTCGTGGCGATCATCATGATCATCATCAACTCGACACTGACCGTGGTGGCGACTCGGGTCGAGAAGCGGCTGAGGGCAGGCAAACGGACCGGAGCAGCGGCAAAGAACGTTCCTGATCTTTCCGAAGTGTCGGTGCCGGGCATGGACATCACCGACAAGCCGTAGTGCCCTGAACGGGCAATCGACGTGCCCGCGACTCGGAGTCCGGGCGGTGCGCCACGCGTACCGCCCGGGCTGGCAGCTCGGCGCGATCAAGTATCGGGCCAGGGTACCGATCGATTCCCTAGCCCTTCGAGTGACACTGCTCGCGTACTATTCCGGCATCGCCGCGTGAACGCTTTCGGGACTGCTCAGCGTGGAATTGGCGATCAGTTCGCGCGAAGGACGTCCTCGGCCAGCCACTGATTGTGCAATTCCCTTTGCGAGCGATTTCCTTCGTCCAGCAGTAGGCGATCGGCGAGAACGGCTGCTGCTCGCTGCCAGCGAAGGCCGGCCGGGAACGCCACGTTCGACGCGGACGCCTCGGTGGACAGACTGACTGCGCGGCCCTCGAAAACGGAATGGGTGGGATGTGTGAAGGTCACATCGTCTGCGAATCGACGCTCCAGTTCGGGCAATGACTGCCCCGATTCCTCCTCCAGCGTGCGGCGATCGACTTCTACGGTCATGGTGTACCCGCGGACGACATCGCCTTCCATGATCGCCGACATGTCCATACCCCAACCGGAACCGAGATCGATGAACACCAGATACCCGTGGCTGGGGAGCACCCGAGTACCTTCCCAGGAGGGCAGGCAGGCAATGCCCCAATTCTTGCCAACAGTGTCCCGAGGATGCGCGATCGCCGCGTCGAGGTAGCAGCGTGCCGCCTCCACGATCAGCCCCAGATCGTAGGAGGCCTTCAGTCTCGAGTAATTTCGTTTGGTAGCAGAGGGATCAGGGCGTGGCGCGTATCTGCTTGACTCGGGCTCATGGATCGAGGTGGCCCATTCGACAGCATCGTCGAGTTGCGAGTCGCTGATCTCGAAGGAGGCATCGACGTCCGGCGGCAGGGGGTCACAGGGACACACACCATTGGCTTGACCCGCATACGTCGAAATCACGCCGCCGCCCTGGATGACGAACACATCCGGATAGATCTCGCACGCCAACTTGCCGCCCGCGGCGCTGTCGGTGGCCTTGACCTCGTACATTCACGTTCCCCAAACTGCTGTCACATTTCGTCGAACATGTTGTCGGCCTCCGCCAGTTCGTCGATCCCCGCACCGATGCGGTCGAGTTGTTCCTTTACGACCTCGAAGGACAGGCCCTGAGAAAACCCGCGGCGCGCCAACATCGAAACCAGTCTGCGCACTGCCCGATCGCGGTCGTCCACCGACATTGTGCGCAGCTTCTTCGCAACCAATTCCGAGGCACGTTGCCGCTCATCGTCGACGTCGATCTGGGCGAGCGCGACTGTGGCATCTTCTTCACCGATACCCTTGCGGCGCAATTCCATTGCAAGCGCACGTTTCCCCTTGCCGGAGTGCGTGTGCCGCGAATGTACCCACTGCAGGGCGAAGTCCGCATCGTTGACCAGCCCGACGTCGGTCAGACGATCGAGAACACGCTCGGTGACGTCTACCGAGAAACCCTTCCGGATCAAACACGCGGCCAGTTCCGCTCTGGTTCTGGCGCGATCGGTCAGCAAGCGCAGACACACGTCCTTGGCTTGCGTCTCCGTTCCACCGCCCCCCACGGGATGCACGGCTGCACCTTAGAATTCGGCCGATGCTGCGTCATCGGTGCCAACGGTCACGTCTGCACCGATTCCAAGCTTTTCCTTGATCTTCTTCTCGATCTCGTTCCGGATGTCGGTGTTGTCCAACAGGAACTTGCGGGCGTTCTCCTTGCCCTGCCCCAACTGGTCGCCTTCGTAGGTGTACCAGGAACCGGACTTACGAATGAACCCGTGCTCGACCCCCATGTCGATGAGCGAGGCTTCCTTGCTGATTCCCTGCCCGTAAAGGATGTCGAACTCCGCCTGCTTGAACGGCGGGGCAACCTTGTTCTTGACCACCTTGACACGCGTACGGTTACCCACCGCGTCAGTGCCGTCCTTCAAGGTCTCGATGCGCCGAACATCAAGGCGCACAGATGAGTAGAACTTCAGCGCTTTACCACCCGTGGTGGTTTCGGGAGAACCGAACATGACGCCGATCTTCTCGCGCAGCTGGTTGATGAAGATCGCAGTGGTGCCGGAGTTGCTGAGAGCACTGGTCATCTTGCGCAGCGCCTGACTCATCAGCCGCGCCTGCAGCCCTACGTGGCTGTCGCCCATCTCACCTTCGATCTCGGCGCGCGGGACGAGAGCGGCAACCGAGTCCACCACGAGGATGTCGAGAGCACCAGAGCGGATCAGCATGTCGGCGATTTCGAGTGCCTGCTCACCTGTGTCAGGCTGCGACACCAGCAGGGCATCGGTATCGACACCGAGTTTCTGAGCGTAGTCGGGATCGAGAGCGTGTTCGGCATCGATGAAGGCCGCGATACCGCCATTCGCCTGAGCGTTGGCGACCGCGTGCAATGCCACTGTGGTCTTACCCGACGATTCCGGGCCGTAGATCTCGACGATACGTCCGCGGGGCAGCCCTCCTATGCCGAGTGCTACGTCCAGTGCGATGGAGCCGGTCGGGATAATGGCGATGGGCTGGCGCACACCTTCGCCCAAGCGCATCACCGAGCCCTTGCCGAAGCTCTTGTCGATCTGCGCCAGCGCAAGGTCGAGCGCCTTGTCACGATCATGTGCCTGTGGTGCCATCGTCGTCCCCATTCTCGAGTCTCATCAGCGATCCTGCAGTCAGGTTAGATCCGAGTACCGACAAGAACCGTGACCACCGAATACCCCCAGCATAGGGGAACATGTGTTCGATAGTCGGATCGGACCGTTCGACACGCCGGATTTCTCCCTGCGCTGCGTATCACCTTCGCTGAACCGGCACGTCGAACTCGACGCAGAGTTCTCGCCAGACCTGACGGGGCTCCTGGCCTTCCTCGATCGCTTCGGCCGCGGTCTTTCCGCCAAGGCTGATCAGCACGTGGTCGACGAGGAGCGCATCACCGCGCATCTGCCCGAACTCTTGGCGGACGAGTTGATGAAATTCGGTCAATCGCACACACCCACGCTAGCCGAACCGCATGCGGTGCTCTCACCGCAGCACGCCTCGGCACACCTCCACCGGATCCGCAACGTTCTCCATGCTCCGCGCAGCACGCTGCGCGGACTCGGCGTAGGCACCACTGGCAAGAACCTGTTCGACCGCCGTTCGGAGCGCCTGAGCGCTCGGGGGACGCACCACCACGGCGCTCCCCTGACGTGCTGCCCGATTCGCAAGTTCCCACTGGTCGCCGCCACCTGGAATCACCACGGCGGGAACGCCCGCCAGCAACGCCTTGGCCAGCATCCCGTGGCCACCCCCGCACACGACTACGGAGGCTTCGCGCAGCATCACGTCCTGGCGGCCGAGACCTGCTCGCGCCCATGGCGGAACAGCTGTCGGCGCGCCATCGAGGACTGAGGCGATCACCCGAACGCCCGCCCCATCCAGTCCAGACAATGCAGTCTCCAGCATCCCCTCTGCACCTGTAAACGCCGTCGAGGGTGCAACCATGACCAACGGATCGATACCGTCCGGGGGCGACAGGACCTCATTCGTCGGCTCCCACAGCAAGGGCCCGACCACGTACGCCTCCGCAGGCCAGTCAGGCCTCGGCACCTCGAGCGCCGGAAGAGTCGCGATCAACCGGCGCATCGGTCCGGGGTCCTTCGCCGGCAATCCGACACCGACGCGCGCATCCGAGCGTTGCCGCTCACCCCTCCGGATCGACCGTGCCGTCGCAGCTCGCATCAGAGTGTCCCGGAGTCGGCCACGCACACCTTTCCCGGGAGCCAATCCACTTCCAATGGGCGGCAACCCCTTCGACGCGGCGTACAGCGGGTGGGGCGACAGCTCGACCCACGGAATCCCGAGCCGTTCAGCAGCCATCCCTCCACCAGCGGTGAGAATGTCGGAGACTACGAGGTCAGGTCCGATTGCACGGAGGTCCGGCAACAACTCGGTGGAAATGTGCGCAGCCCGCGCGTGAATACGCGCACCTGCATCGAGATCGTCGTCCGTCGGACGGGGTGCGAGACCCCTCAACAACTCGGCGGGAATCCCGGCCGCCCGGGCAGCCTGAACCCACCGCGTCCCTGTGAACAGGACCGGATCATCTCCGGCCTCGTTGAACGCGAGACACAGCGCAAGGGCGGGAAAGGCATGTCCGGGATCGGGCCCGGCGACAACGGCGACTCGCACGACCAAAGGGTGTCACACAGTCGGTGTCACCCCATCTCGAACGCTGACGCGGCAATGCTCGAGACGCGCTCGCGATCGGTGGGGACGAGTCCGATCCTCGTGCGCCGGTCGAGCACGTCGTCGACGTCGAGCGCACCTTCGTGTGTCACTGCGAATTCGAGCTCGGCGCGGCTCACATCCAGTCCCTCGACGATCGGCGACAGAAGATCCGGGGCAGCGGCCGCGACCAGCGCCGCCTCCGTGCCGTAGCGCGCCACCAGCGTCGGTGGTGCAGAGACCTTCCGCAGCGCCTCGGGAGTCCCGGCGCCAACCAGCGGGAGTGTCCGCGTCCGGCACGGTCCTGCGATCATGCCTGACCCCTCGATCGCGGCGTCGACGGCGTCCTCGGCCATTTTGCGGTAGGTGGTCAACTTGCCACCGACCACGCTGACGAGGCCGGTTCCGGAACGCAGAATCGCGTGGTTACGCGACAGGTCCGCGGTGGAACCGTCGCCGGTATCGAGCAACGGGCGCAACCCGGCGAACGTTCCCAGGATGTCCGAGCGCTCGAGCGGAACCTCGAGTGCGGTGTTGACCGTGGCGAGAAGAAAGTCGATCTCCTCGTCCGAGGCGACCGGAACGTCCGGCACCGGGCCTGGTGCCGCCTCGTCGGTGAGACCCAAATACACACGGCCCAACTGCGCGGGCAACGCAAAAACGAAACGATTGGTCTCACCCGGGATGGGGACCGTAAGAGCTGCCGTGGGGTTACCGAGTCTCTCGGCAGGAAGTACCAGGTGAGTGCCACGACTCGGCCGGAGCGCGATCTCGGGATCGACCTCACCCGACCACACGCCCGCTGCGTTGACCACCGCCCGCGCTTTGATCTGCATCTCCGAGCCTGTCAATTCGTCGCGCAGCGTCGCCGACGTCCCAGTGACGTCGTAGGCACCGGTGCGGGTGAGAATCTTCGCACCGTGCAGTGCGGCGGTACGAGCGATGGCGACCACCAGCCGCGAATCATCGATCAGTTGACCGTCGAATGCCACCAATCCACCACGCAGACCGTCCCGCCGGACTGCAGGCGCAAGTTCGACCACCCGGTCGGCCCGGACGGTTCGAGACCTCGGCAAGACCGAAGACGGCGTGCGCGCGCTCGCACGCAGGAAATCACCGGCTAGGAAACCCGCACGGACGAGGGATTTGCTGAAAAGACTGGTGGACTCGAGGACCGGCACGAGCTGTGGCAGCGCACGGACGAGATGCGGGGCCGTCCGGGTCATCAGGATTCCGCGTTCAACTGCGCTCTCCCGGGCGATGCCGACGTTGCCCGATGCCAGGTAGCGCAAGCCGCCGTGAGCCAGTTTGGAACTCCACCGGCTGGTTCCGAAGGCAAGGTCCCTCTTCTCGGCGAGTACGACGGTCAACCCGCGTGACGCCGCATCCAGTGCGACACCGACGCCGGTGATTCCCCCACCGATCACAAGCAGATCGACTGTCTCACCGTTGGACAACTCGTCGAGTTCGCGCGCCCTGCGGGCGGCGTTGAGCGCCGACGAACTCTTGACGGATGGATTGTTCGAGCTGTTCACCGGTCTCCTCGAATTGATGTGTGTTTTTCGGGTGCCAGGTAGGCCCCGATGGCATTGCGTACTTGCTGCGAAAGCGACCGGCTCGGAAGTTCCTCCGCCACCATCGCCGCAGATTGGACCGCAGACTGTGCGATGAGCATTACCATGACGGCGATGTGTCGACTGTCGCCGGACCGTATCGATCCCTGCTCCTGACCTGCCGACACAGCCAGAGCGAGGTGGTCGATGATCGCCTTCTGGCTGGTGCCGAGTCGCTCGAGGATGTACGGGGTGAACAGCTCCTGATCCGAATGCAGGATCTTCAGGAAGAGCGAGTGCTCGCGCATCTTGGCGGACACCTGGACCACGGCATCCACCAACTGACGGTGAAGCGATTCATCCGAAGAGAATGCAGGGATCGCGGCGGCGATTTCGCGCGTCATGAGGTCGGTGACCACCGCCCTCGTGTCTGCCCAGCGCCGGTACACGGTCGGTCGGCTGACGCCCGCGCGACGAGCAACCTCGGCCAGTGTCGTTCTACGAAGCCCGAAATCGAGGACGCACGAACGTGCCGCATCGAGAATGGCGTCTTCGACGCTCTTCGGACCACCTTCGCGTGACACAGGATTACGAATAGACATTGTGTGTAATACCGTAACGCATGCCGTCCCCCGCGACACCGTACGGATCTCGGAATCACACCTGACCCCTTCAACCCACCTTTCGGTCATTCTCGATGGGTGAGCCGAGCCGGGTTCTCGGGACATACACACGGGACATACACAGGTGAGGCCTCCGCAAGGTGGCGCAACTACAGATGTCGTCCGACCATCCCCCACTTGCGGTCGCGGATTCCGAGGGGGAAAATTCGCTAAATTCTGTCGTTCCGTCTCGGTCCGAGTTTGGACAGCAGCGCGATGTTCGCCAGCGGCAAAATAGTGGTGAACCGGGGCTACTGGATCCCGAGCGTAGGGCTCGGGTCTCGGATGGCCGTCAGCGGCGCATGATGCTCGACTTGTCGCCGGATCCGGTCATCGCCTTGAACAGTAGGTACAGACCGAACACCACGGCGCCGACCAGGAGAATCGAGAACAGCGCCTTGGTCAGTGCACCAACCACGGCAATCGCGAACCAGATGACCGCGACCGCCAGCAGAATCTTCCAAAGCACGACTGCCTCCTCAGCATCTCCCCGATCAGATCCTCGCCTGACACGTCGTCGGCTCCAGCTGTCGGGTAACACCAGCCTTGCACGCCAGCTCGCACAAAGCACGAAGCCATGGCAAAAATCAGGAAAAGATCAGGGTTCTCCCCCACGCCATCGGATTCACGTTGGCGAGCGCGCGAAGTTGGCGCCGGCGCCCTGACGTAAACTCGGCGGGTTGAGTCCAGCAGGAAGAGGAGCGCGCCGACAGTGTCGCCGACATCCCCACTTTCCGCGCGCGGCCTTGCCCACGTCGCGGTATTCGCGGCGTTGATCGTGGCTCTGGGCTTGCCCGGCACAATCAACATCGGTAGCTCCGGCGTCCCGATCACCCTGCAGACGTTGGGCGTGATGCTCGCCGGTGCACTACTCGGCCCGCGAAAGGGAGTGCTCGCGGTACTGACCGTGATAGCACTGGGGCTCGTACTTCCAGTGCTCGCAGGCGGGCGTACCACGTTCACGTCACTGGCCGGGCCCACCGCAGGATTTCTCATCGGGTGGATACCCGCAGCCGCCATCATCGGCTGGCTGACGATCCGGCTCCTTCCCCGATACCGAATCGCTCAGGGGATCATGATCAACATCCTCGGTGGAATCATCGTCTTGTACGCGTTCGGGTTGGCGGGCATGACGATGCGCGCAAACCTGACTCTGTGGCAGGCTGTCGCGGCCAACGCGACGTTCCTTCCCGGCGATATCGTCAAGGCGGTCCTCACGGCACTCGTTGCCGCTCGAGTGCATCGGGCCTATCCGGGATTGCCGAGTGACCCCACTCCGGACTTCGGCAAGGCCGGCGTCCGACACCGGTAGGCGGTCAGTGGCAATGAGCGATATCCGGTTCCGCGGCGTCCGGCACGCCTATGGCGAACGAACGGTCCTCGAGGATGTCGAATTGACCCTCAGCGAGCATCGGATCGGCATCATAGGACCGAACGGCGGGGGCAAGTCGACGCTCGCCCGCATGATCAACGGGCTCGTCGTGCCATCGACAGGCACCGTCACTGTCGACGACCTCGACACGGCCCGGCGCGGCCGACAAGTTCGCAAGAAAGTGGGCTTCGTCTTCACCGACCCCAACCATCAGATCGTTATGCCCACAGTGGCCGAGGACATCGGATTCTCGCTGCGCAGGACCTCACTGGACAAAGCCGGCCGTGCAAGCCGTGTAGCGCGGGTTCTCGAACAGTTCGGTCTCGCCGACCATGCCGACCACCCAACCCACCTTCTATCGGGCGGGCAGAAGCAACTACTCGCCCTTGCCGCGGTTATGGTCACCGAACCCGAGGTCTTGGTGGCCGACGAACCGACCACACTGCTCGACCTGCGAAATACCCGTGCAGTGGCGGAAAGGTTCGAACGACTCCCACAGCAAGTGATCATGGTGACCCACCAACTCGAATTGCTCGACTCGTTCGACCGGGTTCTCGTGGTAGACAACGGCAGGGTCCTGGCCGACGGCGTGCCGAGTATGTCGATCGACTTCTACCGGAAATTGGTTCGATGAGCACCCTCGGGCTGTACCACCCCGGCGACACGGTCGTGCACCGACTTCCCGCCGGTCCCAAGGTTGTAGCCCTCGTCGCGGGCATCGTCGGTGTGACCGTTCTGGTCCGCGAGCCTTGGCAACTCGTGCCCGCCGCACTGTTGGTGGCGGGCACTTACGCGATCGCGCGAATTCCGATACGCGCGGCTGCGGCGCAACTACGCCCTGTGGTCTGGGTGCTGATCGTCATCGGAACATTTCAAGTCGTGTTCAGCGGGTGGGTGCAGGCCACCGTCGTGTGCGGGGTGCTCTTGTTGTCGATAGCTGCTGCAGCCCTGCTGAGTCTGACGACTCGGGTGACCGACATGCTCGACGCGATCACCGCGGCCATGCGGCCACTGCGCCGGATCGGCGTGGACCCCGACCGAGTCGCGCTGGTGCTGGCCATGACGATCCGATGCATTCCCCTGATGTCCGGCATCGTCCAACGCGTCGAGGACGCCCGAAAATCGCGGGGATTGGGATTCTCACTTCGCGCGCTCGCGGTACCGGTGATCGTCAGCACGCTGATGACAGCCGATTCAATGGGTGAAGCACTCGCCGCCCGCGGCGTCGACGACTGACCTCAGCGGTACCGCCGGACGATGTCGTCGATCTCCTCCAGTGCCGCGGCCAGACCGGAAAGTTTCTCCGTGGCCGACAGCAATTCGTCACGAACGTGGGAAAGCCCACCGGCGCCGCTCGTCGCTCCTGGTCCAGCAACTTCAGCTGCTGCGGCCACGAACTTCTCGAACTGCGCGACACCGTCGTCGAGTTGTCCGGCTGCGGACGCAATAGCGCGATGGAGTGCCGGAGCAGCCTGCCTGGCACCGCGAGTGGCATCCTCCATGGATGCGATGTCGATGGCCACAGCCTCGAGTGCCTGCGCCGCAGAGCGCGCTGTCGAATCCGTATTCTCGATGTCCTCGGCACCAACCGTCCCCGCGCGAGAAAGCACGCCGAGAATGCCGTAGAGAGCACGCTCACTACGCATGAGTCGTTCCATCGGCTCCCTGGCGGCCGAGTCCGGATCAGGCAGCACACGACGGGCAGGAAGGCTGAGCGGCAACGTGACGCCGCCGAGTCTGCGCCAACTGCGAACGGCCGTCAGGGCGGGAGCCGCGAACAGCACCGCAACCCCTCCTGCCACGAAAATCGACCATTCCGGCGCGGACATCAAGGCCAGGCCCGTGGCACCGACGGCCGAGGACCCCGACAAGATGCCATACTGCGTGGCGCGGCGCCGTGCCCGTCTCTTCTTCCGCAGAAGACGTTCCCGAGGATCACGCCACCGCCAAGCTGCTTCCGCGACAGAATTCCCCGCCTCGCGGAGCATTTGCTGAATTCCTGACAGGCCAGACACGAAAGTGGCCGACCGGACTGGACGTCCGGGTCGGCCACCTCGGCTGAAACCCATGCGACTGCTGTTCTGCTACTGACCCGAAGTGCCGGTCTGGTCCGCAGCGGGCGACTGCTTGTCGATGGAGGGCTTCGCCGGCGTTGCCGGTGAATCAGTAGCGCCGCCGGACGGCAACGCCTCCCCCTTCATCGAAGCGCGGATCTGTTCGAGCCGGCTGTGGCCTGCCATCTGGATGCTTGCCTGCTGAACCTCCATCATGCGACCCGACATCGAGTTCTGCGCGAGTTCGGCGGAGCCGAGGGCGTCAGCGTAACGGCGCTCGATCTTGTCGCGTACGGCGTCGAGACTAGGTGTGTTGCCAGGCGCGGACAGCGTGCTGTCCATCGTGCGGAGGGACTCGCTGACGCGTTCTTGCATCTTGGCCTGCTCGAGTTGGCTGAGCAGCTTGGTGCGCTCGGCAACCTTCGACTGCAGGGCCATTGCATTCTGCTCGACCGCCTTCTTCGCCTGCGCGGCGGCCTGCAGTGACTGGTCGTGCAGTACCTTGAGGTCCTCCACGCCCTGCTCGGCCGTGACGAGCTGCGCCGCAAATGCCTCGGCAGCGTTGGTGTACTGGATGGCCTTGTCCGTGTCGCCCGCAGCCTGCGCCTGATCAGCCAGGTTGACGGCCTGTCGTGCGTTGGCGTTGAGCTTCTCCACCTCGTCGAGTTGGCGGCTGAGCTTCATCTCGAGCTGGCGCTGGTTACCGATGACAGACGCGGCCTGCTGAGACAGGGCTTGGTGCTGACGCTGCGCATCCTCGATCGCCTGCTGAATCTGAACCTTCGGGTCAGCCTTCTCATCGATCTTGGAATTGAAAAGCGCCATCAGGTACTTCCATCCCTTGACGAAAGGATTAGCCATTGGTGTGATCCTGCCTCCATCTGTTGCGCCGCGCGGTGCGCGGCTCGGTGCGCGACCGTCACGCACCGGCACGGGGCCATGGCCCCCGACTGTCTGGCCGCCGAGAGAAGCGATCGGCAGTTAACAAGAAATCTATCGGTTCAGCGCGTGTGGTGCTACGCCGCGGCAAGCGCCTGAGCCGACGGCGCGGGGATGACCACCCTCGTGTCTCGGGCAATGCTCGCCGAACCCCGCGTGCTCGAGGCTGGAGCCTCTGTCGGCACGGCCCGCTCGGTGTCGCTGCGCTTGGCTGAAGTCTTGTCGGTCAAGGACTCACTGACATCGACCAGAACAGCGGAAAGCGGAACCTCCAATGCCTGGCAAATCGCCGCCAGGAGTTCGCTCGAGGCCTCCTTGCGCCCTCGCTCGACCTCGGACAGATACCCGAGGCTCACACGAGCACTGTTGCTGACCTCACGCAGGGTCCGGCTCTGTGAAACGCGCGTGCGCCGAAGACTGTCACCTATTGCCTCACGCAATAGAAGCGCCATCTCGCTCCTCCTTCATCCGTCACCTGTCTCGCCCTATCTCAACGCACGAACAGGACCGATTGGTTCCCGACCTTAGCCCCCGGATGTTTCCTTCACACGTCCGAGGAGTTCCGACACGGCAACGGAAACCGCGGACTTGCGAATCGTCCACCTGTCGCCGTCGAGTCTCAGCTCCTTAACCGAGGTTCCAGAAGCCCCGGCAAGGCCCACGAACACCGTTCCCACCTGCTGCCCACCCTGTGCATCCGGACCCGCGACACCGGTCAGCCCGACACCCCAGTCGGCACCGCACCGTTCCCTGGCGCCCTCGGCGAGTGCGCGCGCTGTCGATGCGGCCACAGGGCCGTCCTCGGCCAACCGTGCGCGGTCGACACCACCGAGGGTCGACTTGAGATCGGTGGCATAGACCACCAGACCGCCGCGGAGCACAGCGCTGGCGCCCGCGACCCCGGCAATGGTCGCGGCAAGCATTCCCGCAGTCAGCGATTCCGCAGTGGCAACGGTCTTCCCATGCTCTGTGAGCACGGAAACCAGTTCGCCGACCCGCGTGCCGTCCACCAGGGGGTCGGTCACGCCGCCCTACTCGCGTTTGCCTCGACCTTGTGCACCCCGGCCCACAGGCGTACCGCCTGCACCACGTAATCCAGCCCGGTCCCCACAGTCAGCAGTACTGCGGCACCCATCAGAATCCAGCCCACGGTCTCGAACCCGGCCGGCAGCGGCAGCAAAAAGAAGAAGATAGCCGCCGACTGCACGAGCGTCTTGAGCTTCCCGCCGCGACCAGCGGGGATCACCGCATGTCGTAAGACTGCGAACCGAAGCAGTGTGATGCCCAACTCGCGTGCGGCGATCACCGCAGTTACCCACCACGGCAGATCCCCGAGGATCGACAGACCGACCAGCGCCGCACCGATCAATGCCTTGTCCGCGATGGGATCGGCGAGCTTGCCGAAATTGGTGACCAGGCCGTATTTGCGGGCAAGTTGCCCGTCGATCCGATCGGTAATGGCCGCGACCGCGAACACGCCGGCGGCTACCAGTCGCCAAGTCGTCGAATGACCGTCCCCGACGAACAGCACCGCCACGAAGACCGGGACCAGCAAGATCCGAAGGATCGTGAGAATGTTCGCGATGTTCAGAAGCGGTACGGTTGCCTCGCCTACGTGCTCAGCGACCTGATCAGGTGTCGCTACCACGTCAGCGGCGCTCGAATCCTCTCGTTGCGTACTCATCGGCGCACTCCGGCATCGAACTGCACCCCTTGTAACGACGGGGATTTTTGTGGATTCGTTGTTCGTACCGGCACGTGCCCAAGAATATCGGTAACGCCGTTGGCTAATGTGCACGACATGACCTCTCGGACGCCGAATCGTGCCGACGATCAGTTGAGCGTGCGCCGAGCACGAACCTCCGACGTCCCCGAGATCAAGCGTTTGATAGACATCTACGCCGGAAAGATCCTGCTCGAGAAGAACCTCGTCACCCTCTACGAATCCATCCAGGAGTTCTGGGTGGCCGAGCGCGCCGGCAACCTGATCGGTTGTGGTGCAATGCATGTGCTGTGGGCGGATCTCGGCGAAGTGCGCACGATCGCGGTCGACCCCACTGTCAAGGGCCAGGGCGTGGGCCACCATCTGGTCGAAAAGCTGATCGAGGTCGCAAGGCAACTCGACCTGGAGCGCCTGTTCGTCCTGACTTTCGAGGTCGACTTCTTCGGCAAGCACGGATTCGTCGAAATCGACGGCACCCCAGTGACGGCGGAAGTGTATGCCGAGATGTGTCGCTCGTACGACACCGGCGTCGCCGAGTTCCTCGACCTGAGCTATGTCAAACCGAATACGCTCGGCAACACCCGGATGCTTCTCACCCTCTGACCTCTTCTAGTGTCGAAGAACACCTTCATCAGAGAGCGAGATCATGCCCCTTTTCGTAGTGGAATACTCGTATTCGGCCGATACGACTGCCGGACGCGACGAGCACCGCGCCGCCCATCGGGCGTGGCTCGGTGAGTTGGCCGAACGGAAGACCGTCTTGTCGTCCGGCCCGTTCGCCGACGGCAGCGGAGCGTTCCTCATCGTCGACGCAGCCGACGCGAAGACCGTGGAGCTGCTGTTCAGCGACGACCCGTTCGCCCGCAACGATCTGATCGCAGCCAAGCGGATCGTCGAGTGGATTCCGGTGATCGGCGAGTTCAGCTCCTGATACACCCCGTCAGCACACCCCATCCTCGAGCGGACATGCCGAAACCTACCGCGCGAGCGTACTGTTCCGCGTTTTCAAGACGCTGGCGACGGTCGTGACCGCAAGTACCCCGATGATGACGGTGAGGGATACAGCCGTCGAAATCTCCGGCACGGCAACGGGCTGGCCACCGTTCACGAAGCCCAGCGTGTTCTCGTGCAAGGCGTGCAGGACGAGCTTGACGCCGATGAACGCGAGTACGACCGACAGCCCGTACGACAGGTAGACCAAGCGATCCAGCAAACCTCCGATCAGGAAGTACAGCTGCCGCAAACCCATCAATGCGAATGCGTTGGCTGTGAAGACAAGGTACGGCTCCTGGGTGAGCCCGTAAATCGCTGGAATCGAGTCGAGCGCGAACAGAAGGTCGGTGAATCCGATGACGATGAGCGCCAGGAACAACGGTGTCACGACACGCTTGCCGTCAATGCGCGTGACGAGCTTGTCGCCGTCGTAGGTGTCGGTGGTCGGGAGGATCTTCTTCGCGATGGTGAGGATCCTGGTGTCGCGTTTCTCCTCCGCCTCCTTCTGATGTCCGTGATTCCGTATCAGCGTGTATGCGGTGTAGACGAGAAAGGCGCCGAAAAGGTAGAACACCCAGCTGTAGGCGTTGATCGCGGCAGCACCGAGAGCGATGAAGATTCCCCGCATCACCAGTGCCATGACGATGCCGATCAGTAGAACCTTCTGCTGATATTCGCGGGGGACGGAAAACGTCGCCATGATGATGACGAAAACGAACAGGTTGTCGATCGACAGGGCCTTCTCCGTGACGTAGCCGGCGAAATACTCCCCGCCGTACGTACTTCCCCAGAGCCAGAACACAATCAGGCCGAACAGAATCGCGATCGTGATGTATACCGTCGACCAAAAGGCCGATTCGCGGAACGAGGGGGCGTGTGGCGTGCGAACGTGCGCGAAGAAATCGAACACGAACAGTCCGAGAATCACCCCGCAGGTGATGACCCAGACGAGTGGCGACACATGCATGAAAAGGAACCTCCGGCGGACCTTGTCGGTACCGGAGGTCTCTCCCGCCGCATCGGAACCGCAACCCGATCGACTGACAGCGCCGGAGCGGCAACGGTGCCGATCGTGTTGACGATGCTGTCACGAGGTGGGGATACTCCCCTCCAATTTGTTCACCATTGAACCACAACGAGCGTCATTTACACATTCCGGGTGCCCGCGCCGCGGCCAACTAGTACTCGGACTCCGCCTCGTTCGGATCGCCGCCGCGAATCGACCACAGCAGTCCGTCGAGTTCATCGGGCTTGACGAGCACCTCACGCGCCTTCGATCCCTCGCTCGGTCCCACTACTCCCCTGGTTTCCATCAAGTCCATCAGGCGGCCCGCCTTTGCGAAGCCCACCCGCAGCTTGCGTTGCAACATCGATGTCGAACCGAACTGACTGGAGACGACGAGTTCCACCGCCTGCAGCAGCACGTCCATGTCGTCTCCGATGTCGGGATCGACATCCTTCTTCTCGCCGACCTTGGCCGCGGTCACACCTTCGGTGTACTCCGGCTCGGCCTGATTCTTGGTGAAATCGACGACCGCCGCGATTTCCTCATCGGTGATGAACGCGCCCTGCATGCGGGTGGGTTTACCCGCACCCATCGGAAGGAACAGTCCGTCACCCTTGCCGATCAGCTTCTCCGCGCCAGGCTGATCCAGAATGACCCGCGAGTCGGTGAGCGAGGACGTGGCGAACGCAAGCCTCGACGGCACGTTGGTCTTGATCAGTCCGGTCACCACGTCCACCGACGGCCTCTGCGTGGCGAGCACCAGGTGGATGCCGGCGGCACGCGCCTTCTGGGTGATCCGCACGATCGCGTCCTCGACGTCGCGAGGCGCGGTCATCATGAGGTCCGCTAGCTCGTCGACGATGGCGAGAATATACGGGTAGGGCCGGTACACGCGTTCACTGCCGAGCGGTGCCGTGATCTCACCGGAACGCACTCGCGCGTTGAAGTCGTCGATGTGGCGCACCCGGTTGACCTGCATGTCCTGGTAACGCTGCTCCATCTCCTCCACCAGCCAGGCCAGGGCGGCAGCAGCCTTCTTCGGCTGCGTGATGATGGGCGTGATGAGGTGCGGAATACCCTCGTACGGAGTCAACTCCACCATCTTCGGGTCGATCAGAATCATCCGCACCTCGTCCGGAGTCGCGCGGGAGAGCAGCGACACGAGCATGGAGTTGACGAAGCTCGACTTACCGGAACCGGTGGAACCGGCTACGAGAAGGTGCGGCATCTTCGACAGGTTCGCGCTGACGAAGTCGCCCTCGATGCCCTTTCCGAGACCGATGACCAGCGGGTGGTGGTCCTTGCGTGTGGACGGCGCAGTGAGCACATCTGCGAGGCGGACCATCTCACGGTCGGAGTTCGGCACCTCGATGCCGACTGCCGACTTGCCCGGGATCGGCGCGAGAAGGCGCACGTTGTCGGTCGCAACGGCGTAGGCGATGTTGCGGGCGAGTGCGGTGATCTTCTCGACCTTCACGCCCGGGCCGAGCTCGACCTCATAGCGGGTGACGGTAGGCCCACGGGTAAATCCGGTGACCGCCGCGTCGATCTTGAACTGATCGAGAACCTCGGTGATCGCCTCGATCATCGCGTCGTTTGCGGAACTGCGCTTCTTCGGGGGATCGCCCTCGATGAGCAGCGAGGCGGGCGGCAGGATGTAGTCACCCTCGACGACCCGATCCGTGACGAACTTCTCCACGTCGGACGACGTTTCGGGGTCCGCTTCCTTCTTGCGTGCGGCATCGGGTGCAGCCTTCGCGCGCCGCCGCTTCTTGGCCGGTGCCGGCGCGGTGGCGGGATCAGCGGGAGGCTCGACATCCCACAGCCCGAGCACCTCGGTCTTCGCAGTGGCACTGACCTCGAATTCGTCGGTGGGGTAATTGTGGGCGGGCGCTCCCCGTACGGCGGTCGAGTAGTCGGAGACCGGGTGGCCGTCCGCATCGAACAGTGTGGGGTCGCCTTCGCCGGCGCCGTGATCTCCGCCGTAGTCGGCGTAGTACTCGCGGCCGAACGACGTCCCGAAGTACGACTGGAGCTTGCCCGGCACCTCGCGGATCGTCGTACCGGTCAGCAGCAGGACGCCGAACAGTCCGGCCATCAGCAACAGCGGCACGGCAAGCCATACGGTCAGACCATCGGTCAGCGGGCCGCCGGCCACGTAACCTACAAACCCTGCGCCGCCTGCGCGGCCTTCCGCATCGGTCGGTGCGCCGGAAGCGATGTGCCAGAGCCCGAGCGCAGGCAGCCCCACGAGTAGAGAGCCGAGGACGATCCTCGGCCGGATCTCCGGTTTCGGCTCGGTTCGCATCAGAATCACGGCGACGCCAACGCCGATGAGGGGAAGCACACCTGACGCCCCACCGAAAACGGTGGTCACTCCGGTCTTGATCCACGCGCCGACAGGTCCGCCCGCGGAGAACCAGATCCTGCCCGCAATGACGACGCTGATCGCGATGAGTCCGAGCGCAATACCGTCGCGCCTGTGTCCGTGCTCGATCTCGGAAGCCTTGCCGACCGTCCGCGTGGTCGCACCGACACCCCTGGCCATCAGCGACCAACCAGCACCGATCCCCCGCCCCAATGACTTGAGGGGACCAGACCTGGAGGGCTTCTTCGCCACTTGCCTCCGGGCGCTCTTGGAAGGGCCGCGGCGGGGTGACGGGGACTTTCGCGGGGTGCTGACCGTGCGAGTTGTGCGTGATTTCGGCTTGGAGGACGTCGACCCCCCTCGCGCGCCCATCCTCGTCGTGCTCGTACCGCGGGCGCTCGCCTTTCCTGCCATGACCCTCAGATTAGTCGCTACGGCATCTTCCGGACCATCCGCAACACCTTTAACAAGGTGAGACCTGGTCCGGCCGGGCGTCAAAAGCCACGTTCGAGAGACATCACGGCTTCGACATCGGCGGCCGAACCATCAGTCTCGACCAGCACCTGGTTCCGGCCGAAGGCGTGCAGTGCCAGCTCTGCGGGCTCGCCCCGCAAGATCACCCGGCGGTCGCCGACCTTGCGGACTGTCACCTGCTCACCAGACGGCCGCTCCAGCACCACGGACACCGGAGAGCGGCGGTAGCTCAGCCTGCCGACCTTGCGTGCCAGACCCCACAGCGCATCCTGGCGCTCACTTGTGAGCACTCGCGGCTTCCACCCCTCATGGGCGCGCCGTACGTCCTCGTGGTGGACGAACATCTCACCCATGTTCACCTGGTTGTCCACCCAGTGCATCGGCGACCACGCTGGTGGACCGGACCTGACCTCGTCCAGTAGACGACTCCACGGGCGCGTCGCGGTCTCTTTCCTGATGCGCTCCAGGTACCCGGCCAATGCGCCCACGAACAGACCGGGGGACGCATCGAGACGTCGCTCACGCACGATCAGGTGGGCAGCGAGATCGCGATTAGTCCACTGCCCGCACAGGGTTGGGGCATCCGGACCGTATTCGGCCATGGAATCGACAAGGGCGAAGCGTTCATCTCTGGCGAAGGTCACTCGCACGAATCTACCTGCCCGAGAGCGAATCTATCGGCCCGAGAGCGACTCGCTCTCGGACGTCGGCACCGCGATGACGTTGGGCACGATCATCGGCCTTCTCCGGTACTTCTCCGCCACCCATCTGCCAACGATGCGCCGTATCGCCTGAGCTATCCGATGGGTGTCGTTGACGCCTTCGGCAGCCAGCTGCGACAGTTCCGCCTCGACCAGCTGCGCCGCATCTTTCAGTGCGGTCGGATCATCCGAGAATCCTCGTCCCGACACCTCGGGGGTGCTGACCGCGCGACCCGTGTGATCGTCGATGACCACGTAGATGGCGATGAATCCACCCTCGCCGAGGACCAGCCGGTCCGACAGCGTGGAGTCGCCCACGTCACCGACGGACAGTCCGTCGACATAGACGTGCCCGACGGACACCTGCCCGACGATCTCGGCGAGACCGTCGACCATGTCGACCACGACACCGTCCTCTGCGAGAACGATCCGGTCCTCGGGCACTCCGGTAGCCCGGGCGAGAGCGGCGTTGGCCCGCAGGTGGCGCCATTCGCCATGCACTGGCATCGCATTCGTGGGCCGAACGGCGTTGTACAGATACAACAGTTCGCCCGCAGAAGCGTGACCGGATACGTGCACCTTCGCGCTCTGCTGCGTGACGACGGTAGCGCCTCGTTTGGCCAGTCCGTTGACGACGGCGAACACGGAGTTCTCGTTGCCCGGAATAAGTGAAGACGCCAGGACGACGAGATCGCCGGCGCGGATGTTGATCTGCCGATGCTCGCCGCGCGCCATCCTCGACAGGGCCGAGAGGGGCTCGCCCTGCGAGCCGGTGGAGATCAGGACCAGTCGATCGTCCGGCAGGTTGGCCGCGGTGTCGATGTCGACGACCAGGCCATCGGGCACGCTCAGGTATCCGAGGTCCTGCGCGATCTGCATGTTGCGGACCATCGAGCGTCCGACGAAAGCGACACGGCGGTTGTAACGGTGCGCGACATCGACAACCTGTTGAATGCGGTGCACGTGGCTGGCGAAGGACGCCACGATCACGCGTTGCCTGGCCTTGCCTATGACATTGTCGAGCACGCCGCCGATCTCGCGTTCGGGCGTGACGAATCCCGGCACCTCGGCGTTGGTGGAGTCCACGAGAAACAGATCGACCCCCTCGTCGCCGAGACGCGAGAACCCGCCCAGGTCAGTGAGTCTTCCGTCCAGCGGAAGTTGGTCGAGTTTGATGTCACCGGTGTGCAATGCAACTCCGGCATCGGTGCGAATCGCGACCGCGATTGCGTCCGGGATCGAGTGGTTGACGGCGAAGTACTCACACTCGAACGGCCCGTGCTCGGTACGGTGCCCTTCGACCACCTCGACGAGGTTGGGTCGCTGGCGGTGTTCACGGCATTTGGCCGCAACGAGCGCGAGCGTGAAACGCGAACCCACCACGGGAAGATCCGGTCGCAAGCGCAGCAGGAATGGAACGGCGCCTATGTGGTCCTCGTGACCGTGTGTGAGGATGACGGCCTCGACGTCGGCCATCCGGTCCTCGATGTGCCGGAAGTCAGGGAGGATCAGGTCGACACCAGGTTGCTGATCCTCCGGGAACAGCACACCGCAATCGATGATGAGTAGCTTTCCCTGGTGCTCGAATACGGTCATGTTTCGGCCGATCTCGCCGATCCCGCCGAGGGCCACCACCCGAAGGCCCTTGAACGGCGCCTTCGGTGGCAGACCGAGGCGTGCCGTCGGATCGGCTGCGGCCACCCGGGAACCCTGACGCTTGCTGCCACCACCTCGCCTACCGGATCGTGAAGGCGACTTGTTGGTGGCGCCTGCCTTGGCAGACGCGGCCTTGACCGGCGCAGACTTGGCCTCCGCCGACCTCGGAGCCGTCGGCTTGTCTGCCACGATCGGAACAGACTTGGGCTGCCCAGTCGCCGCCGAAACGGGTTCTGGTGCCGTTTCGGGCGTCTGATCGCCGGCGGAGGATGGGGGCGTAACGGGAGAGGGAGGACCGGCTTGACGGCGCGCGCTGCGGCGACGAGGAGGACGGGTCATGCGAGCACCCCTGCGGCATGGAGATCGGCGGCGAGTAGATCGATCTGGTCGCGTGTGGGCGCCACCTGTGGGAGCCTGGGCTCCCCCACGTCGAGGCCGATCAACCGCAGACCGGCTTTCGACGCGCTGACACCACCGAGGCGGGCCACGGATCGGATCACTGGAATCAGGCTGAGATTGATGGCCCGCGCGCGTGCCAAGTCACCGGCTTCGAATGCGGTGTGCAACTCACGCAGTCGCGAAGGCACGAGATGTCCTATGACACTGACGAATCCGACAGCGCCGACCGAGAGCCACGGAAGGTTGAGCGGATCGTCACCCGAATAGAACTCGAGGTTGGTGGTGCCGATCAATTCGGCGCCGGCATTGAGGTCGCCCTTGGCGTCCTTGACCGCGACGATACGTGGATGCTCCGCGAGGAGCCGCATCGTTTCCGTCTCGATGGGAACCACGGAGCGTGGTGGGATGTCGTAGAGCATGACCGGAAGATCGGTGGCATCGGCGACGGCGGTGAAATGGGCGTACAAGCCCGCTTGTGGCGGCCGTGAATAGTAGGGAGTGACAACGAGGAGACCGTGCGCACCCGCCCTGGCGGCGTCACGGGCGAGCGCAACGCTGTGTGCGGTGTCGTTGCTGCCCGCGCCGGCGATGACCTTTGCCCGGGCACCCACCGCATCGATGACCTCCCTGAGCAACTCGAGCTTCTCGTTTTCGGTAGTTGTCGGCGACTCACCGGTCGTACCGGCTAGGACGAGGGCGTCGCACCCGTTGTCGACGAGATGAGCCGCCAGGCGGACACCCGCGTCGACGTCCAGCTTTCCGTCCGCGGTGAACGGCGTCACCATCGCTGTGGACACGGTGCCGAACGGGCGGTCGACGGGAGAAGCGGCATCACCATAGGTCATGGTCAGAAGGCTACCCGGTGAGTCAGGGACTTTCGCAGGCCAGTCACGCGTCCCCCGAAAACGTACTCCGCGCCACTTCCGTTCCGTCGCGCGAAACCACAATCTCGAAGTCGCCGAAGATATTCGGGGCACACACCTGCAACTGTCTCAGACACTCGACCGCTACCCGGCGGATCTCCACGTCGGCGTGCTCGGTGGCACGCATCGAGATGAAGTGCCGCCATGATCGGTAGTTACCCGTCACCACCACTCGGGTCTCGGTTGCGTTGGGCAGAACCGACCTCGCGGCCTGCCTGGCCTGCTTGTTACGCAAGGGCACGCTGGATTCGTCCGCCAGTTTCGATTCGAGAGCCTCGAGCAGCTCGGTGTAGGCAGTCCGGCTCGCGTCGGTCGCCTCGGCGAAGAGTCGCTCTAGTTCCGGGTCGCCGGCGATTGCAGGCGGGACTACCACATTCGAGTCGTTCTCCCGCACGAAACGCTGCGAAAGTTGCGAGTAGGAGAAGTGCCGGTGGCGGATCAATTCATGAGTGCACGACCTCGAAATGCCGGTGATGTAGAAACTGACGCTGCCGTGTTCGAGGACCGATTCATGACCGACCTCGAGCAGGTGTCGCAGATAGCCGGCGTTGGTGGCGGTGCGCGGGTTGGGCTTGGACCAACTCTGGTAGCACGCCCGGCCCGCGAACTCCGCAAGCGCTTCACCGCCATCGGCGTCGGTCTCCCACGGGATGTCGGCCGGTGGCAAGAACTCAGTCTTTGCGACGAGTCGCACCCTGAGCGCAACGGTCTGCGGCACTGCTCTGCCCCTCCTGCCCGACTCGCCTGTTGAAGCTCCGTGCTGATCGACCCTAGTCGGAGCACTCACCGTAGCCACGGCGCGCCACGACTCGCCCAAAGAGACCGGTGGGACCCTTGGACCCGATATCACGTACGGCAATTGCCTGGTTTCCTTGACTGACGTCACCAATGACGTCACACTGACATCATGGATCTCGACAACTACGTTTCCCAGCTGCGAGACTCTCTGAACTCAGCAGCCGCGCTCGGCGACGAACAGACCAGGGCCACGGCCGCGGCTCTCGCAGAGGCCGTCGAGCCCGCAACTCGCCTGCTCGTGCTCTCCGCACTCACTGAGTTCGCGGGTGAAGTGTCGGCCGAACTCGGCAATCGCACTGTCAGTGTGCGATTGGACGGCACCGAAGTCGCAGTCGAGGTGCGTCGCGCCCCGGCCGAGCCCAAACCCGACGGCGAACAGAGCGAGACAGCCGACGACCTCGGTGCCGCCATCGATGACGCCACCGGTGACATCAGCCGCGTCACGCTGCGGTTGATGGATCGGATCAAGTCGAGGGCAGAGGAAGCAGCGTCCCAGAACGGCGTGTCGCTCAATTCCTGGGTCTCGCAGGCAGTCAAGGGCGCTCTCGAAGACCAGATTCGCCGCACCGACAGAGATAGTTACTGACCACACAACCAACTCACTCCGCACGCACAACGCAACGATGATGTAATTGCGTCGCATCAGCCACACGGTGAGAGTCGCCACTGGCTTGAAGGAGTGAGGAATATGGCCGTTTCCGGCATCAAAGAATTCGAAATCAAGGCAGACCCGGCCACGGTAATGGCCGCGATCGCTGCTGTGGATCGCCTGCCCGAGTGGTCCTCGCCCCACCAGTCGGTCACGATCGAGAGCACGCACGACGACGGGCGTCCCCACCGCGTCCGGATGAAGGTGTCGATTCTCGGCATCAACGACGAGCAGGTGGTCGAGTACGACTTCGAGGGCGACAACACCGTGTCATGGCACCTCGTCGAAAGCGGTCAGCAGAACGCGCAGGACGGCTCTTACGTCCTCGTTGGTTCGGACGCAGGCACGAAGGTGACGTTCGAGTTGACGATCGATCCGAAGATCCCGCTGCCCGGGTTCCTCGTGAAGAAGGCGCAGAAGACCGCACTCGAGACCGCCAGCAAAGGCCTGACGAAGTTCGTCGAAAGCCTCTGATCCTCCACCCTCCCCGCGGCCGCCCGACCATGCTCCTTACGGTCGTGTCGCTTCGGCCGCGAGGAGGGCACTGAGGTCACCTCTGTCGTCCACCTTGACCTCCTCCAGCCCCAACCACGTTGCCATCCTTCGTAGTTCGGGGATCAGAGCGTCCACCACTCGCTCCGGACGCTGATCAGGTTCTACGAAAGCAGACCGCACTTCGAGCACTCCCGACGACCGGTTCGCCGCGAGATCGACCCTCGCCACCAATTCGCCGTTCAGCAGGAACGGAAAGACGTAGTACCCGTGAACACGTTTGTGTGCAGGTGTGTAGATCTCCAGGCGGTAGCGGAAGCCGAAGATCCGCTCCGTTCTGGGGCGGCAGAAAACCAGCGGATCGAATGGGCACAGCAACGCGGCCCCGTCAACCTTCCGAGGAACGCGAACGTCGCGGTGAACGAGTGCCGGTGAATCCCAGCCACGGACCCGCACCCGTTCGAGTACCCCGTCCTCGACGAGATCCTCTATTGCCGTGCACGTCTGTGTCTTGGACAGACGGTAATAGTCGCGCAGGTCCGACTCGGTGGCCACGCCCAGAGCCTGTGCGGACCGCTGCACGAGCCCCCGGATCGCGTCCTCTTCCGGAAGCTTCTCGGCTCGAACCGGTTCCGGCAGGACCCGCTCAGTGAGGTCATAGTGGCGGGTAAACCCCACCCTCCTGCCCACTGCGAGTGCGCCAGAAGCGAACAACTGCTCGCACACCAACTTGGTGTCACTGCGATCCCACCACGAGCCCTTGCGTGATGGCCGGTCGATCTCGAGATGCTTCTCCACGTCGCCGGCGCTGCAAGCGCCCACCGCCCCGATCACGTCCAGCACGTCTGCGGCGAGAGTCGGATTGCGGTCGAGCGCTCGGGCCTCGCCCGCATGCCGCCCGCGCTGGTATTGCTCCATGCGCCAACGCATCAGTGGCCAGTCCTCGATCGGGATGAATGCGGCCTCGTGCGCCCAGTACTCGGTCAGTAGGCGCGGCGAGCGGGTGGTGTGCGACCACGCCGCCGAGTCGACCAACCCACGGTCGTAATCACCCAGACGGCTGAACAGTGGGACGTAGTGGGCGCGCACCGCCACCGAGACCGAGTCGATCTGGAACAGCCGTACCCGATTGAGAACAGACCGGATATGTCTTCGGGTCGGTGCCACGGCCGGTTTCGTTTCGGCGAAGCCCTGGGCCCAGAGCGCCGATCTCCTGGCCGCGGCGGCGGTCATCTCACGCATGCCCGCAGCCTGCCATCTGGCACCGACACCGTGCGGCAGCAGTCCTCGACGCACGAAATCTCGGACGTCACGAGTCGTCGGCGAGCGTGACCGCTACCGTGGCGCCGAGGTCGTAGCACCGCTCCCTTGCGTCCGTGCCAACCGATCCGATCAGTTCCACGGCTCCGGCCGCCTGCACAAGGCCGAGCCCGGAGGCGATCCTCTGCACCGATTTCACAGCTCCCGCGGTGTCATTGTTTCCATGCACCCACAATCCGTAGGGCCGTCCCACTACGGCATCGAGGCACGGGTAGTAGACAGTGTCGAAGAAGTGCTTGAGCGCCCCAGACATGTACCCGAAGTTCGCTGAGGTCCCGAAGAGGAACCCATCGGCTTGCAACACATCGGGCACTGTGGCGCCGAGAGCGGGCATCGACCGCAGCTCGACGCCTTCGATGTCGGGGTCCCGCGCACCCTTGCACACCGCCTCCAGGCACTCACGGGTCGTGGGCGACGGAGTGTGGTGGACGACAAGTAGTGACTTCACAGTGGTCAGCGTACGACCGCATTCGACTTCCGGCGCCGCCTTCGTGTTCAGCTCCCGGCGGTACCTTCGCGTTCAGCGCGCTCGAGTTCGACGGCTCTGCGCATCGTCTCCCGTGCGCGCCCACGGTCGCCGGCGTAGTCGTAGGCGCGCGCAAGCCGGTACCAGCGTCGCCAGTTGTCCGGGTCCGCCTCGTATTCGGACTTCACCTGTTGGAACAGCGCATCGGCGGCGGCGCGGTCCAGGCGGCCGGACGGGCGCCTCGGCAGATCGGTGACGTCCAATTCCAGTGACTCTTCCGCGATACGGCGGGAAAGGTACTGATGCTGGAATCCGGCACGTAGTGTGGCGTAGACGATCCATACACCCAGGACCGGAAGGATCAAGACGCCGATACCCAGACCGATGGCGGCACCGCCGCCGTCCCGGATCAGTTCTATCCCGCGCTGACCGAGGAGGACGAAGTAGAACGCCAGGGCCGCGACCAGCAGTCCGATCGTGACGACGGTCTTGGCCGCCCCTTCCTTCACAGGTCGAGGAGGGGGTCGATACCTACGGTGAGGCCCGGGCGGGAGCGGATCTCCCGCACACCGAGCAAGACGCCGGGAGCGAACGAGTTGCGGTCCATGGAATCGTGGCGGATGGTCAGCGTCTCCCCCTGGGTGCCCAGAATTATCTCCTGATGGGCGACGAGTCCGGCCAGTCGCACCGAGTGCACGCGCACCCCGTCCACGTCTGCGCCGCGCGCACCGTCCAGTTCGGTGGTTGTGGCATCGGGACTTTCACCGACACCTGCCTTGCGCCGAGCCTCCGAGATGAGCGCCGCGGTCCGGTACGCCGTGCCGGACGGTGCATCGGCCTTGTTGGGGTGATGCAGTTCGATGACCTCGACGGAGTCGAAGAACCGTGCGGCCGCCTCCGCGAACCGCATCGAGAGAACCGCACCGATTGCGAAGTTCGGGGCGATCAGCACGCCGACGCCAGGTCGATCCGACAGCCAGGTCCGCACGGTGTCGAGCCGAGCATCGTCGAATCCCGTCGTTCCCACCACCGCGTGAATGTTGTTGGAGACGAGGAACTTCAGGTTGTCCATCACCACGTCGGGGTGGGTGAAGTCGACCACTACCTGCGTGCCACTCTCGACAAACGCTTCCAAACGGTCGCCGTGATCGACCTCGGCCACGAGTTCGAGATCGGGCGCCTGCTGCACTGCCTCACAGATCGCACGGCCGACCTTCCCCTTGGCCCCGAGGACCCCGACCCTGATGGGCACACCTGCGCTCACTTCGCCACGCTCCGTCCAGTCACAACCATTCGTCCGAAAGCCTACGCAATTGCCATGTGCACCTCACGGGCCACCCGGCGAGACATCGGCCACGCCCGTATCAGTCGAAGGAAATGATCTGACGGATCGCCCTGCCATCGGCGAGTTCGTCCATTCCCCGGTTCACGTCGTCGAGAGCAATGCGAGAGGAGATCAGTTTCTCCACCGGAAGCCTTCCGGAGCGCCAAAGCCCTTCATAGATCGGGATGTCCCGCGACGGAACCGCAGACCCGAGGTAGCTACCGATGATTGTCCGAGCCTCCGCCACCAGCGCCAACGGCGAGATCGACGAACGCACTTCCGGCGACGGCAATCCCACGGTGATCGTCTTGCCCCCTGGAGCGGTGGCACGCACCGCGGATTCGAACGCTCGGGCGTTTCCTGCGGCCTCGATCACGATGGGCGCCCGCAGTCCGGACCGTTCGAGTTGGGCAGGTGTGAAGACCGATGTCGCCCCGAGTTCTCGTGCAATCTCGAGTTTCTCCGGGACTGCGTCGACGCCGATCACCGCCCCTGCCCCGTGTGAGACCGCGGTAAGGATCGCCGCCATTCCCACGCCACCGAGACCGATGACCATGACTGCCTGACCCGGACTGGGATCTCCCTCGTTCAGCACCGCGCCGCCGCCGGTGAGAACCGCGCATCCGAATACCGCGGCCACATCGGGTGGAACATCGTCGCCGACGGGGACAACGGATCGCCTGTCGACGACGGCGTGCGTCGCGAATCCGGACACTCCTAGATGGTGATGCACGACATCTCCGGCGCGCCGCAGTCGCGATCCGCCGTAGAGAAGGGTGCCGTCGTTGTTGGCTTTGCTGCCGGGCACGCACGGCATCCTGCCGCCGGTGGCACAACCTTCACACCTTCCGCAGCGTGGAAGAAACGTCATGACCACTCGCTGCCCGACCACGACGTCGTCGACACCGGGGCCGAGTGCCGCGATCCGCCCTGCCGCCTCGTGTCCGAGCAGCATCGGGACAGGCCGGACCCGGTTGCCATCGACAACGGACAGGTCCGAGTGGCACAGTCCCGCCGCCTCGATTCGAACAAGGATTTCACCCGAGCGAGGTTCGTCCAGCTCGAGTTCTGAAATCGAAATGGGTGTCGACTCGGCGAAGGGGCGCGATCTACCGATCTCCTCGAGTACCGCCCCACGAATCTTCATTTCGGACTTTCCCCCCAACGTTGAGCGAACCCTGTCAGCGAACGATGCCCCGCACCGAGGCAGGCAGATCTCGCTTGCGGCGATACGGCCCGACCACGGCGGCACCGAACGGCCGCTTCAGCAGCACCCTTGCGACGTCGCGAACCTCGTCCGTGGTCACCGCGTCGATCTTGGCCAAGGTTTCGCCGATGCTTCGATGATTTCCATAGTTCAGTTCACTCCGACCGATGCGATGCATCCGGGAGCCCGAATCCTCCAGTCCCAGAACCAGACCGCCACGCAGCGACCCCTTGGCGCGGGTGCACTCCGCCTCGGAGATGCCCTCGGAGGCGATATTGGACAGCACCTCGCGGATCACTGTCGCTACCTCGCCGAGGTTCTCCGGCTGGCACCCTGCGTAGATGGAGAATGCACCGGTGTCGGAGAACGTGTCGACGCTCGAGTACACCGAGTACGCCAAACCACGGATCTCTCGAACTTCCTGGAAGAGCCTGGAACTGAGTCCACCCCCGACCGCGGCGTTGAGCACCGACAAGGCCCAGCGGTGCTTTTCGTGACGGCCGAACGCACGCACGCCGAGTGACAGGTGGACCTGCTCGCTGTCCCTGTTGGTCAGGTTGAGGGTCGGCTCGGTTCGAAGGCGTAAGGCTCCGGCGCGGCGCCGCGCGGGTTCGGATACGGACTCGCTGTGCCCGGCGAACGCCCGTTTCACCAACTCGACCGTCGGTTCGTGCTCCACGTTGCCCGCAACAGCCACCACCATGCGCGGCGGGGTGTAGCGGCGCATATGGAAGGAATGGAGCTGGGTTCGCGTCATGGATTCGATGGACTCGGCGCTGCCGATCACCGGTCGGCCTACCGGATGGTCTCCGTAGAGCGCAGTCAGGAAGGCATCGCCGAGGAGGTCTTCCGGATCGTCGTCGCGCATCGCGATCTCTTCCAGAACTACCTGACGCTCTACGTCGACGTCGGACGACCGGCAACGTCCGCGCAGGACCACGTCACTGACCAGGTCCACGGCAAGCGCCAAGTCTTCGTCGAGCACATGTGCGTAGAAGCAGGTGTGCTCCTTGGATGTGAATGCGTTGAGTTCACCACCGACACTGTCCATAACCTGCGCGATGTCGAGGGCCGTGCGCGACGGTGTCGCCTTGAACAGCAAGTGTTCGAGAAAGTGCGCGGCGCCCGCCACCGTGGGTTGTTCGTCGCGAGATCCGACACCTACCCAGACTCCCACGGACGCGGATCGAACGCCGGGGACGTGTTCGGTGACGACCCGGAGCCCACTGGGAAGGACAGTGCGCCGGACACCGCTGTGCGGTTCGGCCACGTTGGGTGCATGGGTGAGCAATGCAGCGCGATTGCGATCGGTCTTGGCCATGTGTAGTGGTTCAGCAGTCCTCGGAAGCTGGTCGTCTTCGAACGCAGAAACTCTACACGCGATAGTCGAACACTACTCGTCAGCCTCTACGGTGCGCTCATGCGTCGACCTTGCCTCCGCTGCGACCGCCATCAGCGGCAACGTCATCGGTCAGTCGACGCAGGGCACACCGTTTCCGCTGAAAACGCTGCCCTGATCCGGTGGAGTGGAGTCATCGGCTTGGTATATCGATGTGGGGTTCTGGGCGGTCCAGGACGGCTGGAAGGACTCTGGCATGACGAAGTCGGAACCGAGAACGATCCGAATGTGGCCCGACGAGACGTCTGCATCAGGAGTCACTGACAGATCCAGCAGCTCTGCGATGGCATCAGCGTCGGCTTCGGCGCCGGGTCCATAGGAGATCGAGGAAAGCACGCTAGGTCCGTCCTCGTCATTTCCGACTTCCCCGGGGGCGTATCCGAGGCTTCCCAGAGCGGACGACACCCTGCCGGCGGAACCGTCTGAGGTACCGGCATTGAAGACGTCTACCGTGCTCGACGGGTTCGTGGCAGCTGTCCGGCTTGTCGGCTCTTCGCCGAAAGCGGCGCGCACTATCGACCTGATCTCGGTGGGGTCGACGATGTTCACGTCCTGTCCGTCGATCACGTCGTATCGCACTACGGGCAGGGTCTGGAACTCGACATCATCAGCGATCTTGCCCACCTCCTGAGCGAAGTCGACGAGATTCCACCCCGAGGAGAACACAACGTTGCTCTGTGCCGCCTCGACGAAGGCTCGGAGCTTGCCGATATTGGTGAATGTCCCCGACTGTTCCAACTGGTGCGCCACCGATACCAGAAATGCCTGCTGGCGGCGTGTGCGGTCGAGGTCGCCGTTCTCGAGCCCGTGACGTTGCCGAACGAATGCCAACGCTTGCGCCGCGTCCAGCCTCTGGTTCCCCGCAGGGAAGTTCGCTCCCGAATAGTTGTCACTGACCGCGTGGTTGAGGCACACGTCCACTCCACCGAGCACCGTGGTGAGGTCGTAGAATCCGGCCATATTGATCTCGGCGAACCGGTCGATCGGAACGCCGACAAGGTTCCGAACGGTTGCGATGGTCGACGCGCGGCCCGCTTCGCGGCCCTCGGTCTCCAATGTGGCCTTGTCAGTAACACCCTGGGCGCGCAACTGTTCCTCGACAGCAGCCTTCTTCAGACCGTAAGCCTCCTTGATCTTGATGTGATCGTTGCCGGGGATCCCACTGACACGGACGTAGTCGTCGCGCGGAATCGAGAACGCCGTCGCTTTGCTGCCGTCCCCGGGTACGTGCACGAGGATCAGGGTATTGGTGTTGTAGCCGCCATCGCTGCTGTCGCCGGCATGGAGTTGGTCGAGAACTTGCGGCGGCAGGTCGTTTCCTTCCTGGTCCTTACGCGAGTCGAGTCCGATCAGCAGGATGTTCGTCGAATCTCCGGTGGAGGCCGGAGCACTCACGCCAAGCGCGTTGGAAGTGGCGAACCCGTTCGCGAGGTTTGTTTCTCCCCACCATCCGATACCCGTAGTGACGAGCAGCGCCACTGAAAGGGTGGCCGCTGGCGCCCGCAATCCAGCCAGCCAACGAGGTCGTGTTCTCTTGCGGACATCTGCTTGTTCGGGGCGGGTCGTCCGGATGTTTCGGCTCACCGGGACACCCCTTCCGTCAGCGCTCTGAACCGCGGTTTCACCGGAGAACGGGTTCCTACCGGCCGCAGACTGAGGGGTCAGCGAATGGCGCAACGGGGGTCGTTGGCCCCAAAGCGGGCCTCACCACTGGAGTGAGGCACCTCACACGATCTGAAGACACACCATCGAATGTAACACCGGATGAGCGCATCAGTCCGTGCGCGAAGAACTGTGCACCGGTGCACTCACCAGCAGGTATTCGGACCGCTCGGTACCGATTGCTCGTCGATACAGGCCATGCGGGCCACACTCGCACGCTGATTCGATGCCGACCAGAAGGGACCGGCGGCCCCGCACGATTCTCGTGCGGGGCCGCCGGGAAGAGCGCGTGCGAGGAAGGCTTAAGTCTCGGCTGTGACCTCGTCGCTCTGCTCGGCCGGAGCCGCGCCATCTTCTTCGACCGG
Organism: Rhodococcus sp. NPDC049939; assembly: GCF_040656415.1. NCBI lineage: Bacteria > Bacillati > Actinomycetota > Actinomycetes > Mycobacteriales > Nocardiaceae > Rhodococcus > Rhodococcus sp. NPDC049939. The sequence continues at coordinate 1,480,414 of NZ_JBFAMC010000001.1, read as the reverse complement.
GACCAGTGAGATCTTGCCTCGGTTGTCGATGTCGGCGATCTCGACGCGCAACTTCGAGCCGACGCTGACCACGTCCTCGACCTTGGCGATTCGCTTACCGCTGCCCAACTTCGAGATGTGGACCAATCCGTCGCGGCCCGGCAGGAGCGAGACGAACGCACCGAAAGCAGTGGTCTTGACGACCGTGCCCAGGAACCGCTCGCCCACCTTCGGCAATTGCGGGTTGGCGATCGCGTTGATCTTGTCGATCGCAGCTTGCGCCGACGGACCGTCAGCCGCACCGACGAATACCGTGCCGTCGTCCTCGATCGAAATGTTGGCGCCGGTCTCCTCGGTGATCGAGTTGATCATCTTCCCCTTGGGGCCGATGACTTCTCCGATCTTGTCGACAGGAACCTTGATCGCCGTCACCCGCGGTGCGAACGGACTCATCTCGTCCGGTACGTCGATGGCCTCGGCCATGACCTCGAGGATCGTCGTCCGAGCGTCCTTGGCCTGCGACAGGGCACCGGCGAGGACCTGCGACGGAATTCCGTCGAGCTTGGTGTCGAGTTGCAGGGCGGTGACGAAGTCCTTCGTACCCGCGACCTTGAAGTCCATGTCTCCGAATGCATCTTCGGCGCCGAGGATGTCGGTCAGTGCGACATAGCGGGTCTCGCCGTCAACCTGATCGGACACCAAGCCCATCGCGATACCGGCGACCGGAGCCTTCAGCGGCACACCGGCGTTGAGCAGCGCGAGCGTCGACGCACACACCGAACCCATCGAGGTGGATCCATTGGAGCCGAGCGCCTCGGACACCTGACGGATGGCGTACGGAAATTCCTCGACGCTGGGCAGAACCGGCATGAGCGCCCGTTCCGCCAGAGCACCGTGGCCGATCTCGCGACGCTTCGGCGAACCGACGCGGCCCGTCTCACCGGTGGAGTACGGCGGGAAGTTGTAGTGGTGCATGTACCGCTTGGAGGTTTCGGGCCCGAGGGAGTCCACCTGCTGTGCCATCTTGACCATGTCGAGGGTGGTGACACCGAGAATCTGGGTCTCTCCGCGCTCGAACAGCGACGAACCGTGGGCGCGGGGTACAACGGCCACCTCCGCCGACAGCGACCGGATGTCGGTGATGCCGCGGCCGTCGATGCGGAACTGGTCGCGCAGGATGCGCTGTCGGACCAACTTCTTGGTCAGCGAGCGGAACGCAGCGCCGATCTCCTTCTCGCGGCCTTCGAAGTTCGCAGCGACCTCTGCGAGGACGTCGACCTTGACCTCGTCGGTCTTGTCGTCACGCTCCTGCTTGCCCGGGATCGTCAGAACTGCGCTCAGCTTCTCGCCTGCGGCGGCCTCGACGGCTGCGAAGACGTCGTCCTGGTATGCGGGGAATACTGGGAACTCACCCGTGGGCTTCGACGCGGCAGCCGCGAGCCGCTGCTGAGCCGCGCACAGACGAGCGATGAACGGCTTGGCGGCTTCGAGACCCTCGGCCACGATCGCCTCGGTCGGCGCCTGCGCGCCACCGTCGATCTTGGAGATTACGTTCTCGGTCGCCTCGGCCTCGACCATCATGATCGCAACGTCTGCGTCGTCACCACTGCCGGAAACGATACGTCCGGCGACGACCATGTCGAAGACCGCGTTCTCGAGTTGCTCGACGGTGGGGAATGCAACCCATTGCCCCGCCTTGTTCTCCTCCGATGTGATGAGCGCAACGCGAACACCACCGACTGGGCCGGAGAAGGGTAGCCCTGCGATCTGGGTCGAGGCGGACGCCGCGTTGATCGCCACCACGTCGTAGAGGTCCTGGGGGTCGAGGCTCATCACCGTGACGACGACCTGAATCTCGTTACGCAGACCGTCGACGAACGACGGGCGAAGCGGACGGTCGATCAGGCGGCAGGTGAGAATGGCGTCCGTGGAGGGACGGCCCTCGCGACGGAAGAACGAGCCGGGAATCCGGCCCGCTGCGTACATGCGCTCCTCGACGTCCACCGTCAAGGGGAAGAAGTCGAAGTGCTCTTTGGGGTGCTTGCTGGCGCTCGTCGCGGACAGCAACATGGTCTCTTCGTCGAGGTAGGCGACTACTGCGCCCGCAGCCTGCTGCGCCAGCCGCCCGGTCTCGAATCGAATGGTGCGGGTTCCGAAGGACCCGTTGTCGATCACGGCCGTGGACTCGAAAACGCCCTCATCGACCTCTACTGCCGAATTCTCTGTCATCTCTTCTTTTCACTTCCCTCTCGTCTTCGCCGTACCCGCGCGGGCGTTCCCACCCTCCTGGCGGAAACTGCGCACCTGAGGGACATCCCCCTCTCGACCTCGGGATGTCGCCGTGCGGAGGCGGTCGTCGATCGAAGTCCCCCGGATCGTGTCCGGAGAACCACTACCGAAGACCGACACCACAATCTCTGGTGCATACGGTAGCGCTGCCTCGGCAGCTCTACGCCGATAGCCAGCGATGCCCAGTCTAAGCAAGGCCTCACTGGCTATCGGAGTGGTCGGCGATCGAATGACCGCCGTGTCTTCGAACTCAGCGACGCAGTCCGAGGCGTTCGATCAGCGAGCGGTAGCGCTCGATGTCGACCTTCTGGACGTACTTGAGCAGGCGACGACGACGTCCGACCAGCAGCAGCAGGCCGCGACGGGAGTGGTGGTCGTGCTTGTGCGTCTTGAGGTGTTCGGTGAGATCGACGATGCGCTTGGTAAGCAAGGCCACCTGCGCCTCCGGCGAACCGGTGTCGGTCTCGTGCAGGCCGTACTCGCTCAGAACCTGCTTCTTCTCTTCGGCGGTCAGTGCCACTGAATTCACTCCTGGTGATGACGTTCGCGTGAAAGGATCGAGACTCGGCGCGGCCACCGCGAACCGCAGCGCACGCCAGCACATCACTTTACCAGCTGAAATGTGGCCTCATTACCGCACGTCGCCTGACGCCGTGAGGATCTCGCGTGCACGCTCGGCGTCATTGCCCATAGCGACGACGAGGTCGTCGGCGGAGTCGAACTTCTCCATGCCACGCAGGCGCTGTACCAGATCAACGGCGACATGTTGCCCGTACAGGTCGGCTTCCCTGTCGAGGACGAACGCTTCGACCGTGCGGGTACGCCCGGAGAACGTGGGGTTGGTACCGACCGAGACCGCGGCCATGTATCGCTCTCCGGACGTGACCGTGCCCAGATCGACTTCGTGCCCGAGGACCGTGAACCACGCCGCGTAGACACCGTCCGCTGGAATCGCCGCATACATCGGGGGTGCGACATTGGCGGTGGGATAGCCGAGCTTCCGCCCGCGCCCGTCGCCGTGGACGACCACACCCTCGACCCGGTGTGGGCGCCCCAGCGCTTCCGTCGCGGCAACCATGTCACCAGCGTCGACGCACGAGCGAATGTAGGTGGACGAGAATGTGACCGCATGCTCGCACAGCAGCGTCACGCCGTCGACCGCGAACCCGAACCGTTTACCGATTTGAGTCAGCAGATCGACATTTCCGGCGGCCTTCTTCCCGAAGGTGAAGTTCTTTCCAACGACGACTTCGGCCACGTGCAGGCGTTCGACCAGGATCTCGTGGGCATAGCGCTCCGGCGTCAACTTCATGAATTCGGCGGTGAATGGCATCACACAGAAGACGTCGATGCCCAGTTCCTCCGCAAGCTCCGCCCGACGGGTAAGTGTCGTGAGCTGGGCAGGATGACTACCCGGCCGAACCACCTCCATCGGGTGCGGATCGAAAGTCATGAGCACGCTGGGTATTTCACGTTGTCGAGCAGCCGCCACCGCGCGGCTGATCAGTTGGGCGTGTCCTCGGTGCACGCCGTCGAATACGCCGATCGTGAGCACACAACGACCCCAGTCGGCAGGAACCTCGTCGAGACCACGCCATCTCAGCACGACTCGCAGCCTACGGTGCCTCACTGCGATGTCCATCCCCGGACCTGATGTGAACTCGGGGCTGAGCCCCGAACAAGCGCCGCGACCTCCCGGTTGACACTCTCCGGTCCTGCCCCGATACGGCCGACCACGTGTGTCGATGTGTCTCACGGGTATGACTTGCCTAAGCTCGTGGGCGTGACTGTGAACAAGAATGACCAGCGAGTGATCGAGGACCCTGCACCCGAGAGCGCGGCGCTCTCGCCGGTGGCGCAGGACTATCTCAAGGTCATCTGGACAGTTCAGGAGTGGTCACAAGAGCGGGTGTCCACCAAACTCCTGGCCGAGAAGATCGGCGTGTCCGCATCCACGGTGTCCGAGGCTATCCGGAAACTCTCCGACCAGGGCCTCGTCGATCACGCCCGCTACGGGTCCATCGCCCTCACCGAGGCGGGTCGAGTCGCTGCGATAGGCATGGTCCGCAGGCACCGCCTCATCGAGTCGTTCCTGGTTCAAGAACTCGGATACGGATGGGACGAGGTGCATGACGAAGCCGAAGTACTGGAGCACGCCGTCTCGGATCTCATGATTGCCCGAATCGACAAGAAGCTGGGTCATCCCGAGCGTGACCCTCACGGGGACCCGATTCCGTCTGTCGACGGCTCGGTGCCCACTCCTCCAGCACGCCAGTTGAGCGATTTCGCCAACGGTGAAAGCGGGCGTATCGCGCGAATCTCGGACTCCGACCCCGCGATGCTGCGCTACTTCGACTCGGTCGGCGTGGCACTGGACGTCATGATCACGGTGCTGGAACGACGCGATTATGCAGGCACGGTCTGCATCCAGCTCGGCACAGAGAAGGATTCCATCGAGCTCGGAAACCCTGCTGCCCAAGCCATCTGGCTTGTGTGAGCGTTCACCTCAACGTCGCCGGGCGAACCACCATGACGGAGCTCGCGCGCTTTCCGCGCTCTTGGAGCAACGCGATGGTGTGCCCGTTCGGGTCAATCGCGGCGTAGACACCTCTGATTCCGATCGGTTCGAGCCACCGGCCCTGACTGATCGATTCGGCCTCGTCAGCGTCGATCTGTCGATGCGGGAACGCAGTCTGCGCCGCGGCATCGATGTCGAGACTCACTCCGGGATCCTCGGCCAGTTTCTCGAGAGTGCGCGCTTGGTCGAGCGTGAACGGACCCACCCGGGTTCGGCGCAGAGAGGTGAGATGTCCGCCGACGCCGGTCAGCGCGAGACCGAGATCACGCGCAAGCGCCCGAATATACGTTCCGGAAGAACATTCCACCTCTACATCGAGATCGACGAACGTGCCCAGCGTCCGCCTAGCGGTGACGTCGAAGCGCGAGACCGTGACAGGTCGGGCATCGAGTTCGAACTTCTCGCCTGCACGGATCAGCGCGTGCGCTCGCCTACCGTCCACCTTGATGGAACTGACACTCGAGGGGATCTGTCGGATGTCTCCGGTCAGGGCGTTCACCCCGACGGCAATCTCCTGGTCGGTCAGGCCTGACGCATCAGCCGTCGCAACGATTTCCCCCTCGGCGTCGTCGGTGGTCATGGCCTGCCCCAACCGGATCGTGGCGGTGTACGCCTTCGTGGTCAGGGAGAGAAGCCCGAGCAACTTCGTCGCCCGTTCCACGCCCAGGACCAACACCCCCGTGGCCATGGGGTCGAGAGTGCCGGCGTGCCCGACTTTTCGAGTGCCGAGTAGTTTTCGGCAACGGGCCACCACGTCATGGCTGGTGATGCCCGCGTCCTTGTCGACGATGAGCAGTCCGGCGCCGACGAGGCCGGAAGAGGGCTTGTCACGTGCAGACACGGGTTCCAATTCTGCCAGTCGGCGGTGGAACCGACGAAATCAGCAGAAGCTACGTTGCGACGATCGCGGTGATGATCAACCCGTCGGATACCAGCCACTGCCCGTCGAACGATGCCAACGGTGGCCCGGTGACGGTCTCCCCGGAGACGAGAAGATCCGAGTGGAAGGTGCCTGTGCCGTCCCCGTGGGACTCGAACGTGATGTGCGCGTCCTCGAACCCGAGCCACCGCCGGGTGAGCGGGAACCACGCCTTGTAAGTGGCTTCCTTGGCGCAGAACAGCAGCCTGTCGCGGTGCACAGGACCGACGCCATCCGCACGCCAGTTCGTGGAAACATCTGGGGCCGAAAGCCACGCCCGTTCGCCCTCGAGGCTTATCGCGTCCAACACGCCGTCCGGCAATTCCTCATGTGGTTCGGCGTCGATTCCCAGGGACCTCACTTGCATCGAGTGACCGAGCACGGCGCCGCGATAGCCATCACAGTGCGTAAGGCTTCCTACCAGCCCACGCGGCCATACCGGGGCGCCCTTGTCGCCGCGAAGAATCGGGGCGGGTTCGACACCCAGCTTCGCCATAGCCAGGCGTGCACAATGCCTGGCGCTCGTGAACTCTCGGCGCCGCTTCTCCACTGCCCTTCCGATGAGGGCCTCCTCCTGCGGGTGCGGGCGTAGGCCAGGCGGATCCTCGAACAGTTCGGACCACGCCACCGCGGGCGGCAGGATTCTTTCGATCACAAGCCCCTCCTGGCCCGCATCTTCTCCACCTGTGCTTCCTGCTCCGGAGTCACCTTGAAATGGCCTCCCCACTTGTTCAATGTTCCAGGCGGATACTCGGGAACCGGCAAGATCTGGCGGAGAAGTCTGTCCGGAAGACCGCGCCGCTGCCACTCTCTGGGGTAGCCCAGTGATACCTCCTCGAACCGGATCCCGTCGTAGTAGGTGGTGCGCGGGATGTGCAGATGCCCGTACACGGCGCAGACGGCGTTGTACCGGGTGTGCCAGTCGGCGGTCAGTTCGGTTCCGCACCAAAGTGAGAACTCCGGATACCACAAAACCTGAGTCGGCTCCCGTACGAGTGGAAAGTGGTTGATCAGAATTGTCCGCGTCCCGTCGGGAAGAGCATCCAAGCGTGCCTGTGTCGTCGTCACTCGGTCGTGGCACCATGCATCTCGGCTTCCGTAAGGTTCACTCGACAGAAGGAATTCATCGGTGGCCACCACGTTGTTCTCGCGCGCGATGGTGAGGCCTTCTTCTTTCGTCGTCGCGCCGTCCGGCAAGAAGGTGTAGTCGTACAGCAGGAACATCGGAACCAGCGTGACGGGGCCATCGTCTGCATTCCACACCGGGAACGGATCCTCGGGCGTGATGACACCTAGCTCTCGGCACACGCTGACGAGGTAGTCGTAGCGTGCGGCTCCGAAGATCTGCACCGGGTCCTTTGCGGTCGTCCAGAGCTCGTGGTTGCCGGGTACCCAGATGACCTCCGCAAAACGGCTACGGAGGAGCTCCAATGCCCAGCGGATGTCGTCCGTCTTCTCCGAGACGTCGCCCGCAAGGATCAACCAGTCCTCGGGTGAATCAGGGTAGATGTCCTCGATGACCGGCCGGTTCCCCCGATGCCCTACATGGATGTCGCTCACCGCCATCAATTTGGGTGCCACGTCAACCACCTTTCCGATCATGTTTCGCCACTTACGATCACCGCGATCCGTGATTAGCCTGCAGATCGGACCCGACCACAGCCCATTCGCCCGCACCGACCCTCGATACCACGGCAAGCATCCGAAGAATTAAGAACAAGGCCAGTCCCGTCCAGATTCCCGCCAAGCCCCAATCGTGCAACATCGACAACAAGATCAGCGGGAGGAAGCCGACAAACGCGCACGCCAACGTAGCGTTTCGCAAGAAGGCGACGTCGCCCGCTCCGAGGAGCACCCCGTCCAAGGCGAATACCACGCCGGCGACGGGCAAGATCGCGACGAGGAACCACCATGCGATCGATATTTCCTCGAGCACCGCTCGGTCCGTGGTGAACAATCCAGGTATCGCCGCGTAACCGATGGCGAAGGTCAGCGCCAGTCCCACTGCGAAGACGGTCGACCAGCGGGTTATTCGCCACGACAGTCGGGTGGCACCGAGAGCGCGGCCTGCGCCGAGAGCGGCACCCACCAGAGCCTGGGCAGCGATGGCGAGAGAATCCAGCGTGAGAGCGATGAGGTTCCACAACTGCAGCACCACTTGGTGAGCCGCAACGGCAGCTGCGCCGAACCTGGACGCGACAGCGGCGGCGGCCAGAAAGCATGCCTGGAACGCCAGGCTCCGAAGAATCAGGTCCCTTCCTTGGCTCATCTGGGCGCGCATGACTGTCCATTGGGGACCCAGGGACACTCGCTCGACCACCAAGGCGCCGACGAACAAGCTCGCCGACAGGCTCTGTCCGGCGACATTGGCGACAGCCGAGCCCTCGAGCCCCAGCCGCGGTGCACCCCAGAGGCCGTGCACGAGGACTGGGCAGGCCACAGCCGACACGGCTAGACCTGCAACCACGAAACGTAGAGGCCGCACAGTGTTCTGAACTCCGCGCATCCACCCGTTGCCCGCCATCGCAATGAGGATCAACGGGGCACCGAAGATCGCGATCCGCAACCAATCCTCAGCGGCTGCCGCGATGGCGGCATCCCCGGCGATCGCAGATGTGACCGGCCGTGCGAGCAGTTGGACCAGAGCAACTACTAGAGCACCGATACCCAACGCCAACCACGTTGCCTGAACGCCTTCTCGCACGGCGCCTCGCGAGTCGCCTGCACCGTGCATCCGGGACGCTCGCGCAGTGGTGCCGTAAGACAGGAAAGTCAGCTGGGTACTGACCAGAGTCAGGACGAGACCTCCGACGGCAAGCCCCGCGAGGGCCAGCGCACCCAGCCGCCCGACGACGGCGATATCGAAGAGTAGGTAGATCGGTTCGGCAACCAGAACCCCGAGCGCGGGCAGCGCCAGCCGGAAGACCGTGTAGGCGGTGGTATCGCCTGTCACTTCTGGGGAGTCGGTCAAGAAGAGTGCCTCAGCCGAGGGAGTCGACCAGCGACGTCACGATCTCACTGGCTGTAGCCGTGACGGTGTAGCCGGCGGCAAAGCGGTGACCGCCGCCGCCGAGGTACCCCGCGACGAGGGAGACGTCTACGTGCGATTTCGACCGGAGCGACACAGCCCAGCTACCATCCGCGGATTCCTTGAGAACTGCGGCCACCTCGGCCTCGGAGGTGGTCCGGACGATGTCTATGACGCTCTCGATCTCCTCGGAGCGGAGGTCTCCGACGTCGGCCTGCCGGATCACCGCATACACCAGACCGCGCCCTCCAGCCGCGCTTGGGACGAGTGTCGCCGAGGCGAGCACTTCTGAGAGCATGGGCAACCAACCGAAAGGGTGGGTGTCGAGCAGGCTGCGGGCAATGCGAGCGCCGTCGATGCCGGTGGCGAGGAGTCTCTCGGCGAGGGCGTGGGTGCCGGGTTGTACCCATCGGAACGAACCGGTGTCGGTCACCAACCCCGCGTACAGGCAATGCGCGAGGTCCGCGTCGATGTCCACACCCCAAAGGTCGAACATCTTCACCACGACTGCCGTGGTCGACTCTGCCGACTCATCGATCAGGTTCATCTGGCCGAACCGGGTGTTGGACCGATGGTGGTCGATGACGAGCGTCCCACCTGCGTCCTCGAGGCGGTCGGCAAGCCTACCGAGGCGCCCTACGCTGCCGCAGTCCACGGTGACCAGCAGATCGACGTTTCGGCGAACCTGACCGGCGGGCACCAGCAGGTGGGTGCCCGGAAATTCACGCATCGACTCGGGCAGCTCGTCGGGTGCACCGAACGCGACCTGTACCGGGATCCCCTTGCGTTCGAGCACCAGCGCCAAGGCGAGCCCGCTACCGATCGTGTCGGCATCGGGTTGGACGTGACACAGAACCGTCACGGATGTTGCGTTCTCGAGAACGGCAATCGCCCGCGGCAGATGCACCTCGTCGCGATCGAGTTCGGGCAGGGATGTCCGCTGAGTATGGGTCATGTTGCTCGGGGTCAGTCCGCCCGGCGGGAACTCGACGGCGTGTCGACATCACTGTCGTCCGCGTCCTCGGCTCGCGGCTCCCTGTACGGGTCCGGGTCTCCCGCTGGAGTTGCGTCGGCTGCGATCCGCGCGACCTTCTCATCTGCGGCACGAGCACGAGCGAGGAGTTCCTCCATGTGACGGGCCGTGTCGGGGACCGTGTCCGCCACGAACGTCAGCGTCGGCGTGAACCTCACACCGGTGCCTGCGCCTACCTTGGAGCGCAGTACCCCCTTCGCCTTCTCGAGTCCGACCGCCGCGGTGGCCATATCCGGTTCGGTGTCGAGGTCGGCCCCCATCACTGTGTAGTACACGGTGGCGTCGTGGAGGTCGGCGGTCACCTTGGTGTCGGTGATGGTGACGAACTGCAGCCGAGGATCCTTGATTTCGTGATCGATCGCAGTCGCAACGATGGTGCCGATGCGCTTGGCGAGTTTGCGTGCCCGGGCGGGATCCACCATGGCAATCAGACTTCCTCTCCCTGGCCGCTCGATGAATTGTGCAGTTTCGTGTGCGGCTGTGTAGTTCATTCTGCATGCCACGCTGGGAGCGCGGCGGGGTGGGCAAGCGCACCGAGTCAGTCCTCGGGACCGAAGATCCTTCGCCGGACGGCAAGCAGCTGCAGTTCCGGCAACTCGGCGACATGCCGCTCGCACGTGTCGAGCACCTCGTGGATGTGATCGACGGCGGAACTCGCCATGGATACACCGAGCATCGACCGCCTGAACCGGTCGTGTTCTCCGGTCTCCGCCGCCGACACGCCGTAGCGTCGCAGGTCTGCCAGCACCGGTTTGACCATTGCACGCTTCTCTTTGAGAGATCGCACGTCACCGAGCAAGATGTCCAGCTCGAGCGCACCTACGTACAAGCTTTCCTCCTTCGGGAGGTGTGCGCTTCCCCGACCGATCGAATCGGTGGAGAAGCGCACACCGGATGACACTGCACCAGCGATGACTAGTCGCGCGGCTTTTCCCGAAGCTCGTAGACCTCGATGACGTCACCCACCTTGATATCGGAGTAGGTAATCGTCAAACCACACTCGTAACCCTCACGTACCTCGACCGCATCATCCTTCTCCCGCTTGAGCGAGGAGATGGTGACGGTCTCGGCGACAACCGCATTGTCACGCAGCAGCCTGGCCTTCGCATTGCGACGGACGATACCGGACGTGACAAGGCAGCCGGCGATATTGCCGACCTTGGAGGAACGGAACATCGCACGGATCTCGGCCTTGCCCAGTTCGACCTCCTCGAAGATCGGCTTGAGCATCCCCTTGAGCGCCTTCTCGACCTCGTCGATGGCCTGGTAGATCACCGAGTAGTACCGGATGTCGACGCCCTCGCGGTTCGCGAGCTCCGTCGCTTTACCCTCGGCGCGGACGTTGAACCCGATGATGATCGCGTTGGACGCCGCGGCCAGGTTGACGTTGGTCTCGGTAACGCCACCGACACCGCGGTCGATGACGCGCAACTGCACCTCGTCGTCGATCTCGATGCCGTGGAGGGCCTCTTCCAGAGCCTCCACGGTTCCCGAGTTGTCGCCCTTGAGGATGAGGTTGAGCTGCGAGGTCTCCTTGAGAGCCGAATCCAGGTCCTCGAGGCTGATGCGCTTGCGGCTCTTGGCAGCCAAGGCGTTGCGCTTGCGCGCATTGCGCCGGTCGGCGATCTGACGAGCGATGCGGTCCTCGTCGACGACGAGCAGGTTGTCGCCTGCCCCCGGAACCGACGTGAATCCGACCACCTGGACCGGGCGCGAAGGCAGTGCCTCGAGCACGTCCTCGCCGTACTCGTCGACCATGCGGCGCACGCGTCCGTACGCGTCACCGGCCACGATCGAGTCACCGACCCGTAGCGTTCCGCGCTGGATGAGCACCGTTGCGACGGGGCCGCGCCCACGGTCGAGGTGCGCCTCGATGGCGACACCCTGGGCGTCCATATCCGGGTTCGCTCGCAGGTCCAGGGCCGCATCCGCCGTCAACAACACCGCTTCGAGCAGTGAGTCGATGTTGGTGCCCTGCTTCGCCGAGATGTCGACGAACATGGTGTCTCCGCCGTACTCCTCGGTGACCAGGCCGTACTCGGTGAGCTGCTGCCGAATCTTGTCCGGGTTCGCGCCCTCCTTGTCGATCTTGTTCACGGCGACCACGATCGGCACGTCGGCCGCCTGGGCGTGGTTGATCGCCTCCACCGTCTGCGGCATGACGCCATCGTCGGCTGCCACGACCAGGATCGCGAGGTCGGTGGCCTTGGCACCACGAGCACGCATGGCCGTAAAGGCCTCGTGGCCCGGCGTGTCGATGAACGTCACGAGACGTTCGTTGCCGTCGAGCTCGGTAAGCACCTGGTAGGCGCCGATGTGCTGCGTGATTCCGCCTGCCTCGGCCTCGCGCACGTTGGCCTTGCGGATCGTGTCGAGCAGCCTGGTCTTACCGTGATCGACGTGGCCCATGACGGTGACCACCGGCGGACGGGACTCGAGGTCCTCTTCGCCGCCTTCGTCCTCGCCGTAGGTGAGGTCGAAGCTGTCGAGCAGTTCGCGGTCTTCGTCCTCGGGACTGACTACCTGAACGACATAGTTCATCTCACTGCCGAGCAGTTCGAGCGTCTCGTCATTGACCGACTGGGTCGCCGTAACCATCTCGCCGAGGTTGAACAGCGCCTGCACCAATGCTGCCGGGTTTGCGTCGATCTTCTCCGCGAAGTCCGAGAGTGAGGCGCCACGAGCGAGGCGAATGGTCTCGCCGTTGCCACGGGGCAACCGCACACCACCGACGGCGGGCGCCTGCATCGAGTCGTATTCCTGGCGCTTCTGCCGCTTGGACTTGCGACCGCGTCGCGGGGCACCACCGGGGCGACCGAACGCTCCGGCTGCAGCGCCGCGCTGTCCCGGACGTCCACCACCACCGGGGCGACCACGGAAACCACCTGTGGGAGCACCGCCACCGGGGGCTCCACCGCCGCCACCGGGGGCACCTCCGCGGTATCCGCCACCGCCACCGCCGCCACCGGGACGACCGCCCGGAGCGCCACCGGGACGACCGGGGCGACCGCCAGGGGTCGGACGCGCCGACCTGGCCGGCATCGCACCTGGGTTGGGCCGTGGAGGCATCGAGCCCGGGCTGGGTCGAGGACCGCCCTGGCCGGGAGTCGGACGTGGACCACCCTGGCCGGGAGTCGGACGTGGACCGCCCTGGCCCGGTGTCGGACGTGGACCACCCTGGCCGGGAGTCGGACGAGGACCACCCTGGCCCGGGCGGGGCGTTGGACGTTCGGCCGGAGCCGGACGGGGAGCTGGGCGTTCGGCCGGGGCCGACGAGTACGGGTTGTTACCGATGCGCGGTGGCTTCGGGCCTGGACGCGGGCCACCGGGCTTCGGACCAGTGGAGGGAGCTGCCGGAGTACCTGTTGCCGAAGCAGCCGGGGATGCCGGCGCTGCCGGAGTAGGCGCAGCCGGTGCAGCTGGGGTTGGGCGACCGGGTTTGGGAGCACTGGTCGCCGGCGCCGCCGGAGTGGCAGCACTTGCTGCGGGCTTGGCAGGGGCTTGCGCCCCTGCTGCCGACGCAGGGGTTGGGGATGCTGCCGTGGGCCGGGGTGCGGGCTTGGGACCCGGGCGGGGTCCACCCGGCTTCGCGGCGCTCGGTGTGGGCGCACCCGGCTTCGCGGCGCTCGGCGTGGGCGCACCCGGCTTGGCTGCCGGACGGGCTGCCGAATCCGTGGATGCCTTCGTTGCATCGGTGGATGTCTTCGATGGGAACGATTCCCTGAGACGCCGAGCAACGGGTGCCTCCACCGTGGAGGACGCCGATTTCACGAACTCGCCCTGCTCCTTGAGCGTCGCGAGTAGTTCTTTACTTGTGACACCGAGTTCTTTTGCCAACTCGTGCACGCGGGCCTTGCCTGCCACTGCTCTCCTCACTGGTGAGGTCGAGCAGGAGGCTCCCCTGAGCAGGGGCCCGCACGACCTCGGGTTATCTCCGATGGACGATCATCGCTGGTGCTTCACGGTGTGCTCATGATTGTTTGTGCCTGTTCTGTTCGAGAGGTGTTGCTCTGGGTGCGCGCCCCGCCGATATCCAGTGATCGACTACTGACGTGTCGACACTGCCGGACAACCGCAGTGCTCTGCCGAATGCTCGGCGTCGTTCGGCGAGGCTCAGGCAAGCCTGGTTCGGGTGCAGCCACGCACCTCGTCCGGGAAGCCTGCGCCTCGGGTCCGGGGCGAGTACGTGACCTTTCGGCCCGCTCTCACTTACCACGACCCTGAGTAGATCGACAGCCAGCGCGCGCTCTCTACATCCTATGCATGTTCGCACCGGTGAACCGGGGCGTTCGCGCGCAGGATCGGGAAGCCCGTGCCGAACCATTGACCACTGTACCGCTGACTCGCTCCGATCTCCGCATTCCCGACTCAATGGCTGCTCGCCGCGGGTCCGTCTGCCGCATCGGGGGCAGGAGCCGCATCACTGCGGATGTCGATTCGCCACCCCGTCAAGCGCGCAGCAAGACGGGCATTTTGCCCCTCTTTACCTATTGCCAACGACAGCTGGAAGTCCGGGACGACGACACGCGCCGCTCGCGCCTCCGCATCCACAACAGTGACGGAGACCACTTTCGACGGCGACAGCGCGTTGGCGACGAACTGGGCCGGGTCGTCGTCGAAGTCGATGATGTCGATCTTCTCTCCGGCGAGTTCACTCATCACGTTGCGCACCCGTTGGCCGACGGGCCCGATGCAAGCACCCTTCGCGTTCAGTCCCGGTACACGAGACTGAACTGCGATCTTCGACCGGTGTCCGGCCTCGCGGGCGACCGCGATGATCTCCACTGAACCGTCCGCGATCTCCGGGACCTCGAGCGCAAACAGTTTCCGCACGAGGTTCGGGTGTGTGCGCGACAAGGTGATCTGCGGCCCGCGCTGGCCGCGGGTGACACCGACGACGTAACACTTGAGCCGCTCGCCGTGCTCGTAGTTCTCACCGGGCACCTGCTCCGCCGGCGGGATCAGCCCTTCGGTTCCACTCGCCTCGCTCCCGATCCGCACCACGACCATGCCGCGGGAGTTCGCCCGCGTATCGCGCTGTACTACACCACCGACGATCTCGCCTTCGTGTGTCGAGTACTCACCGAAGCTGCGCTCGTGCTCGGCATCGCGCAGACGCTGGAGGATGACCTGGCGTGCAGTCGTAGCGGCGATCCGCCCGAACCCTTCCGGCGTGTCGTCCCACTCCTCGCCGATCATGTTCCCCTCGGAGTCGACATCGTGCGCCATCACCCGCACGATTCCGCTCTTCGTGTCCACGTCGATCCTCGCGTGCGTCTGGTGCCCTTCGGTGTGCCGATAGGCGGTCAGCAATGCCGTTTGGAGGGTGGAGATGACCGTCTCGATCGAGATCCCTTTGTCAGCCTCGATCGCGCGCAACTCCTTCATGTCGATATTCACTTGTCCAGCTCCTCTACTTCTCCATCGTCTGATGCCTCGGCTTCCACCGACACCGCTCGACCCACGGGAATTCCACCCGCCAGCTCCAACTCTCGTGGATCTGGTTTCGAAAACTCCACCTGCACAACGGCTTTCTGGACATCCCGGATCTGCACACGGCGAATGTCCAGGCCTGTACGCGAACCGATCACCACGGAGACCGATTCGCCATCGAGCTCCCCGATTCGCCCGACGACCGTCTCGTCGGCAAGATCGATACGCGCCTTGCGCCCGCGGGCCCTGCGCCAATGCCGCTCGTGTGTGAGCGGCCGGTCGATACCTGGAGACGTGACCTCGAGTGTGTACGGAGACTCTCCGAAATCGGAGATCGAGTCGAACACATCGGAGATCTTGTGGCTCAACTGTGCGACCGCGTCGAGTTGGAGTCCGGAATCGCTGTCCACCATGATCCGAACCGCGCTGTGCCTACCTGCCAGAGTGACGGCGACGTCCTCCAGGTCGTAGCCTTGGCGATGCACCAGATCGGAGATGAGCTCCGTGACCCTCTCCTTGGATGGAACCGGCATCGGGGAAGCTCCTCGTTTCAATTGTCATCGGTGGGGCGTCTGTCATCGGTTGGGCGTCGGTCGTGGCAAAGCGTCCGGGTCGGGCGTTCACGTTGTTGCACGCACAACACCGTCACCCGTCCCCGACTGGTCCGAGCATCTAAGGGTAACGCCGATTCGCTGTGCCTGTGACCAGCCCCAGTCCTCGATTCCCAGGATCCGGGCTCGACCTGGCACCATAGAACGGTGCTCGAGTCTCCCGCATCCCGGCCTCTGAACCTTGGTTCCATCGTATCCCGGCGTGCCGCGATCCGGTTCATGGCTGTCTCAACCCTCGGTGCCGCGAGTGTCCCTCTACTGACAGCATGCGCTACCACCGGAGATTCCGTTGCGGAGGTGGATTCCCTGATCGCCCAATCGCGATTGGCGCGCCGCGACGCAGCACGCGCGGCAGCGACGATAGCTCGAAACCCGGAAAGGGCGGCGGCACTGGACCTCGTCCGCATGCAGCGCACCGCGCACGCCGACACTCTCGACGTCGAAATCGCCAGGCTCGCTGCAACTTATCCAGCCGACATCGCAACCGACACGTCGGCTTCCCCGTCGACGTCGGCCGCGGCCGCAACCCCTGGGCTCGATGAACTCCGCGCCGGCCTGGCCGAATCGCAGCGCAGTGCGGCGGATTCGGCTCAGATGCTCACTGCGTACCGCGCTGGACTATGCGCGTCGATCAGCGCGGCGTGTGCGACCTACCTGACGGTGGTGCTGCCATGACCACGCTTACCGCAGCCGAGGCGCAGAGCCTCGCCGACGCCCTGACTGCAGAACACGCGGCTGTATTCGCCTATGGGGTGGTCGCTGCCTTCTCCAATCCGACCCGAGATGCGCAAGTGGCCGCTGACGCCGCGGCCCACCGGGCCTGCCGCGATTCCCTGACGGACATGTTGACCGCTGCGGGCATGCCTGCCCCAGCCGCCGCTGCGGGCTACACCCTGCCGTTCCCCGTCGTCGACCCGGTCACTGCGGCCCAATTGGCTGCCCAGGCAGAGGTCGACACCGCGGTCGCGTGGCGAGCCGTGGTCGAACACGGTGATACTGCGGAAATCCGAGCGCTCGGTGTCACAGCGCTCACGGACGCGGCGATCAGGGAAGCCAACTGGCGCCTCGCCCTCGGCACGGACCCCGTCACGAAACCGTTCCCCGGACAGCCCTGATTTCGCTCGATTTCGCAAAACGTCAGGTAACTGACCTATCCGAAGTCGCTGCACCTTCAATCTTGCTCGACAACCGAGCGATCGGGCACGATTGGAAGTACCGAAGGGGTGTCGTCGTGGACAGAGTTACCGAGTCTCGACTGAGCTATTCCGACCGGGAAGGCCACCACCACACCGTGGACCTCCCCCCAACTGCGACGCGTGTCACGATTGGGCGTTCTCCGGGGTCCGACCTTCTCCTGACCGAGGATGACGAGGTCTCACGTCTGCATGCCGTCCTCGAGTGCGTCGGTTCTCACTGGACCATTCTCGATGACGGTCTGTCACGCAACGGCACCTTCGTCAACGGCGAAAGGCTCTCCGGCCGCCGCCGCCTTCACCAGGGCGACAACATCCGCATCGGTGGAACCAAGATCCGGTACCTCGAATTCGGCGGCACGCTGGACGAGGCCACCCGGGTAGGTACGAAAATCCCCGAGGTTCGATCGCTGACCGACACTCAACGTGCAATCCTTACGGCGCTTTGCCGGCCGTACAAGCACGGCGCGGCGTTCGCGAATCCAGCCTCGAATCAGCAGATCGCGCAAGAACTCTTCCTCAGCGTCGACGCGATCAAGACCCACCTCCGAGCGCTGTTCGCGAAATTTGGCGTCGGCGACCTTCCGCAGAATCAGAAGCGGGCCAGCCTCGCCGAGCGGGCCATGCGTAGCGGAATCATCAACGAGCGCGACCTCTGATCAGCCGACTGCTACTTGTTCGTGAGAAACGGCTTCAGGTACTGCGTGTGTGATCCGCTCTCTGAGACCGATGATCGCGCGCGCGACGTCGGCGGCGCGTTCGAAGATCACCGAGTGTCCCGCACCGTCGACACTGACGAGTTCCGAAGCCGGAAGCATCGAGGCCATCGCAACCGAATGCTGGAATGGTGTGAGCGGGTCCATCGAACCGCACAAGATCAGCGACGGGATGTTCGTGAGTGCGGCCAAGGAGTGCCGTTCGTCGAATCCGAGCAGGGATTCGAGGAAACTCGACATGGTCACGACGGACGTCGTGTTGGCCATAGCGGTCACCAAGGTCGCAAGGCGAGGGTCGACGGCACGGTACCGAACTCGGGCCGCTCGCTCGATCGTCGTGCACACCACGCGACCGAACCTCTTCGATCCATGCATGAACCGAGGCGCTCGCCTCACCGCAGCGCGAAACAAGGACACCGCGGGGCTGCGCAGGTGTCGCCCGAGACCGAACTCTGCGAGATCGCATGAAGCCGTGGATATCAGGGCCATGCCCACAACACGTGAACCGATGGAGTGCGGATTCTGCCGCGCATACGACAGTGTGGCCATCCCGCCCATCGAGTGCCCGACGAGAATGACCGGACCGTGCGACGCGACAGCGTTCAGGACGGACTCCAGGTCACGACCGAGTTGATCGATTGTGTAGGTCGCAGCCGGTGCCTCTCCCGACGCACCGTGCCCTCGATGGTCGTAGAAGACCATGCGAACATCGTTGTGCCAGAACCGGACCAACTGCCTACGAAGCGCCCACCAGGATTCCGCGCGTAGACAGTGACCGTGGACGAACACCAGTGTGGTAGATGCATCGGGTGAACCGAACTCACGAACCGCGAGTGGAACCCCATCGTTAGTCACGACCGTGAGGCGACGCCCGTCATTGGCCTGCGCAACCGCGATGCTCGACATTTGGTCTCCCTCAGATTCTCTACTCGCTGTCAGTGATGGCGTACGTCATTGCTTGTCAACCACCTTGCCGCGCATACCCTGAAGCAACCAGGATCCCCAGTGGTGGCCCCGTTACCCGGAAGTGTTGCCACTTCCACACCTGGGGTGGGTAGACGCCAGGTCGGATACACGCTGAAACGCGCAAGCCCCCTCACTGAGGGGGCTTGCGCGTGAATCGAGGACCGAGCCGGTAAGACGTCAGGTCTTGTCGGTAGAAGCAGCCTCGATCGTCTGGTGTTCAGCGGCGCCAAGGCTCGAGACCTTGATGCGGCGCGGCTTTGCTCGTTCGGCCAGCGGAATCGTCACACTCAACACACCGTTCTCGTAGGACGCCGAAATGCCTGCCGTATCGATGCCCTCACCGAGCGAGAGTTGACGGCGGAAGGTTCCGCTGAACCGCTCCGAGGCGAGCCACTCCACATTCTCCTCGGACTGCGCACTCCGGTGAGCGGTCAGAGTGAGCGTGCCGGCATCGACATTGACGTCGACTGAACCAGGATCCACTCCGGGCAAGTCCGCGAGCAGTACATAATGATCGTCGACCTTGTAGAGATCCAACGGCATGAACCTGGGCTGGCGGGAAGTTCCCACCTGAGCATCGAAGAGAGTCTTCGTCATGTGTTCGAGATCGCTGAAGGGGTCGAAGCGAAGCACAGCAACACACCTCCATGTCACTTGAAGTGCCCGCCGCCGTGACGGGCAGCCAGGGTTTCTGTGCACCAACAATTTAGCACTCAGCACCCTAGAGTGCCAGGACGTGGAATCCCGGAATCGTCACCTTTGCGGTTCCGATTCCGGGAACCGGGCACCACTACGACTACGGTCGCATTTCGTAGGCTCCCTCGTAGCCTTCCACCTGCGCCCACACGCGGGTGAACTGCTCCGTATCCACGACCGGGCGGCGAATTGCTCCGAGCGCCCACTTCTGCTGGGCATCCGTGGCAGACGACTTACCGTGCAACGCAACGGCATAACCCGAGAAGTCACGAATCTGGAAGTCGAAGATCTGGCCCAGCAGGTCAGGATCGAGGCCGGTGATCTCGGCCTGCTCGAGAATGAGGTGGCCGTAAACCACGAGTGAGAACAGGTGTCCGATGTCGAGCAGGAAGTCGAGATCCTTCTGCTGGTCCGCGCTGGGCGGGGCCGTGACGAGAAGTTCGCGGAGCGCAACTGCCTGCTCGTAGAACCGCGCCACGTTCGGGATGCTGGAGTACTTCTCGTAGATCCGCGTCCAGTCGTGGAACTGAATCTTGGCGGCACCGCGAGTTGGACCCTGCGCCCAGAAGAACGCGTCGTCAGCGGCATCGGACCGTGTGCCGATCTCGGGGTACTCGGCGGGATTGAGCAGGTAGTTCGGCATGAACTTGAGAATTAGTCCGACATTGACGTGCACTGTGCCCTCCAGCTTGGGCAAAGTGCCGATCAACTGAGATGCGGCGCGGAAATAGGTGTTCTTCTCATAGCCCTTCGCCGCGACGACGTCGTGCATGAGCGCCACGACCCTCTCACCCTCCGAGGTGACCTTCGCCTTGGTCATCGGGTTGAACAGCAGGTAACGACGATCTTCGAGACTCGCGCTGCGGAAGTAGTCGACCGCGCGGGCGCTGAACAGCTTCATCCCGATCATGCGGGTGTAGGCGTCGACGAAGTTCTTACGTACGTGCGCGAAATCGGTGACGGGGTTGCCGTACAGAATCCTGCGACGCGCATGGGTGATCGCCTCGTAGAACGCGTGCTCGGAAATGCCGATCGACCCTGTGCTGAGGTTGAACTTGCCGACGTTGACCGTATTCAACGCAGCCTCGAACGCCGCGACCCCGGTGTGCAGAATGTCTTCCTCGCGAACCGGGTAGTCCTCGAGCCGGAACGCGCTGACATACATCTGGCCGTGCACGACGTTGTCTTGCAGGTGGTAGGCCGGGTGGGCGCTGTCCGCGACGAAGAACACGTAACCGTCGCTACCCTCTACGTCGGGACGCCTGCCGAACACCGACACCATCCCAGCGACGTTGCCGTTGCCGATGTAGTACTTGTCACCGGTTGCGGTGAACGCAACGCCCGATTCGGCATCGCCAGCGGTCAGCAGCATGTCCGTCGAGTAGACGTCGGCGCCGTGTTCCTTCTCCGACAGGCCGAACGCGAGAACCCCGCCCTCGTCGAGCAGTTTCGCGGCGCGTTCCTTCGCTGCACGGTTATCACTCATCCAGATCGGGCCGAGCCCGAGGACGGTCACCTGCCACGCATACCAGTACCCGAGTCCATAGAATCCG
This sequence comes from Rhodococcus sp. NPDC049939, assembly GCF_040656415.1. NCBI lineage: Bacteria > Bacillati > Actinomycetota > Actinomycetes > Mycobacteriales > Nocardiaceae > Rhodococcus > Rhodococcus sp. NPDC049939. Next base: position 1,459,420 of record NZ_JBFAMC010000001.1, on the reverse strand, counting down.
AGGATTTCACTGAGAGCTGCATTCCGCGAAGCATCCCAGCGCTTGTTCGGATCGCCGTCGGCGAATTCGGCCGGAGTCAGAAACGTCGCGAACAGCTTCTCCCGTTTCTGAAACTCGAGGAACTCAGCGGGCCAGGCACCCGTGAGGTCGTCCACGAGGAGTTTTTCCTTGCCGCGCGCCTCGAACCATTCGATCAGCGCCCGCAGTTGCCGACGCGTCTCCGGATCGAATTGCGCAGGATCATAGGAGTTCGGATCGAACAGCAGAGAGTTTGCCACAGCATGCCTTTCGTCGATATATACGCAAGCCACGCTAGCAGTTCGGACGGATGGACCGTCCCTCGGCTCACCCTCTCACGGTCTTGATGATGTCGCCGCATGCGGCATCGACGGCCACCTCTCGACTGGCCCCGGTAAAGCGGTCTCGCACTTCCACCGTGCCCTCGCCCCAGCCACGACCGACGACCACGATCAGCGGGATGCCGAGCAGTTCGGAATCCTTGAACTTCACTCCGGGAGAGGCTTTACGGTCGTCGAGCACGACCTCGAGACCTGCCTCGTCAAGTTCGGCGGCAAGCCTTTCCGCGCCTTCGCGGGCAGCATCGTCCTTGTTGGCGATGACGACGTGGACGTCTGCCGGTGACACCTCCGCAGGCCAGCGGAGCCCCTTGTCGTCGTGATGCTGTTCGGCGATCACGGCGACGAGTCGAGACACTCCGACGCCGTAGGACCCCATGGTGGGACGAACCGGCTTTCCGTTCTCACCGAGCACATCGACGCTGAACACGTCCGTGTACTTGCGGCCGAGTTGGAACACGTGGCCGATCTCGATTCCCCGCGCGGCAACGAGGGGGCCTGCACCGTCGGGGGACGGGTCGCCGTCGCGCACCTCGGCGGCCTCGATGGTGCCGTCCGGGATGAAGTCGCGGCCTGCGACGAGCCCGACGACGTGTTTACCCATCTCGTCGGCACCGGTGATCCAGCTGGTTCCATCGACGACGCGAGGGTCGACGAGATAGCGAACTCCGTTTTCCTGCAGCGCCCTCGGGCCGATATAGCCCTTGACGAGGAAGGGGTGAGCCTCGAAATCGGCATCGGTGAGCAGTTCGAACTCAGCGGGTTCGAGGGAGGCACCTAGGCGCTTGTCGTCAACTTCGCGATCACCGGGGATACCGATGGCAAGCAACTCCTGCTTGCCATCGGGCTGCCGAATCTTCAGGAGAACATTCTTGAGGGTGTCGGCGGCCGTGATTGTTCGCCCGAGGCCGGCACCGTTGGCCCAGTCGACGAGGGTGGCGATCGTGGGGGTTCCCGGTGTGTCGAGAACCTGCGCAGGGGCTTGTCCGTCGAACGGGATGGGTTCGGGAGCCGCAGTCTCGACCGCCTCGACATTCGCGGCGTAACCGGACTCGAGGCAGCGGACGTAGGTGTCCTCACCGATCTCGCTCTCGGCGAGGAACTCCTCGGAAGCGCTGCCGCCCATTGCCCCGGATGTGGCCGCCACGATCACATAGTTGACGCCGAGTCGCGTGAAGATCTTCTCGTAGGCGTCGCGGTGTGCCCGGTACGACGCGGTCAGCCCCTCGTCGGTGAGGTCGAAAGAGTACGAGTCCTTCATCACGAACTCGCGTCCCCGGAGGATGCCGGCGCGTGGACGCTCCTCGTCGCGGTATTTCGTCTGCACCTGGTAGAGCGTGACCGGGAAGTCCTTGTACGAGTTGTACTCGCCCTTGACGGTGAGCGCGAACAGCTCCTCGTGGGTAGGGCCGAGCAGATAGTCCCCACCCTTGCGGTCCTTCAGCCGGAACAGTCCGTCACCGTACTCGGTCCACCGGTTGGATGCCTCGTACGGTTCCCGCGGAATCAGCGCGGGCAGAGAAATCTCTTGTGCGCCGATCGCATTCATTTCTTCGCGCACTACCCGCTCAACCTCGCGCAGCACGCGTAGCCCCAGGGGCAACCACGAGTACACACCGGGTGCGATACGGCGCACGTAACCGGCACGGACCAGCAGCTTGTGGCTGGGAACCTCGGCATCGGCGGGGTCGTCGCGCAAAGTGCGGAGGAACAGTTGGGACAGGCGGGTAATCACGGGAAGCAAGAATAGTCGCCGTGGAGTAGCTCGACTGCGTCGGCACTGCGCAGGTACCGGAGTAGGCAGGTACCGGAGTAGGTGGTCGGCGGTAGGGTTTCGTGCGTGCTGGTGTTACTCCCCCCGTCCGAAACCAAGTCCGACGGCGGCGCCGACATGCCCCTCGACCTGGGCGAATTGTCCATGCCGACGCTCACCGAGACTCGAGAAGCGCTGGTCAACGCACTGGTCGCGCTGGCTGCAGACGAGGAGGCCTCGCGGATCGCACTCGGTCTCGGTCCCACCCAGGCAGACGAGATCGAGCGGAACGCCAAACTGTGGCACTCCCCCACAAGGCCGGCGCTCGATCGCTATACCGGCGTCCTGTTCGACGCCTTGGACGCGAAGTCGTTCACCGCAGCCCAGAAGTCCAAGGCGCTGGCGCGGCTGGCGATCGGCTCAGCGCTGTTCGGGGCGGTCCGCGCGGGCGACCCCATTCCGGCCTACCGACTGTCCGGCGGATCCAAGCTTCCGGGACTCGGGACTCTCCGGTCGCTTTGGAAACCCGAACTGAGCCAGGCGATCACTGCCGAAGCAGACGGCCTGATCGTCGATCTGCGATCGGGCGCATACCAGCAGCTCGGTCCGGTCCCCGATGCGGTGATAGCGACGGTGCTCACCGAGAAGCCGAACGGCACCCGCAGCATCGTCAGCCACCACAACAAGCATCACAAGGGCCTGCTGGCCCGCGCCCTCACCGTCTCACGGACGGAACCGACCGACGTCCGCGGCGTCGCACGCGTGGCGTCGAAAGCCGGACTGCGCGTCGAAGTCGCGTCGGAGAATGAGCTGATCATCCTCACTGCCTGACCCGGTCCGTGCGCGACCACCGCTCACACCTGCTGCGCGGACCTCTCTGCGGCCTGTGCCTGGGCGACCTGCTGCGGAGTGAAGCGTATGAACAACGCGGCCAGCCCGGCGATGAGGGCGCAACTAGCGCTACCCACGAGAGCGAAGGTGTATCCGTCACCGAGGGCGGCGAGTTGATCCGGGGTCATGTCGGCCACCTTCCCCGAGATACCGCCGAGCGCCAGTGTTCGCGAAGTGGCCATAGCACCTACGACCGCAAGGGCGAGGGGCCCGCCGAGAGTCTGCGCGACCTGGGCGATGGCGGCGAGTGGGCCGATTTCCGTCTCCGACACGCCCGCGATCGCGCACAGCGGGAGGGGAACAACAGCAAGTCCGACACCGAAGCCGATTCCGATGACGGGTGGAAATAGGTTTGCAAGATAGGTTGCGGACTCGTCGAGGGTAGAACCGTAGAGCAGTCCGACAACCATGATCATGGCACCCGTGATCACCAGCCACCGGGGTTGGATCCGCACGGCGAGCCTGGATGCCACCGCCGCCGCGGCTCCGAGGCCGAACGCGAATGGAATGAATGCCAGGCCTGCCTGGAGTGGGCTGTACCCGAGGATGTCCTGGACGAACAGCGCTACGAACGCCGCGACGGTGAACACCACCGCGCCAGCGAAAAAGATGGCCACCAGAGTAGCGACCCGACTCTTTTCGGCAAACAACGAGAAGGGCAGCAGCGGGTTGTCAGCCGTGCGCTCGACATAGAGGAAGATGCCGAACAACACCAGGCCTGCAACCAGAGAACCGAGCACGAACGGACTGGTCCAGCCAAGTTCCGGGCCTTCGGTGAGCGCGAACACCACACCGGTCGCCGCGACCGTCGCCAAGATAGCACCCCGGACGTCGAGGACCAGGCGCTCACCTTCGGTCTCTTTGAGCGCGATGAACGCGCACACCACGATGACCACACCGATCGGAACGTTGATCAGGAAGATCAGACGCCAAGACACCTGGGTGAGGGCGCCGCCGATGACCAGGCCCGCGATCGATCCGATCCCCGTCATGGCAGCGAAGATCGCAATCGCTTGGTTACGCGCAGGCCCCGCGGCAAAAGTGGTCGCCACCAGAGCCAGGGCTGTCGGTGATGCAATCGCTGCCCCGACGCCCTGGAGGAACCGGGAGGCGACCAGCATCAACTCGCCCACTGCCAAACCGCACAGCAGCGACGCGGCAGTGAACAGCGCAACGCCGCCGATGAACATCTTCTTCCGGCCGAATGCGTCGCCCAATCGTCCGCCGAGCAGCATGAGACCGCCGAACGCCAGCGCGTACGACGTGAGTACCCAGTTGCGGCCGCTGTCACTGAGGCCGAGGTCTTCTTGAAGCGGCGCGAGCGCCAGGTTCGCGACGGTGCCGTCGAGAACCACCATCATCTGGAGTCCACTCAGCACGATGATGGCTAGACCCATCACGCGGGTAGCCGCAGTGGGAGTCACCGGGGCTCTCCGCGCAGGAACATCGGGCGCGGATTCGGTTTCAGGTACTCGGGAGTCAGACACGGGGGATCACGTTACCCAGCGTCGACGGAAAACCCGGCGACCGGTCCGATCACCACGATTGCGGGCGGACGAATGTGCTCCTCCTTGACTCGCGCTGCGACAGTCTGGAGATCGGCACGCAGAGTGCGCTGAGTTCGCAGAGTGCCCTCCTGGATAACTGCTACCGGAGTGTCGACGGCCCGTCCACCCTGCATCAGAACTGTCGCGAAGGCCTCGATGCGTTCGACCGCCATCAACAACACAATTGTGCCCTTCAGCCGGGCCAGTGCGGACCAGTCGACGAGAGAATCCGGGTGGCCGGGGGCGAGGTGGCCGCTGACGACGACGAACTCGTGCGAAACGCCTCGATGCGTCACCGGGATTCCGGCAGCGGACGGCACCGAGATCGCGCTGGTGATACCGGGAACGACGGTGACAGGCACACCCGCCGCGGTGCACGCCTCTATCTCCTCGTATCCCCGCCCGAAAACGTAGGGATCGCCGCCCTTGAGTCGAACCACGAACTTGCCTGCCTTCGCACCCTCGATGAGAGTGGCGTTGATCGCCTCCTGGGCCATCGCGCGACCGTATGGAATTTTTGCGGCGTCGATCACCTCCACGTCCGAACCCAGTTCGGCGAGCAGCTCTGGCGGTGCCAGACGGTCGGCCACGACCACGTCTGCGCGGGCTAGTAGGCGCCGGCCGCGCAGTGTGATCAGATCGGGATCGCCCGGGCCGCCGCCGACGAGTGCGACACCTGCGGCGGGCGGCTCAGCGGTATCGACGACGGCGCCCGATTGCAAACCTTCCACCAGCGCGGTCCGCACCGACGCCGATCGGCGGTGGTCGCCGCCCGCAAGGACGCCGATACTCATGCCGTCATAGCTTGCGCTTGCAGGCGTCACAGCCGTGCCATTGCGGGCACTGTCGGCGCGGACGCAGAAGATCCGGTTCCGCTCGGCCTCGGCGACGACCGCCGCATTGGTGGCAGGCTCGTCGGTGCAGGCAATCGCGTACCAGGCCCCGTCGAGATCGCCGTCACGGTACTCCCGCAGTTCGAGTGTGATCTGCCCGGCCGTCGCCATCCCTTCGACCGCAGGCGTCGTTGCCCGGCTGATCAGATGCACACGCGCGCCCGAGGCGATCAGGGATCCCAGCCTTCGCTGCGCAACCGTTCCGCCACCGACCACGACCACACGGCGATCGGCCAAATTCAGTCCGACCAGATAGTTGGTCTCGTCTCCGGCGGCAGGCACGCTCTCTCCCCGTTTCCCTGAGTAGCCTGCAGGATTCTGCAGGCGTCGTTTCGAACCTACGAGACTCTACGGGCTGCTGCGACAACGACGCCATTCTCGGACGACTTGGTCACGATCAGGGGTCCACCTCCCGCACCGAGCACAGCAGCCGCTTCGGCCACACTCGGCGATCCCGTCTCCGCTCTCACCAGGTCCGACGGATTCGGAACGGTGACCGCTGTGAGTTCCCCTACATCGAATCCCCGGACCGGGACGCCCCAAACCGACGCCGCCTCGAGTAGCGCGGGTTCACTCGCCTTGCGGTCGAGTGTGCCGACGCAACACAGCGCCGTGTCCGAGTCCAGGTTTGCGGAGATCAACGTGCGTCGGATCGCGGCGACGAGGTCCTCGCTACCGACTCCGGCTCGAAAACCGATGCCCACGCAGATGTCAGCCACGAGCAGAAAACTCTTGCGCTGCAGCCACGAATCGTGCAATCGCCACCGGGTGGCCTGCTGGATGGGTGTGCAAGTAGGACGCGTGCACGCCGGCGCCCACGAACCCCTCGCAGGCAGGCGGTCCGTCCCAAGGCCGCCAACCCCAGGCAGGTGTGAAGCCGACGGCCTCTGCGTCGGTCAGAGACGTGCGGTGAAACTCGTGACCGATCACCCGCTCACCCGCGGCGAATAGTGCCGAGTCCGTCACCGCGACCGCCTCGCGATAGCCCAACGTCAACTGCGAACCGAACAACGCGTCGACCCCGATCACCGAGGCCATCGTGCGATTGTCCAGGCTGCGCGCGAGGTAAAGCAGGCCCGCGCACTCCGCGTGGATCGGCATTCCTGCCGCCGCGCCCTGTCGTATCTGCGCCAAGAGTGCGGTGTTCTCGGCGAGGGTGACGGCGTACTCCTCGGGGAATCCACCCGGAAGTACCACACCGCAGGTGCCCACCGGCAGTTCGTCGTGCAACGGGTCGAACGTCACCACTTCGGCGCCTGCGGCGGCCAGGAGTTCGCGATGTTCGGCGTAGCCGAACGTGAAGGCCTGACCGCCCGCCATCGCCACAACAGGCCGGGCACCGGACGGAACCGTCCGGATCTCGGCCGCGGGGTCCCACGGTGGTCCGGCGGCAGTCGAGGACGCGAGAGCACAGATTGCCGGAAGGTCCAGATGGCGTGCGGCAAGTCGGGTCATCGAGTCGACGGCGTTCACCGCGGGCGCACCGTGTTCGGCAGCCGGGATCAGGCCCAGGTGACGGGACGGAACCTCGAGTTCGGGTGTGCGCGGCACCACACCGAGAACCGGTAGTCCGACGCGCTCGCATGCCTGCCTCAGCACCTGCTCGTGCCGTGGACTCCCTACCCGGTTGAGGATCACACCGCCGATGTGAACCGAGGAGTCGTAGGTCGAGAAGCCGTGCAGCACGGCGGCCAGGCTCTGGCTGTGCCCGCGGGCATCGACCACGAGCACGACAGGGGCACCGAGGAGCACAGCTACCTGAGCTGTCGAACCTTCGGCCGAGGGCTCGTACGAACTGGCGTCGATCCTGCCGTCGAACAGGCCCATCACGCCCTCGACCACTGCGATATCGCAGCCGGAACTGCCGTGACGAAACAACGGACCGATTCGCGATGTGCCCACCATCACCGGATCGAGGTTGCGGCCAGGTCGGCGGGCGGCGAGTCCGTGATAGCCGGGGTCAATGTAGTCGGGGCCAACCTTGAACGGCGCCACCGCGCGGCCCGACGCCCGCAGCGCCCCGATCAACCCCGTTGCAACAGTGGTCTTTCCACTTCCCGATGATGGCGCCGCAATAACTACCGCCGGAACCCCGTCGAGTGTGCTCACCACTCGATCCCTCGCTGGCCTTTTCGGCCTGCATCCATCGGGTGCTTGATCTTGGTCATCTCCGTCACCAGGTCAGCTGCTTCTATCAACGCCTGCGGGGCATCCCGGCCCGTGATGACCACGTGCTGGTTGCCGGGACGGCTCCGAAGAACGTCCACCACCTCGTCGACGTCCACCCACCCCCACTTCAGCGGATACGTGAACTCGTCGAGCACATAGAACTGGTGTTCCCCCGAAGCCAGCCGTCTGGCGATCTCACGCCATCCCTCGGCGGCTGCGGCGGCATGATCGGCCTCGCTGCCGTGTTTGCGCGTCCACGACCAGCCTTCACCCATCTTGTGCCACTGCACAGCGCCGCCGGCACCGGTCTCTTCGTGCAGTTGCCCCAGGGCACGGAAAGCGGCTTCCTCCCCCACCTTCCACTTGGCGCTCTTCACGAATTGGAATACCCCGACGTCCAAACCCTGGTTCCACGCGCGCAATGCCATACCGAACGCCGCAGTCGACTTTCCCTTCCCCGGTCCGGTGTGAACGGCGAACACTGGCGTGTTGCGACGCTGCCGTGTGGTGAGGCCGTCGTTGGGAACATTTTCGGGGACACCCTTAGGCATCTTTCGCCCTCTCCTGCCGATTCGCGTCCGCGTTACGCCGCGGCGCGGACGACACCCGCAACCTGTTGCGCGGACAGTTCTTCGAGGCGGACATACCCGCCTCGCAACAACCGTGCCAGCTCCGAGGCCAATCCGAGCCGGACCATGCCTGTCTCGCAGTCGACGACCACGGAAGCGACGACGGTTTCGGCAAGTAGCCCCGCAGCGACCTTGGCCCGGTGCAAGGCGTCCTTGCCGCCCGTTGCCCGCCCATCCGTCAAGGCGACGACCAGCGCCCGTCGCTGCGGGTCGCGCAGTCGTTCCCGCAACACAACCTCCCTGGCACGTAGAAAGCCTTCTGCCAGAGGAGTTTTTCCGCCCGTCTTCATCCCGCGCAGGCGGCGGACGGCGATATCGACGGACGAGGTGGGCGGCAGCACAAGTTCCGTCGAGCGTCCGCGCACGGTGATCACCGCAACTTTGTCCCGGCGCTGATAGGCGTCACGCAGAAGAGAGACGACAGCGCCTGTAACGGCCGAAAGCCGATCGCGCGCAGCCATCGAACCCGAGGCGTCCACTACGAACACCACGAGGTTGCTCTCCCGACCTTCACGGATCGCACCGCGCAGATCGGCCGAATCCAAGATTATCCGCCCGGTTGCCCGGCCCCGGGCAGCCTGTTGGCCGGCGGCAGCGAAGAGCGTGCCCACCAGATGGAGTCCGTGCCCCTGTTCCACGGTGGATCGCACTGCACGGCCACGCGAGGATCGCGAGCGGGAACGACGGCCCGGGGCTCCTTCACCAACTCCGGGTACCTGCAGAAGCTTGGTGGCGAACTGGGTACCGATCGGCCCCGCGGGGCGCTCCGGTGCGGTGGGCGGCGGTGTCCCGCCTCCCGGTCCGTCCGGGTCACCGGGGTCGTCCGGATCGGTATCGGCGCCTCGCGAACTCTCTGGCCCAGTTCTCGGGTCCTGCTCGGGCGGTTGCTCGGAGCCGGCCTCGGCGTCCTCGTCCGCCTGCCGGAGCGCATCGTCGAGTTGTTTCTCATCGAGCCCGGGTTCGTCGAAAGGGTCACGACGGCGTCGATGCGGCAGGGCGAGCTCTGCAGCGACCCTGACATCCTCCGCCGTCACCGCATCGGCACCGCGCCACGCGGCGTGAGCCGTTGCGGTCCGGGCGAGAACCAGATCACCGCGCATCCCGTCAACGTCGAACGACGCACAGACAGAAGCAATTCGACGTAACTCGATGTCGTCGAGTTCGACCGAGTCGAGTCGGTTGCGGGCTTCCAGAATATTGGCAGCCAGAGCAGCGTCCTCGTCCGCATAGCGCTCGGCGAACCGTGACGGATCACGTTCGAAGTCGAGGCGGCGCCGGACCACCTCCATACGAACGTCCAAGTCCCTCGATGCAGCGACGTCGACAGCCAATCCGAACCGGTCGAGCAATTGCGGCCGCAATTCGCCTTCTTCCGGATTCATGGTTCCGACCAAAACGAAACGGGCGTCATGAGAGTGCGAGATGCCATCACGCTCGATGTAGACGCGGCCCATCGCCGCTGCGTCGAGGAGCACGTCGACCAGGTGGTCGTGCAATAGGTTCACTTCGTCGACGTAGAGGACTCCTTGATGAGCCTGAGCCAGCAGGCCGGGTTGAAACGCACGCTCCCCATCGCGAAGTACCTTCTCGAGGTCGAGAGATCCGACGACACGGTCCTCTGTGGCACCGACCGGCAATTCGACCAGTCGCGCGGGACGTGTCCCGTCCTCGTCGCTCACCACCGGCAGCAACGCCGTGAGAGCGCGCACCACTGTCGACTTCGCCGTACCCTTCTCGCCACGAACGAGAACGCCGCCGATTCCGGGATGGATCGCGGAAAGGACCAGCGCAAGCCGCAACCGTTCCTGGCCGACGACCGCGCTGAACGGAAATCCCCCCGAGAAGTTCGACCGAGTCTGGTCCATTTCACGATCCGTGCGCACGATGCATCCCTTCACGTCCCGGTTTCCTCGCCGGAAGCTTGGCCGGTACGAACGCCGCGGCGATCTGGCTTGGAAACCCCGACATCTGCCAATACGCCGGCAGATCAGGGATCCTTCACAGTGGCGGGACCGCGCCTGATTCGAACAGGACTTCCCCGCGGACATTCATTCGCCGACCCTAGTCGGCGGTCACCCGCGTGGCTTCGACGGGTCTGCCTCGATCACCCTGCGGGAAGTATCGGCACACCGCCGCCGGGAGCACTGGCGAGCCCGCCGACGACGACATCGGCGGCACCGCCGCCGCTGCCATCGGCGGCACCGCCGCCGCGACGCATGAGGACGTGCGGGATCCCGTCCTCGACGAACTCTTCACCGTTCTGCACGAAGCCGTGCTGTGCGTACATGCCTGCGAGATAGGTCTGGGCATTGATCTGGCACGGCTCATCCCCCACCTCGGCCAGTGCCGCGCTCAGCAGGCGCGTGGCGTGTCCCTGCCCTCGGGCGTCAGCGGCGGTACAGAGCCGTCCGATGCGGAACCACGTGCGGCCTTCCTCGTGTTCCTCGAGCAGGCGCAGGCAACAGACGACCCGGCCATCCTCCTCGAGCCAGAAGTGCCGTGTCTCGACGAGTAGATCACGACCGTCGAGTTCGGTATAGGGGCACGCCTGCTCGACGACGAAAACCTCCACTCGAAGCTCGAGTAACTGGTAGAGCGTCTTTGTGTCGAGATCTAGCGCCCACGAACGCTTCAGCGCTGCCACTGCTGCCATGACTCGCAACTATCGCACAGCGCACATGAATGCGCGAGACCACACAACCCAGGATCGGGCGACCCCACGCCCGTCCCCGACACGAACGTCAGGACGCGATCGATTCGTCTTCGACATGGTCTGAGCCGAGCTGCAGCACCTTCGACGTCCAGTCCCACACCTGCGAGAACAGGCCGACGTTGTCGCTCAGCTTGACACCGAGCGAGGGCACCATCTCCTCGAGCTTCGGCTTCCACGACTCGTACTGCGTCGGGAAGCAGCGCTGCAGCACGTCGAGCATCGCCGGCACAGCGGTCGACGCACCTGGTGAGGCACCGAGCAGTCCGGCGAGGCTGCCGTCACCCGCGTTGACCACGGCTGTGCCGAATTCGAGAACGCCCCCCTTGCCCTTGGCGCGGCGAATCACCTGGACACGCTGCCCTGCGGTGATCAGTTCCCAGTCCTTGCCGAGAGCCTTCGGGACGAATTCACGGAGCGTCTCGATTCGACCTGCCTCGGACATTGCGAGTTCACCGACCAGGTACTTGACGAGGCCGAGTTCGGTGACGCCGACGCCGAGCATCGGCAGCAGATTGTTCGGCTTCACCGAACGGGGCAGATCGGTGAAACGACCTGACTTGAGGAACTTGGGCGACCAGCCCGCATACGGGCCGAACAAGAGTCCAGGCTTGTTGTCGATGATCCGGGTGTCGAGGTGCGGTACAGACATAGGTGGTGCACCCACCGCAGCCTTACCGTAGACCTTGGCTCGGTGCTCCTCGATGAGCTCCGAGTTCTTGCAGCGCAAGAAGGCACCGCTGACGGGAAATCCACCGAATCCCTTCGCCTCTGCGATCCCCGACTTCTGCAGCAGGTGCAGTGCACCGCCACCCGCACCGACGAATACGAACTTCGCCCTGACGACCTTCTTGGCGCGGGTACGCCGGTTGGTGACCTTCACCACCCAGCTACCGTCGGACTGCTTCGTGAGATCGGTGACCTCGTGCCCGAAGTGGATGACCCCTCCGGAGGCGCCAAGGTAGCTGAGAAGTTGCTTGGTGAGGGCTCCGAAGTCGACGTCGGTGCCATCGTTGCTCCAGTTGAGGGCAATCGGATCGCTGAAGTCCCGACCCTTCGTCATCAACGGCAGTCGGCGGGCGAACTCATCGGGATCATCGATGTATTCCATCCCTGCGAACAGTGGATGATCAGCAAGAGCGTCGTAGCGGGCTCTCAGGTACTTCGCGTTGGCCTCGCCGTGCACAAAGCTCACGTGCGGGACCGGATTGATGAAATCCTTGGGCTCGGTCAACACGCCATTCTCGACGCCGTGTGCCCAGAACTGGCGCGAAACTTGAAACTGCTCGTTCACGTTGACGGCCTTTGTCACGTCCACGCTGCCGTCGGAGTTCTGGGGAGTGTAGTTGAGTTCACACAATGCGGAGTGGCCAGTTCCGGCGTTGTTCCACGGGTCGCTGCTCTCGGCGGCCGCCGCGTCGAGCCGCTCGAATGTGGTAATCGACCAGTCGGGCTGTACCTGACGGAGGATCGCTCCCAGCGTCGCACTCATAATGCCTGCACCTACAAGCACTACATCCGTTTTCGTCTCTACCGCATTCTGATCTGACACTGGAATATCGACTTCCTTGTCCATAGCCGTACGCACATACGCCTGCCGCTGTTCGCCGATCAGGTTACCCGCGCGTAGATGCAGGATTTACCTCCCCCAATTGTGCGCCTCAACTCGCCGTTGGCGCGCAGATTAGATTGTGATCTGTGACTACATGGACACCTGATGTTCTCGGTGATGGATATGAACAACTGACCATTCCGCTCGGTCCCGATCCCGATGGCGAGGGCGCAGTGAAGGCGACATTGGTTCGCTATCAAGCGGCTCGAGAGACGAAGAGGACCGGCCGCGCCATCCTCTACGTCCACGGATTCACCGACTACTTCTTCCAGAAGCACATCGCTGAGCACTTCGAGAAGCAGGGCTACGCGTTTTTTGCACTCGACCTGCGCAAATGCGGCCGTTCACTCGAGCCGGGGCAGACAGCGCACTACGTTTCCGACCTCGCGTACTACGACGCCGAATTGAACGAGGCTCTGCGCGTGGTCCGGGAGCAGACCGGTGACGGGGAGGTTCTGCTGGTCGCGCATTCGACTGGCGGACTGGTTCTACCGCTGTGGCTTCACCGTCTGCAACGCAAAGCGGGTGGCACCGCAGGCCTAGGTATCAGCGGTGTGATTCTCAACAGCCCGTGGTTCGATCTGCAGGGGCCGTCGTACCTGCGGAGCGTGGGCACAATGGCTGTCGGTGCCGTGGGCAAGGTCAGGCAAAAGTCCGTCATTCCGAAGACCGGCCTCGACACCTACGGCGTGAGCCTTCATGTCGAGGGCAACGGAATCTGGAACTACAACCTGGATTGGAAGCCGCTCGGAGGCTTCCCCATCACGTTCGGGTGGCTACGTGCGGTGCGTCGCGGGCACGCAAAGCTGCACCGTGGACTCGACATCGGGGTTCCCGCCCTGATCCTGCGGTCGAAGACGTCATACTTCGCTCCGCGCTACGACCCCGCGGTTGATACGGCCGACGCGGTGCTCGACGTCCGGCAGATCGCACGGTGGGCGGGGTGCCTCGGCGACCGCACCACGATCGTGCCCATCCCCGGTGCCCGACACGATGTCTTCCTTTCCTCCGACGAACCTCGCGCGAAGGCATTCGCCGAGGTGGATCTATGGCTTGACTGGCTGCACGGTCACAGGGCTGCAGAGGCGAACCAGTGACGCATTTCGATCTGGCAATCATCGGTTCGGGTTCTGGGAACTCGCTGCCCGACGACCGGTTCGCGGATCAGAAGATCGCGATCCTGGAAGAGAGCACATTCGGCGGGACGTGCCTGAACGTGGGTTGCATCCCCACCAAGATGTTCGTGTACGCCGCCGAGGTCGCGCGCACGGTCACCCATGCCGGCAAGTACGGGTTGGATGCGAGGCTCGATGGTGTGCGCTGGCCCGACGTCGTTAATCGAGTCTTCGGCCGTATCGACCCGATCTCCGCAGGCGGTGAGCGGTATCGAGACGAAGACAGCCCCAACACGACGCTGTTCCGCGGGCACGCGACCTTCGTCGGCGACCGCACCATCGACACCGGAACCGGTCAAGTCGTGAGCGCCGACCAGGTGGTCATCGCGGCCGGATCGCGGCCGATAATCCCAGAAGTCGTGCGGGATTCGGATGTGCCGTACTACACGAACGACGACATCATGCGACTTCCCGAACTTCCTGAGCACCTTGTGATCATCGGCGCAGGTTTCATCGCCGCAGAGTTCGCTCACGTGTTCTCGGCGCTTGGCACACGGGTCTCGATCATCGCGCGCGGATCTCACCTGCTCCGGCACCTCGATCACGACGTGTACCGGCGGTTCACCGATCTCGCCGAGAAGAAATGGGACGTGCACCGAGGCCACGCCGTCTCGGCTGTACGCCGCGCCGGCGAAGGCGTCGAGGTCGAACTCGAGGACGGCACCGTCATCTCGGGTGACACACTCCTCGTCGCTACCGGACGCCGAGCCAACGGAGACACCCTCGGGGCGACCGCAGGCGGGATCGCCGTCGCCGAGGACGGGCGCGTGGTCGTCGACGAATTCCAACGCACCACTGCCCATGGAGTCTTCGCGCTCGGAGACGTTTCGTCGAAGTTCCAGCTCAAGCATGTCGCCAACCACGAGGCACGTGTGGTCCAGCACAATCTCCTGCAAGATGCGTGGGCGGACGGAACTCGACTACGCCGGTCCGACCACCGGTTCGTCCCAGCTGCCGTCTTCACCGACCCGCAGATCGCGCACGTCGGTCTCACCGAGCAGCAGGCCCGCGATGCCGGCTGGGACGTGACGGTGAAGGTGCAGGCGTACGGTGACGTCGCCTACGGGTGGGCGATGGAGGACGACGAGGGCCTCTGCAAGGTCATCGCCGAGCGCGGCACAGGGCGCTTGCTGGGCGCTCACGTGATCGGCACACAGGCACCTACGGTGATCCAGCCTCTGATCCAGGCGATGAGCTTCGGCCTCTCTGCTCAGCAAATGGCGCGGGGACAGTACTGGATCCACCCTGCACTCCCCGAAGTGGTCGAGAATGCTCTCCTCGGCCTCGACTTGCCGGTCGAGTGACAGTCGCCCGATCTGCCGCGTTGTTCCTGGTCGCGGCTTTGTTCGAGATCGGCGGCGCCTGGCTGGTCTGGCAGGGAATCCGCGAGCATCGAGGCTGGATCTGGATCGGCGCCGGTGTAGCGGCACTCGGGGCATACGGCTTCGTCGCCACCTTGCAGCCCGATGCCCATTTCGGACGGATCCTCGCCGCCTACGGCGGAGTCTTCGTCGCGGGGTCCCTCATCTGGGGAATGGTCGCCGACGGATTCCGCCCGGATCGGTGGGACGTTGCGGGCACCCTCGTCTGTCTGCTGGGTATGGCCATCATCATGTATGCCCCTCGCTGAGCACCATGCTCGGCGCGGTCCGGCTCTACCAGGGGCTGGTTCGCAACACGATCTCGGTAGCCAACTCGGCGGGAGCGGACGCCGGAATGTTGGCGACGCCGTCGAGTTGGACCACACGGAAGTCGGAGTAGACGAATCGCCTACTCGCATCAACCTCCGCCCGCCTGTCGGGCTTGCCTACCACCACGGTGGTGGGGAGTTCGACGGGCGGGCAGTCGGACTCGCGTGAGATGCCCTCCGAATCGGGCGCCCCGGGGTGACCCCGATCGGCCACCACCAGGCTGGCGAAACGTCCGAACTGGCGGGCGGCCAGTGACCACGCCAGCTCAGCGCCTTCTCTACTGCCGACGAGATTGACCCACCCCACCTTCAGCTCGTCGAGCAGGGCCATCACCGATTGCTCGTCGAGACCGGTGATGTCCTCGGGCACGATCGTGCGCAGATCCGAATTGTGGAGACGCTTGCAAACGTCGTCGTACACACCCGGTGAGTCACCAGCCCCGGGCAGGAGAAGAACAGCGTGCTTGCTGTCCTGCCGGTCCAAACGGACGGCACATCGGGTATCTCCCACGACCACGCTCGTCAGTTCCATGTCTAAAAGCTACGCGATCGGTTTTCGCCGCGCGTGTGGCCCTCCCGGCTCTGTTCACCGCGAAAGTTCCGAACGAGATCTGCTACCAGTGGTCGTGCGCGTTCCACCGCGGGCCGACGGAAAACCAGCAAGAATGATTCGAAGTGTGCTTCTCCGCCATTGAGTTCGTACATCATCGACTCACGAAAGGGTTCGCAGACTCGTGCTCATCATTGGAATTCTTCTGTTCGGGATACTTGTTGGAGCGGGCGCCCAATTGATACTGGGCACCACTGCCGCACGACTGGACTGGACCTTTGCCTTCATCGCCGGAATAAGCGGATCCCTGGTCGGCGGGCTGCTCGTCAGTACCGTCGCAGGTGACGGAATATCATTGCGGCCCAGCGGAATACTGGGATCGCTGATCGGAGCCGTGCTGGTTACCGCCGTCTGGAAATGGTATCGCCGGAACAAGGCCGCAACTGCAGATGGTTCGATCGAACGCTGAACGTCGCCTCTCACCCCCACCCGTCAACCGGCGACTGCATCGAACTCGAGCGGACTTTCCGGCAACGCTCCTAACGCACCAGTTCTGCCCGAATCGCTGGAATGTCTTTCGGCACACCCTTGTCGATCAGCGCCTCTAGCGCGTCGAGGTCGAGATTTTGCTCCACCAGATCCGCAAGCAGATCGAGTTGCGCACCACGGATTGCTGCCACATCGATATCCGGGGCAGAAACGAAGCCTGCCCTCCCCGCCTGATCGGCCACCTCATCGAGTAGCAGTCGGCGGAACCGGTCCGTCTCGAGAAGACCGTGCCAGTGAGTTCCGTACACGGAACCGCGAACACTTCCCTCCGAGGCGCCTGCGCTCGTGTACAGCAATGGTTCATCGCCGGAGTGACGCACCCGACCGTGATGGATTTCGTAGCCGGACACCGGAATGCCGTAGGCGTCACCACGGACCCGCGCGAGCACTTTGTCCGCCTCGAACTCGATTTCCAAATCGAGCAACCCGAGGCCTGGCACCGTGCCACGGCCTGATTCGACGTCGTCGACGATGGCGGACCCGAACATCTGATAGCCACCGCAGATGCCGAGCACCGGCCCTCCCCGTTTCGCATGTGCCACAATGGCATCCGCAATACCGCTGTGGCGCAACCATTCCAGATCGCTCACAGTCGACTTGCTTCCCGGAATGACGATCAGATCAGCGTCCTGCAGGCGCGCAGGATCGGTAACCCACCGTACGGACACACCGGGCTCGCACGCGAGCGCCTCGACGTCGGTCGAATTGGAGATACGGGGTAGTCGAACGGCCGCCACGCGCAGCCAATCGTCGCCGACCGGAGGCGCGGGACGTCCGACGACCGAGTCCCCGACGACACTCAACGAATCCTCCGCATCCAGCCACAAGCCATCGGCGAAGGGAATGACGCCAAGCGTCGGTCTGCCTGTCATCGCGGCCAGTTGCTCGAGTCCTGGTGTCAGCAAGGAGAGCTCGCCGCGAAACTTGTTGATCACGAACCCCGCAATGAGCGCCTGGTCCTCCGGCGACAGGACCGAGACGGTGCCGAACAGATGGGCCAGCACACCCCCGCGGTCGATGTCGCCGACGACGATCGCCGGAATCTCCGCCTCGCGCGCGAGACCGAGGTTGGCCAGATCGGTTGCGCGCAGATTGATCTCGGCTGGGGAACCCGCTCCCTCGCAAATTACGACGTCGAAGTCGGCGCGCAGCGAGCTCAGTTCCTCGGCTACGACCGTACGCAGATGTTCACGGTGTTCGATGTAGTCGCGCGCGCCGACGGACGTCACCGCTCGTCCACGAACCACAAGTTGGGAGGTGCGGTCGCTCCCCGGTTTCAGCAGGACCGGGTTGAACCGCACGCTCGGCTCGAGACCGCAGGCGGCCGCCTGGAACGCCTGAGCGCGCCCGATCTCGCCGCCGTCCAAAGTGACGACGGAGTTGTTCGACATGTTCTGGGCCTTGAAGGGCGCTACCCGCACCCCTCGCCGCGCCAGCATCCGGCACAGGCCCGCCACAAGCACGCTCTTGCCCGCATCCGACGTAGTGCCGGCTACGAGTAAGGCGCCGCTCCAATGACCCGAGCTCAAGGCAGGGTGAGGATCTCGTTGCCAGTGTCCGTGACGACGATGGTGTGCTCGAACTGAGCCGTCCACTTGCGGTCCTTGGTGACAACGGTCCAGTCGTCTTCCCAGATCTCCCAGTCGATATCGCCGAGGTTGATCATCGGTTCGATCGTGAACACCATGCCCGGTTCGATCACGGTGTCGACGTTGGGCTGGTCGTAGTGCAGGATCACCAGGCCGTTGTGGAAGGTCTCACCGATGCCGTGGCCAGTGAAATCCCGCACGACGCCGTAGCCGAAGCGGTTGGCATACGACTCGATGACGCGGCCGATCACGTTGAGCTCGCGGCCCGGCTTGACCGCCTTGATCGCGCGCATCGTGGCCTCACGGGTGCGCTCGACCAGCAGGCGGTTCTCCTCCGCGACGTCCCCGGCGAGGAAGGTGGCGTTGGTGTCGCCATGGACTCCGCCGACGTACGCGGTGACGTCGATGTTGACGATGTCCCCGTCTTGAATCACCGTCGAGTCGGGGATTCCGTGACAGATGACCTCGTTGAGCGACGTGCAGCACGACTTGGGGAAACCCTTGTAACCGAGCGTCGACGGATAGGCACCGTGATCGATCATGTACTCATGGGCGATGCGGTCCAGCTCGTCGGTGCTGACTCCGGGTGCTACCGCCTTACCGGCCTCCTGCAGAGCCCCCGCCGCGATCTTGCCCGCCACCCGCATGGCCTCGATGGTCTCGGGTGTCTGCACCCAGGGCTCGTTACCTTCGTTCGCCGTGGGCTTCCACGCATACTCGGGACGCTCGATACCCGCTGGGACGGCTAGGACGGGGGACACGGTTCCGGGGCTCAGTGCAGTGCGGACAGACATGGATACAAGGTTAGTCGCCCCGCGGCTCGGTTGTTTCCGCACCCGCCGAGCAACTCGGGCGATGCCCCTCGGTCGGTGCAGAACGCCTCCTCTGCCGGAGAAGATATCTCTGGACCTTGCCGCTGGGGGTTTTGGGCAGGTTCGGTACGAAATGTACGACGCGCGGATAGGCGTGTGCCGCGAACTTCTTCTTCACCAGCGTCTGCAGTTCGACCTCGAGTTCTTCCGTGCCCTCGATACCGTCGCGGAGCACCACAAACGCCTCGATTACCTCGCCGCGCAATTCGTCAGGTACGCCCACGACGGCCGCCTCGAGGACGTGCTCGTGCATGACCAGCACGCTCTCGACCTCGAAAGGGCCGATCCGGTAGGCGGCCGTGATGATGACGTCGTCGTCGCGCGCGGCGAAGTAGTAGTAGCCGTCCTCGTCGGTCTGCCCCGTATCACCGGTGAGATACCAGCGACCGTCCCCGGTGAACCGCTGTGCGGTCTTCTCAGGGGCGTCGACATATCCGGAGAACCACATCAACGGGCTGTTCGGGATGTCGATCGCGACCCGTCCGAACGTGCGCGGTGGGGCGATGGCGTCGGAATCGGCCTCGAGGACTGCGCACGCGAGTCCCGGGAGCGGCTTGCCCATCGATCCTGCCCGAACTTCTTCGCGCAGGCCGTCAGCCCAGGCGTTCGCGAAGACCATGCCCTGTTCGGTCTGCCCGTAGTGGTCGTGCACGAGCACACTCAAATTGGCCTTCGACCACGCAATCACATCCGGCGTCAGCGGCTCACCCCCGGACGAGGCGCAACGCAGCCGAACCCTCTCGGGGATCGGGGTCGGGTCGGCGCGAAGGCTCCGGTATACGGTCGGCGCTGCCGTGAAGTTCGTAACGCCGAAGCGTTCCATCACCTTCCACGTGAGAGGTACCGAGAACCCTGCATTCAGCAGGATGTTGCGGCCGATACCCGCAGCGAGAGGGCCGAGCAACGCGCAATACACGCCGTACGCCCAGCCCGGGTCCGCGGCGTTCCAGAACACATCGTCTTTTCGGACGTCGAGGCCGGATTCGTGGTAGACGTGGAACGAAGTGACTGCCCGTAGGGGCACTGACACACCCTTCGGGGTTCCAGTTGTGCCGCTCGTGAACAGCTGGACCAGGGGTCCGTCGCCTCCGACTGCCACGGCGGCACCCCTCGAGTCGTCGGCATCATACGACTCCACCAACGTGTCGAAGTCGAGCGCGGCGGTGCCTCCTCCTCCCGCGACCACCACCTTCCAAGACGCATCCGCGGGAATGTCCTCGCCCGGCGCCAACTTCTGGAGCTGATCCGCGTCCGAGATCACAACCTTCGTGCCGCTGGCACCGAGCCGGAACGCTATGGCGGGTGGCGCGAACGCGGTGAACAGCGGGACCTGGACGGCGCCGCGCCGCCAGATCCCGAGCAGCGCGATCACCAGTTGAGCCGACTTGCCCATCAGCACTGCCACGTGGTCGCCGGGCCCGACGCCGAGGTCCGCGAGCGCAGCCGCGAAGCGCGTAGACTGCTCACGCAGATACCCGTAGGTGAGGTCCGTCGACGACAAGTCCGCCTGCACGATGGTGAAAGCCACTTGGTCTGCCGGGTGTCGATCGCAAAGCAGTTCCGCCGCAGACGCCGACTGCGTGTCGTACTGGTCCAACAGCTCATTCACGCGTGCGGCGGAATCGGTTGTCATGCGGCACTCCTCGCGCCCCCGTTGGATAGGTCGGAAAGTTCGGCCGTCACCCGAACTCGCACTGATTATGATCCAGCTCACAAATCGCCATCAATACCCCCGGAAACAGGGTGACCGCCTTGGCCGCTCGCGCATTCGCTGCCGCGCCCCGAAATAGGGCGTTCATCTTCCGTCACGTGAGATCGACGTACCGCCACATGTTGCAGCCGACTGCACCAACAGTGAATCAGCTTGCGCCGACGAACGTCCGATCAATATCCGTCCGGCAGCGCCCCGAACATGTCTCGAGTCAGAGCAACCGCGTTGTCGGAGCTTCCGCCGCGCACCACCAAGGTTGCGAAGGCGAGATCGCCGCGATAGCCGACGAACCAGGCATGTGAGCCACCCTCGACCTCGGCTTCACCCGTCTTTCCGTACACCTCACCCTGATCCTTGATGCGCTCAGCGGTGCCACTCGTGACCACAAGGCGCATCATTGCGCGGAGGCCGTCTACCATCTCCGGACTGATCTGGCGATGGTCCTCGAGGATGGTTGTCTCCCGTCCGGCAATCAACCCGGGCACCGGTGTGGAACCGTTCGCTATCGTTGCAGCGGCCAGAGCCATTCCGAATGGGCTGACCACGATTCTGCCCTGTCCGAAACCGTCCTCTGCTCGTTGGACGAGATCGTCGGCTTCAGGCACCGAACCGGTGTAGGTCGGCAAGCCCACGATTCCGTAATCACCGCCGATTCCGAACTGCGAGGCCGAAACCGTCAGCGCATTCGGCTCCATCTCGCTCGCGAGTTTCGCGAAAGACGTGTTGCAGGAACGGGCGAACGCGGTGGCCATCGGCACCGTCCCGAGCCCGAAATCGTTGTAGTTCGGGACGCTTCGGTCACCGATCACCATGCGACCAGGGCAAGGAACCAATGTGTCCGGTGTCGCGAGTCCCGACGAGATCGCCGCTCCCGCGGTGACGATCTTGAACGTCGAGCCCGGAGGGTAAAGGCCGGTCAGCGCTACGGGCCCATCCCTGTCGGCTGCCTCGTTCTGCGCCACGGCGAGGATATCGCCAGTCGAGGGTTGTATGACGACCATCATGGCCTGGTCGGACCGGGCGTTCACGGCATTCTGCGCGGCGACCTGAACGGGCCGGTCGAGACTGATCGAAAACGACGGGACAGTCTTGGGAGGTGTCTCGGTCAGCACATCCGTGTCGACGCCGTTCTGATTGACGGTGACCACACGCCAACCGGCCTCGCCGTCGATCTCGTCGATCAAAGTCTTCTTGACCCGGCTGATGAGATCAGGTGCGAACGTCCGGTCCGTGGCCAGCAACGCGGCCTCGTCGGACACGGTCACACCTGGGATTTCGTCGAGAACACCGGAAACCAGGTCGTGGTCCTCCGGCCTCAGCCGTATGACGGGGTACTTACCCTTGACCGCGGTGGCGGACTCCACCAACGACTGCGCGGTGAGAGTGTTGTCGAACGTCGCCAACGCCGAAGCGAGCAACTGTGCGCTCCTGATCACATTGCCCGATTCCCTCGCATCGAACTCGACACGATGTACGACGCCGGGCACGAGAACGTCCGATCCGGATTGCTCGTTGACCCGTGCCCTCGGGGCCGCAATGGAACGCAGCGACATCGTCTGACGATCCCCGAGACGGGGATGCACGTTGGTAGAACTCCAGCGCACAGCCCAGGTGCCGTCGCGGCGGCCCATCTGGAGCTCACCTGAATACGTCCACACCCGGTCCTTCGGCAGATGCCATTCGTAGGTGTAGCCGACAGTCGCGGTATCACCGCTCACCCGGACGTCTGTGGTTTCAGCATCGAGCGATTCGGCCTGCAGCGAATCCCACGTCGACTCGAGGGTCCGCCGAGCATCGTCGGGACGGTCCGAGAGATCGGCGGCCCGCTCGGAATCTCGTTCGGCGAAAGCCGCCAGAAATGCCTGAGCGGCAGGTGCCGGACCGTCCGGTCGCGGCGTACACGCCGTCACACCCACCATCAGCACAGCCACCCCGCCAAGCATCATCGATCTGACGACACGCGTACGGGGCAAGCAGCGAAGGTTCATCGCCGCTCATGTTATGTCGGCAGACACCTCCGACACGGTAGGCGGCACGCCATGTCAGTCCGCGAAATATCAGTCCAAGAGAATTGTGGCGAAAGTCGCAACCTGACTGAAACCGATTCGCGCATAGGTGCTACGGGCAATCGTGTTGAAACTGTTGACATAAAGGCTCGCGGTTCGGCCTTCCGCGACGACCGCCTGAGCCACCGCAGCCGTCCCGGCCGCCCCAAGTCCTTGCCCTCGATACATCGGATGCACCCAGACGCCCTGAATCTGCCCCACCCGTGAGGACAGCGATCCCACCTCTGCCTTGAAGACCACCTGACCGTCCTCGAACCGGGCCCACGCCCGGCCGGCTGCGATGAGGTTCGCGACGCGACGGCGGTAGCCGCGACCATCATCGTTTGCGCGAGGATCGATGCCGACTTCCTCGATGAACATCGCGACCGCAGCCGGTAGGTACTGGTCCAGTTCGCGAAGTCGCACCTGGCGAACCAGTGGATCGGGTCGGCACAGCGGCGTACCGGCCAGGGCGAGCAACGGCTGTTCAGCGCGGACCTCACGGGCCGGCCCCCAGTCCAGTTCGAGCATCTCCCACAGCGGCAGGGTCAACTCGGCACGGCCCACCAAGGACGAACACATGCGCGGTGTGCGGCAGGCCCGGTCTGCGAACGCGCGCATATCGTCTGTGCTGCCGCGGAGCGGCACGAAATTCGCGCCCGAAAAACACAGCGATTCGAGCGGGCCGCCACGACTCCACAACTCTCCGTGGATCATCCGGGGGTCGGTTCCGCCCTGCTCAACCCGAGCGGCAACCATACAGGCAGCGACGGGATCAGAGTCGAGCACTCGAAGCGCGAGAGCCGTATCTCGACTGCTCAACTGTTTTGCACCGAGAAGCTTGAGCATCTACCCACCTGTCAGTTAGTGGTCGTGCCCCCAGACTGCCATGAACTCGCCGGAAACGGGAGTCGTTGCGAGCGGACACCGCGGAGTCCGATCAACTGACCGTGACGACGGGTGAGCCCGCCGCCGAATCGCCTTCCATCTCTTCCGCAATCCGCATGGCTTCTTCGATCAGAGTCTCCACGATCTGCGCCTCGGGCACAGTCTTGATCACCTTTCCCTTCACGAAGATCTGCCCCTTGCCATTGCCGGACGCCACACCCAGATCAGCCTCCCGCGCCTCACCGGGACCATTGACGACACACCCCATCACAGCCACGCGAAGCGGGATCTCCATGCCTGAAAGGCCTGCCGTGACCTCGTCTGCCAACGTGTACACATCCACCTGCGCACGACCACACGACGGACAGGACACGATCTCGAGTTTCCGCGGACGCAGATTCATCGACTGCAGGATCTGCGTTCCAACCTTGATCTCTTCTACAGGCGGCGCGGACAACGACACCCGGATCGTGTCGCCGATACCCTCGGCCAGCAGCGCGCCGAACGCGACCGCAGACTTGATGGTGCCCTGGAAAGCCGGTCCTGCCTCCGTCACACCGAGGTGCAGCGGGTAATCGCACTGAGCGGCGAGTTGACGGTACGCCTCGACCATGACCACCGGGTCGTTGTGCTTGACGGAAATCTTGATGTCTCCGAAGCCGTGCTCCTCGAACAGGCTCGCCTCCCACAACGCCGACTCCACGAGCGCCTCAGGCGTCGCTTTGCCGTACTTCCGCATCAGACGCGGGTCGAGCGAGCCGGCATTGACACCGATTCGGATCGGAATCCCCGCATCCCCGGCCGCCTTCGCGACCTCCTTCACTCGCCCGTCGAACTCCTTGATGTTTCCGGGGTTGACGCGGACGGCCGCACAGCCGGCCTCGATGGCAGCGAAGATGTAGCGCGGCTGAAAGTGGATGTCCGCGATGACGGGGATCTGGCTCTTCTTGGCGATCGCCGCTAGCGCGTCGGCGTCCTCCTGCCGCGGACACGCCACACGCACGATGTCACAACCGGAGGCCGTGAGTTCGGCGATCTGCTGCAGCGTGGCGTTGACGTCGTGTGTCTTCGTGGTGCACATCGACTGCACGGAAATCGGATAGTCGCTTCCGACACCAACCCCACCGACCTCGAGTTGGCGAGTCTTGCGCCGGGGTGCGAGAACCGCACCCGGGCCTTCCGGTATTCCTAATCCAACCGGGCTGGTCACGTTTTGCCTTCTTTCATAGCTCGAGGTCGAGTCTAGCTGTCACGGAAAGAGCTGAATCGGGTTGACGATGTCGGCGGTCAGAGTCAGCAACATGTAGGCACCGCCGATGACGATGAAAACGTAAGTGACGGGCAGCAGTTTCATGTAGTCGACCGGGGCGCCGCGTGGCAGTCCCCGACGTCCGCGGAAGAAGTCGCGGAAGCGCTCGTACACCGTCACAGCCATGTGCCCGCCGTCGAGCGGGAGCAATGGCAGGACGTTGAACATTCCCAGGAAGAAATTGAGGCTGGCCAACAGGAGGATGAACACCTCCCA
This sequence comes from Rhodococcus sp. NPDC049939, assembly GCF_040656415.1. Taxonomy (NCBI): domain Bacteria; kingdom Bacillati; phylum Actinomycetota; class Actinomycetes; order Mycobacteriales; family Nocardiaceae; genus Rhodococcus; species Rhodococcus sp. NPDC049939. Next base: position 1,434,266 of record NZ_JBFAMC010000001.1, on the reverse strand, counting down.
CAGTCCGCGCTCTGCGACTTCGCCACCGATTACGCTGGCGCCGACAACGCTGATCGGAGTGTCCATGTCACGCTCGCCGCCGGTCACGGATTGCCACAGATCTACGGCCTTGCCGGGCAATTCGACGAGTCGCTCCGCCGTCATCGTGAACATGTCGCCAGTGAACGCCACCGATGCGGGGATCGCCGCCAACGCGTTGTACTGGGTCGGAAGGTAGTAATCGGGTCCGACACCGATCGCGCTCACGGTCATAGACGACTTCTCACCGGTCTTCGGGTCGATCACATACCGCTGCACTTCCTGTGGCACCACGGTGAACGTGAGGGTCTGGCCACCACGCTCGACCGTGTAGTCCGCAGGCCCGGTCAGCGCCTGGGTCGCGGACACGAACTGCGCCCAAGTGTCGACCGGGGTGTCGCCCACAGCGGTGACGATGTCACCGCGCTCCAGGCCGGCCTGCTGGGCGGGCCCGTCCCCAGTACACGGGGCAACCTGGCCATCCTCGGACTGAGTCGCGGGCGCACAACTCATATCGCCCAGCGCCGTCGCGGGAGGAGGGTTGAGGTTGGGCAGGCCCCATCCGACGGCAAGCACGAAGACGAGGACGAGGCCGAGCACGAAGTTCATGGCGATCCCGCCCGACATCACTGCGAGCCGCTTCCACGTGGCCTTCTTGTACATCGCCCGGTCTTCTTCGTCGGGCGCGAGTTCGTCCATCGCCGTCATGCCGGCAATGTCACAGAACCCACCGAGCGGGAGCGCTTTGACCCCGTACTCGGTTTCCCCCCGACGGAACGAGAAGATCTTGGGTCCGAAGCCGATGAAGTACCTGCGCACCTTCATACCCGTGGCCTTCGCCACCCACATGTGGCCCGCTTCATGAAGCGCAATCGACAATGCGATCCCAAGGGCGAAGACGATAACGCCCAATACGAACACCATGCAGTTCTAGCCCTCCTGGTTGACGAGTTGACGTGCCCGCTCACGTGCCCAGCCGTCAGCGGCCAGTACATCTTCCACGTTAGCCGGTGGTGTCGACCACTGATCCGCCTGCGAGAGCACCGCGGCTATGGTGCGGACGATGGCGGGAAAGCTTATTCCGCCCCTCGAGAACGCGTCAGCCGCAACCTCGTTGGCCGCGTTGTAAACGGCGGTGAGACATCCTCCTCCCTTACCGGCTTCCCTGGCGAGGTCGACAGCAGGAAAAACCTTGGCGTCGAGCGGCTCGAACTCCCAGGTGGCCGCAGCCGTGAAGTCGCATGCCGCCGCGGCACCGGCGACCCGGTCCGGCCAGCCCAGCGCAAGTGCTATGGGTAGCTTCATATCTGGCGGGCTGGCCTGCGCCAGCGTCGAACCGTCGGTGAACGTCACCATCGAATGGACGATGGACTGCGGATGGACAGTGACGTCGATCCGGTCGTAGTCGACTCCGAACAGCAGGTGGGTCTCGATCAGCTCGAGCCCCTTGTTGACCAGGGTTGCGGAGTTCAGCGTGTTCATCGGACCCATCGACCATGTCGGATGGGCCAGCGCTTGCGCCGGGCTGACACTCTCGAGATCTTCAACACTCCAGCCGCGGAACGGCCCACCCGAGGCAGTGAGCACGAGCCTGTCGACCTCGTCCGAGCGCCCCCCGCGCAGACATTGCGCCAAGGCGGAGTGCTCGGAGTCCACGGGCACGATCTGACCCGGCGCCGCGGCCGCCGTCACGAGTGGCCCACCCGCGATGAGCGACTCTTTGTTCGCCAGCGCGAGGCGGGCTCCCGACTCGAGTGCCGCCAGTGTCGGCTCCAGCCCCAGGGATCCGACGAGCGCGTTGAGGACGACATCCGCCTCGACGGTGCGAACCAACTCGGTTGCCGCGCCGGGTCCGCTCAGCACACCCGGTGGATCCAGCGCGCGGGCGGCCTCGGGGTCTGCGACGGCAACAGAAGAGACACCCGTCTCCCGGATCTGCTCTGCCAGTAGATCTACGTTTCCCCCGCCGGCACACAGACCCACGATTTCGAACCGGTCCGGATTGGCGGCCACCACCTCCAACGCCTGCGTACCGATCGAACCGGTGCTGCCGAGGAGGAGGACACGAGTGGGCCTGGTTTCATCCACGCGCCTATTGTTCCTGATGGAACTGCTGTTTCCCGCAACGGATGGCCCCGCTACGTACGACGCACAGTCGTATGCCACGATGTGTCGAGTAGCGCAACCGAATCTGCAGGAGGATCGATCGTGGCCGATACCCAGTTGGAGCCTTCGTCCAGCGACCCCCTCGTGGCCGGGCACGTCGACACCGCGGAAGTTCCGTCGGCGGCGTGGGGCTGGAGTGGAGAAGCTCCCAGGACGTTCCGATTCCTCGGGTGGTTCTTCGCGGCCTTCCTATTGACGATGATCATCGGCAACCACACCGGCAGGGTCGAAGACTGGTGGCTGGTCGGCAGCGCAGCCCTGCTGGTCGCCATCCTCGTCCGCGACATCGTCTTGCGACGCAAGCCTCGGTAGCTTCGAGGCCAGGCTGGTTACGAAGACGAGCTGAGAATTGAACGAACCCCTCGTCCCGATTGATCGGGACGAGGGGTTCGTTCGTGGATTTCGCGAATTCAGTTCTCGGCCGCGAGTTGACCACAGGCGGCTGCGATGTCCTGGCCACGGGTGTCGCGCACCGTGCAGGACACTCCTTGCGCGAGCACGCGCCTGACGAATTCCTTCTCCACCGGCTTCGGACTCGCGTCCCATTCGCTACCCGGGGTGGGGTTGAGCGGGATCAGGTTCACATGCGCCAAGGCACCTAGGGCTTTGCGTAACCTCTTACCCAACAGATCTGCTCGCCACGGCTGATCGTTGACATCTCGGATCAATGCGTACTCGATCGAGACCCGCCTGCCCGTCTTGTCCGCGTAGTACCGGGCGGCTTCGAGAACCTCGGCCACCGGCCACCGGTTGTTGACCGGAACCAGTGTGTCTCTCAGCTCATCGTCGGGTGTGTGCAGGGACACCGCCAACGTAACGCTGAGATCCTCGTCAGCGAGCTTGCGGATGGCGGGAGCCAATCCGACCGTCGACACCGTCACAGACCGCTGCGACAACCCGAGTCCGTCCGGGGCGGGTGAGGTGATGCGTCTCACCGCCGCGACCACGCGCTTGTAGTTAGCCAGTGGCTCCCCCATCCCCATGAAGACCACGTTCGACAACCTGCCCGGGCCGCCGGCCACCTCGCCGTCCCGCAGCGCCTTCGCCGCAGCCCGCACCTGGTCGACGATCTCTGCCGTGGACAGATTGCGTTGCAGCCCCGCCTGGCCGGTCGCGCAGAAAGGGCAGGCCATGCCGCACCCAGCCTGACTGGAGATGCAGAGCGTCGCACGGTCGGGGTAGCGCATGAGGACGCTTTCGAGCAGTGCTCCGTCGTTCGCCCTCCACAACGTCTTGCGGGTTTCACCACCATCGCAGGCCACATGATTGATCGACGTCAACAGCGTCGGGAAGAGGGCGGAGCCGACCTGCTCTCGGACTGCTGCCGGCAGATCTGTCATCTTCTCGGGATCCGCCTCCAGCCGCGCGTAGTACTGGCGGGCGAGCTGGTCTGCGCGGAAGCCAGGCAGACCCAGCGACGCGACCGCCTCTCGTCGCTCGGAGGGGTCGAGGTCCGCGAGATGCCGAGAGGGCATCCCACGCCGGGGCGCGGTGAACACGAGGGGGAGAGAAACAGCCACAATTTCGGGATTGTTCCATTTGTCGCTGTCATTCCGTTAATCGTAATTCTCAAATTTCTCGAGTCGCGAACCACACACGGATGCCTGATCCCGGTCTTCCGGTCGCCCGTTGGACATGCGGATTTGGTCTGGTTGAACGAAGATCGATGTATACCGACAACTTCGGACCGACTCGAGCGCAGATTTGATGTGACCAACTGACCGAACAGTAGTTTCTCGGGTGGATCACGAGGGTGCTCGGCGCGCATGATTGTTGTGAACATCACCGAGAAGATACGACTGTGAAGGCCGACATGACGACAGCCGACAAAGAGACGACTTTGGCACCTCGCATCGCAGCCGAACAGGCAAGATCGTGGCTCCTGGTTCCCGCTGGAAGACCCGAGAATTTCGAGGCGGCACACACCAGCGCGGCGGATGCCATAATTCTCGACCTCGAGGATGCCGTCACCCCAGACCGCAAACCGCAAGCCAGGGCCGACGTTGCGGCATGGCTCAGCGAACGCCACCGCGCGTGGGTGCGTATCAACGACGCGACCACCTCCTACTGGGCCGACGATCTGGACGCCCTCAGCGATGTGCAAGGCCTCGAAGGCGTCATGCTTGCCAAGACCGAGAGCGGCATGCAGGTCGACGCAACTGCAGACAGGCTCCCCGAGGCCACCAAGGTTCTCGCGCTCATCGAGTCCGCGGTGGGGTTGGAGGCGGCACCCGAAATCGCACGTACCGAGGCCACATTCCGGCTGGCGTTCGGCAGTGGTGACTTCCGTCGCGACACCGGCATGGACGACTCGCCATTGGCTATGGCGTACCCGCGATCGCGGCTGTCCATAGCGAGTCGGGCGGCGCGAATCTGCCCCCCGATCGATGGCCCCGCCCTGGTCACGGACACCGATGCACTGATCAGGGCCGCGGCACTGAGCCTTTCGATGGGCATGACCGGGAAACTGTGCATGTCGATCGAGCAGACGGCTCCTGTCAACGATGCCCTGAGCCCGTCGCCCGCCGAGACCAAGTGGGCCCGTGAAGTCATCGCCGCCCTCGGCGAGGACGGATCCGGTGTCCGAGACGGCAGCGATGTCCCCAAGCTCGCGAAAGCGAAGAAAATCAACGCCCTCGCGCGGATATTCGACATCACACCGCAGTAGTACCCGAGAATCAGCGTAGGTCTTCGCACTTCCTACGGACTTGCGCGCGGTAACGCACGTCGAGCGACAGGCCCGGCATGCGTGCGAATGCCCACGCCGCCGTCTTCTTCGGCCAAGATGTCTCTCCCGCGCCCGGCGTCACGCGTTGCAGGTCGACGGCGCCGGGGCGCCCACGAATCGATCGGTCATCCAGCCGAGCGCTTGGGGCAGCACGGTGCCCGCAGGCAGCACGTGGCCGATGACGAATCCGGGCGCGATCGGCGGGATCTCCTGGACGCTGAACTCGACTGTCGCGCCGAGTCGGCACCAATCGTCGGCGAGTGTCCGAGCCTGCGCGTAGGGAACCAGATCGTCATTGCGGCCCTGAGCGATCAGAACCGGACTGCGAGGCGTCAAACGCCCGATGCGCTGCTCGTCGATGACAGCCCCGACGTTCGGCAACGTGTCTATGAGTTCGGCGAAGGTGCGACCGTCCCGCGTCCACTCCGAGGTGCGGTGCAGTCCGTACCGCGTGGACGTCTCCGGGACGCACTGAGTCGCGATTTCGTCGAGTACCTCGCGTCCGTACGGGCTCAGTACGCTGTCGATTTCGCCGCGAATTTCTGGGTAACCAGCGTAGAAGGCGTTGACCGAATACCCGAGAAGACCTGTGCCCACCCCACCGTCTATTTTTTCTGCCACGGCGCGCAGGTCTGCAGGCACACCCCCCGCGTACGTGCCGCGGATGTTCAGCTCGGGTGCGTACGTACCCTGCAACTCGGCTGCGGCGGCGCTCGCTCCCCCGCCCTGCGAGTAGCCCCACAGTCCGATCGGGCTGTCGTCGCCGATTTGGGTATCAGGCAACCTGGTCGCCGCCCGCGCCGCATCGAGTACGGCGTACCCCTCCGCGCGTCGGTCGGTGTACGAGTGAATCCCGGGCGTGCCGAGCCCCTCGTAGTCCGTGACTACGACGTCCATACCGCGGGAGAGCAGTGCATACACCTGTATGGTCTCGTACTCCACCGCGAAGTCGAGCGGCGGGGTGTAGTGGACGACCTCGGCGAACAGCTTCGATGGTGCACACTGGTCGCCTTGACCCTGCGTCCCAGGCGCGAAGACAACCAGTGGCCGGGGGCCGCCTTCGGTCCACGGCACGCTCGCGTCGAAGTAGGTTCCGGTCACCGCGACCGCCTCCCCGTGGGCGTTCGTGCTGCGGTACATGATCCGCTGTGCACCCGACGGCCACGGTCCGACCTGATTCGGCACGGTCAGCGCGGGCGGATACGACTCGGACTTCAGCACGTCGCCCGGCACTCCCGCAGGAAGGGGGGTCGGCACGTCGTAGAAATCGACCGGTGCGGAATCAGCCGGTTCGGCCGGTGCGGCGCCGGCGCTCACGACTGCAAGGCACACACCCAACACCAGGGCGGCCCCCCTGCCCAATCGCTGAATGACCATGTGAAACACATCACACGATCAACGGGGGCGTTGTCAATACGGCGGGTATCCACCGTGCGACGGCGGAATCGAGGTCGACGCAACCGCCGACGGGTTCGTTGCGCGCAATTGCGACATTGCCCCACCTGCACTAGTACACGGCGGTCAGAGCAGGCCTTCGGGCTTCCTACGGACGTGTACGCGGTAACGCACGTCGAGCGAAAGCCCCGGTATGTGCGCGAATGCCCTTGCCGCCGTCCTCTTCGTGAACTCGATGTTCAGAACTCCGCGAAGCGCTTCGCGATCGGAAAATTCCCACTTCGTCTCCACTCGCGCGAGGTCGAAGCCCTGTGCCGCGAAGAATCGCTCTACGGCCGCCGGACGGTACTGCGGCAGGTCCGCACGCATCCACTCGCCGTATGGATGAGCGGTGGCATCGAGATCTACCACGACGAGCGCTCCCCCCGGCCGCAGCACTCGCAGCGCCTCAGCGATTCCCGGCCCACACCCGGGACCGAAGAAGTAGGCGGTGCGGGCGTGCACGAGATCCACGCTCGCATCATCGAGGGGCATGTGTTGAGCGGAGCCGTCGATCACCCGGATATTGCCCATGCCGACCACCCGCTGACGGGCCAGGTTCACCAACGGCTGGTGAGGCTCGATCCCGATGACCGTTTCCGCGGATTCCGCGAACAGCGGTAGGTGGAATCCCGACCCACAGCCGATGTCTACGACGGTGCGGCCAGCCCAGTCGAACGTCGCCCTCAAGTGCCGGAAGATCGCCCCCTCGACGTCCTGGGCGCGATTCTCGACCTCGTACACTTCCGGCCAGTGCCAAATGTTCGGGCTCGGAATCTTCCGGATCGGGCGGTCAGACAAGCGCCGTCAGCACCAGCCACGTCACGAATGCTGATGGCAGCAGGGAATCGAGACGGTCCATGATGCCGCCGTGACCGGGCAGCAGCGTACCCATGTCCTTGATACCGAGTTCCCTCTTGACCTGTGATTCGATGAGATCGCCGAGCGTTGCGGTAACCACGAGGACGACGCCGAGGAGCAAACCGATCAACGGGTTCGCGCCGAGGATCAGGCTGACCGAGAGGATGCTGCCGATCACACAGAACAGCATCGACCCAGCAAATCCCTCCCACGACTTCTTCGGGCTGATCCTAGGAACCATCGGGTGTTTGCCGAAGAAGACACCTGCCACATAACCGCCGACATCGGAACAGACGACTCCGATCATCAGGGCGAATACGCGACCGGCACCGTCTTCCTGCAGCACCATCAGGACGGCGAACGCAGCCAGTAGCGGAATCCACGCCGCCACGAACACGGTGATCGCGGTGTCTCGGAGGAAGTTCCGTGGCGTCGCCTTCAAGCCTTGATCGAAGAGGCGCCAGACCATGCAGACCAGCACGGTGCCTGCGAAAGCACTGAGCACCCCCAAGGGACCGAAGGGCCACCCGAGCCACAAGATCGCCTGGCCGCCGACGAGCAGCGGAATCCTGGGCGCATCGATGTCGGACTCCCGGAGTCGCTTGGTGACCTCCCAGGTTGCAACTGCCATAGCGACCGCCACGACGGCGATCCACACCAGGGGCATGTAGACCAGGACAACGATCAGGGCGATTCCGAGACCGCCACCGACCGCGATCGCCGCTGGGAGGTTTCGCCCTGCCTTCGACTTGGTGACGGGAGCCGCATCCCCTGATGGCTCTCTCCCGGAGAGCGGTCGTGAGGAGTCACCCTCTGATATGGGTCCGCTTGGGGTCCCGTGTTCTGCTGGCACGGTCACTGTCCCCGATCCACTCCTCGTTTCACAACTAAACTTCCAGCAACTCGGCTTCCTTGTGCTTGACAAGTTCGTCGATCTGCCCGACGTAGCGGGCAGTCGTCTTGTCGAGTTCCTTCTCTGCACGCCCGACCTCGTCCTCGCCGGCCTCGCCTTCCTTCTGAATCCGTGAGAGTTCGTCCATGGCCTTGCGGCGCACGCTTCGCACCGACACCTTCGCGTCCTCACCCTTGGACTTGGCCTGTTTGACCAACTCACGCCGACGCTCCTCGGTGAGCTGGGGAACGGAGACGCGGATCAAGTTTCCGTCGTTGGTCGGGTTGACGCCGAGGTCGGAATTGCGGATCGCGGTCTCGATCGGGCCGAGTTGCGCGGCCTCGTACGGCTTGATCACCACGAGCCGCGCTTCCGGTACGTTGATGCTCGCCAACTGGGTGATCGGGGTGAAGGTCCCGTAGTAGTCGATTCCGATGCGGTTGAACATGCCCGGGTTCGCTCGACCCGTCCGGATGGATCCCAGATCGTCCTTGGCCACGTTGACTGCCTTCTCCATCTTTTCTTCGGCTTCGAAGAGAGCTTCGTCAATCACAGCTGTTCCTCCATGTCGTTCTGCATCGGTTCGTCAGTGCCCCTGTTCACGAAAACCCTGTTTCGAGAGATCCCTGTTCGAGAACGCGCTGTGTCGAGCTTGTGGCACGTCATGACTTGACGAGTGTCCCGATCATCTCACCGGACACTGCCCTAGCGATATTCCCCTCAGTCAGCAGATTGAACACCATAATCGGCATCTCGTTGTCCATGCAGAGGCTGAAAGCGGTTGCGTCGGCCACCTTCAGTCCCTGCTCGATCACTTCTCGATGGGTGATCTGGGAGTACATCGTGGCGTCCGGATTGAGATGTGGGTCCGCGCTGAACACGCCGTCGACGGCCTTGGCCATCAGGACTACTTCAGCACCGATTTCCAGTGCACGTTGCGCCGCAGTCGTGTCCGTCGAGAAGTAGGGCATGCCCATACCGGCGCCGAAAATCACGACCCGACCCTTCTCCAGATGCCGCTGTGCGCGTAGCGGAATATACGGCTCGGCAACCTGACCCATCGTGATCGCGGTTTGAACGCGGGTGTCGATGCCCTCCTTCTCCAAGAAGTCCTGTAAGGCAAGGCAATTCATCACGGTTCCGAGCATTCCCATGTAGTCGGAACGCGCGCGGTCCAGTCCTCGCTGCTGCAATTCCGCGCCACGGAAGAAGTTTCCGCCGCCGATGACGACCGCCACCTGAACCCCGGACCGCACGACTTCAGCGATCTGCTGCGCGACTTTGGTCACCACGTCGGGGTCGAGACCAACTTTCCCACCACCGAACATTTCTCCACCGAGCTTGAGAAGAACTCGATGGAATCCCGTACGTTCGCTGACTGGTTCGGTCATTGCTCTCCTCAGTTCCACCACACCCGTCTCCACAGCTCTCGTCTACTCGTCGACAGCAGACGAGCGCACCCACGCACTGCTCTACACCCGTTCGAACCGCCGTCTTCATCCTGCCTCATCAGACCACGGCGGTACACGTAGGCCCCGCCGGACGAGCACACTCGTCCAGCGGGGCCTTACCGACGCGACTAGCTCGTGGCGCCGACCTCGAAACGAACGAAACGTTTGATGGTAACGCCGGCCTCGTCGAGGATTGCCTTGACAGACTTCTTGGAGTCCTGAACCGAAGACTGCTCGGTCAGCACGACATCCTTGAAGTAGCCGTTGACACGGCCTTCGATGATCTTCGGCAGGGCTTGCTCAGGCTTCCCCTCCGCTCGGGCAGTTTCCTCAGCGATACGACGCTCACCTGCGACGATGTCCTCGGGGACCTCGTCACGCGTGACGTACTTCGCCTTGAGGGCCGCGACCTGCATGGCAGCGCCGCGAGCGACCTCTGCGGCAGCCTCACCGTCACCGGTGTACTCGATCAGGACGCCGACGGCGGGCGGCAGATCTGCGCTGCGCTTGTGCAGGTAGACCGCGACCTGGCCGTCGAAGGAGGCCATCTTGCTCAGCTCGAGCTTCTCGCCGATCTTCGCGGATTGCTCCTGAACGACTGCTTCGACTGTCTTACCGTCGATCTCGAGCGCCTTGAGGGCGTCGACGTCGGCGGGCTTCTCGGCCGCAGCGACCGCCACGATCGACTCCGCGAGCTTCAGGAAGTCTTCGTTCTTCGCGACGAAGTCGGTCTCGCAATTGATCTCGAGCAAGACGCCGTCCCTCGACACGACCAGACCCTCGGCCGTGGCGCGCTCGGCACGCTTGCCTACATCCTTGGCCCCCTTGATGCGCAGCTGCTCGACGGCCTTGTCGAAGTCACCCTCAGCCTCGGCGAGAGCGTTCTTGCAGGCCATCATTCCGGAGCCGGTGAGCTCGCGGAGCCGCTTGACGTCAGCGGCAGTGTAGTTCGCCATGGTGAGCGAGCCTCCTCATATGTCTGTTCGGACGTAAGTCAGGGTAGTACTCGGTGCAGACCGGCAAACGGCCCTGACCATAGAACTTCTGGTCAGGGCCGTTTGCAACGGCTCAGGCCTCGGTCGAGGGCGTTTCTGCTGCGGGAGCTTCGGCGGACTCCGTGGCCGATACCTCTGCGGCAGGAGCTGCCTGCGAGAGCAGTTCCTGCTCCCACTCGGCGAGGGGCTCACCTGCACCGGCCTCGGGCTTCGCATCCTTGTCGGCGCTCAATCCTGCACGCGCCTGCACGCCCTCGGCGACCGCGGAAGCGACGACCTTGGTGAGCAGCGCGGCACTGCGGATGGCGTCATCGTTACCCGGGATCGGGTAGTCGACGAGGTCGGGGTCGCAGTTGGTGTCCAGGATCGCGATGACCGGGATGTTCAGCTTGCGAGCCTCGGCAACCGCAAGGTGCTCCTTGTTGGTATCGACGACCCACACCGCGGAGGGAACCTTGGACATGTCACGGATACCGCCGAGAGTGCGGTCCAGTTTGGTCATCTCACGCTTGAGCATGAGGATTTCCTTCTTGGTGCGACCCTCGAATCCGCCGGTCTGCTCCATCGCCTCGAGTTCCTTGAGGCGAAGCAGGCGCTTGTGGACGGTGGTGAAGTTCGTCAGCATGCCGCCGAGCCAACGCTGGTTGACGTAAGGCATTCCGACACGAGTGGCCTCGGCCGCGATGGACTCTTGGGCCTGCTTCTTGGTGCCGACGAAGAGGACGGTGCCGCCGTGGGCAACAGTCTCCTTGACGAATTCGTACGCCTTGTCGATGTAGGTCAGCGTCTGCTGCAAGTCGATGATGTAGATGCCGTTGCGGTCGGTGAAGATGAATCGCTTCATCTTCGGGTTCCAGCGACGAGTCTGGTGACCGAAATGCGTGCCGCTGTCGAGCAGCTGCTTCATTGTTACGACAGCCATGGCTGTGTATCTCTCCTTCATTGCCGGTTCATGCACAGCGTCGGTGACGCTCTGCCCTGGCACCCTCTAGCCACAGGAACTCACATCGAAATGTGAGACCAGCCGGTGGTCCATAAACTGCATGGGTGCGCGAAGTCGGACTGTGACAGCACAGACCGCCTGCTCAGTGTACGGCCTCCACTCACAGGCCCCAACCGCACACCACCGCGCCATCGCACTTCCGGTCATCACGCGCAGTGGTGTCGGCGCAATTTGTGGACGAATCAACATCCATCCACAACTTGTCCGGCAGCCCGTCTCGAACGGGCCGGGTGCGCAATCGTCGACGCATGACAAAGCGCCAAGCCCTCACGCGAGCACTCACGGCGGCCGTCACCGCCGCTACAGCACTGTCCGGCGCCACCCTTCTGTCCCCACCCGCTGATGCCGCCTCGACAACCGCCTTCGGCTGGCCGCTGCATCCGCGACCGACGGTTGTTCGCGCGTATGACAACCCCGTACAAGACTGGCTGCCAGGGCATCGCGGGGTCGATCTCGGTGGCACACCCGATCGGGCCGTGCTCTCCGCCGGCCCCGGTGTGGTGGCCTTCGCGGGTACGGTGGCCGGCAAACCGGTGGTGTCGGTCGACCACCCGGGTGGCTTGCGCACTACCTACGAGCCCGTCATCGCCCGCGTCTCGGCCGGGATGCGGGTCGGCCGCGGTACCGTGCTCGGCCGCCTCGAGCCCGGCCACCCAAGCTGTATGGCGGCCATCGCCGCATGCCTGCACTGGGGCCTTCGCAGGGACCGTGAATACCTGAACCCACTCGCTCTCGTCCGTATCACGCCGATACGACTCGAGCCTGTCCGCACCCACGGCGGCTGAGAAATGGTTCGCCGTACCTGCCGCTGACCGGGTCAGGCCCTGGGATGCGCCTGATCGTGAACCGCCCGCAGCCTCGCAACGGAAACATGGGTATACAGCTGGGTGGTCGCGAGGCTCGCATGCCCCAACAGTTCCTGGACGACCCGTAGATCCGCGCCACCCTCGAGAAGATGTGTGGCTGCCGTGTGGCGGAGGCCGTGCGGGCTCAGGTCGGGGGCCCCCGGCACGGCGGACAGGACGTCGTGCACAACGGCGCGCGCTTGTCGCTGGCCCAGCCGCTTTCCTCGTCTGCCCAGCAGAAGAGCCTGCCCTGAGGCATCCGTGGCAACCGCTGGACGGCCGACGTGCAACCAGAGGTCGACGGCTTCCGCCGCAGGCTTTCCGTAAGGCACCGACCGTTCCTTGTCTCCCTTACCCATCACCCGCAGGAGTTGCCGTTCACGGTCCACAGATCCGAGGTCGAGGCCGCACAGTTCCCCCACCCGAATCCCGGTCGCATACAACAGTTCCACGATTAGACGGTCGCGCAGAGCAATCGGATCCTGCTGCTGTGCACCCAATTCGGCGGCATCCATGACATCTGCGGCCTGTGGCTGCCGGAGGACCGCAGGCAATGTGCGGTGAGCCTTGGCCGCACCCAAACGGACACCGGGATCGACGAAGATACGGCGTGTTCGTAGCAACCAGGCGGTGAAGTTTCGCACCGACGACGTTCGCCGAGCGAGTGTCGAGCGTGCAACACCTCCGGCCGCCTGACTGGCGAGCCATGCCCTGAGTACCTCGATGTCGAGTTCACCGAGGTGTGCTTCGGGAGATGTCGACAACCAGTGCTGCAGAAGCGACTTCGCATCGGTGACGTAAGCCTTCACCGTGTGCTGTGAACGGCCACGTTCGAGCTCGAGATGCCGCGCGTACTCGTCGAGTACCCGCTCCAGCGGTGCCGGGAGGTCCGTGCTCATGCTGGTAACAGTTACCTTGGACTGCACATAAATCAAGCAGCAGCGCCCGTGTCGCGCAATCGCGGTCAAAGGTACCTTCTCACCGTTGATCCCGCTTTCCGGGACCGCGCGGCTCACTGTGCAGTCCCGGTGTCCTTTCGATCGGTGCCGGACAGCGCGAGGGTCCGGTAGCCGGACTCGCTCAGCGTGTGGTGACGCGCCCAGCGGGACGCGGTCCACTCCGGATCGGTGTGGGCGGCGACCAGGGCCGCGGTCGTCGCGGAATGCAGATCGAACGCCAGTCCGCGACACAGTTCGCGCGCCTCGGACCCGGCGGGTGCGATCTCGATCCGGTCGATCGTCGCCGCGACCCAATTGTCGGCATCCTCGAAGATCCTGCGGTACGACCTGGGCAGCACCGTCCACAAGACGATGACGGCGGTGACGACACCGATCACCGTCTCGAGCAGACGGTCCCGCATCACGCCGGTCAGATCGTGTGGCACTCCGAGATCGGAGAGCAGCAGCGCCAACGTCGTGATGAACACCATCGCCAGCCCGTAGTTGCGGACGAGGTAGGACTGGAGTCCGGCCATCGACGCTGCCAACACGAGAACGAATGCGACACCGGTCGGGCCGATCGGTGTCAATGCAGCGAGAACCATCAGGCCCAGCACGGTTCCCGCGAAGCGATGCACCGCCCGATACGTTCCGAGGATCCGGTCCGGACCCTGATGCAGGATCATGGCAGCGGTGATCACCGCCCAATCCGGTCTCGCGATACCAAGGCCCATCGCGACTACGCCGGCCGTCGGACAGGCGACGAGCAGTCGAACGACGATCAGAGTCGAGCGCCCCCGCAGGTGCATCGCTCGCCCGAGCCGAAACCGGATCGTCGGCCGTGGTGCGTGGGATCCGTGGACGCCGATCCCCACGACTGAATCGGGGGCCGCCTGCCTCCCGTACAGGAGAGACACGCACCGATGCTGTGCCGCCGCCAGATCCTTTGTCAGCGGATGGTCTCCCGTGGCGATGCCCGCGTCGTGCAGGCACAGCCACGCTGTGTGCACCGCTTTGACCGCCCCATGGCGCCGCGCTGCGGAGGTTCGGTCGCGATCGAGGGCATCGACCGCGGCGAGCGCGCATGAGACCGCCCCACGTTCGGGGGCCCGTGGACGCAGCGCGCACCCCGACATCGCGACCGCGACGGCGGTAACTGCCCCAACTGCCGTCCAGGCGACGACATGACTGACGGGGATCCCGACGGCGGGCAGCGCCGACGCGATCTCGACCGCAAGTAGCGGGAGGAACGCGCCCGGTGGGCCGATCCGTAGCGCGTCCGCCAGGAAGGCTGCGACAGCAACGAAAGCGGACATCGCGAGCACCAGCACCAGCGGCCACAGCGCGGATCCGCCGGAGGAAGCCGCGACGTACACCGCGTCACCGACGATGGCACCGAGGAAGGCCGCGACTGTCATCACGCCGCCGGCAAAGGAGACCGCCCGCCAGCGCACGCGATAGGCACGGCCCTCCCCGTACACCACCGCGAATGCACCGAGCGCTGCTATCGGGGCCGACAGGTTGTAGCCGAGCGCGACCCCGACCAAGCAGGGCAGTGCGACAGCCGCGGCCGCTCGGGCGGCACCCGGCCAGCGGCGCCCCTCCCGCGGCACCCGCACAAGCGCGGGCCATGCTCGGGTCGGTTCGGGAATGGGGGGAGGGCCTTCGATCGATACGGGTACCTACGCTACGAAACGGCCGGGTCGCGATCGAGTCGGACAAAACGGGAATGCAGCCGGAGTGTGCCGGAGGCACTGCGCCCGGCTCCTCTCAATGCGCCCTCATCCGGGGGCGGGCACTCCGTCCGGGGGCGTCTCCCGCGCGCCGCACAGGTCCTCGAGCGCTTTCGCCTTCGCGATTTCTCCGCGCAACGGACCGGATGGGAGTTTAATAGTTCGAGCAGGCGCAAGGGTTTCGACATGAGCAAGCACAGCCCAGTCCACCGCCCACCCGCTTCAGTTCCGCATCATCCGGGGGGCACGTCGTTTCGGGGATGCGCGATGAACGAAGCAGCCTTGGGAGTCCACGCGAGCAGCAATGAGCCCGCCACGGCCCTACCTGAACCACCTGAACCTGTCCATGACGACTCAGGTGGCGGTTTCGTCGGTGTCAGCCTACCAACGCTTCTCGCGGTTGCAAGGCTGACACCCCCGCAAACCGCGCAACTACTCACAGACTTGTCCGAACAGCTCGAACTGACGGGCAGGGGTGGTCATCTGATCGCCCTACGGGACGACACCGTGATGGTGTCCGACGACGGACAGCTCACGATCGACGGCGTCGGGAGCGCCGTGTCCCGCATCGAGATGAACGATGCGGTCGCGAGCCTGCTTCGCGATGTCGCGACGAACTGCCGGGGACCCGAGTTCGGCGATCTCGTGATCGAACCGGTATCAGAAGCAACAGATCCGGAGGATCTGGTGCGCCGTGTTCGTCGGGCAATCACTCCCGAACTCGACCCGGCCGAAGAGACTCGGCGGAGGCGCCAGATCGGCGAACTCGTCAAGGCGACGATAGGACGGCCTCCTCCGCATGGTCGGGCGATGGAAGACCGGACCGATTTGGCTGCCGGGTCGCTTACGCCGACCACCAATTGGTATCCCCCGGGTAACGCCTGGCACACCCGCCGGAGAAGGCCCTGGCGTCAGGGAGCGTTCGCCCTGCTCGCGATCGGCGTTGTCGCCGGGGCTGTAGTAACGGGTCCCCACGTGTGGGCGGAGCTGAAAAAAGGCTGGGACATCGTCGTCAATCCGGTGGACTTCTCGGATGAAAATACCCTCCGGCCGGTGTCGCCGCCGCCGGCCGAACCTGTGGACCCGTCCATGGCGACTGATGCCGGCGTCGAACCTGCATCGGTCCAGACCGGTGCCCCGACCAGCGCGGGCCAGATCACCGGCGTCACCGCGAGTTTCGCGGACGGATCGTGCAACCCCGGACAGACGTGTGAAGTACGAGTGGACGTTGGTCTGGACCCGGCGGCGACCGTCGACACGGTCACCTGGAAGCTCAACGTTTACGACCGGTGCACCGGTGAAGTGCACGCCGGTGGTGACGTCACCATGCGTGCCGAGCCGGGTCGGGATGAGGTGTACGGCCTGAGCAAGACATTCCTGCCGCCCGGTCACGCCCTGGCTGTAGCCGCGGTCACGAGTGCCCCGGCAGTCGCTGCTTCGGAGCCGCTGTACGTGCCTGCCGAGAAAGTAACCTGCTGATGAGCGGGGACGTGCGGGGACACGATCGGGAGTCCGATCCCTGGATTGTCACAGCGGCGATTGTTCTCACGGTCCTCGGCCTTCTCAACTTGGTGTCGATCGGGCTCACATCGCAAGCCATCCGCCACGCGAGCTTTGCCGTCATCGGTATCGGGGTCATGTTCCTGGTGTCGCGTATGCGGGTGGACAAACTGCGACGATTCGGAATTGCGACCCTCGGGGTATCGGTTGCGATGTTGGTGGCCGTGCCGATCGTCGGGGTATCGGTCAAGGGCGCGCAGCGCTGGCTGGATTTCGGCGTAGTTTCCGTTCAGCCCGCGGAAATCGCCAAGCTCGGTGTAGTCCTGGTGTCGGCGACCATTCTGGCCGGCGGCTACACCTTCAGCCGACTGGTGACGACTTTGGCGATCGCGAGCGGCGTGATCGCCTTGGTCGCCCTGCAGCCCGACCTGTCGAGTGCCGTGGTGCTGGGAGCGGTAGCGGCGCTGATGCTGATCCTCGGCAGGGTGCCGATGTTGCCGCTGCTGCCGCTGTTCGGACTGGGAATCGCCGCGCTGCCTCTAGCCGGGCTCTTCCTCCGCCCGTACCAACTCGAACGGATCCAGGTGTTCCTCTACAGCGATGCCGACCCGAGTGGGTCCGGCTGGGCATCGCTTCAGGCCGACATCGCGATAGGCAGCGGTGGGCTGTGGGGCCTGGCATTTGACCCCATGTACGACCTGAGAGCCGAATACCTTCCCGAATCGGAGCACGACCTGGCGTTCGCGAGCGTCGTGTACGGGTGGGGTCTGTTCGCCGGCATCGCAGTCGTGGCGGCCAGCTTGGTGATCACCTGGCGCGCTGCGCTCGCCGCACGGAGAGCAAGGACCAGAGAAGCTGCACTCGTGGCCGCGGGCGTCGGCGGACTGTTCGGGATCCACGCAGTTCTGTCGATCGGTGCGAGCCTGTCGCTGCTGCCCCATACCGGAATGCCGCTCCCGATGTTCAGCTACGGGGGCACGGTAGCACTCGTCGGATTCGTCGCGATCGGGCTGGTCCTCGCGGTGCGCCGAGACGGTGTCGCCAGACCGCTGTGGGCTCAGCCGTCCATACGCAGGCGACGTCCCCGGGGCATGACGGCGGGTACAGCCACAGTCACCGCACTCCTCGTCGCGATGTCGGTGTTCGCCTGGCAGTTGCAGGGCGAACGCGGTTCGGAGTTGCGCGCGCTGAGCGATGCCCAGATGACTCGCTGCATCCGCCTACCCGCCGAGCGCGGTCAGATCCTCGACACGAACGGTGTGCCGTTGGCGACCAACGTCCCCGAGTACTCAATCTCGGTGGTCACCCGAATGTTCGACGAGAACGACTCCGGTTCGCTCGGTGCGCTCGCCGGTTTGATCGGTACTTCTCAAGACGAGCTGACAAACACCCTGGGTGAACGCGGCGTAGGAGAGATGGAGACTGTCGTCGGCAGGGTCGCACCCGATCAAGCTCGGCAAATCATCGACGCGAAGATCCCCGGTGTCCTCGTCGTTCCTTCCGGCCGACGGCACTATCCGTACGGCGATGAGCTCTCGTCCGTCCTCGGATACGTCAGCGTCGGCGATCCGGAGGACATGGAACGCTGGCCGGAGCTCGCACTCGGGGCGCGAGTCGGGAGTGCGGGGCTGGAGAAGCAATACGACGCGCTGCTGCGCGGCACCGACGGCAAGCAGTGCATATACGTCGACCCGACGGGAGATCCGGTCGGCCCGGGAGAGCGTGTGGATCCGGTACCGGGCCACGACCTGCGGCTGCACCTGGACATCGGATTGCAGAATGTGGCGACGGACGCACTGGCCCAAGCGGTCCGCAACAGCGGGGGTGACCTCGGCGCGGCGGTGGTGATGAACGCTCGTACCGGCGCGGTGCTGGCACTCGCCAGCGTCCCCGGGTACGACAACAACGTCTACGGTCCTCCCGTCGATGCCGTCGCGCTGGCTGCTCAAACCGAGGGCCCAGGGCCCAGTCGGATGCTCAATCACGCATATCAGACCGCCGCGCCGCCCGGCTCGACGTTCAAGATCGTTGTCGCCTCAGCGAACGCGGCGGATCAGGTCTTGGACCCGGATGAGGCGATCCCGACCGGTGCCGCTTTCACCTACGGAGGGCACACGTTCGCTAACTGGCAGCCTATGGGTCCGAACAACCTGTTGCAGGCGATCCAGTGGTCGGACAACGTGTACTTCTACAAGCTCGCCCTGCTCCTCGGTCCCGAGCGGATCGCTGACGTCGCCCACCAATTAGGTGTGGGCAGGCGCTTGGGGATCGATCTGCCCGGCGAGTCCGCGGGGTTCCTGGGGACACCGGAGTCGGTCGGCGAAATCGGGGCCACCTGGTATCCGGGCTCGACGGTGTTGATGGGCATCGGGCAGGGCACCGTGACGGCGACCCCGCTGCAAGTGGCGGGGTGGACGTCCGGCATCGGCACGGGAGCGATGGTCACTCCACAACTCGCCGCCGCCTACGGAGCCGGGGAGGGCGCGCCGATTCCGACGGCGGAACCTCATCGGCTTCCGTTTGCCGATCTGCTCGATCCGGTGCGAGCCGGGATGAGGGCTTCGGCCGCTGCCGGTACGGCCGGGCAGCTCGCCTCCCTACCGGTGACGGCAGGCGCCAAGACCGGAACGGCGGAGGACCCGTCGGCGCCTGGCGATGGTCTCGACGCCTGGTTCTCCACGGTCGTGCCCTTCGAGTCTCCCGAAGTCGTCGTCACGGTGATGGTCCGTGGTGGAGGATTCGGATCGGCGACATCCGGCCCCGTGGTCAAGTCGATCCTCGAGCGCTACCTCGCAGAACGCCCGGACTTGGCACAGCCTCGGTGACTACGAGCGAGGCACCGCCTCGGTGACTTCAAGCGAGGCTGGGCCTGGGTGATCAGCCGCTGAAGGCGGCAACGATCTCCGGGTGATCCAGACACGCCGTGGCACCCTCGGCGACACACGTCAGAGGCCGCTCGGCCGTCTTCACCGGGAGGCCGAACGAGTCTTCGAACAGGGAAGACAGTCCGCGGAGCATCGAGCCACCCCCGATCACCAGGACCCCTTTGGACATCACGTCACTGATCGCCTGCGGGGGAAGGTCTTCGAGGCAGGCGGTCAACGTCTGCACGATTCCGGTCGTGGTCGGCCGCAGCGCTTCCACAATCTCCTCGACGCCGAGTGAGATCAGTCGTGCGCGGCCCGAGACGGCGTCGAGGCCCTCCACCACGAGCGACTGCCCCTCGGCGGTGTCGGGTGCGCCCATCTTGGCGCGCTCGGCGGTCAGCTCGCCCACGATGATCTGGTGCTCTTCGCGCAGGTAGTGGTGCAACGCCTCGGTCAGTTCCTCCCCCGCCAGTGGGCAACTGCGATGCGAGATCACGCCACCGAAACATATGGCGGTGACCTCCGAGGTGCCGCCGCCGACGTTCAAGACGAGATGGGTGCGAGACTCGAGCGGATTGAGACCGCACCCGAGAGCACCCGCCACCGGTTCCGGTATCAGACCGACCTTTCGCAGGCCAGCCTCATGCCCGACCTCGAGCAGCGCGCGACGCTCGAGTGGGGAGGCCCCGGCGGGAGCTGTGATGACCGCCTTGGGTCGCCGGCGGTACCACCTGTTCGGGTAGGCCTGCTCTATGACGGCCGCGACGAATGCTCGGGCCGACTGCAGATCGACGATGACACCGTCGCGCATGGGCCGAACCTGAATGATTCCTTCAGGTGTGCGGCCTACAAGGTTCCGCGCCTCCTGGCCGATCGCGAGGGCACGGTGCGGATCTTTGTTCCGCACCAGCATGAAAGACGGTTCGTTCAGAACGATCCCGTCTTCAATAGTCCCGACAACAGTGTTCGTAGTTCCGAGATCGATGCCAAGTCCGCGCACGCCGGCCTCCCGAAGGGAATCGAACGAGATGGTCTGGACGAGATGGTCTAAATGTTACGCACACAAAGGACGTTCTTGGCCGATTTCGTGAGGGTGCTCTGTGCGGTTGTCGACGGACCCTCACCCGGACACCCGACACCGATATTTCTTCAGCAAAACTACAGAGAAACCTCATCGTTTCATGGGCGTCCCGATCCAAAATGGATGACAAGAAGAGCGACGAAGCGAGGTAAACGATCATGATGTGGTACGACGGCGTCGGCTATGGACTGACCTGGGGTGGCTGGGTGCTGATGGTCCTGGCAATGGTCGCCTTCTGGACATTGGTCATCGTCGCGGTGATCGCACTTTTTCGCAGCATCCGCTCGGACCGCAATCCGCCATACGGGACCGACGACACCACTAGCAGAAGCAACGCACAAGCCATCCTCGACGAACGGTTCGCGCGCGGGGAGATCGATGTCGACGAGTACCGCCTCCGTCGAGACCAGCTACGCGCTGCGCAAGAACCCTGATCAGGTGGCGAGGAGCGCGACGCCCGTAGTGAGGAGCGCAAGGACCTTCACCACTTCCAATGCGATGTAGGCGTAATGAGCGCGCGAGCGGGGCGCCCCCTCACCCGCCAGAATCCGGTCCGAGCGCTTGGTCAACCGCGGACGCACGACAAATAGTTGCGCGGCCAGCGCCCCGACCGCGACGAGTGCGGCGATCACGATCCGGGCGGGTACGTCTGCGACGGTGATCGCAATGATCAACACGACAGCGAGGACAGACTCGATGGTATTGAGGGCACGGAAGACGAGACGGCCGATTCCGAGTCCGATGCGGATCGTGACGCCAGGGGCTCGGAATTTGAGCGGAGCCTCCAAGAACGAGATTGCCAGCACCATACCGAGCCACACGAACGTCATCGCAGTGGCCACTGCCGGTGCGGCGGTCATCGGAAATCCTCCTGCTTACATTGGGTCGGTTGGATTGCTGACCGAATAGTCCAGGCGCTCAGGTCGCGCACGACTCTATCCACCACCTGCTCCACCAGCGATGACAACCGCGACCAAACAGTGTCATCATCGGGCATGACCACATCCGCGAAGGACAGTCCAGACGACCCCATCACCGAACTGACTGCGGAGGAAAGCTGGGATCTGCTCGGCACCGAGCAGTTGGGCCGGCTGGTCGTCAGCGTCGCCGGACGAGTCGACATCTTCCCTGTCAACTATGTGACGCACGCGGGCAAGATCCTCTTCCGCACCGCCGAGGGCACCAAGCTCGTCGAACTCACCATCCACCGCGAGGTCGCATTCGAAGCCGACCACGTGGACCCGAAATCCGGGTGGAGCGTTGTCGTGCACGGGATGGCACGGCAACTGCAGACGTCCCAGGAGATTGCCGCAGCAGAAGAACTACCACTGCATTCGTGGGTTCCGACCCCCAAATACAACTACGTGGAGATCACCCCCACCGAGATCAGCGGCCGACGCCTGCTCTTCGGACCCGATCCCGTTTGCTGAGCGCAGCGGCATCCCACAATCTGCGACCAAAAGTGCAAAGTCGCACATCATGGCGCATTTCAACCGGCTCCCACGGACGTTCACCACCCGACGCGGCGCCATGCGACGTACGTCTATTCGATCGGCTTTCCTTTGCTGGCGGGCCAACTCGGCATGAGTTCGTTCGACGGCAGCGATTTGTCCATCAACTTGCGGGCCTGCTCGCCTCCCGTAACCGGGAGACCGTCGGGATCGAGCAGGCCGATCTGCACCAGCAGACTGGCCTGATCCCAGTAGATATGTTCGTTGTACAACTTGTCGCCGCGCAACGTCACCACAGCGACCAATGGAATCTCGACATAACGCCCGGTGGGCGCAACCCCCGGCAGCATCCACTCGATCTCGCGGTCGTGGGTGAAGCAGAAGAGCATCTCGTCGACGACCCGGTCCGCACCGACCGTGCGAGAGATCGGAATTGTCCTCGTGTCATCGGGAATGCCGGGTATGAAGTGGTGCGAATAAAAGCGGGCGACGTCTTTCTGCCCGACGCCGCCGGTCATCGTCGGAATGTGGTTGACATAGGGTTCGTCGACCATCGTCGACATCGTCCCTGGGACGTCACGGGCCTCGAACTCGTAGTAAGTATGGCTGTCCCACAGCGCCGAGAGGTCGTAGCGCGGACCTATCGCCTCTCGGAGGACCGCGAGGGTCCGGGAATAGGCCAACCCCGCCGCAGCCGGGTCGTACACGTCCCGTCCGTGGGTGGCGAAGGCGTGATCCACACCGGCGTAGTCGTAGATACGGACCAGTGCGTTGTCCTGGAAAGCCGCCCTGATCTCGTTACGTGCGGCTTCCGGGCAGTACGAGTCGAGTTCGGCGAGATGGAAGACCATGGGCACCTTCAGCAGGCCTGCCTCGGCGAGGTGATCTTGGACGCCTACGCCGTAATAGCTGACGGCGCAGTCGATGTCCAGACGTAGTGCGGACAGGTACGCGAGAAGTCCGCCGAGGCAGTAGCCGATGGCTCCCACGCCGCCGGCCTGGTCACCCCGAGCGCGGAGGGCAGACACCGTGTCGCCGATGTCCTCGACTACGAGATCCTCCCTGAGCTCGTCTCGAAGCGCCAAGCCACGCCTGAATCCCTCCTCGTCGTAGCCGAGTTCGAGTCGGGGCCCGGAGCGCCAGAAGAGGTCGGGCACCATTACCACGTACCCCTCTTCGGCGTACCGATCCGCCATGTCTCGCATGTAGTCGTTGATCCCGAAGATTTCCTGCAGCAGGACAAGTCCCGGACCTGAGCCCTGGGAGGGCCGAGACAGGTAGGCAGCGAACGACTCTCCGGACTGCTTGGTTACCTCTACGTACTCACCCATAGCAATCACATCACTCTCTGTTCTCGTTCGTCGACTTTGTTGTGCCGCTGGGCATTAGAAGTCCGAACAGTTCGAAAGCAGGCGTTGCGGCGGTTGTTCGATCGACTGAAACCCCACGATACCCTCGGTCGCGTCCATGCAACTCGGCTCGGGCTAGCGCTTGATTGCCCTCTTCGATCCTCACCGCTGAAGTGACCACCCCGTATCGTCCGACTTGACAAACCCCTCCATCTCCAGCAGCGGTAACACCGCACGGACCTGCGCCACAGGAACCCCAGACAGTTCGGACAACTCCCCTACCCCTTTCGACCCAACAGCCGGCAGCGCCTCGTAAACCAGGAGCGCATCACCCGACAGCGCGTCGAGGGCGCGCGCCGATTCGTCGTCAGCGGCCTCTCTCAATTCGATCGGACCGGCCTCCTCCACGACGTCACCGGCATTCATCACGAGCCGCGCCTCAGACTCTCGGATCATTCGATGGCATCCGGTCGAGGACGCCGATGTCACCGGACCTGGCACTGCCATCACCGGCCTGCCCAGTTTGCGTGCCCAACTCGCTGTGTTCCGGGCACCGCTGCGCCAACCCGCCTCCACGACGACTACACCGTCGGACAGACTCGCCACCAATCGATTCCGTGCCAGGAACCGGTGTTTCGCCGGCGTCGTCCCCGGCGCATACTCACTGACGACGGCACCGTTCTGCGCGATCTGCAACAGCATTCGCGCGTGCCCCGCCGGATATGCCCGATCCACACCACAGGCCAACACCGCCACCGTGAGTCCCCCGACTCCCAGCGCTGCCCGGTGGGCGGCACCATCGACCCCGTACGCTGCGCCCGAAACGATCGTCCACCCATCGACGGCGAGGTCACCTGCAATTTCCCCGGTCACATGCTCGCCGTATCCGCTCGCGGCCCGTGTCCCCACAATCGAGATCGCCCTGTCGGTGAGTTCGGCCACCGAGCGTGCACCGAGCACCCACAACGCCAGCGGCGGGCCTTCATCACGCGGTCCAGACAAATTTTCCAAACCGAGCAACCGCCACTGGGGCCACTCGTCGTCATCCGGTGTCACGAGACGACCACCCATACCCGTGACGAGGTCGAGATCGTGCACCGCAGTGTCCACATGCGACCGGGCAACAGTCCTCTTCCCCAGCATCTCCGAGAGATCACGCTCTCGCACCGCCCGTGCAGCCTCCTCCGGCCCCACTTCCTCGACGAGCTTCGACAGCGCAGGGCACGGACCCTGCACGACCTTCGACAGATAGGCCCACGCCAGCCGACGTGGATCGAGCGCGGCGCGGACATCGTCAGCGTCTGTTCCACCAACCGATGTCATTGACAGCTCCGATCTCGAAATCCCAACGCAGTCACAACCTGATCCGGGCCGGGCATGTCCAATCCAGCTAGATCACTCACGGTCCAGGCCACACGCAAAGCTCGATCCGCGCCCCTCGCCGTGATGACTCCCTTCCTGAGCGCCCGCTCCACTGGCGCCAAGGCAGGACGCGACAACCGGAACTTCTGCCGCAGCGCAGGACCCGGCACCTCCGCGTTCGTCCGCCACCCGTAGTCACGCCAGCGCAAACTGGCAGCAGCGCGTGCCTCGGATACTCGGTTCCGCACCACTTCTGTGCTCTCCCCCACCTCGTCGATGAACGCGTCGGTCGCCACCGACTGCATCCGAACCCGCAGATCCAGCCGATCCGTCAGCGGGCCCGACAGCTTCCCGAGATAGCGACGCCGTGCGGCCGGAGCGCACACGCAATCGGCCTCCCGTGCCGGCGCACAAGGGCACGGATTGGCCGCGAGGATCAACTGGAACCGCGCTGGGTAGCGGGCTACCCCGTCACGTCGCGCGATCCGTACCTCACCGTCCTCGAGCGGTGTTCGCAGAGCTTCGAGAACTTTGGTCCCGATCTCGGCGCATTCGTCGAGAAACAACACCCCACGATGGGCGCGACTGACTGCACCCGGCTTGGCGACACCACTGCCCCCGCCGACCAGCGCGCTCACCGAGGCCGTGTGATGGGGCGCGATGAAGGGCGGCACATCGACGAGAGGGCGATCGGGGGACAGAAGCCCTGCGACCGAATGAATTGCCGTCACCTCCAATGATTCGCTCTCTGTCAAGGACGGCAGCACTCCTGGAAGCCGTTGTGCCAGCATTGTCTTCCCAACCCCCGGTGGACCGGTCAGCATCAGGTGGTGTGCTCCCGCCGCCGCCACCTCGATGGCCCAGCGGGCGTCGGCTTGTCCAACCACCTCGCTCAGGTTCCCGCGTACGGGTTGGGTATTCCGTTGCGACGGCTCGGGATATTCGAGTTCGCATTCCTCTCGGAGCCACCCGACCACTGCCTTCAGGTCTTGCGCACCGAGCACTTCGATACCGCCTACCAGTCCTGCCTCGGACAGCGACTCCACCGGAACCACCACCGTGGACCAACCGGCCCCCTTGGCGGCCAGCACCGCGGGCAATATGCCGCGGACCGCCCGGAGTCGACCGTCGAGAGCCAACTCCCCGAGCAAGACGGTCTCGCGCAACTTCTGGCGTTTGACCCGGCCGGCCGCATCCAAAACGGCAGCGACCAGCGCGAGATCGTAAACCGATCCGACTTTCGGCAGCGTCGCCGGTGACAGCGCGAGTATCACCTTCGAATCCGGCCATGCCTCACCCGAATTCGCCACTGCGGCACGGATCCGATCCCTCGCCTCCTGCAACGCTGTGTCCGGCAGCCCGACCAGATGGACTGCGGGCAAGCCACGCCCAATGTCGGCCTCGATCTCCACGAGCTGCCCGTCTACACCTGTTACCGCTACCGAGTGCGCACGCCCCAGCGCCATCAGAATGCGTCCCGGACGTGTTCGATATGCGGTTGAAGATCGTGACCGACCATGATCGCAACGACGTCGAATCGTATGCGCGACCAAGACCGGCCGGAATCGCGCAACCACTCCACCGCAAGCGATCGGATTCGCCGCTGCTTCGAGAACGTCACCGCCTCCGCCGGACTGCCGTAGCGCAACCCCCGTCGGGTCTTGACTTCGACGAAGACCAGACAGTCCCGCTCCACTGCAATGAGATCGACTTCGCCATACCGGGACCGCCAATTGCGGTCGACTACCTCCATGCCCACCTCGGTGAGATACCGTGCGGCAAGATCCTCACCGTGTGCTCCGAGCACAAGATTGTGCGCCACGGCAACCCCCAGCCCATCCGAGGCGATCCACCCCCATGCGGACCGCGCGTCAGACCACCGTGCCCCACCAGTGCCGTCGAGAAGCTACGTCACCTGGGCGAAACGATCGGGCTGTGCACGGATCCGAAGTTGTGCACAACTCGGCAGGCGGTGGCAACTACGAAACCGGAAACTCCCGGTCGTAGCTGTCTAACCGACCCACGATCGGCTGGCGCCCTACGACAAGCCGTTGTCCGGCAGACGGAGATCAGGCTTGTCGAGTTCTTCGATGTTGACGTCCTTGAACGTGATGACGCGGACGTACTTCACGAACCGCGCGGGACGATACATATCCCACACCCAGGCGTCGGACATACGCAGTTCGAAGTAGATCTCCCCATCCGCGTTGTGCGGCAGCAGTTCCACCGAGTTGGCCAGATAGAACCGGCGCTCCGTTTCCACGACGTAGGAGAACTGGCCGACGATGTCCCGGTACTCGCGGTAGAGCGACAGCTCCATCTCTGTTTCGTACTTTTCGAGATCCTCGGCACTCATCGGTCTCGGAACCCTCCCGCTCTGGTGTGAATAATCATCATCTCGCTCTTTCCGAAATGTAATCCACTCTGTCGACCAGCGCCGCGACATTCGACCATGAACGGCGGTGTTCTGGGCACGGACCATGTTCCTCTAGTGCCGTTATGTGTGCGGGCGTGCCGTAACCCTTGTGGATCGCGAACCCGTATTCCGGATGGGTGTCATCCATAGTCACCATTACCCGGTCACGCGAGACCTTGGCGAGCACACTCGCCGCCGCGATACAGGCGGCTGCCCCGTCCCCACCGATCAGCGGTAGCGACGGAACTGGTAGTCCGGGCACCCGGAAGCCATCGGTGAGAACGTATCCGGGAGCGATCGACAGCCCCGCGACCGCCCGTCGCATCCCCTCGATGTTGGCTACATGCACGCCCATCCGGTCGACTTCACGAGCGGGAAACGACACGACACTCCAGGCCTGCGCGAGGCGGGTGATGACGGCGAACAGCTCTTCTCGTGTGCGCTCGGTGAGCTTCTTCGAATCATCCAGTCGGGCGAGCGCCGGACTGGGTCTGCCTGCCAGCACGCAAGCAGCCACCACCAGCGGGCCCGCACACGCCCCTCGGCCGGCCTCGTCGACACCGGCCACCGGGCCCAGCCCGCTTCGGTTCAGGACAGACTCGATCGTACGCAGACCGGACGACCTGCGAACGGTGATACGTGGAGGCCAGGGCGTCACTGTTCCTGAATGTCGGGTGAACTGATCGGGCCGATCCGTGAGGGCGGCAACACGATGAATACAGCCTTCCCGATCACATTGTCGAGCGGGATCGTGCCTTGCAATTCATCACCCACGTGATACCTCGAGTCCGCGGAATTGCTGCGGTTGTCCCCCATCATCCAATAGTTCCCCTCGGGCACCGTCACCGGTCCGAAGCAACGCGCGGACTTCAGTGGCGTCTCGCAGGTCTGCTCGCCGGGAACGAAAGGGAAATCCATGGTCACATACGGCTCGTCGAGCGGCTGGCCGTCGACGAGCACACGGCCCTGATCGTCGCAGCATTCGACGGTCTGGCCGCCGGTGGCGATCACACGCTTCACGAGATCATTCTCGTCCGGTGGAACGAGCCCGACGAGGGAGCCGAGTTCCTGCATTCCACGGATCACCGTGTTCGACGAACGCGTGGAGACGAAATCTTGAGACCAGGACTCGGGACCACGGAACACGACGACGTCACCGGGCTGCGGGTCACCGAAGCGATAGCTGATCTTCTCGACGACGATGCGGTCGCCGGTGCAACCCGGGCACCCGTGCAGCGTCGGCTCCATCGATTCCGACGGAATGAGATAGACGCGCGCGATGAATGTCTGCAGAAAGAAACTGAGAACGAGCGCGACCAGAATCAGGATCGGCAGCTCGCGCAGAAAGGATCGGTTCTTCTTCTCGGACTTCGTGGTACCGCCGTTACCGTCAGGGGCAGCGGCTGACTCGCCGGTGGTCTCGGATTCCGACGACAATGCGAACTCCTTCGAAGAATCTGTCTTTGAGTCAGATTAGCCCGGCACCATGCGAACACGGTGCCGGGCTCATCGGAAAGGTCAGCGCTTTTCCTTGATCTTGGCTGCCTTGCCCCGAAGATCACGCAGGTAGTACAACTTGGCGCGGCGAACGTCACCTCGAGTGGCGACCTCGATACGAGCCAGGTTGGGGCTGTGCACGGGGAAGGTGCGCTCGACGCCGACACCGAAGGAAACCTTCCGGACGGTGAAGGTCTCGCGGATGCCACCACCCTGGCGGCGAATCACGACGCCCTTGAAGACCTGCACGCGCTCCTTCGAGCCCTCGATCACCTTGACGTGCACATTCAGGGTGTCGCCGGGTCGGAAATCGGGAATGTCATCGCGGAGAGACTTCTTGTCCAGGAAATCGAGAGTGTTCATCGGTATTCCATCCTTGCGTTTTGCAGGAGCAGAGGAACCGAGCGGTACGCCCAAAGCCCGAAGGACACCGGCACTCGTCTGGTTCGTGCTCAGATCAAGTAGTGCTGCCTGATCCAGGCAACCCGTCCATTGTGCCAGACCACCTCAGCTTCGATGAAACCGGCAGTGGGCTGGATGCGCTACTCAGTTGTCATCGTCTCCAGAAAGTCACGTTCCCTGGATGTCGTGTGAGCTGATCGTGCCCATCCGCGAGGGCGGCAACACGATGAATACAGCCTTCCCGATCACATTGTCGAGCGGGATCGTGCCTTGCAATTCATCACCGACGCGATATCTGGAGTCCGCAGAACTGCTGCGGTTGTCCCCCATCATCCAGAAATTCCCCTCGGGCACCGTCACCGGTCCGAAACAGCGCGCGGACTTCACTGCCGTCTCGCAGGTCTGCGAGCCGGGAACGAAGGGGAAATCCATGACCACGTACGGCTCGTCGAGCGGTTTGCCGTCAACGAGGACACGGCCCTGATCATCGCAGCATTCGACGGTCTGGCCGCCAGTGGCGATCACACGCTTGACGAGGGCCTTCTCGTCCGGTGGAACGAGCCCGACGAGGGAGCCGAGTTCCTGCACCCCGCGGATCACCGTGTTCGACGACCGCGTGGAGACGAAGTCCCGAGACCAGGACTCGGGACCACGGAACACGACGACGTCACCGGGCTGCGGGTCACCGAATCGATAGCTGATCTTCTCGACCACCATGCGGTCGCCGGTGCAACCCTCGCACCCGTGCAGTGTCGGCTCCATCGATTCCGAGGGAATGACGTACACCCAGGCGATGAATGTCTTCAGAAAGAAGCTCAGGACGAGCGCGACCAGAATCAGGATCGGCAGCTCGCGCAGAAAGGATCGGTTCTTCTTCTCGGACTTCGCGGCACTGCCGTCACTGTCAGGGGCAGCGGCCGACTCGCCGCTGGTCTCGGATTCCGACGACAATGCGAACTCCTTCGAAGAATCTGTCACTGGGCCGGTTGAGTTTTGCGTATCAGCAGGAGCGGAGGAGTCGAGCGGCACACGGAGAGCCGCAGGACACCGATGCTCGTATGGTTGGTGCCCCGATCAGGTAATGCGGCCTGGCCCAGACAACCCGCCCATCGTGCCAGACTCCCTCTGCTGCGATGAAACTGGCGGTGGCGCGGGATGCACCACCTGGTCGAGTTGCGCCTCCGCCGCCACCTTCGCGTGCTCTGCGGCCTTCTTCACCTGCTCCGCACTCGGCGGGCCTGCGATGAAGTCCTGAACGAAGATCTTCGCCCTGATGACCGGCCGTCGCCACTTTCGCTCTCGCTCGAGTGCTCGAAGCATCCGCTTGGGCTTGTCCGTGTAGCGCCAGCGCGCCCACGGCGCACCCGGCCTGCTCAACCGGACTGCGCCGACCAACAGGATCGGGAAGATGAACAGACCCAGCAGGCCCGTCCATATCTTCCCCTTCGACAACACCACTGCTGCGATCAGCAAATTGACGACGGACATCAGCGCAATCGCAACTCGGACCCAGAGATCCGGGGAATCACGGAAGCTGGTGACGTCCATCAACTCGAGTGGTCGGAGCCCGAGCAGCAGCAGACCCGTGACTGCGATTGCCACGAACACGGCGTCGACGGAAGTGCGGCCTTCAGCCGTCCAGTAGACATCCTGCAAATAGAAGATCAGCGCGAACTCGTCCAGCACCAGTGCCGCACCGCCACCGAAGAACGCGGCGAGGACCGCGCCGGTCATCTGAGTGCCGTCCTCGTACACCGCTATGAGGGAGACTCCCGACACGAGCATGGCCACCACACCGAACACCACGTGGTGAACGTGGTGCCCGCCCGGCGTCACGTTGCCGGGCCACCATGAGACCTCGGCACGAATCATCCGCACACTCAGCCGGACGAAAAGAAACGTCCCGAGGAATCCGAGCAGGAAGAACAGCAAAGGCAGGCGGCCCTGCCCGATGATTTCGGTCTCCAACCATTCCCGCATCGACACCCACCATTCAGTAAGGAACCAGCGGTTCCATCAAAACGGAATGTCGGTATCGCCGACGGCTGTTTCGGCGCCGAATCGACCCCGGCGCCGATCTACTTGCCGAAGCCCGCCTTTCGCAAGGCGTCGGCCATCGAACCGCCGGGGGCCGGCCGTGATTCGCGCCGCCCCTGCGGCGGCTTCCCACCGCGGCGCTCCCGCCGCCCACCACCGCCGGGACCGTCATTCTTGCGACCGACCGCCCCGATCTCGTCATCCAACCGTAGGGTCAGCGATATCCGCTGTCGAGCCTCGTCCACCTCGAGAACCTTCACCTTCACGACGTCGCCCGACTTCACGACGTCACGTGGGTCCTTGACGAAGTTGTGGGACATCGCCGAAACGTGGACGAGTCCGTCCTGATGGACGCCGACGTCGACGAACGCACCGAATGCCGCCACGTTGGTGACGACACCCTCGAGGATCATTCCCGGCTTCAGATGGGACACCTTCTCGATGCCGGTCGCGAATGTGGCCGTCTTGAACTCCGGACGAGGGTCGCGCCCAGGCTTCTCGAGTTCCCTGATGATGTCGGTGACCGTCGGCAGACCGAAGCGTTCGTCGGCGAAATCCGCAGGATTCAGATCGCGCAGGACCGAAGTGTTGCCGATGATCGCACGAACATCGAGGCCGCTCGAGTCGACGATCTTGCGCACCACCGGGTACGCCTCCGGGTGAACGCTCGACGCATCGAGCGGATCGTCACCGTCTTGAATGCGAAGGAACCCTGCACACTGCTCGAAGGCTTTCGGACCGAGCCGCGTGACGTCCTTGAGCGCGTTTCGGGTGCGGAACGGCCCGCTGCGGTCACGGTGCGCGACGATGCTCTCGGCCAGTGACCCAGCGATACCGGATACGCGGGACAACAACGGGGCGGACGCCGTGTTCACGTCTACACCGACCGCGTTCACAGCGTCCTCGACGACGGCGCCCAACGATCGGGCGAGCAGCGTCTCCGATACGTCGTGCTGGTACTGACCGACACCGATCGACTTCGGGTCGATCTTGACCAGTTCAGCGAGGGGGTCTTGCAGACGACGGGCGATGGAGACGGCGCCGCGAATCGACACGTCGAGGTCGGGCAGCTCGGCGGAAGCATATGCAGAGGCGGAGTACACGGATGCGCCTGCTTCGGACACCACGATCTTCGTCAGGTTCTTGCTGCCGGACTTGGCGATGAGTTCTGTCGCGAGCGCGTCGGTTTCACGGGAGGCGGTGCCGTTCCCGATGGCGATCAGCTCGACGCCGTGTCGGACGACGAGATCGGCGAGCGTGGCCAGGGAGGCATCCCAATTGTTGTGCGGCTGATGAGGGTAGATCGTCTCGTGAGCGACGACCTTGCCGGTCGCGTCCACGACGGCAACCTTGGTGCCGGTTCGGAATCCGGGGTCGAGACCCATCGTGGCGCGCGTGCCTGCAGGAGCAGCCAGCAGCAGGTCGCGCAGGTTGGCGGCGAACACATCGACCGCGTCCTTCTCCGCCGCCTGGCGCAAACGCATCCGGGTGTCGACAACCAGCTTCACGAGCAACTTCGTCTTCCATGCCCAGCGCACAGTGTCCGACAGCCACTTGTCGGCGGGACGACCGTGGTCGGCGATGCCGAAGCGATCGGCGATGCGAGCCTCGTAGATCGTGCGTTCCCCCGGCGCCGGGTCCTCGGTCTCGGGTGCCAGAGTGAGAGTGAGCACCTCTTCCTTCTCACCGCGCAAGACCGCGAGAATCCGGTGAGATGGAAGCTTTGTGAACGGCTCGGCGAACTCGAAGTAGTCGGCAAACTTCGCGCCCTCGGTCTCCTTTCCCTTGCGGACCGCTGACACCAGCTGCCCGCGGGTCCAGATCAGCTCGCGAAGCTCGCCCACCAGGTCCGCGTCTTCCGCAAACCGCTCGACCAGGATCGCGCGCGCACCATCGAGCTGTTCCGCGGTGTAGGCGGCGGGGTCGGTCGAAGGATCGGTGATCAGCGCGTCGGCGACGGGCTCGTGGCCGGCTTCGCGGGCAATCTGCGCCTTGGTACGAACCTTCGGCTTGAAGGGTAGATAGATGTCCTCGAGGCGCGCCTTCGTCTCTGCCGCCATGATCTGCCCACGCAACTGATCGTCGAGCTTGCCCTGCGAGTCGATCGACTCGAGCACGGCGACCCGCCGCTCGTCCAGTTCCCGCAGGTAACGCAGACGCTCCTCCAACTGGCGGAGCTGAGCGTCGTCGAGCGCCCCGGTGACCTCCTTGCGGTAACGAGAGATGAATGGCACGGTCGCTCCGCCGTCGAGAAGATCCACGGCGGCAGCGACCTGTCCTTCCCGAACATCGAGTTCATCGGCAATGCGCTGGTTGACGGTCCTCAGAATCACGGAAGTCGACCATACAGCTAGGCTGAGAACATGACGTCGGCGGCGACGCCGTCACGAAGTTCTCAGGATTAACTGGAGTAACTCATGTCCAGGCCTACCTGGTCCCTGGCGTTCGCTACCCTCTTGCTGGGCGCGGCACTCATCGGCACCATTCCCACGGACACGCACACGGTTGTCGCCGTCCCGACCCCCGCCAGAAGTCCCGAGCCCGCCCCGGCCCCCTCCCCGGCCGCGACTGTCTCCACTGTCCCACCTCTCACCGAACGCATCACGGAAGCTGTGGCGGCTGCCGCCGACCGCGGTGCCGACGTGTCGCTCGCCGTCCTCGACCGCGCCACCGGAAGCTACCTCGAGTCGGGGGGCAACCAGCCGATCGAGTCGGCGTCACTGTCGAAGCTGTTCATCGCAGCCCAGCTCTACCACCTCGACGCCATCGGCCAACGGCCGCTGTCCGAGCACGACCACCAGCTGATGCGGCCGATGCTCGAGTCCTCCGACGACGACGCCGCCAACGTCCTCTGGCGCGATCTCGGCGGTAGCAACATCGTTCCCGATGTCGCTCTCCGCTACGGACTCACCGCCACCACCGCGCCCGGGAGCGGCGCGTGGTGGAACACCGAGACCACTGCAGCAGACCTGGTGACGTTCTATGTCGGTCTTCTCGATGATCGGGACGGAATCGGGCCCGACCGCAGCGCCGAGTTCCTGGGCTACCTTCGCTCGGCGACTCCGCTTGGGACCGATGGCTACGATCAGCGTTTCGGCATTCCGGACGGACTACCCTTCGAGCATGTTCTCGGGGTGAAGCAGGGCTGGATGTGCTGCGTGGCATACAGGTGGATCCACCTGTCCACCGGGGTGATCCGCGAAGACAACCGCTACGTTCTGGCCGTCGCGTCCAGGGAGCACGTCCACTACAGCGACGGCCGACAGGGCTACCCCGATACAGCGACCACGGATGCGACGGGGGACGCGAGCGCTTTGCACGCCCGGAACACCGTGACCGACGTCGTCAAAACGCTCTTCCCCAGTGGCGCGATAGACAACTGGGCTGCGCAACATTAGTTCATTGCAACAGGTCTGGTCGTCGTTCTGCAGTACGCCGCAGCGCCTGCTCGCGCCGCCAGGCGGCGACCCGGGCGTGGTCGCCCGACAACAAGACCGGCGGTACATCCAATCCACGCCAGGAAGCGGGCCGCGTGTAGCTCGGGCCTTCAAGGAGACCGTCCGAGAACGAATCCTCCTGGTGTGACTGCTGATTGCCCAGAACGCCCGGAATCAAGCGAACAAACGCCTCGGTCATCACCAGAACGGCCGCCTCGCCTCCGATGAGAACGTAGTCGCCGATGCTCACTTCTTCGACCCGCACGCGCCGAGCGGCGTCATCGAAAACTCGCTGGTCGATTCCCTCGTATCGCCCGCAAGCGAAGACGATGCGCTCTTCTCCGGCCCAACGCTCGGCTGTGGCCTGTGTGAAGGGAACACCCGCCGGGGTGGGCACGACGAGGAGGGTGTCGGCGTCGCTGTCGCCCGCGTCGAGGACGTCGTCGAGCGCCGGACCCCACACGGTGGGCTTCATGACCATTCCCGGACCACCGCCGTACGGCGAGTCGTCAACGGCCTTGTGAACGTCGTGCGCCCAGTTCCGTAGGTCGTGCACCTCGAGGGAAATCAAACCCTTGTCGATTGCCTTGCCCAGCAAGGCCGTTCGCAGTGGTTCGAGATACTCGGGAAAGATGGTGACTACGTCGAGACGCATTCCAACCTCTCACTGCTCGTCGGCGGAGTCACCGAAATCGGGATCGAGCAACCCCTCGGGCGGGTCGATTTCGATGACGCCGTCTGTCACGGACACGGAAGTGACGATCGCGGCGACGAATGGCACGAGGAGTTCGCCTTGCGGCTCGCCGGCACGGCGAATCGAAAGCAATTCTCCTGCAGCAGAATGTAATACCTCGATAACGGTGCCCACCTCGGTGCCATCCGACAGACGCACGGCAAGGCCCTCGAGTTCGTGGTCGTAGAACTCGTCGGGGTCGTCCGACGGAGGAAGGTCCGCGCTGTCGATGACGAACAGCGTGCCCCGCAAGGCATCTGACGTCGTCCGATCCGAGATGCCCTCGAGACGCACGAGAAGCCGCCCGGAGTGTTCCCGGGCGGCTTCCACCGTGTAGCTAGTCAGATCTTGCTCGCGCGGCTTGCGCCCGTGCAGCACGGCACCGACGGCGAAGCGTGCCTCGGGTTCGTCGGTGCGGACCTCGACTACGATCTCCCCCTTGACGCCGTGTGACTTGGCGACCCGGCCCACGACGAGCTCCACTTCGCGAGAGCTCCTACTGATCCGTGTCGACGACGTCGACGCGAATCCCGCGGCCACCGATACCGGAGACCAGCGTGCGCAGAGCCGTCGCTGTACGACCACCCCGGCCGATGACCTTGCCGAGATCGTCTGGATTGACGTGGATCTCGACAGTGCGCCCCCGACGCCCGGTGATCAGCTCGACACGAACGTCGTCGGGATTGGCGACGATGCCTCGGACGAGGTGCTCCACGGCATCAGCGACGACGGCACTCACTTCTGCGCAGCCTCGGAGGTCTCAGCACCCGCCTCGTCGGCTGCCTCGGTGTCGGCCGCCTTGGACTTCTTCTTCTTGGGGGTGATGGCCTCGGCGGCGGGCTCGTTCTCGGCCTGCGCGAGAGCAGCCTGGAAAAGTTCGAGCTTGGTGGGCTGGGCTTCCTTGACGCGCAGGGTGCCCTCGGCTCCGGGGAGACCCTTGAACTTCTGCCAATCACCGGTGATCTTGAGAATCGCCTCGACGGGCTCGGTGGGCTGGGCTCCGACGCCGAGCCAGTACTGAGCGCGCTCGGAGTTCACCTCGATCAACGAGGGCTCTTCCTTGGGGTGGTACTTACCGATGGTCTCGATCGCACGGCCGTTACGGCGGGTGCGAGAATCTGCGACGACGATGCGGTACTGCGGGTTCCGGATCTTGCCGAGCCGGGTGAGCTTGATCTTGACAGCCACTGCTGTACTTCTCCTTCAGGGGCGCACACGAGTGTGCCCACGTGTCACGTGCAATTCTGCGGCGCGCAAGAATAGCGCGCCCGGTTTTGCCTCTATCCTGTGACCGCCGCTCGGTACGTAACCGGATGCGACGAACAGCGTTCCATTCTGCCAGACGAACCCCGCCGGGGTGAAACCCGATCACCTGGTCTTGACGACCTGCCCACCCAACACCACGACATCGGGCGCAGCGAGGACATCGCTACCACCGCGAGGGTCGTGCCGAAACACCAGCAGATCCGCGGGTGCTCCCGCATCGAGGCCCGGATGACCGAGCCACGTGTGGGCCTCCCAGCATGCGGCGCCGAGAGCCTCTGTCGGGGAAAGCCCGACCGACTTCAGTTCCTCGACCTCGTCGGCGATGCGTCCGTGAACAATCGACCCACCGGCGTCGGTCCCCGCGTATATCGGAATACCCGCCTCACGTGCAGCACCGATGGTGTCCTTCAGCCGAGAGTGCAGATCGCGCATGTGGGCGGCATAGACCGGATACCGTGCTGCGGAATCGGCGATCTGCGGGAAGTTCGCAATGTTGATCATGGTCGGGACGAGCGCGGTGCCGTGGGCAACCATCAGTTCGATCGTCTCGTCGGTGAGCCCGGTCCCGTGCTCGATACAGTCGATGCCCGCCCTGATCAGGCCGGGAAGTGCATCTTCGGCGAAGACGTGTGCGGTGACCCGCGCACCTTCGCGATGCGCCGCTTCGATCGCCTCGACCAGGATGTCGTCGCTCCAAAGCGGGGTGAGATCGCCGACGGAACGGTCGATCCAGTCGCCGACCAGTTTGACCCAGCCATCCCCCGCTCGGGCCTGCCTGACCACCTCGGCCGGTAGTTGCGCTTCATCCTCCAGATCAACCGGGAGCCCGCGGATATATCGTTTGGGGGCGGCGATGTGCCGTCCGGCCCGAACGATGCGCGGCAGGTCAGGGCGGTCGTCGACGCATCTGGTGTCAACTGGCGAGCCGGCGTCACGGATCAGGAGGACACCGGCGTCGCGCTCGGTTTCCGCCTGAGCAATCAACCCATCCACGCTCTCGCCGCCGCCGCCGAACTTGATGCCCACATGACAGTGCGCATCGACGAGTCCGGGAACGATCCACCCCGATTCGCACACGGTCTCGGCACCGGGAATCGGCTCGGCCGAGATGACGCCCTGGTCGACCCACAGCTCGACGTGGCACTCGTCGGGAAGACCGGTTCCCCGAAAGTGCAGCGCCCCCACCCGTTACTTCTTCGGCAGCTTCAGCTGGGAGAGATCGATGTCCTCCAGCCCGGGCGGCAACTCGTCGAGACCCTTCGGCATCTTCGACAGGTCGGGCATTCCCGCGGGCAGGCCTCCTGGCGGCATTCCCGGGAATCCTCCCGGCATTCCGCCGGGGAATCCTCCGCGGACCTTCGGCGGCGTCGGCCCCTTGCCGCCCTTCTTCCCCTTTTTCCCCTTCTTGCTGCGCTGTGGCTTGCGGGCACCTGGCATACCCATGCGCCCAGCCATCGCAGCCATCATCTTTCGGGCCTCGAAGAAGCGGTCGACGAGCTGGTTGACGTCGGACACCTTCACGCCCGAACCATTCGCGATACGTAGCCTGCGGGACGCGTTGATGATCTTCGGGTTCTCGCGCTCGGCGGGGGTCATACTCCGGATGATGGCCTGCACCCGATCGAGCTGCTTCTCATCGACGTTCGCGAGGGCATCTTTCATCTGACCGGCGCCTGGAAGCATCCCCAGGAGGTTGCCGATCGGCCCCATCTTGCGGACCGCCATCATCTGCTCAAGAAAGTCCTCGAGGGTGAGCTCGCCGGTACCGATCTTCTGAGCGGTGGCCTCGGCCTGCTTCTGGTCGAAGACCTGCTCGGCCTGCTCGATCAGACTGAGCACGTCGCCCATTCCCAGGATGCGGCTCGCCATCCGATCGGGGTGGAAGACGTCGAAATCTTCGAGCTTCTCGCCCGTCGACGCGAACAGGATGGGCTGCCCGGTGACCTCACGGACGCTGAGCGCGGCGCCACCGCGCGCGTCGCCATCAAGTTTGGTGAGCACGACACCGGTGAATCCGACACCTTCACGGAACGCCTCGGCGGTGGTGACCGCGTCCTGACCGATCATCGCGTCGAGGACGAAGATGGTCTCGTCCGGGTTCACGGCGTCACGAATTCCCGCAGCCTGCGCCATCAGGTCGGCGTCGATACCGAGGCGTCCCGCGGTGTCGACGATGACGACGTCGAACTGCTTGTTGCGCGCTTCCTCCACGCCGGCGCGGGCTACCTCGACCGGATCGGCTGCGCTGACGCCCAACTCGTTCTCGCCGCCACCGACGGACGTGCCCGGATGCGGGGCGAACACCGTAGCCCCCGCACGTTCACCGACGATCTGCAACTGGCCGACCGCGCCGGGGCGTTGCAGGTCACATGCCACGAGCAGCGGGGTGTGCCCCTGGTCGCGCAGCCATTTCGCGAGCTTGCCTGCAAGCGTCGTCTTACCCGAACCCTGCAGACCAGCGAGCATGATGACCGACGGCGGAGTCTTGGCGAAGGCCATTCGACGCGTCTCGCCGCCGAGGATCCCGACGAGTTCCTCGTTGACGATCTTGACAACCTGCTGGGCTGGGTTGAGCGCAGCCGAGACCTCGACGCCCTTTGCGCGTTCCTTGATCTTGGCGATGAACGCTCGGACCACGGGCAGCGCGACGTCTGCCTCGAGCAGAGCCAGCCGGATCTCACGGCACGTAGCATCGATGTCGGCACCGGAAAGACGACCCTTGCCACGAAGATCCTTGAGGGCACCGGTCAACCTGTCGGAAAGGGATTCGAACACCGATTAGGCTCCTGAAATCGTACGAGTGTGCGATGGACATTCTCGGGCACCAGCGTAGCCGCTCGCGCCCCGGTGATCACTGCACCCCACTGTCCTCTTGCATCTTCGGCTTCGTCAGCGGGACAACGCCCAGAATCGCGCGCTCGACTTCTTCTCTTCTGCTCTGAGTTTCACCATCGCCGAGGGCGAGACAGAACGAGTCGATTACCGACGACCCCAGAGTGCTCACGCGAGCCCACAGAACGTCGACGCCGCACCTGTCGAACGCGTCGGCCAGGCGCGAAAGCAGACCCGGCCGGTCCTCGGCCCGAACTTCGACGATGCTCTCACCAGGTGAGCTGGTGTCGAACCACAAGACCCGCGGCGGCGCCTGTGCGTACTGCATGGGAACTGCGAACTCTCCGCGTTCCTCCTCTGCCGCAGCCCGCTGATTCTCGAGAACCTCCTCCTCTCTGACCGAGAGAGTCTCGAGCAGGTCCAAGTCGCCTGCCAACGCGCGCATCAGCTCCAGCCGGAGCAAACCTGCCTGCGGCGGCGTTCCGAACCTCGGCGATACGACGAACGAGTCCACCGCCGAGCCTTCGGCCCTGCCCAGCGATGCGGAGTGGACCCGCAGAGAGTTCAGCGCAAGAACACCTGCTGCCTTCGACAGCAGACCCCGTTCGTCAGGTGCGATGACGGTCACCACATAGGTGTGCGGGCTGTCCGC
The DNA here is from genome assembly GCF_040656415.1 of Rhodococcus sp. NPDC049939. Classification (NCBI taxonomy): domain Bacteria; kingdom Bacillati; phylum Actinomycetota; class Actinomycetes; order Mycobacteriales; family Nocardiaceae; genus Rhodococcus; species Rhodococcus sp. NPDC049939. Next base: position 1,394,320 of record NZ_JBFAMC010000001.1, on the reverse strand, counting down.
GGGATACAGCGTGACGTGTATGCCGCCCGTGGTTGCAAGAGCGGCATGCTCGGGGTCGATCGGTTCCGGCGCGGGAAGGGCCTCACCCGCAATGACCGACCGGCACCGCCGCACGAGTTCTCCGATGAGAGAGGACTTCCAGTCCCCCCACATACCCGGACCAGTGGCCAGTGAATCGGCCTCTGCCAGTGCGTGCAACAACTCCAACAGCACGCCGTCGCCATCGAGGGCCTGCACAACCCTGGTTACGGTCTCGGGATCGTCGATGTCGCGGCGCGTCGCTGTGTCGGGCAACAACAGATGATTCCGCACGGCAGCCGTCAGCAATATGAGGTCGGATGGCCACAGTCCCAGTCGTTTACCGATCTGCCTGGCCAATTCGGCACCGACCACGCTGTGGTCGCCGCCGCGCCCCTTGCCGATGTCATGCAGCAGGGCAGCCAGCATCAACAAGTCTGGGCGGGCAACCCTGGTCGTGAAACCGCTTGCGTACGCTGCGGTCTCGACGAGATGGCGATCCACCGTCCACGTGTGCACCGAGTCCCGAGGTGGCAGATCCCGCACGGCGCCCCACTCAGGCAGCAACCTGCCCCATAGTCCGGTCCGATCGAGCGCTTCGATCACCGAAATGGCTCGATTACCTGACCCGAGCACCACCAGCAGGTCGTTCACAGCTTCCTTGGGCCATGGCTCACGCAGTTCCGGGGCGCTGTCGGCCAGGCGATTCAGTGTGGACGCCGACAACGGCATGCCGGTCGTCGCGGACGCCGCTGCGGCCCGCAGAACCAGCCCTGGATCCTTCGCCGGTCTCGCGTTGCGCGCCAACACCACCTCGCCTGCGTGCTCGACCACACCCTCGTCGAGAGGGCGTCGCACAGGCGGCCGACGGATCCGGTCCAGGCCACGGCGCGGAAGGGCATTGGCCGCTGTCCGCACCCCGACGTCCACCGAATAGCTGATGGTGCGCGCGGCCTCGCTCAGCATGCGTGCAAGGTCGAAACGATCTCCGACCCGCAGTGCGGCCCCGATTTCGTCGGCGTCCTGCGCGTGGAGCTGATCGCGCGAACGTCCAGCCACTCTGTGCAGTTCGGTGCGAACATCGAGAAGCCGGCGATGCGCGAGAGCCAAACCGCCACCAGGCGAGTCGGGGCCGAGCCCAGGCATGCCGTCGGTGAGCTGTGCGATGGACAGGGCGTTCAGCAACTGTACGTCCCGCAACCCCCCACGACCGCTCTTCAGATCAGGCTCTGCGCGGTGGGCGACCTCGCCGCTGCGCTCCCAACGCGACTTCATCTGTGCGATCAGTTCGTCGAAGCGGTTGCGGATGTCGGTGCGCCACTGCCTGCGAACGCCACTGATCAGCAGATCGGTCAGTTCGATGTCACCGACGATGTGGCGGGCCTCGAGCATGCCCTGAGCCGCCGTGATATCCGTGTCCGCCACATGCAGGGCCTGGGGGACGGTACGGACGCTGTGATCGAGTTTGATGTGCGCGTCCCACAACGGATACCAGAGCTGGTCGGCCACCTGTGAGACAACCGCAGGATCCATGTCCTCGTGCAACAGCAGAAGATCGAGATCCGAGTACGGCAGCAATTCCCGCCTACCGAGCCCACCGACGGCGACGAGCGCGAAGCCACTGTCGTGTCGGATGCCGATCTCGGCACCCTTCGTCGCCAGCCAGTACTCGTGCAGATCGGCCAAAGCATCGCGCAGGCCCGCCGCATCGAGTCGCTGCTTGGGGCCTGCGGGATTCGGCGACTCCACCCCGGACTGGCTCACCCCGGTGAGCAGTTGCCGACGCGCGCGGGCCAGGTACGCCGCCTCGTCGGAGCCGCCAGACGCAAGCGGTCCTGGCCCTGCCGCTTTGGTGGCAGAACCAGGACCGGACTTGCCGAACCCGTTTGGGTCAGAGTGCATCCGCACCGCGTTCCCCGGTACGCACCCGGACAACCGACTCGACTGACGTGACCCAGACCTTGCCGTCACCGATCTTCCCGGTGCGGGCGGCCTCCACGATCACCTCGACCACCTTGTCGACCGCCGCGTCGTCCACGACGACCTCGACCCTGACCTTGGGTACGAAGTCGACCGAGTACTCCGCTCCTCGGTACACCTCGGTGTGGCCCTTCTGCCGGCCGTAGCCCTGGACTTCGCTGACGGTCATGCCGAGCACGCCCGCCTGTTCGAGTCCCGACTTCACGTCCTCGAGCGTGAACGGCTTGACAATTGCCGTGATCAGCTTCATTTCGTTGTCCCTTCCCGAACTCTGCTGTACCCGGTGTCCACTCTTATCATTTAGCGTTTGCGAGCTCGTCGTACGCGGTCTCGGCGTGTTCACCCTCGTCGATGCCGACGGACTCCGTTTCAGCAGAGACCCTCCAGCCCAGCGGTCTGAGGGCAAGCGCGATGATCGCGGTCAGGACTCCGGTGAAGACCAGCGCAACCACTGCGATGACGATCTGAACGACCAACTGCTTGTAGTCACCACCGTAGAACAAACCGGTCTGGGTTCCGAAGAAACCGATCGCCACGGTGCCCCACAGGCCGGAAACCAGGTGCACGCCCACGACGTCGAGAGAGTCGTCGTAGCCGAACTTGAACTTCAGTCCGACGGCGAGTGCCGAGAGGATACCGGCGATCACGCCGAGTATGAGCGACCCGACAGGGCTGAGTGAACCTGCTGCAGGGGTGATGGCGACGAGACCGGCGACGGCACCCGAGGCAGCACCGAGGCTGGTGGCGCGACCGTCCCTAATCCGTTCGGTAAGCAACCAACCCAGGATGGCGGCGGCAGTAGCGGACGTCGTGTTGACCCAAGCCAGTCCGGCGTTGCCGTCGGCGGCGAAAGCCGAACCGGCGTTGAAGCCGAACCAGCCGAACCACAGCAGCGCAGCGCCGAGCATCACGAAAGGCAGATTGTGCGGGCGGTACGGGGTCTTACCGAATCCGAGACGCTTCCCGACGATCAGGGCGAGAACGAAGGCGGCGATACCTGCATTGATGTGAACCACCGTGCCACCGGCGAAGTCGATCGGAGCAACTGCGGCGACCAAGCCGCCCTCCCCGTCGTCCACGGTGCCGAACATCATTGCTGCCAGGCTGTTCTCCGAGTGCGACAGCAGGCCACCACCCCAGACCATGTGGGCGACCGGGAAGTACACGATCGTGACCCAGATGCCGGAGAACAGCATCCACGTGCTGAACTTCACGCGCTCGGCGAGCGCACCACTGATCAGCGCCGTGGTGATGATCGCGAACGTCACCTGGAAAGCCACGTCGATCACGTTGGGATAGCCGAAGGCGCCGGCGATGAAGTTGCCGTCCGCATCGGTGATGGTGTCCTTCAGCCCGAAGAACTCGAAGGGGTTCGCGAAGAGCCCCCCGATGTCCTGGGTGCCGTAGGACATCGACCAACCCCACAGGACGTACACCACAGCAATGACGGCCATCGCACCGAACGACATCATCATCATGTTCAGTACGGACTTGGCCCGCGACATGCCGCCGTAGAAAAACGCCACGCCGGGCGTCATCAGTAGAACCAGAGATGCTGACATCAGCATCCATGCAGCATTGCCGGAGTTTGCCAACACTTCGTCGGGACTCATCCACTACCTCCTAGTCGCGCGCTGATGCACGTACGTCGTCAGGAGAAGCTTGGTTTCGCAGTGTTTCGGAAATGCCACCGCACTGTTGCGCGTACGTGAACGCGGCAGGCAGTTATGTTGCGTACAGGTTTCGCAAAGGAACATTCGCGCCCTTGCAAGACCCCCGACTTACCACACGGTGCGCTCCCCGGCTGCCTCAGGTTCAAGTTGCTATCCGAGAACGCGTCCCCGAAAGCGTCCTGCGCAAATGCCGCGGAATCACCGAGCCCTCGCTGAGAGCGGCACGAGCTTCGTCAGAACCCCGCCTACGTGGGGCACCCAGAAGACGATTCCGCCGACACTGAGAGGCCGCTGACGCTGAAGGCCGCTCCCGAAGGAGCGAACTTCGTCGCTCGAATGTGCGTGCGCGCCTTTTCCGTGCCCTCGATGAATCGAACCGAATCCGTCACGGTTGCCCGCATCCGGTGCTTCCCGCGCGAGCGGGGATGATCCTCCCTTGATCTGTCGGTTGTCTCGGGTACCGTCGTGCTCCCCGCGAGCGGGGACGATCCGCTCGGCCGCAATCTCGTCTGTCCACCTTTCGAGTGCTCCCCGCGTGAGCGGGGATGATCCACCCAACCCGCCCCCATGGGGCGCCCCTACCGAAGGAGAAAGGCCCGACTGATGAACCCAACCGAAAAACCCGCACCCGATACCCCGATCGAAACAATCGGGAACCTCTGGACTGCCCAGGAATGCGCCGACTACCTGCGGGTCAAGAAAAACACCTGGCACTCCTACGTTTACCGGCCCGGTAAGAACAACGCGGCCCCGAAGCCAGCCTTCAAGGTGGGGAACACCCCCCTTTGGCACCGCGAAGAGGTCGAGGTATACGCGAAAAATCGGTACCGCGCCCTCAACCGCCAGTTTGACGACGAATGATTGACCAGACCCCAGGATGACCATGGTCCGACCTCTCCAACGTGAAACTTTCGCCGAGAATGGTCGGCCCACCCGCCTGCACCGCCTGAAACGCCCCAAATACTCCCCGTTTTGTGGCGCTGTCACGCGTGAGCGACGATCATCCAGCGCAAGTCACCTGGGAACCCTCCGATAGTGGCGTGTTCCTTACGATCTCGTCCACTTGAGCTTGTCCCATGGCATCGCTGCCCACTCCGCGATACGGAACCGGTCAGCGATGCATCAGTAACCTTCAGCCGAGCAGCGCGTCGACGAACGCCTCCGGCTCGAACGGTGCGAGGTCGTCGGCGCCCTCGCCGAGCCCGACGAGCTTCACGGGAACCCCTAGTTCGTGCTGCACCTGGAAGACGATGCCGCCCTTGGCCGTGCCGTCGAGCTTGGTGAGAACCACACCGGAGATGTCGACGACCTCAGAGAACACTCGTGCCTGGGCAAGGCCGTTCTGGCCGATGGTCGCATCGAGGACGAGGAGGACGTCGTCGACCGACGCCTTCTTCTCGACTACCCGCTTGACCTTGCCGAGCTCGTCCATCAGCCCAGTCTTGGTGTGCAGGCGACCAGCGGTGTCGATCAGTACGACGTCGACGCCACTGTCGATTCCCTTGGACACGGCGTCGAACGCGACTGCCGCCGGATCCGCCGCTTCCTTGCCTCGGACCACTTCGGCGCCTACGCGTTCGGCCCACGTCTGAAGTTGGTCTGCCGCGGCGGCGCGGAACGTGTCGGCGGCACCGAGCACAACTCGCCTGCCGTCCGCGACGAGAACGCGGGCAAGCTTGCCGGTGGTGGTGGTCTTGCCGGTGCCGTTGACCCCCACGACCAGCAGGACCGCCGGGTGATCGTCGTGCGGGAGTGCCCGAATCGAACGGTCGAGTTCGGGTCGCAGAGCGGTGATCAGGACCTCGCGCAGTAGAGCCCGGGCATCAGCCTCTGTACGGATGCTCCTCGAGACCATCAACTCTCGAAGCGATGTAACTATCTTCGTCGTCGTCGCCGTGCCTAGATCGGCGATGAGGAGAGTATCCTCCACCTCTTCCCAGGAGTCCTCGTCGAGGTCGCCGCCTCCAAGCAGTCCGAGCAGGCTCTTGCCGACCGCCGACTGTGAACGGGACAGCCGTCCACGCAGACGTCCGAGGCGCCCCTCGGTCGGAGCGATCTCCTCGATGACCGGGGCCTCGGCTACCGGCTCAGGAACCGCTGTCACCTCCGGCTCGGAGAGGACCTCCGGCTCCGGCACGACGATCTCCGGCTCCGGCACGACGACCTCGGGCTCCGGCAAGACAACCTCGGGCTCGGGCAAGACCTCGGGCTCCGGCGCGAGCTTGGCTTCGATGTCGGGGACCACCTCGGTTTCCGGGGCTGGCACCTCGATCGCGGGGCCGGCGTCGGGCATCGGCGGTTCAGCCTCTGGAGGCCGGGCCTCGCGCTCCGGCTCTACGGTTGGCCGGGGCTCCGCTACCGGCGGCGGCACCGGTTCCCGCGGCGGGGCCGTGGCGGTGGGCCCCTGACTGAAGTTGAACCCGCCACCGGCCTTATAGCCGCCCGATCGGTCCTTCTCGGTAGTCCCGAGTTCGGGCTTCTCTGGCGCCTTCAGGGAGATCTGCCGACGCCGGTACAGTACCGAGCCGACGACGAGGGCGACGAGCAGTACGGCCAATACGGCCGCGAGGACGATCCAGGCTCCGGTAGTCACCATGCCATTGTTTCAGGCTCTGGGACGGGGTGACCCGTCAGGTTTCAACGGGGCAGGTCAACCGAGTTCGCGCGCACCTTGCGGCTCGTCCCACACTTGCACTCCTCGGATCTCCGGCAGATCGGAGCGATGGAATACCGGATCGATTCCCCGCGACCGCTGGCGCGAGTAATGCGCGAACAATGCGAATGCGACACCAGACAGTGGTAGCAGTGCGATGAGGTTGATCGTCGCCATCACACCCATGAAGAGATCGGCCAGCTCCCACACGAGAGAAAGCGACCCGATTGCGCCCGCGAACACACACAGCACGACCAGTGCGCGGAAGCCTTGCAGCACACGCTGGGAAGTAGAAAGGAATTCGATGTTGGATTCGCCGTAGTAATAGTTGCCGATGACCGAGGTGAATGCCAGGAAGAATATGGCTATCGCGAGGAAGTGGACGGTCCAGCCGCCTAGCTCGGCGGCCAGTGCATTCTGGGTGAGCGAAGCTCCCGCCGCGGTGCCGTACTCGGGCTCGGAGAGCAAAATGACGAACGCCGTCATCGAGCAGACCAGCAGGGTGTCGAAGTAGACACCGAGGCTCTGCACCAACCCCTGTTTGACGGGATGTGAAACCGCTGCGGTGGCACCGGCATTCGGTGCGGACCCCATGCCTGCCTCGTTGGAGAACAGACCGCGGCGGACACCTTGGATGAATGCCGCCGCGAAACCCCCGCTGACGACCTCCCGCACACCGAACGCGTTCTCGACGATCAACGAGAACATCCGTGGCACTTCACCGAGATTGAGTAACACGACCACTAACCCGAGGATTATGTAAGCGCCCGCGACCAACGGCACGACGATCCGCGTGACCCCCGAGATCCGGCGTACACCACCGAAGATCACGGCCGCGGTCAACCCTGCGACCACCACCCCGACGACTGCCGCAGGCCCATTCCCCTCGAACCCGATCGACGTCGAGGCCGCATCGACGATCGAATTGGTCTGTACCGTATTGAAAACGAAACTGTAAGTGAGTGCGATGACAACCGCGAAGATCGCACCCATCCACCGTCGCCCCAACCCGTACTGCATGTAGTACGCGGGACCACCGCGGAATCCGTCGCGGTCAGGCACCTTGTACAGCTGCGCCAGGGTGGACTCGACGAACGCGGATGCTGCACCGATGATCGCCATCGCCCACATCCAGAACACGGCACCCGGCCCACCCACGCTGATCGCAAGGCCGACCCCGACGATGTTGCCGGTACCGACGCGGGAGCCTGCCGAGATCGAGAAGGCCCGGAACGCCGAGATCCCCTTGGTGCCGTCAGGGAGCGTCTCGGCGCGCTCGGTGAGCGAGCGCAGCATGTCGGGTACCAGCCGGATCTGCACGAACCGTGACCGGACCGTGAAGTACAAGCCCAGACCCACGAGCAGCACGATTACGCCGTACCAATAGACGTCGTTGACGTTCGTGACAGCGCCGACAACAGCGTCCATTAGTTGATCATGTATCAAACATCACCAAAAAACGGCCAGTCGGTCCGAGAAAGTCCTTTTCCGACCGTGATCGGGCCTCAGGACACGGCAGCCTCTCCGGCCTGCGTGACCGCCATGTCCCGGCCGCGCATTCGCTGTGAAATCACGGTGGTGATGCCGTCGCCGCGCATGCTGACGCCGTACAGTGCGTCGGCCACCTCCATCGTCGGCTTCTGGTGCGTGATGACGATCAGCTGCGATTTCTCCCGCAACTGCTCGAACAAGCCGATGAGACGACGCAGGTTGGTGTCGTCGAGCGCTGCCTCCACCTCGTCCATCACATAGAACGGGGACGGCCTGGCGCGGAAGATGGCCACGAGCATCGCCACCGCCGTCAGAGACTTCTCCCCGCCGGAAAGCAGCGACAACCGCTTGACCTTCTTGCCCGGCGGGCGTGCCTCGACCTCGATGCCGGTCGTCAACATGTCCGACGGGTCGGTGAGCACCAGCCTTCCCTCACCACCGGGGAAGAGCTTGGCGAACACCTCCGCGAATTCGCGTTCCACATCGGTGTACGCCTCGGTGAATACCTGCAGGATGCGAGCATCGACATCAGCCACCACACCCAGAAGGTCTTTGCGCGCCGTCTTGACGTCCTCGAGTTGGGTCGAGAGGAAGTTGTAGCGCTCCTCGAGAGCGGCGAACTCCTCGAGGGCGAGCGGGTTGACCTTGCCGAGCGTCGCCAAGTCCTTCTCGGCACGTTTGGCACGGCGTTCCTGGGTAGCACGGTCGTAGGGAATCGGCGCCGGCATCGTTACCTGTTCACCGCGTTCTTTGGCCTGCTCGTACTCCTCCATTTCCAGGGGAGATGGTGGCAGCGCGACATCCGGACCGTATTCGGCTATCAGATCATCCAGGCCGATCCCGTGCTGTTCGAGAATCGACTCTTCGAGTTGCTCGATGCGCAACGCGGCCTGAGCTCGCGCCAACTCGTCGCGGTGAACTGCGTCGGTGAGCGACGCCAGTTGTCCGGTCAGCTCACGCACCCGCTCCTTGACCTGGTCGAGCTGAGTGGCGCGTTCGGTACGGACGCGAGCAAGTTCGTCACGATGGGCCATTGCGGCCTCCACGACCTCGGCCAGATGATCGGCCACCCGCTGCCCGGACTCGGCGACCGCCGCAGCCACCGCCGCCGCGTTCTGCCGGGCTTTCATCGCACGCTCCGCCCTGACGCGGGCGTCGCGTTCTACCTGAGCCGCGCGGCGCAGCGCGTCGGCCTTACCGCGAACCGACTCGGCTCGTTCCTCAGCGGTCCGCAGGTTCAACCGGGCTTCCATCTCCACGGCTCGAACTTCGGCAAGCGCTGCCGACGCAACTTCACGCTCGATGCTCGTCGAATCGGAGACACCCGAGTCGGAATCGGCTGATGACCCATCCTGTTCAGCGATGCGAAGCCGCTCTTCGAGTTCGGCCAGCGCGGTCAGCGTCTCGCCGCGACCGCTTTCAGCTTTTTCCCGTTGAGCGATCAGGCGCTCCGACTCGGCTTGTGCACCCCGGGCAGCCTGTCCGAGCCGGCCAAGCCTCTCGTAGATGGCTGACATCGCAGCGTCCGACTCGTTCAGCGCGGCCAGTGTCTGCTCGGCGCTCTCCTGGCGGGCAGCCTGTTCCGCGATGGCACCTGACAGTGCTGCAGACAACTCCTCGGCATGACGTTCGGCGCGTGCCAGCTCCCGCACCGAATCATCCACCACAGCCTGGATTTCGAGGGTGCTGGGCTGAAGATCCGAGCCGCCACTCATCCAGCCCGCGCCGAGAAGGTCTCCCGCGCGGGTGACGGCACGCAGGTCCGGTCGGCGCCGCACGGCCTCGACGGCGTCGTCGAGGGAATCGACCACGACGACACCACTCAGCAGCGTGGACAGCCCGGTTCGCAGCTCGGCTGGGCAGTCGACGACGTCCACAGCCCACCGGACGCCGGGGTCCAGGTGTCCGCCGGCAGGTGGGGCCTGATCGGTTCCGATGACCAGAGCTGCCCGGCCGCTGTCGGTCTCCTTCAGTGCAGTGACCGCGCCGCGGGCGGCATCGAGTGATTCCGCGACTACAGCGTCGGCGGCCGATCCCATGGCCGCCGCGATGGCAGCCTCGTAGCCCTTCTCGACTGTGATGAGTCCACTGATCGGCCCTCGGATCCCGTCCGCGCCGCGGTTCTCGACGAGCCACCCGGGACCGTCCTTGCGCTCGAGTCCCATGGACAGTGCGTCGATTCGAGCTCGCAGCGACGCCACCTCCTGACCGGCTGCTCGTTCTTCGGTCTGGAGTTCGGTCACCCGTTCGGTGATCAGGCGCAGCGCCTCGACAGCGTGCTCATGCTGGGAATCGAGCCCGAGTTCTCCGGCGTCGAGGGCACCTATCTCTTCTTGAACCACTTCGAATTCGGATTGGGCTACGTCGCTGCGATGGCGCGCATCTTCGATCGCGGCGGTTAACCTTGCGACCTCGGCGTCAACCGAATCGGCCCGGCTTCGCAAGGTGTCGACCTGTCCCGACAATCGGGCGAGGCCCTCTCTACGGTCGGCGATAGCTCGAACGGCCTCCATGTGAGCCCGTTCGGCCTCTGCGGCAGTCTGCTCCCCGTGCGCCAGCTGTTCCTTGGCTGCATCGAGCGCCGCACGCGCAATCTCGACGGCTTCGACGAGTTCAATTTCCTCCGCGGCGATTCGATCGGCACGAGCTTCCATCTCGTCCGGGTCCTGACCACGGTTCACCACGGGCTCGGAATCGAGGTGGCGTGCCCTCTCGCGCGCAATACGGATCGTCGCGTTCACTCGTTCCGCAAGCGCCGACAACTGGAACCAGGTCTGCGCGGCGGCTTCCGCTCCCGGAGTGAGCCTCGACAGTTCTCGCTCGTGCTGTCCGAGTTCGATATTGGCCTCGTCGAGTGCCGCGGTGACGAAATCGTGCTGCTCCCGCGCCACTTTCTCGTCGTGCTCCTGGGTCGCAAACTCCTCGCGTAGAGCGACCAGATCGTCTGCGGCAAGCCGAAGTTTCGCGTCGCGGAGGTCTGCCTGCACCGTTTGAGCGCGACGCGCCACCTCGGCCTGACGACCGAGCGGCTTGAGCTGGCGTCGCAGTTCGGCGGTCAGATCGGTCAGGCGCGCCAGGTTGGCCTGCATCGCCTCGAGCTTGCGGACGGCCTTTTCCTTGCGCTTGCGATGTTTGAGGACACCCGCGGCCTCCTCGATGAACGCACGCCGATCCTCGGGCCTCGATTCCAGGATCGCTGCTAATCGGCCCTGCCCGACGATCACGTGCATTTCCCGGCCGATGCCGGAATCGCTGAGCAGTTCCTGCACGTCCATCAACCGACACGAACTGCCGTTGATCTCGTATTCACCGGCACCGTCGCGAAACATTCTCCGAGTGATCGACACCTCGGAATAGTCGATCGGTAGGGCACCGTCGGAGTTGTCAATGGTCAGCGTCACCTCGGCGCGGCCGAGTGGTGCGCGACCCGCGGTGCCGGCGAAGATGACGTCTTCCATCTTGCCGCCGCGTAGTGCCTTCGCACCCTGCTCGCCCATCACCCAACTGAGCGCGTCGACTACGTTGGACTTGCCGGACCCGTTCGGTCCCACCACGCAGGTAATCCCCGGCTCGAACCGTAGAGTCGTTGCCGACGCGAAAGATTTGAAACCCTTCAGCGTCAGACTCTTCAGATGCATGAAAAACGACCTTACCGTCGGTTCAGCGTTCCACGAACCCAGATAGGTCTCCGCGTGCCGGATCCCACTGCTCGACGACGAAATCGACCTTCCCCGGCGTGTCGCCGGAACGCAGAAGCGTCAACAGAGCCTCCAATTTCTCGCGCGGCCCCTCCGCGATCACCAGAACCCGGCCGTCTTTCTGGTTGGCGGCGTAACCGACGAGTCCCAGCTCGAGTGCGCGTGCACGGGTCCACCAGCGGAATCCAACACCCTGCACGTACCCGTGCACCCACGCGGTCATTCTTTCCACGCCGGTCACGAGCGATCCAGCCGGTAGATCGTGCCGGTGAAACTCGTGGCGTAGAGCGCATCCGGGTTCCAGCCGGGGCCGGAACCGAACCTCACCGAGGACAGTAGGGGCAGAGCAGAGGCGATGTCGCAACTCTCCCCCGTTGCGGGATCGACGCGCACGACCTTGCTGCCGACGTTGTAGGCGATGTAGACGATCCCGTCCGGTCCGACGGTCAGATCGTCGGCTGCGTTGAGTGGGCCGAAGCCGGGCAACTCGACCGACACCACGGGACCGCCCAAGTCGTCCGCACGCAGAATGTGCAGCACGGTGGTCGCGTCGAAAGTCGTCACCGTGTAGACACTGCCGTCGTGAACAGCCAGTCCGTTGACTGTGCCCAGGTCGGTACGCACCACTTCGGGCGTGTGAGGTTCGGCCGCCGGGATGTGGGTTATCCCGGTCACCGACCCCAGATTCCGGGAGGTGAGGATGTCCCCGTTGCTCAGCCGGACGAGACCGTTCGGCATCACCAACCCCTCTGCCACGGTGCGTTTCTCACCCGAGCCGAGGCTCACGACGTCCACTGTCCCGTTGCCGGTACCTGTGATGCCGGCCATCATCGAGTTGCCGGTAGCGAAGTAGACGTCATCACCGTCCACCGCGATCCCGCCAGGTGCGTCTACATCCGGGACCAGCGGGGTCACACTTCCGTCAGGGCTGACTCGATCGAGCGCTCCCCCACCGAGCAGATCCGTCCGTGAGACCAGCATGTTGCCTTGGCCGTCGAACGCCAGGTTCTCGAGAACCCCCGCCCCGGACGTCACCTCCGACGCAGACCAGGGTGCGCACTGCACCGCCGCTGTCGACATGGTCGGCACCGCCGACGCCGACATGGTCGGCACCGCCGACGCTGGCGCGGCAACCAGCACACTCACTCCGAGCGCGGCACCTCCGGCCAATGCGGCGAACTCGCGCCGGATCACTCGTCCGCCTCGATGGTCAACGTCACCTTTGTACCCGCCTTCAGAGTTCGTCCCACCGTGCAGACCTTGTCCACCGACCGTTCCACCAGCGCAACCAGCCGCTCCTGGGCGTCAGCGTCCAGCTCGCTCAGATCCAGCGTCATCACCTCGTCCAACTGCGGGTACACCTCGTCCTCGCGGTCGGCGTCGCCGGATACCCGGATCGTGGTGTCGTAGTTGTCGCCGAGGCGCCGAGACAGCGGAAAGTCCGAGCTCATGCCACTACAAGCAGCGAGCGCGATCTTCAGAAGCTCTCCCGGCGTGAACACCCCCGCAACATCCTGGGAGCCGATCAGGACCTCAGCGCCTCGTGAACTCTTGCCGGTGTAGCGGCGGGTTCCGGTCCGCTCGACCCACAGTGAGGTGGGTGCCGTCGAATCTGAAGCTTGTTCTGCCATGAGCGCAATCCTGCCACCGGGGTGAACGACGCCGGGTAAGTGGGCAGTCGGCAGTGACGTGTCGAACGGGCAAAGCCGGCTTTCGCTTCGTTCACGGCAGAGTCGTAAGGTGGACCGTTCAATGACGCCGAAACGTATCGGGGAAAATTAGATGGGCCAGGTCGGTAGTGCCGGAGAACGCCAGCTTCAACTCGAATATGGCACCTCAGATCGTGCCGAGAAGTTCTATTCGGATCAGATGCTGGACCACCTGAATCCGGCAATGATCAAGTTCGTCGGCCTCCAAGAGATGGCCTTCATCGCCACCTCCGACTCGTCCGGCGAGTGCGACAACAGTTTGCGCGCCGGGGTGCCCGGATTTATTCACGTCATCGATCCCAAGACGCTCGCCTACCCGGAGTACCGCGGCAACGGCGTCATGGCGAGCCTCGGAAACATCCTGGAGAATCCGCACGTCGGCATCCTTCTCGTGGACTTCGTCCAGGACCTGATCGGGCTGCACATCAATGGCTCCGCCCGGATCGTAGAGGATGACGTCATCCGCGCCGATGTCCCGGATCTCCCCGCCAATCATTCGAAGGGCAGGACCCCCGAACGATGGGTGGTCGTCGAGGTGGAGGAGGCATACATCCACTGCCGCAAGCATATTCCGCGGATGGTGCCTGCACCGTTGGACCGCGAGTGGGGCACCGACGACGTCAGACGGAAGGGCGGCGACTACTTCGACGCCAAGAAGACACCCCGCCATAATCCCGGCAGCGCACGCCCTCTCACCGAAGAGCGGCCCACGAGAGCCAAGCACGCACGAGTCAGCTAGTCGGGCCTCGACGCCCAGCCGGTTGGCATTTCGGGCAGCTGTATGACGAGCGGTTCATGAACTTCTCCCGCCGGATCGCCGTGCCACACCGTGGGCACGGCCGATCCTCCTGCCCGTAGGCGGACAGCGAACGATCGAAGTAGCCGGATTCGCCGTTGACATTCACGTACAACTCGTCGAACGAGGTGCCGCCCTGTGTCAGCGCCTCGCTCATGACATCCTTTGCAGACGTGAGTAATTCACGGATTTTCGGACCTCCGATCCGATCGGTCCGGCGATTTCCGTGCAGTCGTGCACGCCACAGCGCCTCGTCTGCGTAGATGTTTCCGATCCCGGATACGACGGTCTGATCCAGCAGCACGCGCTTGATTTCGGTGTGCTTGCTGCGCACCATCTTTGCGGTGGCGGGGAGGTCGAAGCGTGGGTCCAGCGGATCCAGCGCGATATGAGCTACCGAGTCCGGGACTAGCGAACCGTCGACCTCGACCAACGGCGCCAACGCCCAACCGCCGAAGGTCCGCTGGTCCACGAACCGTAGGTCGAGCCCGGAGTCGAGCCGGGCGCGGATGCGTAGGTGCTTCTCTATCGGCAAATCCGGTGGCTGCACCAGCATCTGACCGCTCATTCCCAGATGCACCACCAGGGCCAGTTCGCTGGGTTCGAGAACAAGCCACAGATACTTCCCCCGGCGGTCCGCTCTCGATATGCGTTCACCCGTGATCTGTACTGTCAGATCGTCCGCGCTGGGCAGATGGCGCCGGATCGCCCGTGGGTGCAGAATTTCGACGAAATCGATCGAGGCTCCAACGATGTGGCGTTCGAGCCCGCGCCGGACCACCTCGACTTCCGGTAGTTCAGGCACTGGCGTCTGGTTCAGGCACTGACGCCGTCGTCCGACTCGTCTGACTCGGAATCGGACAGCGCACCCCACGCCGTGCTTGCGGCCTTCTGCTCCGCGTCCTTCTTGGACCGGCCGACACCGACCCCGAGAGGCTTACCTGCTACGAGCACGGTGGCCGTGAACTCTTTGTCGTGGTCCGGCCCGGTCGCGGTGATCTGGTACGAGGGGACTCCGACACCGCGCTCGGCGGTCAATTCTTGCAGGCTCGTCTTCCAGTCCAGACCCGCACCGAGGCGCGGTGCTCGCTGAAGGAGGTCGCTGAAGAGGGTGAGCACGACTCGGCGCGCGGTCTCGAAGCCATGCTCAACATGGATCGCGCCGAGAATCGACTCCATACCGTCGGCCAGAATGCTCGGCTTGTCCCGTCCTCCGGTCAGCTCCTCGCCTTTGCCGAGCAGGAGATGTGCACCGAGACCACCCTCACCGAGAGTGCGGGCCACCCCTGCGAGCGCGTGCATGTTGACGATGCTGGCCCGGATCTTCGCGAGGTCACCCTCCGGTTTGTCCGGGTGCGCGAAGTAGAGGCGTTCGGTGATGGTGACTCCGAGTACCGCGTCGCCCAAGAACTCGAGGCGCTCGTTGGTTGGCAGGCCACCGTTCTCATACGCATACGAGCGGTGAGTCAGTGCAAGGGTGAGCAGCGAAGGCTCGATATCTACGCCGAGGGCGGCGAGGAGGTTTGAATGATCCTCCCCGCCGCCGGCGGGTGAACTGCTGGTTTCGCTCGTCACGATGCGTCGAGTGGAGAACTAGATGGCTGGAGTAACCTGGCGACCCTTGTACGTGCCGCACGACGGGCACGCGATGTGGGGCAGCGTCTTCTCGCCGCAACCCCGGTTAGGGCAGGTCACGAGGGTAGGCGCAGTGGTCTTCCACTGGCTGCGACGCGACCTCGTGTTCGATCGCGACATTCTGCGCTTGGGGACAGCCACTTCTACTTCTCCTCGGCTTCGGTGTTCACAAGATTCTTGCTGGGTCCTGAATCCACGCCAAATTTGGCCGCTAGACCAGCCCAGCGAGGATCAAGTATGTCATGCCCGTGACCAGATTCGGCAATCGCCAGGCGGATGCCGCACTCTGAGCACAAACCCTGGCAGTCGGCGCTGCAGAGCGGCCGAAACGGTAGAGCAAGGCCGACCGCGTCGATGACAACGGGTTCGAGGTCGATCTCGTCGTTGACGACGTGGTATACCTCGCCCTCCTCAGTGGTCTCCTCGGTGGCACTGTCCGGGTAAGCGAACAATTCCGTGAGGGTGAGGTCCACCGAGTCCGAGAACGGCTCGAGGCATCTCGAGCACTCCCCGGCTGTGTCGGCCCGCAGTGATCCGGTTACCAGGACTCCCTCGGATACGGCCTCCAATCGGAGGTCGAGATCGATCTCCGACCCTTCTTCGATGGCGATCAGTTCGAGACCGATTCGCTGTGGCGCCGTCACCACCCGTTCGACCGTGTGCATCGAACCAGGACGACGACCCAGCTTGATCGTGTCCAGCACGAATCCCGCGTCCCCGTGGGAACGCGATGAACTGTGGTGACGGGAAGACAACAAACTTCACTCTCGAGAAGGGATATACAGAAAGGGCAACCACCCAACGGTACGCAATATGAGCGACCTATCCAAATCGGATCGCGTACGGCGGGGTCGGAACAAGCGCCAATCGTGTGGCGATTTTCTCAGTGGCGCCGCTCGGCCCGGTGATGCCCGACGTCGTAGCCGGAGGCGTAGTCGGGTATGCCCGAGCCCGTCCGCAGTTGCTGCCGTCCCCGCCCTACGGATCGAACGGTGACGTTGAGGAAGTCTTCGAACTCGCCGAGTTTGGTGTCGACATACAGGTCGCAATCCGAGCGGAGACGGTCCGATTCCGCGTGCGCCGAGTCGATCACCCGTGCCGATTCGGCGTGCGCGCTCTGAACGACCTCGGTCTGCGAGACGAGTCGTTCCTGCTCCGCAATCCCCTCTGAGACCGACCGCTCGTACGACGCCTTACCCGACTCGATCATGCGATCGGCCTCCGACCGTGCGCGACTGGTCAGTGAGTCGTACTCGCGCTGACCCTCCGCGATCGAGTCCTCGGCCTCTCCGCGTGCGTCGGTCACCAGCTGCTCAGCGTGCGAGCGCGCCTCGGATACCATCCGGTCGGCTTGAGCCTTCGCATCCGCGAGAATGCGGTTCGCGTCTTCACGGGCGTTCTCGATCGTTTCGCTCGCCTGCTCGTTTGCGCTGGCAATCGCATTGTCTGCGTTCGCACGCGCGTCCCCTACCAGTTTGTCCCGGTGGTCCAGCACGTCTTGGGCATCGTCGAGTTCCCCGGGAATCGCATCACGCACGTCGTCGAGCAGTTCGAGAACGTCACCGCGTGGAACCACACAGCCGGCGGTCATCGGTACACCGCGTGCCTCTTCGACAATCGCCACAAGTTCGTCGAGCGCCTCGAATACCCGGTACACACGCAACCCCAATCATCCATGACCCTCGTCGGGTCGGCGCAGCCTCTCCATGCAAGTCTGCCGGATCGGACGCTGCGGGTCCGTCGCAGCGACCGGTGTGTCGGCGATCAGCCGTTTTCCGCAGCCCGCTCGGCGATCCTGGCCAGAAGCCGCGCATGCACCTTGTCGGGCAGCATGCCCGAGACGTCACCCCCGAACGTGGCTACCTCCTTGACGAGCGAACTCGACAGGTAGCTGTAGGCGGGGTTCGTCGCAATGAAGAGGGTGTCGACGCCACTGAGCCGCTGGTTCATCTGCGCCATCTGCAGTTCGTAGTCGAAGTCGTTCGCGCCGCGCAGGCCCTTCACAATCGCCTTGATTCCCTGCTCTTTCGCGTAATCCACCAGCAGGCCGTACCACGAGGAAACCCGCACGTTCGGCAGGTCACTGACAGAGTCTTCGAGCATCTCGATGCGCTCGTCGACGGTGAACAAGCCACGCTTGGCCGGGTTGACCATGACGGTCACGACTACCTCGTCGAACTGTGCGGCAGCCCTGCCGATCACGTCGAGGTGGCCATTGGTCACGGGGTCGAAGGATCCGGGGCAGACGGCGCCAGTCATGAGTTCCGACCGTAGCAGGTTGCCAGTTCGATCCGGGTCTCGCCGTACTTCTTGGCCTTGAGGGGTGCGAAACCGTCGGGCCATGAGGTATCAGGCGACCGGGACGAGCGTTCGAGCACCACGATCGAGCCGTCCGCGACCCACCCGTACGACAACAGGTGCTCGAGCACCCCCCGCACCACCTCCTCACCGACCGCGTACGGCGGATCCGCCATCACCAGGTCGTACGGGCGGTCGGCGGTGGCGGCGACTACGGAAGCAGCCGAGGCTCTTCGCACCTCGGCACCCGGCAGACCGACCGCCGCCACATTTTTCTTGATCACACCCACTGCCTTGGGGTCGGACTCGACAAGGGTGACGAGTCGGGCGCCGCGAGAGAGCGCCTCCAGACCCAGGGCACCCGATCCCGCATACAGATCGAGAACCGCGACGCCGTCGAAGTCCATCCGGCTGTCGAGCGCACTGAACAGCGCCTCGCGGACTCGGTCCGAAGTGGGTCTGGTCCCGCTCGGCGGGACCGCCAGCCGTCTACCGCCGGCCTGCCCCGCAATGATTCGAGTCACTCGCTCGCGGATTCGCCGGTGGACACGACGAGGAGGAGATCGCCGCCCTCGACCTGCACGACGTTGCCGATTGCCACGCGGGAGACCGTGCCCCCTCGGGGTGCGGTGATCGCCGCCTCCATCTTCATTGCCTCGATCGTGGCAAGAGTGTCACCGGCTTTGATCTTCTGTCCCTCGGAGACGGCGAGTGTCACGACACCGGCGAACGGCGCTGGCACGTGGCCTGGATCGTTCTTGTCGGCCTTCTCCGCGGCGGGGATCTCACTCGACACGGATCGGTCGCGCACCGACACCGGCCGCAAGTGTCCGTTGAGGATGCACATGACAGTGCGGTACCCGCGCTCGTCGGGTTCGGAGATGGCCTCGAGCCCGATGAGCAACTCGACACCCGGTGCCAGTCGGACGCGGTGCTCGTCGCCGCGGCGCAGGCCGTAGAAGAACTGATTGGCAGACAGTTGCGAGGTGTCGCCGAATTTGTCCCTGTGCTCGAGGAACTCCTTCGTCGGCCCGGGGAACAGCAGCCGATTCAACGTCGCGCGACGCTCCACCGAATCACCGGACAATGCCTTTTCGTCGGCGTTGGACAGCGGCACCTCGGGCTTTACAGCACCTCGACCCTCGAGTGCCTTGGAGCGGAACGGCTCGGGCCAGCCGCCGGCCGGGGTCCCGAGTTCACCGCGCAGGAACCCGACCACCGAATCGGGGATGTCGAACGCCGACGGGTCCTGGGCGAACTCCTCGGCATCGACCCCTGATCCGACCAGGTGCAAGGCGAGGTCCCCTACCACCTTCGACGACGGCGTGACCTTGACCAACCGGCCGAGAATTCGGTCGGCGGCGGCGTACCTGGCCTCGATGTCCTCGAACCGGTCACCGAGGCCGAGAGCGACCGCCTGGGTTCGCAGGTTCGACAGCTGACCGCCCGGAATCTCGTGGCTGTAGACACGACCGGTCGGGGCGGGCAACCCGGCCTCGAATGGCTTGTAGACCTTGCGCAACGCTTCCCAGTACGGCTCGAGGTCACAGACCGCTTGCAGATCGAGGCCGGTGTCGTAGGGGGAATGCGCGGCCGCAGCCACGATCGCCGACAACGCAGGTTGACTCGTGGTGCCCGCCAGCGCCGCCGAGGCGCCGTCCACCGCGTCCGCACCGGCGTGCCACGCAGCCAGGTAGGTCGCGAGCTGTCCGCCTGGCGTGTCGTGCGTGTGCACGTGAACCGGCAGGTCGAAGTTCTTTCGGAGCGCGGTCACCAGCTTGGTCGCCGCGGGAGCGCGCAACAGCCCCGCCATGTCCTTGATTGCGATGATGTGTGCCCCTGCCTGGACGATCTCCTCCGCCAGGCGCAGGTAGTAGTCGAGGGTGTAGAGGTCTTCCTTCGGGTTCGACAGGTCACCGGTGTAGGACATCGCAACCTCGGCGATGGTGGTGCCGGTCTCACGGACGGCGTCGATGGCCGGGCGCATCTGGTCGACGTTGTTGAGAGCGTCGAAGATGCGGAATATGTCGATACCGCTGTTCGTGGCTTCCTCGACGAATGCCCGCGTCACCTTTTCCGGGTACGGGGTGTACCCGACGGTGTTGCGCCCACGCAGCAGCATCTGCAGGCAGATGTTCGGCACGGCCTCACGCAGTGCGTCCAACCGGTACCACGGATCCTCGTGCAGGAAGCGAAGGGCGACGTCATAAGTGGCACCACCCCACGCCTCGATCGAGAGCAGTTCGGGCGTCATCCGCGCGACGTGCCCGGCGACCCCCAGCAGCCCGCTGGTGCGCACCCGTGTCGCAAGCAACGATTGGTGGGCATCACGGAAGGTGGTATCGGTAACTGCGACGGCCTTCTGCTGACGCAGCGCAGCGGCAAACGCTTCCGGTCCGAGGGCGAGGAGTTTTTGGCGGCTGCCGTCCGGCGGTGGGGCGGACAGGTCGATCTGAGGCAGCTTGTCCTGCGGGTATACCGCCGACGGCCGTTCTCCGTGCGGCTTGTTGACTGTGACATCGGCGAGGTAATTCAGGATCTTGGTGCCACGGTCCGCAGAACTGCGCAGCGTGAGCAGTTCGGGGCGTTCCTCGATGAACGACGTGGTGACCCGCCCTGCCCGGAAGTCCGGGTCGTCGAGTACCGCCTGCAGGAACGGAATGTTCGTCGACACGCCACGGATACGAAACTCGGCGACCGCACGGCGCGCCCTTGCAACAGCCGTCTCGAGTTCGAGGCCACGGCAGGTGAGTTTGACCAACATCGAGTCGAAGTACGCACCCACCTCGGCGCCCAGGGTTGCGCCGCCGTCCAGGCGGATTCCGGCACCCCCCGGTGAGCGGTAGGCCGTGATGCGACCAGTGTCGGGGCGGAACCCGTTGGCCGGATCCTCGGTAGTGATGCGGCACTGCAGAGCAGCCCCGCGCAGGGTGATCTTCTCCTGGCTCAGGCCGAGATCTTCGAGGCTCTCCCCCGATGCGATCCGCAACTGGGACTGGACCAGATCGACATCTGTGACCTCTTCGGTGACAGTGTGCTCGACCTGAATGCGTGGGTTCATCTCGATGAAGACGTGGTTGCCGCGCGCATCGAGGAGGAATTCGACCGTGCCGGCGCAGAAGTAGTTGATCTCCTTCGCGAACGCCACCGCATCCGCACAGATCTTCGCTCGCAGCTCCTCCGGAAGGTTCGGCGCCGGGGCGAGCTCGATCACCTTCTGGTGCCTGCGCTGCACCGAACAATCCCGCTCGAACAAGTGGATTACGTTGCCCTGTCCGTCGGCCAGGATCTGCACCTCGATGTGCCGTGGATCGACAACAGCCTGTTCCAGGAACACCGTCGGATCACCGAACGCTGATTCCGCCTCGCGTGCGGCAGCCTGGATTGCCTCCTCGAGTTGCTCACGCTCGGCGACGCGGCGCATGCCCCGGCCACCACCACCGGCGACGGCTTTGACGAAGAGGGGGAACTCCATATTCTCGGCCGACGCCAGCAGTTCACCTACATCGGCTGAAGGCTGCGACGACGCCAGCACCGGAAGCCCGGCGGCTTTCGCCGCCGCAATCGCGCGTGCCTTGTTGCCGGTGAGCTCGAGCACTTCAGGGGGCGGGCCGACGAAGGTGATGCCCGCTGCGGCACACGCGGCGGACAGGTCGGGGTTCTCCGACAGAAATCCGTAGCCGGGGTAGATGGCGTCGGCACCGGCCTGCTCAGCCGCGGAAACGATCTCGTCGACGGAGAGATACGCCCGAACCGGATGCCCCTCCTGACCGATCTGATAGCTCTCGTCTGCCTTCAGCCGGTGAACCGAGTTCCGATCCTCGTACGGAAACACCGCGACCGTTCCGGCACCCAATTCATACGCGGCTCGAAAAGCGCGGATTGCAATTTCGCCACGGTTGGCGACCAGAACTTTGGAGAACATTGAAGTAAGTTACCCCGTCTCGAAGGGCCACAGAAAATGAGCATCCCACAATTAGAGAATCGCCGTGGCCATCATGAAGAAGTCCCTGACGTGTGCGAATCCCATTCGAATCCACGATCGTCACGTTCTCTCCAGATATTTGTCACGTTTTCTCCAGATATTTGATGCCTTCGGCGTCCAGGGCAGACGAAAGCATCGCCGACAGTCCGGGGTTCTTCTCCAGACGCGGATCATCCGCAATCACCGACCGGGCGAACTCGGACGCGGAAGCGATCACGTCCTCGTGACCGAGAAGCGACAACAATCGCAACGTGGACGTGGTTCCCGACTGCGCCGTTCCGAGGATGTCACCCTCACGACGAGTCGCCAGGTCAAGTTGCGCGAGTTCGAATCCGTCATTGGTCGAGGCCACGTTGGATAGTCTTTCGTAGGCAGGACTGCCCGGGTTCATCTCAGTGACCAGAATGCAAAGTCCCTGGTGCTTGCCCCGGCCGACGCGGCCGCGCAACTGGTGCAGTTGGCTCACGCCGAAGCGATCCGCGTCGACGATCACCATGATCGTGGCGTTCGGTACATCGACACCGACCTCCACGACGGTGGTGCACACGAGTACGTCCACATCTCCCGCCGTGAAGTCACTCATCACAGCGTCCTTTTCGTCGGAGGGCAACCGGCCGTGCAGCAGGCCCACCCGCAGGTCGGGCATGATGTCGCCGCTCAGCTCCTCGAATACCTCGACGACGGACTTGGTCTCAGGCTGCTTCTCTCCGAGCGAGTCCTCTCCGTCCCCGTTTTCGTCGTCGCCGATGCGTGAGCACACGACATACGCCTGCCGCCCCTCGGCGACGTCCTCGCGAATCCGATCCCACGCGCGTCTTACCCAGTGCGGTTTCTGGGACGCGGGTACCACACTGCTCTTGATCGGCGAACGACCCTTGGGCAGCTGACGTAGTGTCGACACATCGAGGTCGCCGAGCACCGTCATCGCGATGGTGCGGGGAATCGGTGTCGCCGTCATCACCAGCAGATGAGGGCTCAGACCTTCCCGTGCCCTGGACCGCAACTCGTCGCGCTGCTCGACGCCGAACCGATGCTGTTCGTCGACGACGACCATGCCCAGGTTGAAGAATTCGACCTGCTTGCCGCCGTCCTGGATGAGTGCGTGCGTACCGATGACGATGCCCGCGTCACCGGTGATCGCCTCGTTCAGCGCAGCCCGCTTGGCGGCAGTCGACATCGACCCCGTCAGAAGGGCAACTCGCGTCGCCTTCTCGTGCGCGCCGAGTTCGCCCGCGGTAGCGAGCGGGCCGAGCATCTCCCGGACCGACCGTGCGTGCTGGGTCGCGAGCACCTCGGTCGGCGCGAGCAGCACACACTGATAACCCGCATCGACCACCTGCAGCATGGCGCGCAAGGCCACGATCGTCTTGCCCGAGCCAACCTCGCCCTGCAGAAGCCTGCTCATCGGATGCGGCCGCGCGAGGTCGTTGGAGATTTCCTCGGCAACTGCATGCTGACCATCGGTCAACCGGAACGGGAGCATGTCTTCGAATGCGTCCGCGACTCCCCCGGGCGCCGGCGGGCACTGCGGCGCGACTCTGTCGGCGTTCTCACGGCGGCGGCGTGCGAGCACCAGTTGCAGTGCAGCCGCTTCGTCGAAGCGCAGTCGAGCATGGGCGCGGTCGACGTCATCGCGGCTATCAGGCAGGTGAACACCGCGGAGGGCCTCGTCGAGCCCGATGAGGCGGTGCTGCTCCCGCAGATTGTCCGGCAGAGGGTCGTTAACGTGCTCGAGCTGGTCGAGAACCTGGCGGACACATCTCATGATCGTCCAGCTCTCCACCTCGCGTGTGGCCGGATAGAGCGGAATGAGCGCGCGGTCGAACACAGAGAGGTCGACACCCGACGAATCCTGCGAGGCGCGAGCCATTCCCGCGAGATCACCTGCTCCGCGTACCCGGCCGACGTTCACCACGGGGTCGTCGCCCGTACTCGGCTCGGGGAGGATCAGATAGCTCGGGTGCGTGAGACTCCATTTCCCCCGGAAGTACTTCACGGTGCCCGAGAACATTGCGCGCACGCCCGGCTTGATCACGTGTCCTACCCGCTGTGGGTTGAAAAAGGTCACATCGACGTTTTGCCTGTCGGTCGCCAAGACCACCTTGAGCATGCTGCCTTTTCGGCTCTTCATCTTCACGACGACCGCGGAGGTCACCCGCGCGATTATCGTGATGTGCTCGCCCGCAGGCGGATCCTTCTCCGCGAGTTCCCGACCCTGCGACGCGTACCTGTGCGGGTAATGCCGCAGGAGATCCTCGACGGAGCGGATGCCGAATGCCGTCTCGAGCGCATCCGCCGTCTTACGCCCCAGCAAGTGATCGAGCCGGTCCGTGAGTGTGGCCATCGAATCTCTCATTCCACCCCGAGTTGCAACAGGTCGCCTGGTTGTCCGCCTTGATAGACGATCACTTCAACGCCAGGGTGCCTACGCGAGATGTGATCAGCCAAGTCTGTGTCGAGGCCCTCCGGCGCTTCCGAACCCATCAGGAGGGTGACCAGTTCCCCTCCAGTGCCGAGGACCAGGTCTACGAGCCTGCGTCCGGCCTCGACCACATCCGGTTCGATCACGATCACCTCGTGGCCCATCAGTCCGATACCGTCTCCCGGTTCACAGGTCCCCACGTAGGTGAGCGCGCGCTCGCGAGCGATCTGCAGGGATCCCCACCTGGTGGCGGCGGCCGCTTCCGACATCGTGAATGCATCGTCCGTCGCCTCACGATCAGGATCGTGTACAGCCAGTGAGGCAAGCCCCTGGACCATGGCTGACGTAGCGAGCAGAAAGACCTCATGCTCGTCGTCCCTTGCAGCGGCACTGACCGCGACAAGCTCCTGTGCCGACAAGGCGCCGTTGGGAAGGACGAATACCTCCCTCCGTCCGATCTGCCTGACGACGCCGAGTAGCTGGGCGCGGGTGACGGGGGCATCATCGCATCGCAGAACGGTGGCACCTTCGCCGGCGAACAGTTCCGCTGCCTCATCTCCGGCTACGACGGCCACAATTCCACGCTTGGCCTGCCCCGCCGAAATGCCGACCTGCGCAGCGCGCAGTCGTTGATCCCGAGCGTCCACCAAGAAGCTGCTGATCTTGATTCCGTGAAGACGGCCCGCCGCGAGTCCAGCCTCCACAGCGGCCCCGGCATTCATACAGTGCACGTGCACCGACCAGCCCCCATCGCCGTCACCGACGATCACGACGGAATCGCCCAACTCGTTCAGGCCGGCCCGCAAATCCGATATCCGGGATTCGTCGGAATCGGCCACGAGGTACATCACCTCGAAGTCCTGGTCGGAATCGGATCCCTCGAGCTCGTGCGCACCGATACCCCACGGCGCAGGCTGTGCTCGAACAGCTTCGACGGATTCCCCTTCACCCCCCGATGGTGCTCGCTGCGGAACATGCAGGGCGATCGGACTTCGCTCCGGCGGCGCACCGGTCACGGCCGTGACGAGAGAGTCGAGGATCACCAGGAGACCCAGACCGCCGGAGTCCACGACGCCGGCGGCAGCCAAGACGTCAAGTTGCGACGGTGTACGGGCGAGCGCGGCAGCCGCCGCGTCGGCGGCGGCACGCGCCGTATCGGCAATCGGGGCATCGTCCGCGAACTCCGCGACCGCCTCGGCCGCGCAGCGCAATACGGTGACGATGGTCCCCTCCACCACGATGCTCATCGCATCGGTTACCAGGTTGGTGGCCATGAGCAATCCGGTGCGCAGCGTCCGGGTGTCGACCGCGCCGGTTACGGCGGCTTCGGCGACCCCACGCAGAACCTGGGACAGTATCGCGCCGGAGTTCCCGCGCGCTCCCACGACCGCGCCCCGCGCCAGCGCTACCGCAACCTGTCGGACCTCCCAGCTGCTGCGGTCGTGTCCCGCGTATTGATCGACCGCGGCCAGGGCCGCGCGCATCGTGAACAACAGATTGGTACCGGTGTCGGCATCAGGGATCGGGAACACGTTGAGGCTGTTGATCTCTTCACATCGCGCCTCGAGTTCCTCGACGGCGGTCCGCGCCCAAGACTCGAGAACTCGACCGTCCATCAGGAGCTCCGTTGCCACCGTGATCCTCTCCGCCCGCGGAATGTGAAGGTGTCGCCAGACTAGTCCGAGGATCCGGGCGGGATCTGGCATCTGTACCGTTCGTGGTCGGGTTTGGCCAATCCGCATTTGAGCGGTTAGGCTTGCACGGTTGCCTCCTACAGGGCGTGGTTGTCGTGCCGTGTCTTCATGAGGTCAGCAAATTTCACAGTTCACCATCTCGAAGTCACTATTTTGAAGGAGTTCGCGACTATGGCTGCCGTCTGCGACGTATGCGCCAAGAGGCCCGGTTTCGGTAAGTCGGTCTCGCACTCGCACCGGCGTACCAACCGTCGCTGGAACCCGAACATTCAGACTGTTCGTGCCCAAGTTTCCCCCGGAAACACCAGGAAGCTCAACGTCTGCACCTCCTGCCTGAAGGCTGGAAAGGTTACCCGGGGCTGACCCACGCTGCGTGCGATCTCACCGTGCCCCCGACACTGCGGTGTCGGGGGCACGGTTCTGTGTGTGATCGGCTGTATCCGATTCGAGGCGGACACGGCGCATCAAGGCGCGAAAGCCCTGACAGGCCGACGTAAGGTGCAACGGTGACCTCTCTCGAACGACTGAACAAAGTCCGGATAGAAGACAACGTTCTCCGCGTCACGATCGCCACGACGGAGAATGGGAACACCCTCGACGACGAGTGCCTCGAGCAAGGTACGCAAGCACTCGCCGCAGCCGGGGATCGCATCGGCAGCGTGTTGCTGGTCGGTGAGGGCCCGAACTTCTGTGCCGGTGGCAACGTGAAGGCCTTCGCTTCTGCGCCGGTTCGCAGTGAGTACGTCGCCGGAGTTGCTCGCGTGTTGCACGATTTCGTCCGCGCGCTCGACGCCGTCACCGTTCCCGTGGTCGCTGGTGTACACGGATGGGCGGCGGGTGCGGGCATGAGCCTCGTGTGCCTGGCTGACATTGCACTAGGTGGCCCCGGCACCAAGATGCGGGCGGCATACCCGTCCATCGGCTTCACGCCCGACGGCGGCATCTCCTGGACTCTCCCCCGAATAGTCGGGGATGCTCGCGCTCGTGAGATCCTGCTCACCGACTCCATTTTGAGCGGCGACGAAGCAGTGCGGTTGGGCATCCTCAGCCGTCTCGTCGCCGACGACGTAGTTCAGGACGAGGCGTTTCGACTCGCCCGAATACTCGCCGCCGGGCCGACATCGTCCTATGCGGGAACCAAGTCGCTGTTGCGTACATCGAGGACACGCACGCTCACCGAGCAACTCGACGCGGAGGCCGCGTCGATCGCAGCCGCGGCCGACAGCCCGGTCGGCAGGGAAGGTGTCGACGCGTTCGTCGAGAAGCGCCGCGCCGACTTCTCCTCAGCGAAGGGCACCGGCGCAAAGCGCTAGGGCAACCGCCAGTTCACCGGCGCCGCGCCCAAGCCGGCGAGAAGTTCGTTCGCTCGACTGAAGGGCCGGGAACCGAAGAAACCACGCGCAGCGGAGAGCGGCGACGGGTGTGCCGATTCGATGGTGGGGACACCGTCGAGCATCGGCTTCAATGTGGATGCGTCCCGGCCCCACAGTATTGCGACGAACGGTTCGGGACGCGCCACGAGCGCGCGAATCGCCTGCTCGGTCACCGCCTCCCAGCCCTTCTTTCGATGCGAAGCGGGGAGCCCCGGCTGCACGGTGAGGACCCTGTTCAACAGCAACACCCCCTGACGCGACCACGTCGTGAGGTCCCCGGTGGCCGGCGTCTGGTAGCCGAGATCCTTGCTGTATTCGGTGAAGATATTGGCCAGACTGCGCGGCACCGGACGCACGTCGGGAGCCACCGAGAAGCTGAGACCGACAGCGTGCCCCGGCGTCGGATACGGGTCTTGTCCCACGATCAAGACCTTGACCTCCGAGAACGGTTGGGTGAACGCTCGCAGAATGTTCTCCCCGGCCGGCAGATATCCACGCCCGTCCGCGATTTCCGCACGTAGGAAGTCGCCCATCTCGGTGATCCGCCCGGACACCGGTGCGAGCGCGTTCGCCCATCCGGCTTCGACGAGATCCTGCAGCGGCGCCTTCATCAGTCGAGCCTGCGCAGAGCATCGCGGTAGTAACCCGCGTTGGCTGCGTACATCTTCACGTTCATCTCGACGTGTCCCTCGGGAACCTCGTAGCCGTCCCTGATCTTGGCGGGAACACCCAGCGCCATTGTGCGCGGTGGCACCTGAAACTTGAACGGAACGACGGCGCCGGCGCCGACGACCGCGCCTTCGCCGACGACCGAACCGTTGAGCACGACCGAACCGGATGCAATCAGGCAATGATCACCGATGGTCGAGCCCTCGACGTGTGCGGCGTGACCTACCACGCAACCCGCGCCGATCACGGTGGGATCGATCGGCGTGCAGTGGATCACGGAGCCGTCCTGGATATTCGTATCGGCGCCGATGGTTATGGCGCCGTAGTCGGCGCGAAGCACGGCCATCGGCCACACCGAGGCCCCTGCCCCTAGCTTGACGCTGCCGATCACCACTGCATCGGGATGTACGTAGGCGTCCGGATGGATATCGGGTTCGCGGTCCCCGAGCGCGTAGATGGCCATGCGTGAAACCTATACCGAGAAGCTCTGCCAGCCTCCGGCGCCCGGCCAGGTCGCGCCGTCTACCCGCACGCCCGACCCGTCGTCGACCGTTCCGATCTCTGTCCAACCCTCTGGGAGAGCCTCTCCAGCAGGAAACGTCGCTGCGAAACAGTGATCCTCCCCACCAGTGAGCACCCAGTCCCAGTGGTCGGCGCCGATCGCCGCGGCTGCCGCCACGATGTCGTCTCCGACTGTCAGGTTTGCTCTGGCGAGCGACATTCCGACCCCCGAACGATCACAGATGTGACCGAGATCGGCGAGAAGGCCGTCAGAGATGTCGGTCATCGAATGGGCGCCGGCGGCGGCGGCAGCTCGAGCAGCCTGGTAGGGCGGCGTAGGGACACGGTGTGCGGCGATGAGTTCCGGGAAATCTGACGATCCGGCAAGCAGTAGGGCCAGACCACCGGCCGATCGGCCGAGGATCCCCGCCACAGCGACGATGTCACCCGGCCGTGACCCCGACCGCCGAATCGGGGTCGCTCCGTTCAGGTCCCCGATCGCGGAGACGGAAATCACGACTTCCCCGGCTTGTACCAGATCCCCGCCGACCACACCTGCTCCGAGTTCCTCAGCCGCCTCCCATACCCCCGCCGCCAGGCCGTCCGCCAGCTCGGCAGGCGTGTCCGGCGGCAGACCGACCGAAACCAGGAACGCCGTGGGCCACGCTCCCATCGCGGCGATGTCGGCCGCATTCTGCGCCATCGCCTTTCGGCCCACGTCCCGCGGCGACGACCAGTCGAATCGAAAGTGCCTGCCCTGCACGAGCATGTCGGTCGATACCACAACCCGTCCCTCTGCGGCCCGGACGAGAGCGGCGTCGTCGCCGGGACCTATCAAGGTGGACTCCGGTTGCGCGTGCCCCTTGGACATCCGGTCGATCATCGCGAACTCACCGACCTCGGCGACCGTCGCGGTGAGGTTTGAGTTCGGGGAATCCGCCGGTGTCATGGTGTGCCTCCACGGAGCCGTTGTGTCAGTTGACCCGCACAGCTGCTGTAGGCGGTTCGACGAAACCGCGACTGCGGTACCTTCTAGCTGTGCCGGGACTGCCGGCAGCCGAGAGATCAGCGCGCCGGACCACCCGCGACTCTACCGAGATCCGGGGCGGCGTGGAGGAGGGAAGGGCCGGAAGGAAAGTGCAAGCGTTCATCCTGATCCAGACCGAAGTCGGCAAAGCTGCGTCGATCGCATCCGAGATACTGGAGATTCCCGGAGTCCGCACCTCGGAGGATGTGGTCGGCCCCTACGATGTGGTCGTGCGGGTCTGCGCCGACGAGATTCCTCCCGTCGTCCAGGAGATCCGCCGAGTCCCCGGCGTCACCCGGACTCTCACCTGCGACATCCCCGAAAAGTCTGCGAGCAAGAACTGAGCATGCCCGACCTCGAACCCGAACAGAACACTGCCGCCGAAACATCCGGCACAACACCCGCGGAGCGCAGGAATCCGGCCCTCATCGCGACTGCAGTGGCACTTCCCGTGGCGTTGGTTATCGGCATCATCGCCGCCGCGGTGATGGCCGGGCGGAGTCCGGCAATCGAATCGGTCGCTCTGGGCCCGGTGCCTGCGCCGGAAGCGGACTCCGCCGAGTGCGCGACTTTGATGGCGGCGCTACCCGACAAATTGGGCGATTACACCAGAGCCGAACTCGTCGAGCCCGCACCCGAAGCCACCGCAGCGTGGCAACCCGCCGGAGAAGGCGAACCACTGGTCCTGCGGTGCGGTCTCGACCGTCCCGCGGAATTCGATCAGGCGTCGGCTCTGCAGGTGATCAATGGAGTCCAGTGGTTCGAGATCTCCGGTGAGAGTGCCGGGATCGATGCGAGCAGTTGGTTCGCCGTCGACCGCGGCGTGTACGTGGCACTGACGGTTCCGAACGGGGTGGGCCCCACACCGCTCCAGGACATTTCGGACACCGTCGCGGCAGCGCTACCCCAACAGCCTCTGGATCCGGCACCGGTAGTAGTGCCGTGAGCGACGGGCAGTCAGCCTTCTAGCGGAGACCGGTACCCCGGGCTAGAGCCGTGTCGATCAAGGTCGACAGGAGCGTCCGGTAGTCGACACCCGCCTCGCTCCACATGCGTGGGTACATCGAGATCGGGGTGAATCCCGGCATCGTGTTGATCTCATTGATTACCGGGCCGTCTTCCGTGACGAAGAAGTCGACGCGTGCGAGGCCCTGGCAACCGAGAGCAGCGAACGCGCACACCGCGAAATCACGGATCTGCTCGCTGACCGAATCATCGAGTTTTGCGGGAACATCGAATTCGCACACGTCGTCGAGGTACTTGGTGTCGAAATCGTAGAACGCCTCGTCGTCAGCAGATGCTTGAGGCATGCGAATCTCGGCGACGACGCTGGCACGCACCTCACCGTCCGGGAACTCGAGAACTCCACATTCGACTTCACGTCCGATGATCCCTGATTCGACAATCACCTTCGGATCGTGCAGGCGGGCGCGAGCGATGGCCTCATCGAGCTCGTCCCAGCCGGCCACCCGACTGATGCCGATCGACGACCCGCCGCGGGCCGGCTTCACGAACACCGGCAAACGCAGCTGCGACTTCTGCTCGTCGGTCAAGGTGTCAGCCCCAGGGCGCAGCACCACCTGGAACCCGATGGGAAGGCCTTCTGCGGCGAGCAGTTTCTTGGTGAACTCCTTGTCCATACCCGCCGCGCTTGCGAGCACACCGGGCCCGACATACGGAATCCCGGCGAGTTCGAGCAAACCCTGAATCGTGCCGTCCTCACCGTAGGCGCCATGCAGGACGGGGAAGACGACATCGACCGAGGCCAGGATCTTGCCTGCCATCCCCTCATCGAGGGCGACGAGGTCGCCGGACCGCGTCGGGTCCGCCGTAAGCACCAGCGTGGACCCGGTGGGCTCGACGCTGGGCAGCTCACGGTCGTGGATGGTCAGCTCGTTCGGATCCGTGGAGCCGAGGACCCACGAGCCTTCGGCTGTGATGCCGATCGGCACCACCTCGTACCGTTCCGGATCCAGGTGCCCCATGACACTTCCGGCTGACACACATGACACGGAGTGTTCATTGCTGCGGCCACCGAAGATGACGGCGACCCGGGTTCGTGGTCTGCTCACGAGACAAACCGTACCGCCGCCGCAGTCCTTCCATCGCATCCGCCTCGCCGCGAATTGCATCGCCGACCATCGAAGCCCCCGCCGGTCACGCATACTGTGCCGTCTACATCGACGACAGCGCCCTTTCTACATCGGCAACCAGATCGGCGGTGTCCTCGATTCCGCACGAGATCCGCACGAACCCGTCCGGAACCGGGTCACCCCACCGCGCCCGACGGTCGGCCGTGGTGTGGATGCCGCCGAAGCTGGTCGCGGATGAGATCAGTGCACTCCCCGCAACGAAGCGATGGAACTGGTCCGCCGAAGGGAATTCGAAGCTCACCAAACCACCGAACCCGCGCATCTGAGCTGAGGCGACATCGTGTGCCGGATCACCGGGCAGACCCGGATACCGAACCTCGAGCGCAGCCGGATGCGACTCGAGCAGCGTCGCCACGGCCATCGCGTTGGCGCACTGGCGCTCGAATCTCAGGCCCGCCGTTCCGAGGCTCCGATGTGCCAGCCACGTCTCGAACGGACCCAGGACGGTCCCGGACAACATCCTCTCCCGACTCATTCGAGCCAGCATTTCAGAATCCGATGTGGCGACATAACCCATGAGGAGATCGCTGTGACCGCTCAAAGCCTTTGTCCCACTTGCCACTACCACGTCTGCGCCCAGTTCGAGCGGCTGCTGGCCGAGGGGGGTAGCTGTGGTGTTGTCCACGACCAGAACGGCCCCCGTGTTCCGGCAACGCTCCGACACCGCGCGCAGGTCCACCACGTCGAGCGAAGGGTTGGCCGGGGTTTCGGCCAACACGACAGTGGTCCCCGGCGCGGCGGCCTGCAGATCGGTTACTGCGCTGCTCTCCATTTCTTTGGTGTTCAGTTCGCGCACGCTGACACCCATCGGCTCGAGATACTCCCGCGCGTAAGCGCGCACCTGGTAGTACCCGTCGGAGGGCACTACCACGGTGTCTCCCGCGGTGAGCAGGCTCCGCAATGCCACGGTGACCGCCGACATACCGGATCCGACAACGAGCGCGCCACCGGCTCCTTCGAGCACCGCAAGCGCTGATTCGAGGTCTCGCCAACCCGGATTCGACGCCCGCGCATAGGTGTCGGTCTCACTACCCTCGTCGGCGCTCAACTGATAGGGCGCGGCGAAGACCGGGCCCCTCTGCATCGGCGAACCGGGAACCTCTTCTGCCGCAACCGCTGTTACACACCGAGTCGAATCACCGTTCACGATCCCTCACTCCGGCTTCGTACGTCGGCCGAGTAGCTCACCGATTGCGTCCTGCACTGCAAGACCTTCGTGACAGACACGGTGCACCGCGTCGGTCAGTGGCATCTCGACATCGAAGCTGGCTGCGAGAGCCCGGACCGAGGAGCAGGACTTGACGCCCTCGGCAACCTGGCCGGTGGCGGCTGCCTGAGCGCTTTCGATCGAACCACCCTGAGCGAGACGTTCACCGAACGTTCGATTGCGCGAGAGGGGCGACGTGCATGTGGCTACGAGATCACCCACTCCAGCGAGGCCCGCAAGGGTGGCGGGCTTGGCTCCCAGAGCCACTCCGAGGCGGATGATCTCCGCGAGTCCGCGGGTAATGATGGTCGCAATAGTGTTCTCGCCCAACCCTGTTCCCGATGCCATCCCGCACGCCAGTGCGATCACGTTCTTGCAGGCACCCCCTATCTCGCAGCCGACGACATCCGAATTGGTGTAGGGGCGGAAGTACCCGGTGGCCGAAGCCTTCTGCAGTTCGAGCGCCCGAGAAGAATCCGTGCAGGCGATGACGGTAGCCGCCGGCTGGCCGAGGGCGATCTCCCGAGCCAGATTGGGCCCCGACAGTACGGCTATTCGGCCCGGGTCGGCACCGGTGACCTGGCCGATCACCTGACTCATCCGCATCAAGGTACCGGTTTCGATGCCCTTCGCGAGGCTGAGCATCGTCGCATCGTCGGAGATCATCGGGCCCCACACCTTCAGGTTGTCCCGCAGCGACTGGGACGGCACCGCCAGGACGACGATATCGGCCCCGTCGAGAGCAACCCTGGCGTCGTCGGTGGCAGTCAACGACGGAGGCAGGGTTATGCCACGAAGGTAGTCGAAGTTCTCGTGCCGCGAGATTATGGACTCGGCGACTTCCCGGCGCCGCGCCCACACGGTGACATCGGTCCCGGCATCCGCGAGAACCTTGGCAAATGCCGTGCCCCATGACCCCGCTCCCAATACAGCAGCCTTGCTCACACAGCCCCCTCGTGTACTTCGCCCAACAGTCGCCCCACAGTATCGCCGACAACGCCGCGATCCGCTCTTCGGCGGCGTGAGCAGTCCACCCGACGGCAGGCGATCACAGCACCGTCACGAGTTGGCTGGCAAAATATTCTCATGAGCACAGCGACCCGTTCCGTGGCATCGCACGCGCACGTCCTGGTCGCCGTGAAGGAACTTCACGCAGCCAAGACGCGCCTGTCCACAGTCTTCGACGCCGCCGACCGAAGCGACCTCGTTCTGTCGATGCTGCGCGACACCCTTGCTGTGGTGAGCGGCGCGACCACAGTTGTCGGCGTCACGGTGGTCACTCCGGACCTCGCGGTGGCCCGCCTCGCTCGCAGCGTCGGCGCGAACGTCTACGCCGACCCGGCTCGAGACGGTGTAGGTCGTCGACCGGAGGCTGCCGAGGCCGAGCACAGCCTCAACACGGCGCTATCGGCAGCGGCCGAATACGTACGTCGATCCGAACATGGGGTGGACGTCGTCGCCCTGCAAGCCGACCTCCCCGCGCTGCGCAGAAGCGAATTCGACGAAGCACTCGCGGCCGCACGATCGGGCGGCCGATCCGTAGTCATCGATCATCGCGGCACCGGAACTTCGGCGTTGTTCTCGTGCGACCCGTCGGTCCCACTCGATCCGAAGTTCGGACCCGGCTCGGCGAAACGGCATCTCGAATCTGGGGCACGCCCTCTCGAAGGGCACTGGCCAGGGCTTCGGACCGACGTGGACACGGCCGACGACATCGATGTAGCGCGGTCTCTCGGTGTCGGGCCGGCCACCCGAACGGCGCTCGAAACCCTCTCTGCCACCGCCCACTCACGCTACGGAGACGATTAGGCGGTCCGGGTATGCGAAATTCTCCCCATCGATTGTCGGGGGCGGAATCCTCGAGGGATGATCATGTGGTGAGCCACGGTGAAGCACTCGATCAGGAAACCGACGTCAACAACGGAATCGGATCACGTGATGGCGATGTAACGCCGAGTCCGACGACCATTCCGATGGTGCCGGCTGCCTCGACGAGTGCCTTCGCGAAGGTACTCACCGACGGGCTGTCCGACGATCGCTACCTCAACCGCGAACTCAGTTGGCTGGATTTCAATTCCCGGGTTCTCTCACTGGCCGAGGATGCGTCGCTGCCGCTGCTCGAGCGGGCCAAGTTTCTTGCGATCTTCGCCTCCAATCTCGACGAGTTCTTCATGGTCCGGGTTGCAGGTCTCAAGCGTCGCGACGAGACAGGGCTGTCGGTACGCTCCGCCGACGGCCTCTCACCTCGTGAACAGCTCGCCCTCATCGCCACCCGGACCCAGGAGATCTCGAACAAGCACGCTCGCGTGTTCCTCGACGTGGTGCGGCCTGCTCTAGCCTCCGAGGGCATCTCCATCATCGGATGGTCCGATCTCACCGACGAGGACCGGGCGCGACTGTCGGTTCACTTCCAAGAGCAGATTTTTCCGGTTCTCACCCCCCTGGCAGTCGACCACGCGCATCCGTTCCCCTATATCAGTGGCCTCAGCCTCAATCTCGCTGTAACGGTCAAAGATGCGGCCACCGGCGGAGAACACTTCGCGAGAGTCAAGGTTCCGGACAACGTCGGACGGTTCGTCCGTGTCCGCCGGGACGAAACCCGGCACTCCATCGACGCGTTCTTGCCACTGGAAGAGCTGATCTCTGCACACCTCGATGTGTTGTTCCCCGGCATGGAGATCGTGGAGCACCACGCGTTCCGTATCACGCGCAACGCCGATTTCGAGGTCGAGGAGGACCGCGACGAGGATCTCCTGCAGGCATTGGAGCGGGAACTCGCGCGTCGCCGCTTCGGTTCTCCGGTGCGACTCGAGGTCGCAGACGACATGACCGACCATATGCTCGAACTTCTCCTGAGCGAAATGGACGTCGATCCCCGCGACGTCATCCAGGTGCCGGGACTCCTGGATCTGTCTTGTCTCTGGCAGGTGTACGCCGTCGACCGCCCAGCGCTCAAGGATGCACCATTCGTTCCAGCGACACACCCCGCCTTCGGCGAGAGAGAAACACCCAAGAGTGTCTTCTCCACTCTGCGGGACGGCGACATACTCGTCCACCATCCCTACGACTCGTTCTCGACCAGCGTTCAACGCTTCATCGAGCAAGCCGCGGCCGATCCCCAGGTTCTCGCGATCAAGCAGACCCTCTACCGCACTTCAGGCGATTCACCCATCGTCAACGCATTGATCGCCGCGGCAGAGGCGGGCAAGCAGGTCGTCGCCCTCGTCGAAATCAAAGCCCGGTTCGATGAACAGGCCAACATCAAATGGGCCCGCAAACTCGAACATGCAGGCGTCCACGTGGTTTACGGACTCGTAGGTCTCAAGACGCACTGCAAGACCTGCCTCGTCGTCCGCCGGGAAGGATCCACGATCAGACGCTATTGCCACATCGGCACCGGCAACTACAATCCCAAAACGGCTCGATTGTACGAGGACGTCGGCTTGCTCACCGCGGCCCCCGAAATCGGCGCCGACCTCACGGATCTGTTCAATTCCCTTACCGGTTATTCGCGTAAGACTCACTACCGCAACCTTCTCGTGGCTCCATACGGGATACGCAGGGGAATCATCGAACGCATCGGCGCGGAGGTGGCGCACCACTCGAGTGGCAACCCTTCCGGAATCCGCTTGAAGGCCAACGCCTTGGTCGACGAGCAGGTGATCGATGCCCTCTATCGCGCGTCCAAGGCCGGCGTCTCCATCGAAATCGTCGTCCGCGGGATCTGCGCCCTGAAACCGGGTGTCCCGGGTCTGAGCGAGAACATCTCGGTGCGATCGATTCTGGGACGATTCCTCGAGCATTCCCGCGTGTTCCACTTCCGCGGCGCCGATGAGTATTGGCTCGGTAGCGCCGACATGATGCACCGCAATCTCGACCGCCGCGTGGAAGTCATGACGCAGGTCAAGGATCCTCGACTCACCAAGCAGATCAGCGACATCTTCGATTCGGCGCTCGATCCGAACACACGATGCTGGGTGCTTCAACCCGACGGCCGATGGGTCGCAACGCCTGCGCACGGGGAAGATGTTCGCGAGCACCAAGAGGCAATGATGCGGACTCGAATGGGCAGCGGATCCTGAAGGCGGCGATTACGCGGCAGAAGGAAGGAACTCGTTGAACACCTCAACCGATAGGCCGGTCAAAGCCAACATCTTTGCCGCAGGTGCAGTCCTATGGCGAAAGTCTCCGCGGCACCCCGACGAGATCGAGATTGCGGTCATTCATCGACCCAAATATCAAGACTGGTCGTTTCCAAAAGGAAAACTCGACCCCGGCGAGACCGCTGTCGTCGCTGCGTTACGCGAGGTCGAAGAAGAGACAGGAATTCGGGCTCACCTCGGCCGCCACCTCGGCGCAGTGACGTATCCCATTCCAGGGCATAGACGGTTGAAACGGGCCGAATATTGGGCCGCGGAGGTCTTCGCCGGTGAATTCGTCCCCAACGACGAAGTGGACGAATTGTTGTGGCTGCCCGTGCCCGAAGTAGCCGATCAACTGTCTTATCCCATGGACCGCAAGGTTCTACGGAGATTCACGACACTGCCCCCGGATACCGCCACGATGCTCTTGGTGCGTCATGCAAAAGCCGGAAGCCGTAAGCGCCACCAAAGCGACGACAACACCCGCCCTCTCGACGCGAGCGGTCGAGAACAGGCAGACGCACTGGTCGCACAACTCCAGGCGTTCGGGGCTACCGATGTTTCGTCCGCAGATCGAACGCGGTGCATACAGACGGTCGAACCACTGGCGCACGCACTGGGCACCGATATCCGGTTGGAACCCTTGATGTCCGAAGAAAGTTACGAAGCCGATCCGGCGGCCACACGAACCCGGGCTCGCAAGGTCGCCGCTCTCGGTGGGGTCCAGGTGATCTGCAGCCAGGGCGGAGTCATTCCCGACCTGCTTCAGTGGTGGGCCGACAGCGACGGAATATCACTGCCGGCGGCGCGAAACAGGAAAGCGAGCACCTGGGTACTTTCGCTGTCGGGAGGCAAACTCGTACAGGCCGATCACATCGACAGCCCCCTACCTCCCACGCGTAAGAGCTGAGCGGACCCGGACGAAGTTCGCCCGGAAAGACACACGGGCAGGTGCCAACCCGAAAGTTGGCACCTGCCCGTGCTCGGCAATCCCGATTGCGCTGGTATTACCTCGCGCGCCTTGCGGTCTTCTTCGCCGTGGTCTTCTTGGCCGCGGTCTTCTTGGCCGTGGTCTTGGCTGGAGCCTTCTTGGCCGCGGTCTTCTTGGCCGTGGTCTTGGCTGGAGCCTTCTTGGCCGCGGTCTTCTTGGCCGTGGTCTTGGCTGGAGCCTTCTTCGCCGCGGTCTTCTTGGCCGTGGTCTTGGCTGGAGCCTTCTTCGCCGCGGTCTTCTTGGCTGCCGCCTTCTTGGCTGCCGCCTTCTTCGCCGCCGCCTTCTTGGCTGCCGCCTTCTTCGCCGCCGCCTTCGTCGCCGGTGCCGCAGCGCCACGCTTGACCGCGGGACCAGTAGCCGGAAGCTTCTGGCCACCAGCGATAACCGCCTTGAATTGCGCACCTGGGCGGAACGCTGGAACCGACGTCGGCTTGACCTTCACGGTCTCGCCTGTACGGGGATTACGTGCGACACGTGCCGCGCGACGACGCTGTTCGAAGACACCGAAACCGGTAATGGTCACGCTGTCGCCGCGATACACCGCCCGGACGATGGTGTCCACGACATGTTCGACAGCTTCTGTTGCCGTGCGCCTGTCCGAACCCAGTTTCTCGGTCAGAACATCGATGAGCTCTGCCTTATTCATTGAAATTCCTCCGGGGATTATGGTCCGCCATCGGACCGACTATCAACTACGGTAAACCTGAATAGGGCAAGAGTCTATGTGCCACGCCAATTCTCAAACGACGTGGCACCATTCTCAGGAACTTATTATCTGCCGAAGTGGACTCGAACTCGGCCTGTCACTCCCTCGAAACGGGCTCCGGAAGAGTCGCAGGTTTCCAAGAAGGCCTTGACTTTTCGAACTCGGAAATGGCTTCTACCTGCCGCAATGTCAGTCCGATGTCATCGAGACCCTCCAGGAGACGCCACTGCGTGTAGTCGTCAATGTTGAAGGGCACCACGGTGGTTCCACCCGTCACCGTCTTGTTATGGAGGTCGACAACCAATTCGAGGCCCGGTTGTTCTTCGAGCAGTTTCCAGAGCACTTCGACGTCCGACTGGTCGACCTGAGCTGCCAACAGACCCGCCTTGCCCGCGTTGCCCCGAAAGATGTCTGCGAAGCGAGACGCGATCACGACCCGAAACCCGAAGTCCGCTAGCGCCCATACCGCGTGTTCCCGGGAACTACCTGTGCCGAAATCTGGCCCTGCCACCAGAATGCTGCCCTTGTTGTACGGCGCAACGTTGAGAACGAAATTCGGATCCCGGCGCCATGCGGCGAACAAGCCGTCCTCGAAACCGGTGCGAGTCACTCGTTTCAGGTAGACAGCCGGAATGATCTGGTCCGTGTCCACGTTGGATCGCCGCAGCGGAACGCCGATACCTTTGTGCGTGCTAAAGGATTCCATCGAAAATTCTCCCAAATTCCTTGATTCCTAGACCAGATCTGCCGGCGCCGACAGTGTTCCCCGGACTGCCGTCGCGGCGGCAACAGACGGCGACACCAGGTGTGTCCTGCCTCCCTTGCCTTGACGGCCTTCGAAGTTGCGATTCGACGTCGAGGCCGAACGTTCGCCAGGAGCCAACTGGTCCGGGTTCATACCGAGACACATCGAGCATCCCGCTTGCCGCCATTCCGCGCCCGCAGCGGTGAAGACCTCTCCCAGACCTTCCCTTTCGGCCTCTGCGCGAACCCGCATCGATCCCGGAACGATCAACATCCGCACCCCGTCGGCGACGTGGCGACCACGCAACACCTCGGCTACCGCTCGCAGATCCTCTATTCGCCCGTTGGTGCAGGAACCTACGAAGACCGTATCGATCGCCACGTCGCGCAACGGAGTTCCGGCTTCGAGGCCCATGTACGCCAACGCCTTCTCTGCGCTGTGTCGTTCACTCTCGTCGACGATATCGGCCGGATTCGGCACCGATTCGCTGAGCGGCAGTCCCTGCGCAGGGTTGGTGCCCCATGTAACGAATGGCGTCAGCGAAGTCGCATCGATGTGAACCTCGTTGTCGAATACCGCACCCTCGTCGGTATGCAACCGCTCCCATGCTGCCACTGCCGCATCCCAGTCCGCCCCCTCCGGCGCGTGGGGACGCCCTTTGATGAACTCATAGGTGATCTCGTCGGGGGCGATCATTCCGGCCCGGGCGCCCGCCTCTATAGACATGTTGCAGATAGTCATCCGCGCTTCCATCGACATCTTCCGGATCGCCTCGCCGCGGTACTCCAGAACATATCCCTGGCCTCCGCCTGTGCCGATTTGGGCGATTACGGCCAAGATAAGATCCTTGCTCGTCACACCTTCGGGCATTTCGCCGTCGACGGTGACCGCCATGGTCTTGAACGGCCGCAACGAAAGTGTTTGCGTCGCCATGACGTGCTCGACCTCGCTGGTGCCGATACCCATCGCGAGTGCGCCGAATGCGCCGTGCGTGGAAGTGTGACTGTCTCCGCAAACCACCGTCATACCGGGCTGAGTGAGTCCGAGTTGCGGACCTACGACGTGAACGATGCCC
Source organism: Rhodococcus sp. NPDC049939 (assembly GCF_040656415.1). NCBI lineage: Bacteria > Bacillati > Actinomycetota > Actinomycetes > Mycobacteriales > Nocardiaceae > Rhodococcus > Rhodococcus sp. NPDC049939. The sequence goes on along the minus strand of NZ_JBFAMC010000001.1, from coordinate 1,353,679 downwards.
TGATCGATGTTTCCCATCGGGTGTAACCGGATCCCGAATTCCTCACAATTGCGCCGCAGTGTGTCCACCTGGGTCTTGGAAACAGGGTCTGCGATCGGTTGGTCGGTGTCGATCGTCGGGACATTGTGGTCCTCTGTGGCGATCGTCAGATCCGGACGGCGCAGCGGACGCCCCGCCAGCCGAAGCCCGTCGAAGGCCTGCGGACTCGTCACTTCGTGAACGAGATGCAGATCGATGTAGATGAGGTCGGGATCATCTCCCTCACCCCGGACCACGACGTGGTCGTCCCACACCTTCTCTGCCAAGGTGCGTGCTTTCTCCGCCATTTTCTCCGCCTTCGTGTGTCAGCCTCGCACCGTGGGTACTTCGGACCGCCGCGCGCTCGACGGCGCTACCTTCTTGTGGGACTCGCATTCGACATCGGACGAAGATGCTACTATCCCACTATGCGAGAAACTGGTATCGGTCTATGAGACAGCATAGCGGCATCGGGGTCCTTGACAAGGCGGTGGGAGTACTGCGGGCCGTGGCCGAGAAACCCTGCACCCTCTCCGAACTGTGTTCGCGGACCGGACTCCCCCGGGCGACCGCCCACCGGCTGGCCGTCGGCCTCGAGGTCCATCGCCTTCTCACGCGTGACCCCGATGGCCTGTGGTGTCCCGGTCCCGGACTCTCCGAACTCGCTGCCACAGCCAATGATCCACTCGCCTCGGCAGCAGCACTCGTGCTGCCGAGACTGCGCGAAATCACTGGCGAAAGCGTGCAGTTGTACCGCAGGGAAGGCCTCCAGCGCGTCTGTGTGGCCGCGATGGAACCTCCCACAGGACTTCGCGACACCGTCCTCGTCGGGGCGCGGCTGACCATGAGCGCCGGTTCAGGCGCCAAGGTCTTGCTCGCCTGGGCCGACCCGCAGACGCAGCGCGCCGCTCTCGCCGACGCCGCATTCGGTGAACGTGCCCTGCTCGAGGTTCGCCGGCGTGGCTGGGCACAGAGCGCTGCCGAGCGCGAACCGGGCGTTGCCAGTGTTGCCGCTCCTGTCCGAGATGGCTCCGGCGCTGTGGTCGCGGCGATCTCGGTATCCGGACCGATCGACAGAATGGGAAAACGACCCGGTGCCAGGTGGGCGGCCGACCTCCTCGCCGCAGCAGAAGCGTTGCACAAGAGACTCTGACGCGCGACCAATACACGGCGAGAGGGAAAATCGGATGGGCACGAACCAGCGGGCACAAATCGAAATGACGGATTCGGAGATCGCAGAATTCGTGGAACGAAGCCGAATCGCCACCCTTGCAACGGTGGGTGCTGACGGTAGACCCCACCTGGTCGCCATGTGGTACGGCGTGATCAACGGCGAGATCTGGTTCGAAACCAAGGCCAAATCGCAGAAGGCGGTCAATTTGCGTCGCGACGACCGTGTCACCGTCTTGATCGAAGACGGTGACACCTATGACGCCCTGCGTGGTATCTCGATCGACGGTCGTGCGGAGGTGGTGGAAGACCAGGAAGCGATGTTCGCCGCCGGAGTCAGTGTCTGGGAACGCTATTACGGTCCGTACTCCGACGATCTCCGGCCCGCAATCGATCAGTTGCTGCACAATCGAGTCGTCGTGCGGATTGTCGTCCAGCGCATCAGGAGCTGGGACCACGCGAAACTCGACCTGCCCGCAATGCCTGTGGGTGGAACCACGGCCAAGTTCCTGACACCGGCAGACCGGCGGGCATGATCCGGATTCGTCGGTGACGAGAATCCAGAAGCAAAGAAGCACCCTCCAAGTACTTGGAGGGTGCTTCTGTGTTGTAGCCCCGACGGGATTCGAACCCGCGCTACCGCCTTGAGAGGGCGGCGTCCTAGGCCGCTAGACGACGGGGCCAGGAACTTTCTTTCGCTTTGAAAGCTAAGCAAGCATAGCTCTCTGAAGTTCGGAGTCAAAATCGACCGAACTATCGCTGGGGTACCAGGACTCGAACCTAGAATGGCGGTACCAGAAACCGCTGTGTTGCCAATTACACCATACCCCAATGGCCGTTTCGAACCGCCGAGCTTCTCAGGCTCCGCGGCCCGCCTCGGGCCGAAGAAGAGATTACCAGCCCACTGCCTGGATTCACCAAATCGTGTGGTCAAAGGCTGCTTTTCCGCCTCCACGACCCGAGGAGGCCTCTAGGTCCCTGCGATCGCACGTGCTGACCGTAGCCGGGACAGTGATGTTTCGCGTCCGAGTAGTTCCATCGATTCGTAGAGTGGCGGGCTGATGTGCGAGCCCGTAATCCCCACCCGGACCGGGGCAAATGCCTTGCGCGGCTTGAGACCCAGTTCGTCCACGAGAGCTGTCTTGAGTGCCGCTTCCAACGACGACGCATCCCACACCTCGACGGCGTCGAGCGAGGCAAGGGCAGCATCGAGGACGGGCGCGGCATCGGAACCGAGGTTCTTGGCCCCAGCGGCCGGATCGATCACGAAGTCGGCCTCGTCGACGAACAGAAACTTCAGCAACCCCCAAGCATCGGACAGGACGACTATGCGGGTCTGGACCAGCTCTGCCGCGGCCGCGAAGACTGTCTCGTCCACTGTCTGCCCCAGATGACCGTGTGCCGTCAGGAAGGCGCGCAGGCGCGCAACGAAGTCGTTGGGCTCCAGCCTCCGAATCTGCTCGGCGTTTATCGCGTCGGCCTTCTTCTGGTCGAAACGGGCCGGGTTGGAATTCACCTTGGAAATATCGAAGGCTGCCACCATCTCGTCCAGCGAGAACACGTCGTGATCATCGGAAATCCCCCAGCCGAGCAGGGCCAGATAGTTCAACAGTCCCTCTGGGATGAATCCTCGGTCGCGGTGGATGAAGAGGTCCGACTCTGGATCGCGCTTGGACAGTTTCTTGTTGCCCTGCCCCATGACGAACGGCAGATGGCCGAACTGTGGAGTAAACTCCGCCACCCCGATCCGCTGCATCGCCTCGTAGAGAGCAAGCTGCCGTGGGGTGGACGACAGTAGGTCCTCACCCCGGAGTACGTGGGTGATCTTCATCAAAGCATCGTCGACGGGGTTGACCAACGTGTAGAGCGGAATTCCGTTCGCTCGGGTGAGGGCGAAGTCGGGGACGGTGCCCGCTTTGAACGTCGTCTCGCCGCGCACGAGATCGACCCAGGTGAGGTCGTGATCGGGCATTCGCAACCGCACGACCGGCTTGCGGCCTTCCTCGAGGAAAGCTTGCCGCTGCCCAGGAGTCAGATCGCGGTCGAAGTTGTCGTACCCCAGCTTGGGGTCGCGGCCTGCCGCCCTGTGCCGTTCCTCGACCTCCTCCGGCGTCGAGAACGACTCGTACGCCTCGCCGGCCGCCAGAAGTTTCGCCACGACATCCTGGTGCAGATCCCGCCGCTGCGACTGGCGGTAAGGCTCGTGCGGCCCGCCCACCTCCGGCCCCTCGTCCCAGTTCAACCCGAGCCAACGGAGTGCTTCCAGGATCGCCTGGTACGACTCCTCGCTGTCACGGGCGGCGTCGGTATCTTCGATGCGGAAGACGAACGAACCGCCATTGTGTCGGGCAAACGCCCAGTTGAACAGTGCCGTTCGAATGAGCCCCACGTGCGGGGTTCCGGTGGGCGACGGGCAGAAACGGACGCGGACTTCGCTTGTGGTCATGGCTCACTTGGGTCGACGCTGGGAAACGGACTCCTACAGGCTAGTCCGCTCCCGTGTCACAGCACGAGAGCCGTCAGCGCTTGGCGATCACAGGATTGGTCAGAGTCCCGATGCCGCCGAGGGTCACACTCACACTCTGACCATCGACGATGGGACCGACCCCTTCGGGCGTACCGGTGAGGATGACATCTCCTGGAAGCAGTGTCATGACCGTAGACACCCATTCGATGATCTTCGGAATGTCGTGCAGCAGAAGGGAGGTGTTGCTTCGCTGCTTCACTTCCCCGTCCACCTCGGTGGTGACGTCGATGTCGGACGGGTCGAGTTGGGTTTCGATCCACGGGCCGAGTGGGCAGAAGGTGTCGTAGCCCTTCGCCCTCGTCCATTGCCCGTCCTTGCGCTGCTGGTCACGCGCCGTCACGTCGTTGGCCGCCGTGTACCCGAGCACGACGTCGAGCGCCTTCGCCGCGGGGACATCTTTGCAGGGTCGACCGATGACCACTGCCAGTTCACCTTCGTAGTGAACCTCGTCGGATGACTTCGGCAGGACGATCGGGGCGTCCGGCCCGACGATCGACGTGTTCGGCTTGAGGAAGATCACAGGATCTTCTGGCGCATCGCCGCCCATCTCGGCCGCATGAGCGGCATAGTTCTTTCCAACGCAGACAACCTTGCTCGCCAGGATCGGGGCGAGCAGTCGTACATCTGCGAGCGGCCAGCTACGTCCGGTGAACGTGGGGTTACCGAAGGGGTGTTCGGCGATCTCCTTTACCGTTCGGGACTCACCTTCCCCTTCGATACTGACGAACGCAACACCATCGGGACTTGCCACTCGACCAAGACGCATGGCCTCGAGTCTATCGGTCCGGCTCACGCAGGTCCGGGATGGTCAACGAGAGACGGGGCACGAAGAACGCCGACCAAATCCGGACCAGCCGAACAGCCCTAGAGGGACGCGGCGATCCGGTCACCGACCTCCGAGGTGATGATCTTCGACTCGCCACGCGAAGCCAGATCCGACCTGACGGCTGCTTCGATACGCGCGGCATCGCTGTCCCGGCCGAGATGGCGTAGGAGCAGTGCCCCGGACAGGATTGCCGCCGTAGGGTCTGCGATCCCCTTGCCGGCAATGTCTGGGGCGCTACCGTGCACCGGCTCGAACATCGACGGGTTCGTGCCCGAGGCGTCGATGTTTCCTGATGCTGCGAGCCCGATCCCGCCCGTGACCGCACCAGCGAGGTCGGTGATGATGTCTCCGAACAGGTTGTCGGTGACGATCACGTCAAAGCGTGAAGGGTCGGTGACCATATATATGGTGGCCGCGTCGATATGGCAGTACGCCGTCTCTACATCCGGGTATTCGGCCGACAGAGCCTCGACGGCACGGGTCCATATAGCACCCGCGTTGGATAGAACATTCGTCTTGTGGATGAGAGTGACGTGCCGCCGCCGGGTCTGCGCGAGCGCGAACGCATACCGCACCACCCGTTCGGCCCCGAACCAGGTATTGATCGACACCTCGGTCGCGATCTCGTGGGGGGTCCCCACACGGATCGCCCCGCCGTTGCCGGTGTACGGACCCTCGGTCCCCTCTCGAACGACCACGAAATCGATGTCGGGCTGCGCCGCGAGCGGCGACTTCGATCCCGGATAGAGCTGCGAGGGGCGAAGATTCACGTGGTGATCCAACGCAAATCGCATGTTCAGCAGCAGTCCACGTTCGAGCACGCCGGGGGCAACAGACGGGTCACCGATGGCGCCGAGCAGAATCGCGTCATGGGCGCGGATCGCCTCGAGATCGGCTTCCGGGAGCAGTTCCCCGGTTGCGTTGTATCGGCGGGCGCCAAGGTCGTACTCGGTGGTATCGAGATCAGGCACAAGCCGCCGCAACACTTTCAGAGCCTCGGCCGTTACCTCGGTGCCGATGCCGTCACCAGCAATGATCGCAAGTTTCATGACGTCTCACTTCAATTGGAGCTGTGCAGGTGCCGCGATTACGAAGCTTCGCGGCACTTGCACAGCGCGAGTAGGCCGGTTGACGGGACTAGGCCAGGTCGACGAGCTCGATCTTGCTCGCGCCGACTGCGGCCGAGATCGCGTCGCGAACGTCATCCGGCACTTCGCGGTCGACGCGCAGGAGGATGGTCGCACCTGTGCCCTCTGCGTCCTGGCTGAGCTGCGCCGCCTGAATATCGATACCGGCGTTGCCGAGCTCGGTGCCGATCTTGCCCAGCGCGCCAGGCCGATCGGTGTAGTTGACCAACAGATTGAGGCCTTCGGCGCGCAGTTCGAAGTTGCGGCCGTTGATGTTGACGATCTTCTCGACCTGCTGAGGACCGGTCAACGTGCCTGCGACATTGATGACACTGCCATCTCCGAAGACTGCCCGCAGATCAACCACGCTGCGGTGGTTGGGGCTCTCCGAAGCCTTGGTCACCTCGGCGGTGATCCCGCGCTCCTCCGCTAGCGCCGGGGCATTGACGAACGTCACAGCATCCTCGATCACTGCGGAGAAGACTCCCCGCAGAGCCGACAGTGCGAGCACCTCGACGTCCTCGGATGCGAGTTCTCCGCGTACGTCCACCGAAAGACTGACGGGCAACTCGCCCGAGAGCGCACCGATGAGGACACCCTGCTTGCGGACGATCTCCAGCCATGGGGCAACTTCTTCGCCCACTGCTCCGCCAGACACGTTGACGGCGTCGGGAACGAAATCGCCTGCCAGAGCGAGCAGTACGGACTTCGCGACATCGGTTCCCGCGCGATCCTGCGCCTCACCGGTCGAAGCCCCCAAGTGTGGTGTCACCACGACCTCGGGAAGATCGAACAGCGGGCTGTCGGTGCAGGGCTCGGTCTCGAACACGTCGAGACCCGCCGCACGTACGTGGCCGGCCTTGATCGACTCAGCCAGCGCCGCCTCGTCGATGAGCCCGCCGCGTGCGGCGTTGACGATTACGACCCCGTCCTTGGTCTTCGCCAAGTTCTCGGCGCCGAGCAGGCCCTTTGTCTCGGTGGTCTTCGGGAGGTGGACAGAGATCAGGTCGGCGCGCCCCAGCAATTCGTCGAGCGTGACCAGCTCGATGCCGAGTTGGGCTGCGCGTGCGGCCGAAACATAGGGGTCGTACGCGATGACGTGCGTTTCGAATGCAGCGAGGCGCTGAGCGAACAGCTGCCCGATTCGGCCGAGGCCGATGACACCGACGGTCTTTCCGAAGATCTCTACACCGTTGAACTTGCTGCGCTTCCACTCACGATCACGCAGGGTCGAGTCGGCGGCAGGAATCTGGCGGGCAGTGGCGAGCATCAACGCAACAGCGTGCTCGGCAGCCGTGTGAATGTTGGATGTGGGGGCGTTGACCACCATGACACCGCGTTCGGTGGCGGCGGGGACGTCGACGTTGTCGAGGCCGACCCCCGCGCGCGCGACGATCTTGAGCTTGGTACCGGCGGCTAGCACCTCGGCATCGACGGTGGTGGCGGAGCGGACGAGAAGTGCGTCGGCCTCGGGCACGGCCGCGAGCAGGGCCGCCCGATCAGGTCCGTCGACCCAACGCACCTCCACACCGTCGCCCAATGCCTCGACGGTGGACGCCGCGAGCTTGTCGGCGATCAGAACAACAGGACGACCTGGCTGGCTCACGTGCAAACTCCCTGAATCGGTCAGTGTGGGGGTGTTCAAACCACACACAGCTTAGTCCGCTGTCGCACATAAACCGCATCCTGGTCCCCAATACCACATTGGAGGCGCCGACGACATCGGAATCGGACATGAAACAACTTCGGCCCAATGTCGCGTCGGTGCCTTCCAAGGAGACCGATACGACATTGGGCCGGCGTGGTGGAACTGTAAAGCGATAAAACCTAGGCAGTTTCGGTGATCGGACGGTCGACCCAGCTCATCAGGTCGCGCAACTTCTTACCGGTGACCTCGATCGGGTGCTCGGCGTTCTCTTTGCGGAGGGCCTCGAGTTCCTTGTTGCCGTTCTCGACATTTGCGACGAGGCGTTTCGTGAACGCACCCGACTGGATGTCGGCCAGGATCGCCTTCATGCGCTCCTTGGTACCGGCATCGATGACGCGGGGACCGGACAGGTAGCCACCGAACTCCGCGGTGTCGGACACCGAGTAGTTCATGCGCGCAATGCCGCCCTCGTACATCAGATCAACGATGAGCTTGAGCTCGTGCAGCACCTCGAAGTACGCCATCTCGGGGGCGTAGCCGGCCTCGACCATCACCTCGAAACCGGTCTTGACCAGTTCCTCGGTGCCGCCGCACAGCACGGCCTGCTCACCGAAGAGGTCGGTCTCGGTCTCCTCCTTGAATGTCGTCTTGATGACTCCCGCGCGCGTACCGCCGATCGCCTTGGCGTAGGCGAGCGCGAGCGCCTCACCCTCCCCCTTGGGGTCCTGGTCGATCGCGATCAGTGCGGGAACGCCCTTTCCGTCGACGAATTGACGGCGGACCAGGTGTCCCGGGCCCTTGGGGGCGACCATGCCGACCGTGACAGACGCCGGGGGCTTGATCAGGTCGAAGTGGATGTTGAGCCCGTGACCGAAGAACAACGCGTTGCCGTCCTGGAGGTTCGGCTCGATGTCCTTGGCGAAGATCGATGCCTGAGCGGTGTCGGGTGCCAGCAGCATGATCACGTCGGCCCACGCGGAAACCTCCGCGGGCGTACCCACGGTCAGTCCCTGCTCCTCAGCCTTGGGTCGAGACTTCGAACCTTCAGCGAGTCCGACGCGCACATCGACGCCCGAATCACGCAGGCTCAGCGAATGCGCATGGCCCTGGCTTCCGTAACCGATCACAGCAACCTTGCGGTTCTGGATGATCGACAGATCGGCATCGTCGTCGTAGAACATTTCAATTGCCATAGTTCAACCTCTTTCTCGGAGCTTGTTATTCACGGTACTAGCGGGCGGCAGTGATGGATTTCGGTCCTCGCCCGACCGCCACGACACCGGACTGCACGATCTCTCGGACGCCGTACGGATCGAGCATCCGCAACAACGCATCCAGCTTGGATCTGGTTCCAGTCGCCTCGATCGTCACCGACTCCGGGGAAACGTCGATCACCTTGGCGCGGAACAGATTCACTGTCTCGATCACCTGCGTGCGAACGCTCGCGTCCGCACGTACCTTGATCAATAGCAACTCGCGGGCCACCGAAGCCTCGCCGTCCTGCTCGACGATCTTGATGACGTTCACGAGCTTGTTGAGCTGCTTTGTTACCTGCTCGAGGGGGAACTCGTCGACGGTCACCACGATTGTCATGCGTGAGATGTCGGGCAGCTCCGTGCCACCGACGGCGAGCGACTCGATGTTGAATCCACGACGGGAGAACAGAGCGGCCACTCTGGCCAGCACGCCCGGCTTGTCCTCGACGAGAACACTGAGGGTGTGGCTGGTACTCACTGATCTTCCTCCCCGGCCGCTGCGGCCTCGCCGGAGCGCTGCTGCTCGCGCTCCATGGCTTCGTAAACGACGGCCGGTTCCGCGGCCGCCTCGTCGTCCTCGAACAGCGGACGGATGCCCCGTGCCGCCTGGATCTCGTCGTTGCTGGTTCCTGCTGCGACCATCGGCCATACCTGGGCGTCGGCGCCGACGATGAAGTCGATCACGACCGGACGATCGTTGATGGACTGTGCCTCACGGATCGCCGCCTCGACGTCTTCTTCTCGCTCGACGCGAATTCCGTGGCAGCCCAGCGCCTCTGCGAGCTTGACGAAGTCCGGGATCCGTACCGCGCCGTGAGTACCGAGATTGGTGTTGGAGTAGCGCTCCTCGTAGAACAGCGTCTGCCATTGTCGCACCATGCCCAGGTTGCCGTTGTTGATGAGCGCAACCTTGATCGGGACACCCTCGACCGCGCACGTGGCGAGTTCCTGGTTGGTCATCTGGAAGCAGCCGTCACCATCGATAGCCCACACCTCTGTGTCGGGCTTCCCCATCTTGGCGCCCATCGCCGCGGGAATGGCATACCCCATTGTGCCGAGCCCACCGGAGTTCAGCCATGTGCGTGGCTTCTCGTAGTCCACGAACTGCGCCGCCCACATCTGGTGCTGACCCACACCCGCGCAGTAGATCGCGTCGGGGCCGACGAGTTTGCCCACCGACTTGATCACGAACTCGGGCGACAGCGACCCGTCTTCGGGACGGTCATAGCTGAGTGGGTAGGTGCGCCGGATGTCATCGAGGTACTCCCACCACTTGGCGAGGTCGAACGCGGTGCCGGTCGCCAGGTCGGCCCTGATCGCCTCGATCAGCTCGCCGATGACTTCCTTGCAGTCGCCGACGATCGGCACGTCCGCGTACCGGTTCTTGCCGATCTCCGCAGGGTCGATGTCGGCGTGAATGACCTTGGCGTCAGGAGCGAAGGAGTCGAGCTGCCCCGTCACGCGGTCGTCGAAACGCGCGCCGAGTGTGATGAGCAGGTCGCTGCGTTGCAGCGCCGCCACGGCCGCGACCGTGCCGTGCATGCCAGGCATGCCGCAGTTGAGCTTGTGGCTGTCGGGGAAGGCACCTCGTGCCATGAGTGTGCCGACAACCGGGATGCCCGTGAGTTCGGCGAGCTCGAGCAGCTCCGAAGACGCGTCGGCCTTGATGACTCCACCACCGACGTAGAGAACGGGGCGCTTGGCCTCGGCGATGAGCCGAGCCGCCTCGCGCACCTGCTTTCCGTGCGGCTTGGTGACAGGACGGTAACCGGGCAACCGCATCTCGGGCGGCCACGAAAACGTGGTCTGCGACTGCAGAACGTCCTTCGGGATATCGACGAGCACAGCGCCGGGCCGCCCGCTGGAGGCGAGGTAGAACGCCTCCGCGATGATGCGAGGAATGTCGGCACCATCGGTGATCAGGAAGTTGTGCTTGGTGATCGGCATGGTGATGCCGGAGATATCGGCCTCCTGAAATGCATCCGTACCGATGAGGCCACGACCCACCTGACCCGTGATCGCCACGACGGGGACGGAATCCATCTGCGCGTCGGCGAGCGGAGTCACCAGGTTGGTCGCACCGGGTCCCGAAGTCGCCATGCAGACGCCGATCTTGCCAGTTGCCTGCGCGTACCCCGTAGCGGCGTGGCCGGCGCCCTGCTCATGCCGGACGAGGACGTGCCGGACCTTCTTCGAGTCGAACAACGGATCGTAGAGAGGAAGGACTGCACCACCGGGAATTCCGAATACCGTGTCGACCTCGAGTTCCTCGAGGGCTCGAACCACGGACTGGGCGCCGCTGACCCGCTCAGGGGGGAGTTGGCGGCGGCTATTGGTCTGTGTCGCGGCGGCCACGGTGGTCGGGCTGGCTGGCCCCGACTTGCGCGGCGTGGGCTGAGGCCGTGCGGTTGGTGCGCTCACTGAGAAATCCTCTGGTTCTGGCTCCGGGCAACAAAAAACCCCCGTCAGCGAATGCTGTACGAGGGTGGCGCGTCGTTATCTGGCGAGTTGAAGAATCGACTCAGGCGACGACGCGCCGGCCGATTACGAGCAACTCATTCTGTTTCACGTGCTAAACGGTAGGCGCGTGAAGTGTGAACAGTCAACTTCGTGAGTCGTCCGTCCCAGAATGTAAGATACATCGGCTGCAATGCGAAGATGAAGAGGTGTCAACTCCGAAGCAGCCCGTGCCACCAGAACCATCATCCCATACGAAGAACCCGCCAAGTCAGGTCATCAGAATTTCTCCGCTGGCCTACCTGGGATGTGCCTTTCTCCTTTTCGCCGTGTCGTTTCCCATCTTCGGCTGGCCTGAAGCCTTCGGTTGGCTCATCATCGCGCCGATAATTGCCGCAGTCTGGGTCGCGCGGGTGCGCACCACCGTCACTCCCGACGGACTCACTGTGCGCAAGCTGATCCGCAGCCAGTCGCTGTCGTGGTCTCAAATCACGGGGTTCCGATTTCCCAAGCGCAGCTGGGCGCGGGCGACGTTGACCGACGGCAGTGAAGTCTCCCTGCCCGTGGTCACCTTCGATCGACTACCCCAGATCGCAGCCGCCAGCGGCGGCCGCATCACCGATCCCTATGCGGCAGCGGCGGCCGCAGAGGAATCCGCCAACCAAGGCGACCCCGAATCGAACGGCGGGCACCCGACAGGGAACCAGTCGGACGCAGACGACTGATAGTGCTCGAGTAGCGTTCGCCTGTCTCCTTCTACCGTTTGCCCATCCACTCAGTACGCCGACCAAGGAAGGCGCTCATGCCACCGCTGAGGTCCCGAACCACCACCGCCGGAAGAAATGCCGCGGGCGCCCGCGCACTTTGGCGCGCCACAGGAATGACGGACTCCGACTTCGGAAAGCCGATCGTCGCGATCGCCAATTCGTACACTCAGTTCGTTCCCGGGCACGTCCATCTCAAGAACGTCGGCGACATCGTTGCCGACGCTGTGCGCGGCGCCGGAGGGGTACCTCGCGAGTTCCACACAATTGCGGTCGACGACGGGATCGCAATGGGGCACGGCGGCATGCTGTATTCCCTTCCCAGCCGGGAGATCATCGCCGACTCAGTCGAATACATGGTCAACGCACACACCGCCGACGCCCTTGTGTGCATCTCCAATTGTGACAAGATCACCCCCGGAATGCTCAATGCTGCAATGCGTTTGAACATTCCTACCGTGTTCGTCTCCGGCGGGCCGATGGAGGCGGGCAAGGCTGTCGTGGTCGGTGGGGTCGCGCAAGCCCCCACCGACCTCGTCACCGCGATCTCTGCGAGCGCGAACGATTCGGTCAGTGAATCCGGTCTCGAAGAAATCGAGCGAAGCGCATGTCCCACTTGCGGTTCCTGCTCGGGGATGTTCACGGCCAATTCGATGAACTGCCTCACCGAGGCCCTCGGTCTCGCGTTGCCTGGCAACGGATCGACCTTGGCCACCCACCAGGCCCGCCGTGCACTCTTCACCCGGGCAGGAACAACCGTCGTCGAGGCTGCCCTGCGCTATTACCGTGACGAGGACGAGTCGGTCCTTCCTCGGAACATTGCCTCTCCCCATGCATTTCGTAACGCCATGGCACTCGACGTCGCGATGGGCGGATCCACGAACACTGTCCTGCACACCCTCGCGGCAGCACAGGAGGGTGAGATCGACTTCGATCTCGACAGCATCGACGAGATCAGCCGCAACGTACCCTGCCTGTCGAAGGTGTCGCCCAACTCGGACTATCACATGGAGGACGTCCACCGGGCAGGCGGAATTCCCGCCCTCCTCGGGGAACTCCACCGCGCCGGGTTACTCGAGACCGACGTCTCCTCCGTGCACACGAAGACCCTCGACGAGTGGCTCGATACCTGGGACATCCGCTCCGGCACAGCGTCCGCCGAGGCGCTCGAACTGTTCCGCGCGGCCCCTGGTGGCGTGCGCACCACCGAACCGTTCTCCACGGGCAACCGCTGGAGTTCGCTCGACACCGACGCGGTGTCCGGTTGCATACGCGACAAGGAGCACGCCTACACCGTCGAGGGTGGGCTGGTGGTGCTGCGCGGCAACATCGCTGTCGATGGTGCCATTCTCAAGACCGCCGGCATCGACGAAGAACTGTTCTCCTTCCAGGGGCCTGCGCTGGTCGTCGAGTCGCAGGAGGAGGCCGTCTCGACAATCCTGCAGAAACGAATCAAGCCCGGCGACGTTCTCGTCGTACGGTACGAGGGCCCGAAGGGCGGACCTGGCATGCAGGAAATGCTGCACCCCACCGCTTTCCTGAAGGGGGCAGGCCTCGGCAAGCAATGCGCGTTGATCACCGACGGACGGTTCTCCGGCGGAACCTCCGGCCTGTCGATCGGGCACATCTCCCCGGAGGCGGCGGGTGGCGGTGCGATCGGCCTCATCGAAAACGGCGACCAGATCCGCATCGACGTCGCCACCCGAGCCCTCGAGGTCCTCGTCGACGATGCGGTGCTCGCCGAACGGCGCGCCAAAATGGAAGCAAGAGAGCAGCCGTGGCAGCCGGTGGACCGCGACCGCACCATCACTACCGCACTGCGCGCCTATGCCGCGCTGGCGACGTCCGCTGACAAGGGGGCCGTCCGGCAGGTTCCGTGATCCAGGACTCCGCAATGGATCCCGCCACACATGTTCTCGGCACGAAAGGGCCGTTCTGGTAATCACTCTTCACCAGTCGGTCGGCCGTGATGAACTTGCGCGCATGAGCGATGATGCAACGACTACGACACGGCTGAGTGTGGCCGAGGTAGCCGAGTCCGTGAAGGCCACGACCGACGAGGTGATCCGTGCAGCCGGCCTCGAGCAGGCCGAATTGAGTGATGCTGCGAGACAAGTAGGACTCGACCCGATAGAAGAGCTCCTACGGGTGGCTGTTATCGAGGTTGAGCACCTAGAGCCGCTCTTCAAACGGATCGTCTACCAACGGAAACGCGAGGCGTATCAGGAGTGGCGTGTACGCGATGCGCGCCGGCGGCGGACCGAAGAGCGTGCACGGCGGGAGAAAGTCGAACGCGTGCAACAGGCGACCGTGCGGAAGATCGAATCACTGCGACGAGCCGACTCTGTGGTCCGACACGACGGCGGGCGAGTCATCGTGATATCGGACGGCATCGAGCACCTACTCGAACACGAGGAAGTCAAACGCGTGCACGAGGCGCCCGCGCAAGAAGTCGAACCACTGCTCGAATCACTGCTCGAATCCGTCCGGCGCGCAGACGCAATGGTCGGGTACCAGGATGGGCGGGTCACTGTGACGTTGGACGGCATCGAGCATCGACTCGACCAGGCCGACGCGTCGGACCTCAACCGCCAGGCCTGGGAGGCGAGAAGAAGCCACGTACAGGGACATCGAAGAAACACGGGCCGAGCAGACGGGCATGTCCGCGCCACCGAAGATGGCTCATTGATCGTGACGTTGGACGGTGTCGCGCATCGAATCGACCGGGACGACGAGCAAAACTTCAGGAAGCGTTTGCTCAACCTGACCAACTGCATCGATCAGACCCGGGCGGTGTGCTCTCCAGCCAAGAGCTGCGCACGCTGCAAACAGGCGGAGAAATAGTAGGCCGGGTCACAAGGTCGCCGGCTCACTGCGTGCAGGCGACCCATAGTGAACGACTCCATCACGCGCGGCTCCACGTGTGCGGCGAAGCGGAGGAACAGAGCAGGATCAGATGAGCGGGTTGGCGCCGTTCAGGAAGATCCATACGCATACTCCGGCTGCGATACCGAGGATCAGAGCAGCGAGCGAACCGATGAACGGCCGTGTTGCCCACCCCCGGCGACCATCCAGTGAGATGCGACCCGGGCCTGTGAGAATGATCACGCCGGCGCACACTCCCAACAGCGTCTCGTATTCGGTGCCCGCGGGCGCGAAATACTCGAGCCCCGGCTGACCAATCTGCCGGAACGCCCACGCGTTGATCATCACCGCGAGCACCGATGCAGCCGCGAGCGGAGTCAGTAAACCGACAATCAGCAATGCGCCGCCAACGACCTCGCCGACAGCCCCGAGGACCGACAGAAGCTTCGCTTGCTGGAAACCCCCGTTCGCGAGCATTTCCTCGAAACCGCCGAGACCCGGACCGTTCCACATCCCCGTCAGCTTCTGCAGACCGTGCACCAGAATCGTGCCCCCGACCGCGAGGCGCAGGACCAGTAGACCGAGGTCCAGCGTGCCGCGGCCGATCTCGACATCGCCCCCGCCAATCCGGGGCGAGGAGACATCCCTCGTACTGGGGTGTTGCCCGACAGGTGCCTCGCCGAGCGCTCGCGTCGACTGCTTCGAAATCCCGGAAGTCTCCGACGGCCGATACGAGGGGATCTCCTCGGTGACGGAGTCCGCACTGAACGCATTGCCGGGGTCGAGCTCGTCGTCGGTGTGCAGGATGACCTGGTCAGGGGGGCCGGATGACGATGCGGGCGACGGAAACCGCTCGGTGGGAAGGTCGAAAGGGCTCCCAACCTCGCCGTGGCCGGACGTGTCGCCTTGCTTCGAACCTTGGTCCCCCGACTCCTTGGGATCTTTCCGCATGTCAGTCACGCCGTTCAGCGTAGGGCGATCGACGCGACATCTCCGGTAAAGGGAACCGGCGTGGCGGCGTGAGCCCACACTTCCGTAACGTCTCCATCATGATTGTGGGTGGGAAGCGCCGGCGCGCCTCTGGCAGATCTGTGATGGCGGTGTCCGCGGTGTGCGTCACCGCGATCCTCGCTGCGGGGTGCGCAACATTCGACGACTCCGCTTCCTCTCCTTTTTCACCTGAACCGACCGAGGCGGTGGGCGGCGAGGTCGAACCGAGGAACCCCCCGCCGACCCCCGACGAGATACCACCACCAACCCAGCTCGGACCGTGCGAGGATCCGGACCCCAGCGTGATTGCCACCTGCCTTGGCACCACCGGCGGATTGGTCGTCCTCCCGGAGGGGGACACTGCGCTCGTCGCCGAGCGCCGCACGGGACGCATCATGGAGGTCGCAGAGGGACAGACACCCCGAGAGATCGCACACGTGGACGTCGACGGCAGTTCCGATGGCGGACTACTGGATATCGCCCTGTCGCCGACTTTTGTCGAGGACAACCTGATCTACGCATACGTCACCACGCCAACCGACAATCGGGTCGTGCGGATCGCGCCGGGCGACACCGCAAAGGAGATACTCGGAGGGATCCCACGGGGAGCAACCGGCAACACCGGTTCACTCGAATTCTCGGGCGACGATTTGATGGTCCTCACCGGCGACGCCGGAAATCCGGCCGCAGCCGCCGACCCCGCTTCACTCGCAGGGAAACTCCTGAAGGTCACAGCCCTGTCTCCTGCATCGATATCTGCGCAACCGCGACCGCAGGTGATGTTGTCAGGCATCGGCACGGCGGGTGGTGTATGCGTCGACCCTGGTGTCGCGGTTTGGGTCACCGACCGCACCCCACTCGACGACCGCTTGCAGCGCGTCGGCGCCGACGGGTCGGCATCCTCCTCACCGGCGTGGACGTGGCCCGAGCGTCCAGGTGTCGGTGGCTGCGTCGCTGCAGGAGACGTCGTCGCCGTGTCGTTGAGCACAGGCGAGGGTATGGCGGTGCTCGCTGCGGACCCGGACACGGGCACCGTGACCACCGCGCCCAACGTAATTGCGCAGGACCGTTACGGCCAGCTCGGCGGCGCCGCACTCGGACCGGACGGCATCATCTGGGTGAGCACGGTCAACAAGACCGCCGGCGAACCTGGGCCCACCGACGATCGTGTCATCAAGATGCCCCTGCCCTCCGGCGGCGGCGGATTCGACTGATCGCGCCGCCCGCCTTGGGAAACGGGACCGTTCGTCCAGTCGATCCGAGCAAATCGTCCCGTTCGGGAAGAAGGATGTCTAGCTGCAGGCTTCGACGACGAGTTCCTTGACGCGGGCAGGATCGGCCTGGCCGCGAGTGGCCTTCATGACGTCTCCGACGATCTTGCCCGCAGCCGCGATCTTGCCCCCGCGAATCTTCTCGGCGATGTCGGGGTTCGCGGCCAGAGCTTCGTCGACGGCCGCTTTGAGCTTCGTGTCGTCGCGTTCGACGACCAACTCGGGACGGTTCGCGACGACCTGCTCCGGATCACCCTCTCCGGCGAGAACGTAATCCACCACCTGCCTGGCCATCTTGTTGTTCAGCTTCCCGCTGTCGATCAGCGAAATCACCTGCGCGACCTGGGCGGGCGATATCGGAAGCTCGGCCAACTCCACGCCGCGGGTGTTCGCCTGCTGAGCCAGGTACGACACCCACCACGACCGCGCGGCTTCCGGTTCCGCACCGGATTCAGTCGTGGCGATTACCAGGTCGAGGGCTCCGGAATTGACCAGGTCGCGCATTACCTCGTCGGAAACGCCCCAGTCGGCCTGAATCCGCGCGCGGCGGACCCACGGTAACTCGGGGAGAGTGGCCCGCAGTTCTTCGATCCACTCGGCACTGGGTGCAACCGGTTCGAGATCGGGCTCTGGGAAGTAGCGGTAGTCTTCGGCCGTCTCCTTGCGGCGACCCGGTGACGTGGTGCCGTCCGATTCCTGGAAGTGCCGCGTCTCCTGGATCACTTTTCCGCCCGCCTCGAGAACCGCGGCCTGGCGGCGCATCTCGTACCGGACCGCCGCCTCGACGCTCTTGAGCGAGTTGACGTTCTTGGTCTCGGTCCGGGTACCGAACTCGGAGGCACCGATCGGCATCAGCGACACGTTGGAGTCGCAGCGCATCGAGCCCTGATCCATGCGGACGTCCGAGACCTCGAGCGCCTTCAGCAGATCGCGCAGCGCGGTGACGTAGGCGCGAGCCACCTCAGGAGCACGTTCACCGGCGCCGACGATCGGCTTGGTCACGATCTCCACCAGCGGCACACCTGCCCGGTTGTAGTCGAGCAGGGAGTGGCTGGCACCGTGGATGCGCCCGGTCGCACCACCGACGTGCAATGACTTGCCGGTGTCCTCCTCCATGTGCGCACGCTCGATCTCCACCCGCCACGTGCTGCCGTCGTCGAGGACGACGTCGAGGTAGCCATCGGTGGCGATCGGCTCGTCGTACTGAGAAATCTGGTAGTTCTTGGGTTGATCCGGGTAGAAGTAGTTCTTCCGCGCGAACCGGCCCCAAGGCGTGATCGAGCAATTCAAAGCCAGCCCGATGCGGATCGCCGACTCCACGGCCGCCGCGTTCACGACCGGCATCGCCCCCGGCAGGCCCAGGCACACGGGGCAAACCTGTGTATTCGGCTCGGCGCCGAACTCCGTGGGGCACGGGCAGAACATCTTGGTATCGGTGCCGAGTTCTACGTGCACCTCCATGCCGAGAACCGGCTCGTACTTGGCAAGCACATCGTTGTACTCGAGGAGGCCCGGAGCGTCGACAGCAGTCATACCCGAGAGTTTATGCGGGCAGATCCATCACCGAAAACTCGGTCAGCCGAAGAACGCAGACACCTCGTCGTACCGTTGTCGGGGCACCGTCTTCAGCCGTCGCGTGGCGTCCGCGAGCGGGACCAGATCGATCTTGGTTCCGTGCATCGCGACCATGTTGCCGAAATCGCCCCTGTGCGCCGCATCGGTGGCGTGCACTCCGAACCTGGTCGCGAGTACCCGGTCGAACGGGGTGGGAGTGCCACCACGCTGGACATACCCGAGAACCGTCGTCCGCACCTCCTTGCCGATGCGGCGTTCGATCTCGACGCCCACCTGCTGCGCGACCCCGGTGAACCGCTTGTGCCCGTACTCGTCGATACCACCTTCGCGCAGGGCCATCGACTCGGGAGTCGGAGCGGCGCCCTCCGCGATGACGCAGATGAAGTGCGAATCGCCCCGCTCGAATCTCGCCTTGATGAGCGAGCACACCTCGGCCACGTCGAACGGGACCTCGGGCACGAGGGTGAGATGCGCGCCGCTCGCGAGGCCCGAATTCAGCGCAATCCAGCCAGCATGCCTGCCCATCACCTCCACGAGCATCACCCGCTGGTGCGATTCGGCGGTGGTGTGCAGACGGTCGATCGCATCGGTGGCGATGGAAATCGCCGTATCGAAGCCGAACGTCACGTCGGTACAGTCGATGTCGTTGTCGATTGTCTTCGGTACGCCGATCACGGGTACACCACTGTCGGAGAGCCAACTCGCGGCGGTGAGTGTGCCCTCGCCTCCGATCGGAATGAGGACGTCGATTCCGCTGCTGTCGAGTGTCTGCTTGATCTGGTCGAGCCCAGCCTCGAGCTTCCCCGGATTCACTCGCGCAGTGCCGAGGATGGTGCCGCCGCGGGTCAGAATGCGGTCCATCCTGTCGTCATTGGACAGTTCGACCTTGCGGTCCTCGAGCAGCCCTCGCCATCCGTCTCGGAATCCGACCACCGAGCTGCGATACCGCCCTTCCGCTGTTCGCACCACCGCCCTGATTACCGCGTTGAGTCCGGGGCAGTCGCCGCCGCCTGTGAGGATTCCGATCCGCATCCAGACACCCTCTTCCTGTGATGATGTTGATGACTGTCCTGTTCATCGTTCCCCTGTTCATATTGCCGCCCCACAGCGTTTCGGGCATCTCGGACGGCAAGCCGACGACTGTCAGCCCGGGGTGACGAGACCACTTTCGTATGCCAGCACCACCGCCTGTGCGCGGTCCCGGAGGTTCAGTTTCGACAGCACCTTGCCGACGTGCGTCTTGACGGTTTGCTCGGCGACGAACAGCTTTTCTGCGATTTCAGCATTCGACATGCCTCGGGCGATGAGTTCGAGCACCTCGCGCTCGCGCGGTGTCAGTGCGGAGATTGCGGTCGTCTCCAGGCGCGACGAACTACGGCGACGGGTCACATCGGCGATCAGCCGCCGGGTAACCGTTGGTGCGAGAAGCGCCTCCCCGTCCGCGACAACCCGTACCGCGCGGATCAACTCGTCCGCGGGAGCGTCCTTGAGCATGAACCCACTGGCCCCGATGCCCAGCGCCTCGTAAACATAGTCGTCGACATCGAAGGTCGTGAGCATCAGCACCCGCACCGGTGGATCGAACCCCGCTGAGAGGATGATGCGAGCGGCGTCGAGACCGTTCATTTCCGGCATTCGGACGTCCATCAACACGACGTCCGGACGCAGGCGCCTCACCTCGCTCACCGCCACCGCGCCGTTGGGAGCGTCACCGATGACGCTGATGTCGGGCTGCGATGCGAGGAGGGCTCCGAAGCCCTGCCGGACCATGGCCTGGTCGTCGGCGATGAAAACGGTGATAGCCACGCCGCAAGACTAGCGTTGATCATCCTCGAGTCACCGGGTGCTGACCAAGCGTTTCGGAGTAGGGTTTCTCGGCCACCAAAAGGTGCAGGGGCCTGTCTACGCCGAGATGGACGGAAGATTCGGGGAAGGCACGAACGTCGCACTCACCTCGAACCCACCGCTTTCGCGCGGCCCGGCGACGAGGACCCCACCAACCGCGAGCGCGCGTTCCCGCATTCCGATGATCCCGTGCCCACCTGACGATTCCACGATTGGGATGGCAGCAGCTCCCGGTGACGAGCCGTTGACGACCGAGAGCGTCGCCGGATTCGAGTACGAGATATCGACGAGCACCTCCGCACCGGGTGCGTGCCTCGCCGCATTGGCCAGAGACTCCTGGAGAATTCGGTACATCACGAGACCGACGGACTCCGACAGCCGGCTCGGCTCTCCCTCGACGTTCCACACGACCGGGATTCCTGCCCTGCGGCTGCTCTCGAGCAGTTCGCCGATCTGGTGGGCCCCCGGCTGAGGTTCGTGCTCGGCGGTTTGCCCATCGCTGCGCAGCACACCGAGCAGTCCACGCACCTCGTTGAGGGCGGCGCGGCCTGCGGCGCCGATCGATTCGAACTCCGCGCGCGTCTCGTCCGACATACCGGCAATTCGGTACGGCGCGCTCTGCGCCTGCACGACGACCAATGACATGTTGTGCGCCACCACATCGTGCAGATCGCGCGCGATCCTTGCCTTCTCCTCGAGAACCGTCCGCCTGGTTCGTTCGAGCTCGCTCAACTCCTCCTGGCGCGCGAGTTGCCGCCGCGACAGCACGAGCCAGTGGACGAGCAATCCGAACCCGACGATCGCCGTCAGGCCGACCGCCCAGCCGAGGCCATCACCCCCTGGTGAGTCGGCGAGAAACAATGCCACCGTCGAGATCCACACCACAATCACGACCGGAAGAGCCGCCCGCATACTGACCGCGGCCAGCAGCACGAGCAAAACCAGGATGTGAACCACCTGCCACGGATAGTCGTAACCCCCCTGCAGCGCAAAGACCCGCGGAATCACGAGAGCCGATACAGCAGACACCGCCCATGCCAGCGCTGGATTCACCCGGATCAGCAGGAACGGGAACGCCGCAAGTGCCGCGACGATCGGTTGGAGGGGAGGGCTGACCTGATGGGTCAGGTGCAATGTGGGCCAAGCCACTGCAAACAGGATCGCTGTGACCAGGACAATCGCCGCATTCAACCATTGGTCTCTCGCGACTCTTCGACCGCGCGTCTTCACGTTCACACCGTCGACACTAAAATCCGCGGTCACGGCATGTCCTCACACTCTGGGTCGATGTTCACATAGCTCCCAGGTATGAGACACCACTCCCCCGCCCCCTCGAGGAGAGGCACCGAACCGGACTCCAGGGTGATGTGGCTGTGCAAACCTCGTTCATAGCGTCGGCCTCATGCCAACGACGAGGAAATCCAGAACGACTCGGACCGCGCTGGTTCTTGCGGCGACAGCACTACTGACCACGACCGGATTCACCGGCGCCGCCGACACGCCTCGGCACGAGGACGCCATCGCGTCGGCGGCAGTGCGCGCGCTGACCTCACCCGATGATCCCGCCGACCACTTCCTTCCGGCGGACTTCGATTCCGTAATGGGCTATACACCGCTGCGAATCGACGGGATCATGGCCAATCCGAGCGGGGAGTGTTCGTCCCCGGTGCCGCTGCCAGCCGAATTCGACACCTCTTGCAAGGCACACGATCTCGGCTACGACCTCCTCCGCTACGCGTCACATTCTGGTGCCGAATTGGGCCCGTGGGCACGCAAGAGCCTCGATGCTCAACTCGATCAGCGGATGCGCACCGCATGTGAGGACCGCATCGACGAGCAGACCAGAGCGCAATGTTTCGTGATGGCGAATGTAGCGACTGCAGCTGTTGCCGGAAATAGTTGGCGGCAGGGCTATTCGACTCCGATCACCGAACCCTGGCCGAGCTATGCGCTTGCCGGCAGTTCAGTGGCGATACTGGCCAGTGTGGCGTGGATGACGCGCCACCGTCCACGAGTAGGTGGGGTCCCAGCATGACCACCGGTATCCTGGCTGACCCCAGATATGCTGCCGAGCCTCGCTATTCGCGGGTCACAGCATCGTTGGCACGTCTAGTGGGTGCCGCACAGATTCCGATCCCCGCACTCCCCCGCGTGTCCACCACGATCGCTGTCACAGCCCCAACGCTTGCGTCGCTCGCACCGTCGCTCCTACCCCGCGATGTCTTGACACAGGCGGTGTTCAGCGGCGTTCTCGCAGCCGTCGGTCTCGGCATCGTAGTCATCGGCCGCACATTGGTAGGGCTCATCAGGCACTCGCGCCAAATTGCTCCGCGCGAGTCGGCCCAGGTCCTGACTCTGATCGGATCGATGATCGCCGTGAGCTGGATGATGATCCTCGCCGACCATTGGCAGGATTCGTTGCGTGCAGCCATGGGCTTGCCTGCCATCGGGCCTGTGTACTGGATGCAGGCTATCGCTTGGACCACAGTGACATTCGTTACCGTCGTCGGTTTCGGAAGCGCAGTCGCCGCGGTCGCCCGACGCCTGGGCTGGATCGGCAGCGCGGCCACCGCAGTCGTTCTCGGGACCGTGATCCAGCTGGTCGCCGGACCAGCACTGTGGGCGATGACGGCCCGCTCCTACAGCGACTCCGACGCCGTCGTCGATGTGTCGCTCCAGCGGCCGATGTCGGGCGCACTGTCGGGAAGCCCCGAATCCGCAATTACCTGGGAATCGCTCGGACGTCAGGGGCGGCGCTTCATCGCTGCCGGCGCCCACTCACCCGGTATTCGCACCTACGTCGGCGTGAACTCGGCACCGAACGTCGAATCACGCGCAGCACTAGCCGTATCCGAGCTCGAACGGGTCGACGGATTCTCGAGGTCCGCCATCGTCGTCGCCATCCCGACAGGCTCGGGCTGGATCGACGAGAAGGCCGTCGACGGATTCGAGGAGCGTTTCGGCGGGGACGTCGCGACAGTCGGGATGCAGTACTCGCACCTTCCGAGTTGGATGACTTTCTTGTTCAGCCGTTCCGCAGCAGACGAATCGGCGAAAGCGCTGTTCGACGCAATTGCAAACCGGATAGACGACCTGCCGGCCGACAGGCCCCGTCCGGCACTTTACGTCTACGGACAAAGTCTCGGATCAGTCGGCGGTAGCTCCATTTTCGCGGACTCCGGCGAGAGGGGACGACAGGTGTGCGGCGCCCTGTGGGCAGGACCGCCCGCCAGATCCGTCTCGACGAACGGCGCCACTGTGCTCGCGAACACCTCGGATCCGGTGGTGTGGTGGTCCCCCGACCTGATCTTGCACCGTCCAGATCTCTCGTCCGCACACCTCGATGCACCGCTACCCCAGTGGATTCCGGGAATCACGTTTCTGCAGACGAGTATCGACCTCATATCCGCGTTGAACTTCTCACCCGGACACGGACATCGGTACGGGACCGAACAGGGCACCGCGTTGCCCGACTGCGCCTGATCCCGCAATCCGTTCGGGCTAGCTCGGCAACCCTACGGGACCACGAGCAGCCTCGTATGCGGCACCGACCCGGTACAACCGCTCATCGGCCAACGCGGGCGCCATGATTTGCAGACCGACCGGCAGACCGTCGTCGGCGGAGAGTCCGGACGGAACCGACATCGCGCAGTGGCCCGCCAGGTTCGTCGGCAGAGTGCACAGGTCCGAGAGGTACATCGCGAGCGGGTCGCCCACCTTCTCCCCCAGTTTCCATGCGGTGAACGGACTGGTCGGCGAGACCAGGACGTCAACCTTCTCGTAGGCCCTGTCGAAGTCGCGGGCGATGAGCGTCCGCACCTTGAGAGCCTGGCCGTAGTAGGCGTCGTAGTACCCCGCAGACAACGCGTAAGTACCGATCATGATGCGGCGCTTGACCTCGGGGCCGAAACCTGCGGCTCGCGTCGCGGCCATTACTTGATCGGCGCTCATACCGCCTTCGTCGACCCGCAATCCGTAGCGCATCGCATCGAAACGGGCGAGGTTGGATGAAACCTCACTCGGCAAGATCAGGTAGTACGACGCGAGCGCGTACTCGAAGTTCGGACACGATACCTCGACAACTTCGGCGCCCAGTTCGGTGAGCTGAGCGACGGCCGCATCGAACGACGCGATCACACCGGGCTGATAGCTATCGGAGTGCAGTTCCTTGACCACACCCACCTTCACACCCTTCAGGTTTCCCCCGGCACCCTCACGCGCAGCTGCGACCACCGGGCGGACCGGGGTGTCGATCGAGGTCGAGTCGCGTGGGTCGTGGCCGGCGATGACCTCGTGCAGTAGCGCCGTATCGAGGACCGTACGACCGCAGGGACCACCCTGATCGAGTGATGAGGCACATGCGACGAGGCCGAATCGGGAGACCGTGCCGTAGGTGGGCTTGGCGCCGACCGTTGCGGTGACGGCCGCGGGCTGACGGATCGATCCGCCGGTATCGGTTCCTATCGCGATCGGGGCTTGCCGGGACGCGAGCGCTGCGGCGCTACCACCACCCGATCCGCCCGGGATACGCGTGGTGTCCCACGGATTGCGGGTCGGGCCGTAAGCCGAGTTCTCCGTGGACGAGCCCATCGCGAACTCGTCGAGGTTGGTCTTGCCGAGGATCGGGATCCCAGCGCCTCGAAGCTTGCCGGTAAGCGTGGCGTCGTACGGCGCGATCCACCCCTCGAGAATTTTCGAGGCGCACGTGGTGGGCATATCCGTGGTGGTGAAGATGTCTTTGAGCGCCAGTGGCACGCCGGCCAGCGGTGAGGCCGGGTCGTCACCGGCGGCGAGGCTGCTGTCGACGGCCTTGGCCGACACGAGGGCCTGCTCGCCGGCAACGTGCAGAAAGGCGCCGAGTTCACCGTCGACTTCGGTGATCCGGTCCAGATGCGCCTGGGTGACCTCGACGGACGACACCTCTCGGCTGTGGATCTTCGACGCAAGATCTGCTGCGTCGAGAGTGGTCAGTTCGGCGCTCATTCGCCCTCTCCCAGAATCTGCGGTACGGCGAAGCGATCCTGTTCCACGGCGGGAGCGCCGGACAGTGCCTGCTCAGGAGTAAGGCCCGGAACAATCGAGTCGGGACGGGTCACGTTGGTGACCGCGTTCGGATTCGCCATAGGCGGAACATCCTCGGCCGGCACCTCGGTGACCACCTTCACGTGGCTGAGTATCGAGTCCAACTGACCGGCGAACTCGTCGAGTTCGGCATCGGTCAGAGCGAGTCGAGACAGCCGCGCGAGGTGCGCGACCTCGTCACGGGAGATGGCAGGCACCGCAGGCCTCCTTCGGTTCGGACGTACACAATGACCGTCCCAGCCTAGAGCGTTGCCCGATTGGTCATGCAGCCAGCGCCGCAACCTGCCATCGGTGGCGCGAACAGTGCGCAACCACCGAGCCCCGTCGATGACTAGGTAGAGCCGACGGGGAGGCCGCATGGTCGACCAAAGCAAGTGTAAGGATGGTCAGTGACGGGGTGCGGGTATTGCCGCGTCCGTCTCGGAGCGAAAGGGAGGCACGTGTCGTATCTGCTTCGCGTCGAGCTTCCCGACCGACCCGGGAGCCTCGGCGCGCTCGCCACGGCGCTCGGTTCGGTGGGTGCCGACATCCTGTCGTTCGACGTCGTGGAACGGGGTGCCGGATTCGCCGTCGACGACCTGGTGGTCGATGTCGAGCCGGGAGCTCTTCCCGACACTCTCATCACAGCGGCCGAGAACCTGCCGGATGTCAGCGTCGACTCCATCCGCCCCTACTCAGGACTCCTCGACACCCACAGGGATCTCGAGCTGATCGACCAGGTCGCCACCGCTAAGGACGACCGGTTGCAAGTGCTCGTCGACGGCGCGCCGCGCGTATTCCGGGTCGGCTGGTCCACAGTGGCCGATATCGGCCGACACGGCGTATACCGAGTGGTCGGTAGCTCGGGAGCACCGGAGACCCAGGCCGCCGACATACCGTGGATGCCGCTCGACAAGCCCACCGCGCTCGACGCCACCGACGACTGGGTACCACCGGCATGGCGTGAGCTGGACACCGCGCTCGCGGCTGCTCCCCTCGGAACCACCGGCCGCGTGCTGATCCTCGGACGACCCGGTGGACCGGAATTCCGCCCATCCGAAATCGCCCGGCTCGGCTACCTCGCAGGCATCATCGCGACCGTCCTGGGCTGAACGGCGTCAGGTGCGACGCGCCTACGAGATCTCGTACTTCAGCACTGTCAGCTCGACCCCTGGAACCGGTGCCCAGTTGCGTTCGGGTACCGGCGCGAAACCGGCTCGGTCGTATATGCGGCGGGCCGCCGCCATATCCGGCATGGTGGAGATCACGACGGCACGGTCGCCGCGATCGTAGGCCGTTTTCAACACCTCGTGCACCAGAGCCGTGCCGACCCCGGCACTGCGGGCTTCAGGTGAAACGGCGAGCATCCGGAATTCGAGCTCACCTGGTTCTGCCACTTCCGCATATGGCGACCCCGGTTCCGCGATCGTCACGGATCCCACGATCTGATCCCCCATCACGGCCACCTTGATATCTGCCATCTCCGCGCGTGCCGCCGTATCGCGAAGTTGGTCGACGTACGGAGAGTGTGTCTCCACGAATCCGCCACCGACATACACGATCAACGTGAGGTCGGCGATGGCCTCGTACTCTTCCGGGGTCGCATTCCGAATCTCGATCATGGTCAGAACTATGTCAGGAGAGCTCACCGCGCCCAAACTTCGGATGTGAGGTTCCCGTCACA
Organism: Rhodococcus sp. NPDC049939; assembly: GCF_040656415.1. Classification (NCBI taxonomy): domain Bacteria; kingdom Bacillati; phylum Actinomycetota; class Actinomycetes; order Mycobacteriales; family Nocardiaceae; genus Rhodococcus; species Rhodococcus sp. NPDC049939. The sequence continues at coordinate 1,326,595 of NZ_JBFAMC010000001.1, read as the reverse complement.
TCTGCGAATGAGTAACCGCTTCCGGACCGCCGGCGAGTAGCTGGTGAAATCCCTCCTCGTCGAGGACCGGCACCCCGAGTTCGACTGCCTTGTCGTGCTTCGAACCCGGCGATTCCCCGACCACGACGAAGGCCGTCTTCTTCGATACCGAACCCGCTGCCTTCCCGCCCCGGACGAGGATCGCTTCCTTTGCCTCGTCCCGAGAGAACGTCTCGAGAGAACCGGTGACAACTATCGACAACCCCTCGAGTGTGCGCGGAATGGATTCATCCCGTTCGTCTTCCATGCGAACACCGGCCGTCGACCACTTTTGCACTATCTCCTGATGCCAGTCGACTCCGAACCATTCGGCAACTGCTGCGGCGATGGTTCCGCCGACCCCGTCGACCGCCGCGAGTTCTTCTACGGTGCTGGTGCGGATTCGCTCGAGCGAACCGAATTCGCTCGCCAGCGCCCGCGCCGCCGTCGGACCGACATGCCGGATCGACAGTGCCACCAGCACCCGCCACAGTGGTTTGTCCTTCGCGGATTCGAGGTTGTCGAGGAGTCGTCGGCCATTGGCCGACATCCCACCGGCCTTGGTGCGGAAGATCGACGTCTTCAGCAGATCGTCCTCGGTGAGCGAGAACAGGTCGCCCTCGTCCCCGATCGCCCGCGCCTCGAGCAGGCTCGTGGCCGCCTCGTAGCCGAGCACCTCGATGTCGAACGCTCCGCGGCCGGCCACGTGGAACACGCGCTCCCGCAGTTGTGCGGGGCAGTACTGCTGGTTGGGGCAGCGTATATCCGCGTCGCCCTCCTTGGCAGGAGCGAGCAACGTGTTGCACTCCGGGCAATGAGTCGGCATCACGAACTCGTACTCGTCACCGGTTCGAGACTCGACCACAGGCCCGAGAACCTCGGGAATCACATCCCCCGCCTTGCGCACTACCACGGTGTCGCCGATGAGCACACCCTTTCGTTTGACCTCGGAACTGTTGTGCAGTGTTGCGAGCGAGACCGTGGAGCCGGCGACCGTGACGGGCTCCATGTAGGCGAACGGCGTAACCCGGCCCGTTCGCCCCACATTCACCCGGATGTCGAGCAGTTTGGTAGTTGCCTCCTCCGGCGGATACTTGTAAGCGATCGCCCAGCGGGGTGCTCGCGACGTCGAGCCCAAGCGTCGTCGCAGAGACATCTCGTCGACCTTCACGACCAAGCCGTCGATCTCGTGTTCCACGTCGTGGCGGTGCTCACCCCAGTACTGCACCCTCTCCACGACGGCGGCCGCTCCGGCAACGCGCACGGTGTGGGGAGAAACCGGCAGACCCCAAGCTGCGAGCGCGGTGTACGCGTCATGCTGCGTCGCGGGCTCGAACCCGTCGGTCCGGCCGAGTCCGTGGCAGATCATCCCGAGCCGACGGCGAGCAGTGACAGCCGGGTTCTTCTGGCGAAGCGACCCGGCAGCGGAGTTCCGAGGGTTTGCAAAAGGCGCCTTGCCTTCTTCGACGAGCGTGGCGTTCAGTACCGCGAAATCCTCGAGCCGGAAGAACACCTCACCCCTGACCTCGAGGAGTGCCGGAACGGGGTATTCGTCTGTGCCGGTGAGAGTTTCCGGGATGTCGGCGATGGTCCGCGCGTTGAGCGTCACTTCCTCGCCGGTCCTGCCGTCACCCCTCGTCGCGGCGCGCACGAGCCGGCCGTTCTCGTAGACGAGATTCAGTGCGACGCCGTCGATCTTGACCTCGCACAGGTAGTGCAGATCGGGTCCGGTCTGCTGCTCGACCCGGGCGATCCAGGCGCGAAGTTCGTCCTCGTCGAACACATTGTCGAGGCTCAGCATCCGCTCGAGGTGGTCGGCGGGAGCGAAATCGGTCGAAAAACCTCCCCCGACGAGTTGTGTCGGCGAGTCCGGGGTCCGCAAATCGGGGTATCGGTTCTCGAGCTCGCTCAGTTCGCGCAACAACGCATCGAACGCTCCGTCGGAGATCGTGGGCGCGTCGCGGACGTAGTAGCGGAACTGGTGCTCACGCACCTCCTCCGCCAGAGAGCTCCACCGCTCGCGTACGTCTGCCGGCGCCGGCGTGGGGGCTTCGGTCGATTCACTCACCCTCGAAGATTAGCCGGTTCGGCTAGCGCCGACCGCAGGACTCACAGTGATTCCGGATCATCGGTCAACGCCTTGCTGACCTCAGCGCACAACTTCAGGGCCTCACGGCTCCATGACTCGTCTGCCCCTGCAAGTCCGCACGTCGGTGTCACGGCGACCTGGCTCTGCAGGATCGTGCGCGCAAACCCAAGTCGGTCGATCAGCCTCACCGCCTGGTCCACCAAATCACGCCAGCCAACCGGGATCGCGGGTCTGGCTGTGGGAACGAGCCCGAGAGCAAGTTCCTTACCCGAATCGAGCAACTCACCTATACCGTCGAGGTCCGAGGAGGTCAACTTCGACGCGTCCAGCCCTACACCCAACACACTGCTGCGGCGCAGAAGTTCAAAAGGCAATTCTGCGGAACAGCAATGCACCACGGTGACACCACCCGATCCCTCGAGGGTCGCTTCGAGGACCGCGAGAGCCTCTGGTCCCGGCATTGCAGGAACTGTCTCCAGGCGTGTACGACCGGGCAGTGTGCCGGCCAACACGGCCGGCAGTCGGGGCTCGTCAACCTGGATCAGCACCTGCGCCCCGAGGCGCCGCTCGACTTCCGCCGCATGTCGCGCGAGACCCTCACCCAGAGATTCGGCGAAGTCACGGACTGCTCCGGAATCGGTGAGCACACGACGCCCGTTCCCGAGTTCCGCTTCTGCCGCCAGCGTGAGCGGGCCCACCGACTGCACCTTGACGACTTGACCATCGGCGACTTGGCCGCCACTGGCGAAGCCCGCTCTCTCCCAAGCCTCTTCGATCGCATCGAGATCCTGGTTCAACAAGTCGATCGCCCGCCTTGCGACGGATCCGGGACGAGACACAACGCGATATGCAGTCGTGGACACATCGAGTCGAAGATCGACGAGCACGGCATTGGCGCGTCCGATCATGTCGGCGCCGAGTCCGCGAGCAGGTAGCTCGACGAGATGCGGGAGCTTCACCAATTCGCCGAGGATGATCGCCGACGATTCCCTGGCATCGGCACCCGGCCACGAACCGACGCCGCTGAATGCCCCGGCCAGCGAGATACCTTGCATCACTGCATGTTCGGAAGCGAGCCGGTATCCGCGATCGTTCCGCTGCCGACAACGATATCGCCCGCCGGGTCGTTGCGATACAGCACGACAGCCTGCCCTTTCGCCACGCCGGTCAGAGGTTCGCGCAACGAGATGGCGATACCGCCATCGGCCGGTTCTGCCACTGCATCGGCCAGTCCGCCGTGGGCTCGAACCTGGACGGTGCACTCGATCGGTCCGTCCGGCACTTGGCCCGACGTCCACACGGCACGCTCTGCCTCGATCGCGTGTACTTCGAGGTCACGAGCGGAACCGACGCGGACGGTGCCCGTTTCCGGCTCAATGGAGGTCACGTACCGCGGCCGTCCATCGGGCGCCGGACCCTCGACACCGAGACCCTTACGCTGGCCGATCGTGAACCCGTGCACGCCTTCGTGTTCCGCAAGCACCTCGCCGGAATGGGCATCGACGACACTTCCCGGGCGAACACCGATCCGGGCGCCGAGGAACGCACGGGTGTCACCTGAGGGAATGAAGCAGATGTCGTGGCTGTCGGGCTTGTTCGCCACGAACAGACCTCTTTCGGCGGCCTCCTGCCGGATCTGATTCTTCGTCGTGTCGCCCACCGGGAACATGGCGCGGGACAACTGCTCGGCCGTGAGCACGCCGAGAACATACGACTGATCCTTGTCAGCATCGGTCGCCCTGCGCAGCACACCGTCTTCGAGTTGTGCGTAATGGCCAGTGGCCACCGCGTCGAACCCGAGGGCGATCGCACGATCCGCGAGCGCTGCAAACTTGATCTTCTCGTTGCATCGCAGGCAAGGATTCGGAGTCTGTCCTGCAGCGTAGGCGGCCACGAAGTCGTCGATCACGTCTTCTTTGAAACGGTCGGCGAAATCCCAGACGTAGAAAGGGATTCCGAGCACATCTGCAGCGCGCCGGGCATCGCCGGCATCCTCCTTCGAGCAGCACCCGCGAGATCCGGTACGCAAGGTTCCGGGATCGGCGGCCAGCGCCAGATGCACACCCACCACATCGTGGCCGGCATCGACCGCCCGCGCCGCTGCGACGGCGGAATCAACTCCACCACTCATGGCCGCCAGTACTCGCATCAACGATTCCCTCCACGCGCTCCGACATCGGCAAGCCCGGCAGCGCGGGCCCGCTCCACAACCTGCGGCAGCGCCGCAACGACCGCATCCACGTCGTCGATCGTCGACGTGTGGCCCAACGAGAACCGCAACGATCCCCTCGCGGACACCGCATCCACACCCATCGCTGTGAGGACGTGGCTCGGTCGGGCCACACCCGCTGTACAAGCCGAACCCGTCGAACATTCGATACCCGCGGCGTCGAGCAGCATCAGGAGCGAATCACCCTCACAGCCGGGAAATGTGAAGTGCGCGTTGCCCGGCAGTCGGGCACTGCCAACCGGTCCGTTCAGCACCGCACCTGGGATGATCTCGACGATTCGGTCGATCAACTTGTCGCGCAAGTCCGTCAGGCCCTCGGCACGCGCGACGAGATTCGCGGTCGCGTTACGCAACGCCGCCGCCATACCTACGACACCTGCGGTGTCAGGGGTACCCGAACGCAGATCGCGCTCTTGGCCCCCACCATGCATGAGCGGGGCGCACGGGACCTGCCGTCCCAGAACGAGCGCACCGACGCCCTGAGGGCCGCCGAACTTGTGCGCAGAGATGCTGAGCGCCGACAGTCCGCTCGCGGCGAAGTCGACAGGCAGATGGGCCACGGCTTGGACGGCGTCACTGTGAATGGGTACGTCGAATTCGTCAGCGACCGCTGCGAGTTCGCTGATCGGCATGATGGTACCGACCTCGTTGTTGGCCCACATGATCGTTACCAGTGCCGTCTCGTCCGCGCAGACCTCGAGTTCGTTGCGCAGTGTCTCCGGGGAAACCCGGCCCCGCTCATCGACCGGAAGCCAGGTGACCACGGCGCCCTCGTACTTCTCCAGCCATTCCACCGTGTCGAGAACAGCATGGTGCTCGACGGAACTGGCCAGAATCCGCACTCTCGCGGGATCGGCCGAACGTCTGGCCCAGAAGATTCCCTTGACCGCAAGGTTGTCACTCTCGGTACCACCGGAGGTGAAGATGATCTCCGACGGTCTCGCACCGAGATCAGCGGCAATGGACTCGCGGGCCTCCTCGACGCGACGACGGGCGCCGCGTCCGGACCCGTGCAACGAGGACGCGTTACCCACGGTCGAGAAGATGTCGGTCACCGCCTGGACAGCCTCCGGCACCATGGGAGTGGTGGCCGCGTGGTCCAGATAGACGGGAAATTTGGTGCTGCGAACAGAGGTCATGACCTGACCAGGATAGCCCAGGCATTGGGACGTCTCGACGCCGCCAACCGTGCCCCGCAATGGCCTGAGGGTTTCGCCGAGTGCCATAGCCTGCGTGGACAGCGGAGTGCCCAGAACAACCGAACGGGGCGCATCTACGACGACCGGCCCCGCTCCCATCGGAAGGAGCGGGGCCGGGGCGTCGGTGTGAATCAGCCCTTGTGCGCCTTGATCGCTTCGGTGAGCTGCGGGGCGACGTTGAACAGGTCGCCGACGACGCCATAGTCCGCGATCTCGAAGATCGGGGCCTCCTCGTCCTTGTTCACGGCGACGATGGTCTTCGACGTCTGCATTCCGGCACGGTGCTGGATGGCTCCGGAGATGCCGAGCGCGATGTACAGCTGCGGCGAGACCGTCTTGCCGGTCTGGCCGACCTGGAACTGACCCGGGTAGTAACCCGAGTCGACCGCGGCACGTGACGCGCCGACAGCTGCACCGAGTGAGTCGGCGAGTTCCTCGACGACGGAGAACTTGTCGGCACTTCCAACGCCGCGACCACCGGAGACGACGACAGTCGCCTCAGTGAGCTCAGGTCGATCCCCACCGACGATCGGCTGCCGTGACGTGATCTTGACGGCACCCTCTTCCTGGGCCGGAACCTCGACTACGACCTTCTCGCCTGCTCCAGGCTCGGGCTTCGCTTCGATAGCACCCGGGCGAACCGAGATCACGGGGACATCGCCGTTTGCCTTCGCATCGACGGTGAACGCGCCACCGAAGATCGAGTGCACCGCGCTGCCGTCGGAGTTGACGTCGACCACGTCGACGAGCAGTCCGGATCCGATTCGAGCTGCGAGACGCCCCGAGACCTCCTTGCCCTCGATGCTGGCTGCGGTGATGACCGCGGCGGGAGCGGCCGACTCGACGAGCGACGCGAGAACGTCGACCTTCGGAGTGACCAGGTAGCCGTCGATGTCGTCCGACTCGGCAACATAGATCTTCGCTGCACCCGCGGCGGCGAGACCCTCGGCCAGCTTGTCCGCGGTACCGGGTGCACCGGTGACCACTGCGGCCGGCTCACCGAGTGCGCGAGCAGCGGTCACGAGTTCGGTGCTGATCTTCTTCAGCGCACCCTCTGCGTGCTCGACGAGCACCAGTACTTCTGCCATGTCTAACTCTCCCTTTGTGTTTCTGCTGGTCTGTAGCGGGGCGCGATCAGATGATCTTCTGGCCCACGAGGTAGGCAGCGATCTTGCTGCCGCCGTCGCCCTCGTCGGCGATGCGCTCACCAGCGGTACGCGGGGGCTTGGGGGTGGAGGAGGTGACGGTGGTGCCCGCGTTGGCGACGCCGACGGTCTCCGGGTCGACACCGAGATCGGCGAGCGTGTAAACGAGAACTTCCTTCTTCTTCGCGGCCATGATGCCCTTGAAGGAGGGGAAGCGGGGCTCGTTGATCTTTTCTGTGACGCTGACGATGGCCGGCAGACCTGCTTCCAGACCGAACACGCCCTCATCGGTCTCGCGCTCACCGCTGACGGCACCTTTGGAGACCGTCAGCTTGCGCATCTGAGTGAGCTGCGGGATACCGAGATATTCGGCAATGATGGCCGGAACTGCGCCGACGCGGCCGTCGGTGGCCTCATTGCCGGCGATGATCAACTCGGCGGGCTCACCGTTCTCGAACGTGATCTGCCCAAGCGCCGCCGCGAGGGTCCACGCTGTCTGCACCGCGTCGGAGCCGTGCAGGGCAGGGTCGTTGATGTGCACTGCCTTGTCGGCACCCATGGACAGAGCCTTCCGGATGGCTTCGGTTGCGCGATCCGGGCCTGCACAGAGGACGGTCACCTCGCCGCCCTGCGCCTCCTTGATCAGGAGCGCTTCCTCGATGGCGCGCTCGTTGATCTCGTCGAGCACGGCGTCGGCGGCCTCGCGGTCAAGCGTGAAGTCACCGTCGGTCAACTTGCGCTCTGACCAGGTGTCGGGGACCTGCTTGATCAAAACAACGATGTTCGTCATGGGTCTTCGTCGACCTCCTGTGTGTTCTTGCGTGGTTATGGTGAAGCGCTCCGCGTGAGCCGCGCCCCCGCCTGCGATCTCTCGCGCACGATTGCTGAGCAAGAGATTACCCCACGTTAAGTTACTGGTCGGTAACCCGCGGGAAAGCCTCGTTCACACTAGCCGCAAAGATGGATTTCCCTGCTGTGATGTAGACCACCTGGATGAACGATCTCGCGTGGGGCACTAACCTCCCAGCGGTGAGCGAATCATTTGTCGGCGACCGCGAGGACGCACCACTGCCCGCGCTCGGAGACGAGCAACTGCCCCTGACCGGTGAGCGAACCGTGCCGGGAATCCCGGAGGAGAACTACTGGTTCCGGCGACACGAGGTGGTCTACCGCGACCTCCTCTCCCGGTGCGCAGGCCGCAGGGTGCTCGAGGCCGGGGCAGGAGAAGGCTACGGTGCCAACATGATTGCCGATGTGGCGCAGCACGTCACTGGTCTCGACTACGACGAATCCGCAGTCGAACACATCCGTGCGCGCTATCCCCGCGTCGAGATGCTGCACGGCAACCTGGCCGCACTTCCCATCGTCGACGCATCCGTCGACACCGTCGTCAACTTTCAGGTCATCGAGCACCTGTGGGACCAGGCTCAATTCCTGCGGGAGTGCTTCCGCGTACTCGCCCCCGGCGGCGAGTTGCTTGTCAGCACACCCAATCGCATCACCTTCTCGCCGGGTCGTGATACACCTCTCAATCCCTTCCACACCCGCGAGCTCAATGCTGCCGAGCTGACCGAGCTCCTGGAAGAGGCGGGATTCCGGGTCTCGCTCATGACCGGCGTCCATCACGGAGAACGGCTGCAGGCACTCGATGCCAAATATGGTGGTTCGTTCATCGACGCCCAAATCAGCCGAGCGCTCGCCGGCCAGGCCTGGCCCGAGGAGCTGGCCCGAGACGTCGAGGCAATCACCATCGACGACTTCACGCTGCGTGAAAGCCATATCGACACCAGCCTCGACCTGGTGGCCGTCGCGGTGAAGGACCGAGCTCGGTGACCGGCCCTACCGCCGCCGCCGAAGCGGGCCGACACCCGGAACCGGGCATGTTCTGCCTTGTTCTGCACTCACACCTGCCGTGGCTGGCCAACCACGGCCGCTGGCCCGTAGGCGAGGAGTGGCTGTACCAATCGTGGGCGGCCTCGTACCTCCCCGTCGCCGCGATGCTACGGCGGCTGTCCGACGAGGGTCGCAGCAACATGCTGACGCTCGGCATCACGCCAGTCCTTGCAGCTCAACTCGATGATCCCCACACCCTGTCGGGAATGCATCACTGGCTCGGGAACTGGCAGATCCGCGCGCACGAGGCCGCCGGAATGCCCGACGACGCGCACCGCGATCTCGGCGCCCGCGAGCACCGCGCCTCCGCTGCCGCACTCACCGACTTCGAGTTGCACTGGCGTCACGGCGGTTCTCCCGTCCTACGGGATCTCCTCGACCGCAATGCCTTCGAACTACTCGGCGGCCCGCTCGCACATCCCTTCCAGCCACTGCTCGATCCACGGTTGCGCGCCTTCTCTCTTCGTGAAGGTCTCGCCGATGCCCACGCCCGTTGGAACTACACCCCAACCGGAATCTGGGGACCCGAATGCGCGTACACCCCGGGTATGGAGAAAGGGTACGCACAGGCAGGCGTCACCCACTTCATGGTCGACGGTCCCGCGCTCCGCGGTGACACCTCGCTCGGGCGCCCGGTTCGCGAGTCCGACGTCATCGCATTCGGCCGCGACCTGCAGGTCAGTTACCGCGTGTGGTCACCGAAATCCGGCTACCCGGGCCACGGTTCCTACCGCGACTTCCACACCTACGACCACGCCACCGGACTCAAGCCCGCACGGGTAACCGGTCGAGGGGTGGACCCCGACAAGAAGGCACCCTACGACCCCGCTCGTGCGTCGCTGGCGGTCGACCGACACGTAGCCGATTTCGTCGAAACCGTCCGTCGCCGACTGCGTGAGGAGTCCGAGCGCATCGGACGACCCGCACTCGTCGTCGCAGCGTTCGATACCGAACTGTTCGGACACTGGTGGCACGAGGGCCCGGAATGGCTGGAGAAGGTGCTGCGGGCACTTCCCGCGGCGGGCGTCCAGGTCGGCACCCTCGAGGATGCTCGGCAGCAGGGCTACGTCGGCGAACCCGTCCAGCTGGAGAACTCCTCGTGGGGGTCGGGCAAAGACTGGCGGGTGTGGGCAGGCGATCAGGTCTCCGACCTGGTTCAGCTCAATTCCGAGGTGGTCTCGACTGCCGTCGAGACGGTAGACAAGGCACGGGGGGCCGAGTCGGCACCTGGCCGGCCCGAACTCCGCAGCCGGGTCAACGACCAGATACTGCGAGAGGCACTCATGACTGTGTCGAGCGACTGGGCCTTCATGGTCAGCAAGGATTCGGCCGCCGGGTACGCCCGTGACCGTGCCCACAAACACGCCCATGCCACCCGGGAGATCGCGGCCGCGGTCTCGTCGGGCAAGCATGACTCTGCATCGAGGCTGGCCGAGGGGTGGAACAGGGCCGACGGGCTGTTTCCGGGTCTCGACGCGCGTCGGCTGCCAACCACCGAGTCCATCGCCGACGAGTTCAACGGAGAGATGTCGTGAAGATCCTGATCGTGTCGTGGGAGTACCCACCCGTGGTTGTCGGCGGTCTGGGCCGTCACGTACACCAACTCGCCACCGAGCTCGCTGCTGCGGGCCACGAAATCGTGGTGCTGTCCCGCCGCCCTTCGGGAACCGACTCGTCCACCCATCCGACGGTCACCTACATCGAGGAGGGCGTCCTCGTAGTCGCAGTCGCGGAAGATCCGGCACACTTCGTGTTCGGCGAAGACATGCTCGCATGGACCCTCGCGATGGGACACGCCATGGTGCGGGCAGGGATCGCGCTGCAGAAGCCGGGCATCGGAGAGGGCTGGTACCCGGACGTCGTACACGCGCACGACTGGCTCGTCGCACACGCATCCATTGCGCTGGCCGAATTCTATGACGTTCCATTGGTTTCCACCTTGCACGCCACCGAAGCCGGCCGACACAGCGGCTGGGTGTCCGGTCGGATCAACCGCCAGGTGCATTCGGTCGAGTGGTGGCTGGCGAATGAATCCGATGCACTCATAACGTGTTCGACGTCCATGCAGGACGAGGTGACCACCTTGTACGGGTCACATTTGGCGCCGATTACGGTGATCCGAAACGGAATCGACCTCACTGCGTGGAACTTCCGTGAACGCGCACCACGCTCCGGGCCGCCACGACTACTTTTCGTCGGACGCCTCGAATACGAAAAGGGCATCCAGGATGCCATCGCGGCACTGCCTCGCATCCGACGCAGTCACCCCGGCACCACGCTCTCGATCGCCGGTGAGGGCACCCAGTTCGACTGGCTCCGTCAACTGGCCCGAACACACCGGGTCGCGCGTTCGGTGAACTTCCTCGGCAACCTCGACCACACCGAACTACTCGGCTGGCTGCACGGCGCCGACGCCATCGTCCTGCCCAGCCGGTACGAACCGTTCGGCATCATCGCGCTAGAGGCCGCCGCCGCCGGAACGCCGTTGGTGACGTCCACGGCAGGCGGACTCGGTGAAGCGGTGGTCGACGGGCAGACCGGCATGTCATTCCAGCCGGGCGACGTCGCCGGACTGACGTCCGCGGTACGGGAAACCCTCGACGACCCGGTGGCAGCTCAGAAGCGCGCAATTGCCGCACGTGAGCGTCTCACTGCTGATTTCGACTGGCACACGGTCGCCGAGGACACCGTGCAGGTCTACTCGGCGGCAAAGCGCGGGGTGAGGCAACCGTTGGCCAGGCCCGACATTCCCGAGCGTCCGCTTCCGGGACGCTGACCCGGTCAGTTGTCCTTGCCTGCCTTCTTGCGCGCAATGTCCTCGAGCGCGGCGATGTACTTCGCCCGATCCGCGGCCCCTGCTTCCCACTCCACCTTGCGGTTCTTCACCGCCTTGGCCGGTGATCCGACAGCGATGCTGAAGTCCGGAATGTCTCCCTTGACGACGGCATGGGCGCCCAGGACGCAACCGCGCCCCACTCGCGTATTGCGCAGGACAGTGACCTTCGCCGCAACCCAGGTGTCCGGCCCGATTCGAACCGGCCCCTTCACGATGCCCTGGTCCTTGATCGGAACGTTCACATCGTCCATGCGGTGGTCGAAGTCGGTGATGTAACACCAGTCAGCGACCAGTGTCGATGCGCCGATCTCGATATCGAGGTAGGTGTTCACGACGTTGTCCTTGCCGAACACCACCTTGTCGCCGATACGCAGCGAACCCTCGTGACAGCGGATCGCGTTGCCGTCACCGATATGCACCCAGCGTCCGATCTCGAGCCGGGAGAGTTCCGGGGTCGAGTGGATTTCCACTCCCTTCCCCAAGAACACCATCCCGCGCAGGATCACGTGCGGGTTGGCAAGCTTGAACTTCGCGAGCCGGTAATACCGCGTCAGATACCAGGGGGTGTACGCCTTGTTCGCCAGCACCCACCGAAGCGAGGCAAGCGTCAGAAAGCGGGCCTGCTCGCTGTCGGCCCTACGGGATCCCCGCCATCTCGTGCGCAAGGGTGAGCCCCACATGCTTGTCATAGCCCGCCAGCCTACGTTCACCCTCCCGCCGCACGCGCAGGTGTACCCGGAGTTCGGGCGCCGGGGTGACACCATCGCGGTGGCCGCGGGGAGATAGTCTCTGTGCCGAGCGCTGTCGAAAACGAGGAGATGTAATGCGGCGGGTCCTACGTTCGTCAGTATTGGCGCTGGCAACCACATCGGCTGTCATCCTCAGCGCCTGCAGCAGCGGAACGCAGGTCGAAGACATCTTCTCCGCCGGCGGATGGCCCGGTATGCACGCCGACGCCCGCAACAGCGACACCAGCCCGGTCACCGGCTCCCGAGACATTTCCCTCGCCTGGACGCGCCCGATCGGCGGACCGGTGGCGAACTACGCATCGGTGGCAGCCAGCGGCCAGATCTTCCTCACCGCCCGCACCGAGAAGGGCTGCAATCTCTTCTCCTTCCAAATGGAAAGCGGCCGCAAGCGCTGGTGCCGTGAACTCGGGCCGGGCGTCATCGCCTCCACTCCCATCGTCGACGGCGCCGCCAACGTATACGTCGGCGAGAACGGTGCCATCAACTCGTTCAACGAATACGGCCAGCTACGTTGGCGCACACCAGTGGTCGGAACACCGCTGTCGGCGCAGTTCACCGGTGACGGTAACCTCTTGTTCATCACCCAACTCGGCCAGATCAACGTCGTCGACACGCAGACCGGTGAGAAGGTTGTTGCACCGTACGACCTGATCCCGCCGCCTTCGTTCACCGAAGGCGTGAACGTCCCCCTCATCCCCGACGACCAGGGTCTGGACAGCTGCTTCTTCGGTTCCCGCGACTGCCCCGTTGCGAATATGCCTGCGATCGACCTCGAGTCCGGCAAGTTCTACTTCACGTTCTTCCCGCCCGATGCGCCGGAGGCGGAACTCGTGGCGATGAAGTACTCCGGTGGCGACAATCCTGAGATCACACCGGAGTGGTCCACGGACGCACTACCCGGCGGGAGCGCGTCCAGTCCGACCCTGTCCGGCGACAACTCCGTCGTCTACGCCAACGACAACGAAGGCAAACTGTGGGCCCTCGATACGGCGAACGGCGAGCCGAAATGGAGCTATGACATCGGGTTCGCCTCTGCCGGCAGTTCCTCGGTGACTGCGGACGGCCTGATCATTCCCGCCGGCGGGGCAGGCGGCCACCTCCTTGCCCTGCAGGACCAGGGCGACCACGCCGAACTCCTCTGGGAACACAGCGATCTGCTCCAGTTGGGCGTTCCGGCACAGACCGCAAACTCGACCGGCTACGCGGTAGTGCAAGAGGGAACGGACGATCTGGCCATGATCACGTTCGACACACGGTCAGGCGAGGTCGTCGACGAGGACACTCTGCCCGGGGCGAAAGGGTTCACCGTCGGCACCTCTATCGGTCCCGAGGGTGAAGTACTTACTCCGACTCTGATCGGCGAACTGTTCGTCTTCCGCTGACCCGCGAGTGCTTCACGGGCGGCGATTCGCAGATGAAAGCGACCCCGGCGCGTCCGATCCGTGTGATCACAACGCTCAGCGAACGGTTTCCGCGCAATTTCAAACGCGGACGCAGGATCGCGGGGTCGACGTCTACGCCGCGTACGAGGATCTCCACGACACCGCAATCGTGCCGTGCCAGTTCCTGGCGTAACGCCTTCTCCGAGTACTTGATCCGGTCGAGGATACGAAATCCTCGCGCACCCTCGGGGACCGAATCGCCCGTGAGGTAAGCGATCCGGGGGTCCAGTTGCCACAGGCCGTGTCGTGCGGCGTAGTGACGCACCAGGCCCGCGCGGACTACTGCCCCGTCGGGATCGATGATCCACTGGCCGGGCGAGCGTTCAGGGAGCTCGTCGTCTTCGGCATCGGTCAATGTCCATGACGAACCGTCCGAGGTGAGCACGCTCGCGCGCCGGGTGACATCTGCGGCGGACAGCCCCGGCGACCACAGGCACGCCTCACGCACACCACCGTCCAGCGAGATCACCTCTATTTCACCGTCCCAGTCGAGCCGGTCGAAATCGAGCCCCGGTGCGCACTTCACCGCGAGGTCACGACCGGAATAGGCGTCGATCAGGTCGGGCAATGGCGGCTCGAGCGCGGCCGGATGGTGCGTTCGCCTGCCGCCGGATCGGCGCGCCGGGTCGGCGAGCACCACGGTATCGCGGGTGCACGGAACGAGAGCGTCGGCCCGGAGAACGGTCGCCTCGGGAACGTTGTGCCGGGCCATCAGAAGGCGAACCGGGTCGATGTCACTACCGATCACGGTTGCAGCCGTCGAGGCCGCCGCATCCAATTCGGCGCCGATGGAACAGGTCACGTCGTGGACGTTGCGGTCTCGCAGCCGCCTTGCCCGGTGTACAGCGACCGCGCCTGGTGTCGCCTGTTGCAGGGCGTCGTTCGTGAACAGCCAGCTCCCGGTGCCCGGCAGTTTGGCCACCGCCTTGCGGCGCAGCATCACAGTCTCCATCAAGACCGATGCATACGACCCGAAACGTCTACGCGCCTGGCCTATGTCGGCCAGGCGCGTAGACGAACTCAGTGTGTAGCCGTCCATCTCCTCGAGAGCCGCTGTCCCGTCAGGACTCTGCAGGAACAACACGTCCCCTGGAGTGAACGCATAACCCAATTCAGTTGCCGGACTTCACACCGGTGATCATGACGTTGTAGAAGAACTGGCGCGGCACCACATGCCGCAGAATCTTCTCGTCGACCCAGCTGAGTGACTTCCAACCATTGAAAGCGAATCGACCCCAGCCCCAACCAAGCTTCTCGGAGGGCACCGCAGCCTCGAAGGTACGCACCGGCCACCCGAGCAGAGCTGCCGCGAACTCCTCGGTGGCAGCCCGAACCTCCACTGCACCGGCCGACTTCGCAATCTCCTCGAGGTCGCTCGGATCGAACGTGTGCAAATCGACAACTGCTTCGAGTGCCGCCGCGCGTGAAGACTCGTCGAGTTCTGCCTGGGGGCGGCGCCAGTCGGAGAGGAAGGGCAGCTTCGTAACCCGGGTAGTGGTTTCCCACGTCGCGCGGCCGAGCCAGCGTGCGTAGAAGTTCCCGATCGTGGTGGGTTCACCGGCGAACAGGAAACGCCCACCTGGCTTCAGCACACGCAGAACCTCGCGCAGTGACTGCTCCACATCCGGGATATGGTGCAGGACAGCGTGCCCCACGACGAGATCGAATGTGTCGTCCTCGTACGGGATGGTCTCGGCGTCGGCCACGCGCCCGTCGACAGGGAGTCCCAGGCTCTCGGCGTTCCGCAGCGCGACCTTGACCATGCCGGGCGAAAGATCGGTGACCGAGCCGGTCTTCGCGACTCCACCCTGCATCAGGTTGAGAAGAAAGAACCCGGTCCCGCATCCCAGTTCGAGTGCTCGCTCGTAGGGTAGCGGCTGATCCCCCGCGACGGCGTCGAAGCGCCCACGCGCATAGTCGATGCACCTCTCGTCGTACGAGATCGACCACTTCTCGTCGTACGTCTCGGCTTCCCAGTCGTGATAGAGCACCTGGGCGAGTTTGCTGTCCTTCATCGCCGCCTCTACCTGTTCGGCAGTGGCGTGCGGGTTGGGAGCGGGGTCGTCATGGGGGCTTGCAGTCATGCGGCAGATCCTACTCGGTGGTAATGCTGAACAGCTTCGGGATTTTCGGGCTCCACACTACTCGCCAGTGAACTGAGCCTTACCTGGACCGTTCTCGATGAACGATTCCATCCCGATTGTGCGGTCCCTGGTGGCGAACAACGAGGCGAACAGCTGCCGCTCGATCGCCAAGCCACTGTTCAGGTCGAGCTCGAGGCCGTGGTCGACGGCGGCCTTGGCCGCCGCCAGAGCACGACCGGCTCCATTGGTGAACTGCGAAGCCCAGCTGCGCGCAGCTTCGTAGACATCGTCCGGTGGCACGATCTCGTCGATCAATCCGATCGCCAAAGCCTCCTCGGCACCGACGAAACGACCCGTGAACACCAGATCCTTGGCCTTCGACGGCCCGATCAGTCGGGCCAGGCGCTGAGTTCCACCGCCACCGGGGATGATGCCGAGCAGGATCTCCGGCACACCGAGTTTCGCGTTGTCGCCGGCGATGCGACGATCAGCGGACAGTGCCACCTCCAGGCCGCCACCGAGTGCGTAGCCGGTGATGGCCGCGACGGTGGGCTTCGGAATCTCGGATACCGCGCCGAGGTCGGACTGCAAGTCGCCGATCACATCCGTCATCTGGCCGAAATCCATCTCCGACATCTCTTTGACGTCCGCTCCTGCGGCAAAGACCTTCTCGCCGCCATAGACAATTACGGCTTTGACGTCGGAGTTGACGGTGGCCTCCCGCACCGCCGCTCGCAACTCCTGCTGAACCTGGCGGTTGAGCGCGTTCATCGGGGGCCGCGCGAGCCGGATCGTGCCGATGCCTTCGGATACTTCGAGGGTGACGAACTCAGCCATGACGGAGAGGTTACTTGCCTACCTTCGACACGGTTTCGCGGGCAGGCCCGCATCCGCGTCGACCTGCGTCAGTCGCGAACAGACCACGGATGCGGTCCATTCTCGTAGTAGCCGTCTTGCCCCGGAAACTCGACCCGAATCGGTTCCCTGTCGGTGATCAGCGTCGGCAGAATCACCGGGATCTCCGGTTCCGCGGCTAGGACCTCGGCAACCGAGCCGAAGGCGCTGAGCGCCTCGAGTTGGCTCCAGGTCGGGGGCAACAAGATACTGCTACCGCGCTGCCATTGCGCGAGCGCGTCGGCGGGGCTCAGCCACGCCACCTCCTCGGCTTCCGACGTCGCGCCGTCGGCCACCTGACCATTCGGGGCAGCGGCGACGAAGAAGCGAGTGTCGTACCGGCGCCGCTCACCGATCGGAGTAATCCAGTTGGCCCAGGGACGCAATAGATCGGCCCGCAGGACCAGGTTCTCACGTTCGAGAAAATCACTGAACGACAGTTCGCGATTCTCTAGTCGAACGCGCGCCTGGGCGTAGTGCGACGTGTCCTCGACCACCGTGTCCGGGCTGGGTCCCGCAAGGAGGACGCCACACTCCTCGAACGTCTCACGCACGGCGGCGCACACGAGAGCTCTCGCGAGGGCCGCATCGGTGGACAAGCGCTGCGCCCACCACTCGACCGGCGGGCCTGCCCAGCGGACTTCGGCTCGAGCATCCGACGGATCGACCCCGCCGCCAGGGAAGACCGTCATCCCACCGGCGAACGCCATCCCCGCGACCCGGCGGAGGAGGAACACCTCGATACCCGAACTGCCGGCGTCAGCCGCGACATCACGGATCAGGATGACAGTGGATGCGTCCTTCGGCGTCACCTCGGGGTGCACCCGAGGTGTTCGCTCGTGATTCGAGACCATGACTGTGGAACCTACGCCACCGGTGAAGCCCGTCTCCGTTGGACTCCCGTTGTAACGAAGATCACAATCGGTCAGCCGTGGATAGCCGCCGGAACGAGCGTCCTGCGAGCAAAGAATCGACCGTCTACCTTGTCGAGGCTCATGGGCGCACCAAATGTTTCGCTCAAATTTTCGGCCGTGATGACCTGATCCAGCAGGCCTTGCGAGACCACCCGTCCCTCGTTGAGCAGCAACGCGTGAGTGAATCCCGGCGGAATCTCCTCGACGTGGTGAGTGATCAGAACCGTAGCCGGGGCGTCCGGATCGGCGGCGAGGTCCGTGAGCCGTGAGACGAGTTCCTCGCGTCCGCCAAGGTCGAGACCGGCGGCGGGTTCGTCGAGCAACAGCAGTTCCGGGTCCGTCATCAGAGCGCGTGCGATGAGCACACGCTTGCGCTCACCTTCGGAAAGAGTGCCGTAGGTGCGCGAGGCGAGATGGTCGGCGCCAAGGCTTTTGAGCATCTCGAACGCACGATCGGTATCGAGAGAGTCGTAGTGCTCATGCCAGCGCCCGAGGAGGGCATACCCCGCCGAGACGACGAGATCACGCACAACCTCGTCTCCCGGCACCCGGTTGGCCAAGGCCGAAGAAGACAGCCCGATCCTCGGACGCAACTCGTTGACGTCGACCCGACCGAGTCGTTCACCCAACACGTGGGCGCGGCCACTTGTGGGGTGTAGTTCGGCGGCAGCGATCCGTAACAACGACGTCTTGCCTGCCCCGTTCGGTCCGAGCACGACCCATCGCTCGTCCAGTTCCACCTTCCAAGACACTGGGCCGACGAGCGTGTTGCCCGCGCGCCGGAGATGGACGTCGTCGAACTCGATGAGAAGATCGGGATCAGGTTCATGCACGCACCCATCTTCCCGCACATCTTTCGAGCATTCACGGCAGGATCAGTTAGGTGTCGTCTCACATCGATTCGCACCCCGGCCAGAGCCCGTCAACTCGGCCGGGACTCCGACTGCCCGGGTCCCCGTTTCCCCTGGGAGCACGGGCGGACGGAGAGACGACGCGGTTCGCTGTCCATGCCCCCGACGCAGAACTGGTACAGGTGTGCCTGATTTCGCATGACGGGAACGAGACCCGCATCGATCTGACGCAACGCACCTACGGCATCTGGCACGGCGTCGTCGAGGGCGTAGGCGTAGGCCAGATGTACGGCTACCGGGCACACGGGCGTTGGGACCCCACGAACGGTGTGCGATTCAATCCGGCAAAGTTGCTGCTCGACCCCTGGGCGCGACGCCTGACCGGCAAACTGGGCGACCACGAAGCCCTGGTCTCTCACGATGGCGACCCGTTCGGTGGACCCTCACCGCGTGACAGCCTGGGGCACACACCGCTGTCGGTCGTGACGGCCGACTTCATACCGACGTCCGGTCCACGGATCGAGAGGCCGTGGGAGGAAACCGTTGTCTACGAACTCCACGTGGGATCGTTCACCGCGCGCCACCCCGACGTGCCCCCTCGATATCGCTGCACCTACCTCGGTCTTGCCGAGCCCGCAGTCATCGGTCATCTCGTCCGGCTCGGAATAACCGCGGTCGAACTGTTGCCGGTCCAGGCACATCTCACGGAGGCCACGTTGCGCTCGCGCGGCATGCGCAACCATTGGGGATATTCCACCGCTTCGTACTTCGCTCCACACCCAGGCTATGCGGCGGAACCGGGCGCAGAAATCGACGAGTTTCGCATCATGGTCGACGCTCTGCACGCCGCGGGCATCGAGGTAATCCTCGATGTCGTCTACAACCACACCTGTGAACAAGATGTCGGCGGCATCAGTGTCAGTTGGCGCGGTCTCGACGCCCCCGGCTACTACCTCCTCGATACCGAGGGAAGAGACATCGACCTGACAGGTTGCGGGAACACGGTTGACGCGCACTCCCCGATCACCGTCCGGATGATCGGGGACAGTCTGCGCTACTGGGCTGAGGATATGGGCGTCGATGGGTTCCGGTTCGACCTCGCCTCCGCACTCGGCCGACCTCATGGTGGTCAATTCGATTCTCGTGCTTCGGTGTTCTCCTCGATTACCGCAGATCCGGTTCTGTCCCAACGCAAGTTGATCGCCGAGCCGTGGGACGCCACCCCGGACGGGTACCGCGTTGGAGACTTCGGAACTCAGTGGTCAGAGTGGAATGATCAGTACCGCAATACTGTTCGACGATTTTGGAACGGCGATACCGGAGTGCGTGATCTCGCTTCTCGACTGGCGGGGTCGGAAGATCTGTATGCGGATAGGCGGCCCTGGGCATCGGTCAACTTCGTGACTGCGCACGACGGGTTCACTGTAGAAGACCTCGTCTCATACGCTCACAAGCACAACGAGGGCAACCGGGATGGCAACCGGGACGGTGCCGCTCACAACGATTCCGTCAATCACGGCGTCGAGGGGCCGACCGATGACGCGACGATCACCGTCGCGCGTTCAAGGCACGTGCGAGCCCTCCTTGCTACCCTCGCGCTGTCGACCGGTACGCCGATGCTCACGGCAGGCGACGAGTTCGGTCATACGCAAGGCGGAAACAACAACGCCTACTGCGTTCCCGAGCACACCCCGAGAGAAGATGCGTGGCCACTCGACTGGAACATGCGGGACGAAACTCTGACAGCCTTCGTGACCCGCGCCCTTGGCCTGCGTCGCGCATCCCCAGCGCTCCGCCAGCCCGAGTTCTTCGAGGGAAGGCACACGCCCACCGGACACCCCGACCTCGTCTGGTTCGGAGGGGACGGCAAGGAGATGGACTATCACGCGTGGCACGACGAGTCCCGCCGCACCCTCCAGGCGTGGATCGACGGATCCGACATACGCTCCCACACCCAAGCCGGCTCCGCGCTCGCCGACGACAGCCGACTACTCGTCCTTCACGCGGGTGGACCCGTCGAAATCGCCCTGGGGTGCCCCGAATGGTTCTACGGGTTGCTACTCACCGAGTTCGACTCGACTGAACCCGACGGCGCACCAGCACCGGGCGGTCCGATATCGGGGGACTCGACGATCACACTGTCGGGACCGACAGTGCTCGTCTTCCGCGCCATCGGGTAGATACTGCCGAACCGCATCATCAGCTGGACCAGTGGGCCGATCCCGAACGCATAAATCAGGGTGCCCACCCCCACTGTCCCTCCGAGCAACCACCCGATCGAAAGAACCGTGACCTCGATCGATGTTCGAATTACCCTCACCGACAGGCCGGTTCGCGCCACCAGTCCGGTCATGAGGCCGTCTCTCGGCCCCGGGCCCATCCCGGCGCCGATGTACAGCGCTGTCGCGAGAGCGTTGAGGGCAACGCCGCCGAGCAAGATCGCAAACCTCGCGACCTGGGAGTCGGGCGGATTCATCAACGAGAGAGAGATATCCACCGAGACGCCGATCACCATCACATTGGCGATCGTGCCGAACCCGGGTTTCTGGCGGATGGGAATCCACAGCAGAAGAACCCCGACGCCGGTAAGAGCAGTCACCGCACCGAAACTCAGGGGCGTGCGGCCGGTGATCCCCTGATGAAACACGTCCCACGGGGACAGACCCAACGCAGCCGTGATCATCAGGGCCATCGAAAATCCGTACAGCCACAATCCGACGAGCAAAGCCGTCAAGCGTCGAGTAAGCATGACTGTCAGTGTCGGGCTCGAGCCTGCCGCAACATATAGCCAAAACTCAGGTACTGGACCGCCCTGTGCCGGCTATACGAAAGCGCCTGAACCGGATTCGCAGGACAGTTCCATGCTCAGGGGCAGGCGATCACGGTCATCGATCCAGGAGCTATCTCCGTGAAACCCGCATCACGTACGGCGACCGCCCTACCGAGCGCCGCCTGACTCGTCAACGCATCCCAGGATCGCGGGTCCGCGTCACGTACGGCACATCGGTATCCATCCGCAGCCCACTTACGCGCCCGTTCGGTGCTCATCGCGGCGGCGAGAAGCATCGACGCATGACCCACCTGTGCCGCAGCCTTTCCCACAGTCATGTTCAGGGCAGAGTTGGTCCACAGCACCGGAACCCCGTCCGGGATCTCGCCGGGCTCGTCGTGATCGAAATCGGTGCCCCCGACCTGCAACTTCTTCACGCGCGGATCAAGCGCGCCAACCGCACAGGGCACTAGGGCACGGGCCTGCGCACCGCCGACGTCCACAGTGATCCCGTCCACCTCCTGCACGGCCAACCATTGCGCTCCACGCGCCCTGCGCGACACCTTGCGCATGCGGGAAGTGAACCAGGCGAGAAAGCCCTCTCGCCACGGTCCGGGTACACCCTCCTCGTCCACTCCTACGCGGGCATCGAAACACAGTGACGCCACCGCGGTCGCGGCAGCCTCCAGCAGCGCACTGCGAGGCGGAGGCTCGGGCTTCGGAATATGTAACACGATGGGCATGGCGAGGATCTGATCCGGATCGTCCGGATCAGGCCGACCGCCGTACCCTGCCGCAAGGAGAGCGCGACGCTCCTCCCATTTGGCGTCGGGACCGGACTCGTCGGCGAGCGCGTCATGACGCAATTTCGTCATGACAGCGGGACCCGCCTGACCAGGCCATCCACCGCGTCCGCAGCCTCGACCTCATTACGGGTGACACCGAGAATGAACAGCACGGCATCCAGGTAGGGGTGCGACAGCGCCGTATCTGCCACTTCCCGCAGCGCAGGCTTCGCGTTGAACGCAATTCCCAGACCGGCGGCGTTGAGCATGTCGATATCGTTGGCACCGTCGCCGACCGCAACGGTCTGTTCCATCGGAACGCCGACCTGGCTGGCGAAGTTGCGCAACGCCGTGGCCTTCGCAGGTCGATCGACGATGTCTCCGACCACCTTTCCGGTCAGTTTGCCGTCCACGATCTCGAGCGTATTGGCCTGGACGAAGTCGAGTTCGAGTTCGTGGGCCAACCCCTCGATGACCTGTCGGAAACCACCCGACACCACACCGCACCGAAAGCCGAGCCTGCGCAGTGTACGGATGGTGGTCCGCGCGCCCGGCATCAGCTCCAGGCCATCGGCGACTTCGTCGACGACGGAGGCGTCCAGACCCGCGAGTGTGGCGACACGCTGGTGTAATGATTCCGCGAAGTCGATCTCACCCCGCATCGCCGATTCGGTGACGGCGCGGACCTCGTCCTCGACGCCTGCCCGAGCCGCGAGCATTTCGATGACCTCACCCTGCACGAGAGTGGAATCGACATCGAAAACTATGAGGCGCTTGGCCCGGCGGGCCAGTCCCCCGCGTTCGACGGCGATATCGACGTTCTCGCGAGCGGCCACCTCAGCCAGCACCGTGCGCAGGCTCTTATCGGCCTCTACGGTATCTGGGGCGCTGGCGAGGAGCTCCAGGCCGGTCACGGGGTAGTCCGCGACACCCCTGATCGAGTCGATGTTGACTCCCAATGTGGCCATCGCACGCGCTACCGATCGCATCGCTCTGGCGGACACTGGGCTGCCGAGGACCACTATCGCGTGGCTCGGCAGTGACTGCCGGCCAGGATTCGCACCGATCTCAACGTCCACCGACATCCCGACAGTGGCCATGGCCTCTTCGAGCTCTTCGTGTAGGGCCTCGCCGTCCTCAGGGCACACCACCAAGACACCGAGGGTGAGGCGGCCTCGAATTACCACCTGCTCCACGTCCAGAAGGCTCACGTCGTGGCGGGATAGCACCGCGAAGAGAACCGAGGTGACGCCGGGCCGGTCGGGCCCGGTCACGGTCACCAGAACAGTGGTGTCGACTACACCCACCAGAGAACTCCGATCATTTTGCTCACAGGGTTGGTCCGCCACCTATTGTGCCAAGTAAAAGGCCCCGCCCAATGTTGGAGCGAGGCCTTTTCGAACTACTCGGGGTCAGCGGCCGGAGTCGGTTCCGCGGCCCTCTTCGTCGCCAGTGGTCAGCGACTCGCTGCGATCCTTTTCGAGCACGGTGCCGGACTGCTTGCCACCATGGCCCGGGCCGACGTGCGCCTCTGCTTTCATCCGCTCGATCATGTGCGGGTAGTGCAGTTCGAACGCCGGGCGCTCGGAGCGGATGCGCGGCAACTCGGTGAAGTTGTGGCGTGGCGGCGGGCAACTGGTGGCCCACTCGAGCGAGTTGCCGAAGCCCCACGGGTCGTCGACGGTCACGACTTGGCCGTACCGGTAACTCTTGAAGACGTTCCAGATGAACGGCAGCGTCGAGGCACCGAGGACGAACGCAAACACGGTCGAGACCGAGTTCAGGACGGTGAAGCCGTCGGAGGGCAGGTAGTCGGCGTAGCGGCGCGGCATACCCTCGTTGCCCAGCCAGTGCTGAACGAGGAACGTGCCGTGGAAGCCGATGAATGTGGTCCAGAAGTGCCACTTACCCAGGCGCTCGTCCATCATCCGACCTGTCATCTTCGGGAACCAGAAGTAGATGCCCGCATAGGTGGCGAATACGACGGTACCGAAGACCACGTAGTGGAAGTGGGCGACAACGAAGTAGCTGTCAGTGAGGTGGAAGTCGAGTGGCGGGCTCGCGAGGATGACACCGGACAGGCCACCGAAGAGGAAGGTGACGAGGAATCCGATCGAGAACAGCATCGGCGATTCGAACGTCAACTGGCCTTTCCACATCGTGCCGATCCAGTTGAAGATCTTCACACCCGTGGGCACGGCGATAAGGAAGGTCATGAACGAGAAGTACGGCAGCAAGATTGCACCCGTCGCGTACATGTGGTGGGCCCACACCGCGATCGACAGCGCCGCGATGGCGAGGGTCGCATAGACAAGGCCGGTGTATCCGAACACGGGCTTACGGCTGAAGACCGGGAAGATCTCCGAGACGATGCCGAAGAACGGCAGGGCGATGATGTACACCTCTGGGTGGCCGAAGAACCAGAACAGGTGCTGCCACAGCAGGACGCCGCCGGTGGCCGGGTCGAAAATGTGGGCACCGAGATGCCGGTCCGCGAACAACCCGAAGAAAGCGGCGGTCAGCAGCGGGAACGCGAGCAGAATCAGGATGCTGGTGATGAAGATGTTCCACGTGAAGATCGGCATCCGGAACATCGTCATACCGGGAGCACGCAAGCAGATGACCGTGGTGATCATGTTGACACCACCGAGGATGGTGCCGAGGCCGGCGACCGCGAGGCCCATGATCCAGAGGTCGGCTCCGACGCCCGGGGAGTGCAGCGCGCTCGTCAGGGGTGTGTATGCGGTCCAGCCGAAGTCCGCCGCACCACCGGGGGTGATGAATCCGGCGGTTGTGATGATCGCACCGAACAAGTACAACCAGTAGCTGAACGCGTTGAGCCGAGGGAACGCGACGTCAGGGGCACCGATCTGCAGCGGCAGGATGTAGTTGGCGAATCCGAACACGATCGGAGTCGCGTAGAGCAGCAGCATGATCGTGCCGTGCATGGTGAACAGCTGGTTGTACTGTTCGTTCGACAGGAACTGCATGCCTGGCACAGCGAGCTCGGCGCGCATCAGCAGGGCCATCAGCCCGCCGATGAGGAAGAAGGCGATCGAGGTCGCTATGTACATGATCCCAAGCATCTTGGGATCGGTGGTCGTAATCATTTTGTAGATGTACGAGCCCTTGGGTCCCTGCCGCGGCGGGTAAGGCCTGGCTGCAGCTATCTCGGGGACTGGCTGGGGCGCTACGGCAGTCACTAATCCTCCTGAATGCGCGTCCGGCCTCGGGCTGCGAGGCGAACGGTCTCTGGCTTGCGCTCATCGAATCGTAGACCGTGCCCCGCGAGGACGCCGACTCGGTCCTACCCAGCGTCGTACTTACCGGGCGTCAACGCACACGAAAACTTCTATGACCAGCAGTTATCCTCTGTCGGAGTCCCGGAGTTGGTGAGGCCCGGCGCAGTAGAGTCGATCACCGAGAAACCGGGGCCCTCCAGTTCGCCGCTGCCGTCTGTCGCCGGATGCCTTAGGTATGGACAGCCGCTGCGGCTAACCTTAACGCGCCCGCACACACAGGAAGCTGCTGAATTGTCCCTCGCTACAGTTTCGACAGCCCGACGCGCGTTCGCCGGTCTCGTCGCCGTCACCGCCGTCGTTCTCGCCAGTTGCTCCCAGCCATCCGACGACGACGCGAGCACGATCATCCGGACGACCACGAAGATCGAAGGCGCCGGGGTGGTGGGAATCGACCGGGATACCACCGCTGCCTGCGCCCTACCGACGCCAGTGGACCCAGGCCTGGCCCCTGACGGTACGCACCACGTCGTGCACACCGCGGGTGAGAGTGACGTACCGTCCGATCCTCAGCGCATCGTCGTGCTCGATACACCAGCCCTGGACGCTGTGTGCTCGCTCGGGCTGTGGGAGCGCGTTGTCGGGGCCGCGGTCGACGACGGAGAAACATCGCAGCCCACCTACCTCGGCACCGGCATCTCACACATTGCAAGCATCGGCTCGGAGGACGACCCGAATCTCGATCTGGTCGCGCAAGCGAACCCGGACCTGATTCTCGGATCGAGCCCTACGGGCGACGACTCGTACGCCGAGTTCAGCGCGGTGGCACCAACTGTCTACGTCGGTTCGGATCCCGTGAACTGGAAGACGCAGTTCCTTCTGGCCGGCAATGCTCTCGGACGCGCCGACTCAGCCAGCGCACAACTCGAGCAGTACCAGCAAGACGCTGCCCTACTCGGATACGACATCGACTCGTCCCAGACACAAGCGTCGGTCGTGCGATTCGACTCCGACAGTCTCCATATCCAGGGCCCTTCGAGCTTCGCAGGGCAAGTACTCGCCGATGCCGGAGTACGCCGGCCGGCGTACCAGGATCTCGGCGAATCGGTTACGGCTGCCGTTCCTGACGACGACCTCGAGCAAGTGGAGGGCGACCTCGTCTACGTCATCATCGACGACATGAGCAAAGCCCATGCCGAGGACGTGATGGCCAGTGATGCCTGGCAAAACCTGGGCGCGGCCGAGGACGGCCGGGTCTTCGTCGTCGCAGACGCCATCTGGACCGGCAACGGACTCGTTGCGGCGCATGCAGTTCTCACCGACTTGAGAGACACACTCAACGCGTACGTCAGCTAGAGCACTTCTGGTCGAACTCCGGGGACCATTGCTCTCGGCTGCACTGCGGCAACGTCTCCTGCCTGTCCCAACCGAACGACCGATGTTGTAGCGTGCCTTGGTCAACTGCGAACTCGGGGGGAAGCCGTGTCGGGGGAAATGTATCTGGATATCGAGGCGTTCGGTGGGCTGATCAGCACGCTGGACACCGCGGCAACCGACATGACGGCGGCCAACAACAGGCTCGCCGACGCCGAGAGCAGCGACCTTGGCGGCGCCGACCTCGATCGGGCTGCCGCGAACTTCCGTGACCGGTGGAAGTACGGAATCGAACGGATCGCGAAGTCGACAGGAACGATGGTCACCGGACTCGAGGCGACCCGTGACCTATACGCGCTCCAGGAGCAACTCAATACGGACGCGCTCAATACGGTCGACAATTGCATTCCCGATCCCGAGCCGGCGTCTCCGAGTACTGACGCAGGCCCCAGCCTGTGGTCCGGTACAGCCCCGGCATCAAGCCCGATTCAGGACTCCAGCCTGAACCTGGGGTTGTGATGGTGACGCAACCACCCCCGTCGAGCCCTCTGTCCGCGTCGGCCAACAGCCCCGTCGCCTCTCCCGGGTACCCAAATCTGGGATTCGACCCGGCACCCGGCAACCCCGCCGTGGTCGGGCGTTTGTCGTCCGAACTCGGCGAGGTGGCAACCAAACTCGAGACCGCGAAGGACGCACTTCGCGAGACCGGCCACTCCTATGGCATTTGGCGCGGCGGGGCTGCCGAGGCATTCCGCAATCAAGTCGGCGAACTCCCCGATCATCTCGACACCGCCGGGGACTCCATGCGCAAGGCGAGCCGGGTGCTCGGTGATTGGAGTGACGACCTTTCCGCCTTCCAAAGGAACGGGCGGGAACTCGAAGATCTCGCACGTGTCGCCAAGCGGAACCTGGAAAACGCCCAAAACGACCCCGGATTACTCGAAGCCGACCGAACCTACACCGATTCGCAGCAACTCGCCGCAGCCCAGTCTCGCCTCGACGCCGCATTGGACCGTCTCCGACGTGCGCAGAGCGAACTCGACGCAATCATCGAGCGGGCCGAAGCACTGGCCCGGCGCCATCGCGAACTCGTCGAACTCGCCGCGCGTGCACTTGACGACGCCAGCCGCGACGCACCCGAAGAGGGCTTCTTCGAACGTCTCGGCAAAGCCCTCGACGCCATCGTCGACGGCATCGAAGATCTCGCGGCCGACATCTGGAAGTACATCCAAGACAACGCCGATCTGATCAACGAGATCTCGAACACGCTCTCCACATTGAGCACCGTCCTCGGTGTGGCGGCTGCGGCCACGTTTGCCTTCCCACCACTGAGTGCAGCGCTCGGTTCGATATCCCTGGGGTTGGGAGCCGCGGCACTGGCCGGTCACGCTCTGGCGAAAGCCGCCGGCGCCGACGTTACCTGGACGACGATCGCCCTCGATGCGTTTGGCGTTGCAACCGGTGGCGCCGGAAAGCTGATCGGCGCCACCGGGGATGCGGTAGAGGCAGCCGCGAAGTCCGCGGATGCCGCAGGTGACAGCTTGAGCGCTGCCGGAAAATTTGCGGCCGCGGACGACATCAAGGCATTCAACATAGGATTCGGTTTCGAAAGCGCCGCGTTCACCGTCGGCACACCCATGGGCATGCAACTCATCGGTGTGGAAGACAGCCCCACCAACATTTTTCAAGATGTCTACACATACATGGTCCCCAAGACTCCGAGCGAAGTAACGAACACCCTGATCTACGGTCCTGCTGGCGGCGCCATCGCGAACACGATACTTCGGGACACACCGTGACCATCACACTCAGCGTTCCCACAGGATTCGTTCCAATTCCACTCGGCGACTCTTCCGAGGCCAGGAAAGCGGCCACCGACGCCGTCATCGCGGCGGCCGGCGACGATCTTCCCGATCGTGAATCGGTTGCTGCCGGACTATCGGCCGCCGGTAAACTGCTCCGCGAAGCGGGTGCGTTACTGGCCGGTGTGTTCGTTCCACCCAGCTCCGGTCCCGAGCACTACGTGACACTCACCTGGTCGATCGGACACCTTCCGGCCGGGGGGCCGGAACTGGGCGACACAGAATCCCTTGTCGAATACGCCCGGGCACTCGCAGATGTCATCAGCCAAAGCAATCCGCTGGCTGTTGTCCAGTATCGCGACCTCGGCTGCGGCCCTACTGTTCTCGTCGCGCGATCAACACTGTTTCGGAGCCCCGATAGTGACGTGGACGACGACCCGACCACGATATCGACGGAACAAGTGCAAGCCATCATTCCGCTATGGGATGGCCACCGACTGCTCCTAGTCGATGTCAGCTCCTCCACACGTGACCACTGGGCTGAATCCCTCGAGATTGCGCTGGAGGCGATTGACCGCATCCGAATTGACCCCGACGACGAACCCACCTGATCTACGTAGCCGACCCGAAAGTACCAAATGCACTATCACGAACGCATCGCAGCACGCTTCGACGGGCGCGACCTCGTCAAGATCTATTCGGATGCCATGCCGCCCCAACAGCTTGCAGCCATCGCATACGAACGCGGATACGTCTTCGCATGGGGCTGGCTGGGACGAAACCGGAAGAGCGGGACCTTCTGCTTCCGCAGGCTGTTTCCCGCACAATGACCGCAGAACGCAGTAAGAGCAGGTGAACGTTTGCTAACCAACCTATCCCAGCGGGCCGACGAGCATTTCCGCTGGAACTTGGACATCTATCTCACCCTGTTACTCCTGATTTGCATCCTAGGCGTCGCGCTGATTCCGACGTTCCACCGGTGGAAGATACGGCACGGCGCCAAGAATGCACCCTCACCGGACATCCAGGAAGCCGACATCGCAGCCAAATTCGACGGAAGGGAATTGGTCAAGATCGATCACAGGCGCTACACGATCACCATCGCAAGGATGAATGGCATCGCCAATCGCTTCGGCTACTACTACATCGGTGAGAAGGGATACAACTTCGGCAGCGTCCAAGTCGCCTTCCAGAAACTTCCGGCGCCGCCCCCGCTGCCGATACCGAACTTCAGTCAGAAATGGCGACAGCACCCGCAACCGAAGAACTGATGCCCAATGTCACTCCGACGCAGTTGAACTGCGATGGTGTGACATTGGGTCTGACCACAGGGGCGTTTAGAAGTCCCAGTCTTCGTCTTCGGTGTTGACAGCCTTGCCGATGACATACGAGCTGCCCGAACCGGAGAAGAAGTCGTGGTTCTCGTCCGCATTGGGTGAGAGTGCCGACAGGATCGCCGGGTTGACCTCCGTCTCGTCCTTCGGGAACAGGCCCTCGTAGCCGAGGTTCATCAACGCCTTGTTGGCGTTGTACCGCAGGAACTTCTTGACGTCCTCAGTTAGCCCGACCTCGTCGTAGAGATCCTGGGTGTAATCGACTTCGTTGTCGTAGAGCTCGAAGAGCAACTCGAACGTGTAGTTCTTGAGTTCGTCGCGCTCAGCCTGGGTGAGCTGCTCGAGGCCCTTCTGGTACTTGTAGCCGATGTAGTACCCATGGACGGCCTCGTCACGAATGATGAGACGGATCAAATCAGCGGTGTTGGTGAGCTTCGCTCGCGAAGACCAATACATCGGCAGATAGAAGCCCGAATAGAACAGGAAGCTCTCGAGCAGGGTGGACGCCACCTTGCGCTTGAGCGGCTCGTCGCCCTGGTAGTAGTCCATGACGATCTCCGCCTTGCGCTGCAGGTTCCGATTCTCCTCGGACCAGCGGAAGGCATCGTCGATGTCGCGGGTGGAGCACAGCGTCGAAAAGATCGAACTGTAGCTCTTGGCGTGCACCGACTCCATGAATGCGATGTTGGTGTACACCGCTTCCTCGTGCGGGGTGATCGCGTCCGGGATGAGGCTGACGGCGCCCACGGTGCCCTGAATGGTGTCGAGGAGCGTGAGCCCCGTGAACACCCGCATCGTGAGCTGCTTCTCCTGTGCGGTGAGTGTGCCCCACGACGGAATGTCGTTGGACACTGGCACCTTCTCCGGCAGCCAGAAGTTGCCGACGAGACGGTCCCACACCTCGGCGTCCTTCTCGTCCTGGACGCGGTTCCAGTTGATCGCGGAAACGCGACTAACCAGCTTGACCATTTCAATCCTCACTTCGTTCGGCTGTGAGTGCGGGCGGAGAAACCGCCTACAACATGCAGGAAACGCAACCTTCGACCTCGGTCCCCTCTAGCGCCATCTGGCGCAGACGGATGTAGTACAGCGTCTTGATCCCCTTGCGCCACGCGTAGATCTGGGCCTTGTTGATGTCGCGTGTCGTGGCGGTGTCCTTGAAGAACAGCGTCAGCGACAACCCCTGGTCCACGTGCTGCGTCGCGGCAGCGTAGGTGTCGATGATCTTCTCGTACCCGATCTCGTAAGCATCCTGGTAGTACTCCAGGTTGTCGTTGGTCAGGTACGGCGCCGGGTAGTAAACCCGACCGATCTTGCCCTCCTTGCGGATCTCGATCTTCGACGCCACCGGATGAATGGAACTGGTGGAATTGTTGATGTACGAGATCGACCCGGTGGGCGGGACGGCCTGCAGATTCTGATTGTAGATTCCGTGCTTCTGCACCGACGCCTTCAATTCGCGCCAGTCGTCCTGTGTCGGGATGTGTACACCGGACTCTGCGAACAGTCGCCGCACCCGCTCGGTCTCCGGCTCCCAAACCCGATCGATGTACTTGTCGAAGTACTCACCGGACGCGTACTTGGACTCAGGAAAGCCCTTGAAGTGCACTCCGCGTTCGATCGCGATCTGGTTCGACGCCCGCAACGCATGGAACACGACGGTGTAGAAGTAGATGTTCGTGAAGTCGATACCCTCGTCGGAGCCGTAGAAGATCCGCTCACGAGCCAGAAAACCGTGCAGGTTCATCTGTCCGAGGCCGATAGCGTGAGAGTCGTTGTTGCCCTGCTCGATTGACGGCACCGAGTAGATGTGCGTCTGATCCGATACTGCGGTGAGCGCGCGGATCGCCACCTCGATGGTCCGCGCGAAGTCCGGCGAGTCCATCGTCTTCGCGATGTTCAGCGAACCCAGATTGCAGGAAATGTCCTTACCGACCTTGTTGTATGTGAGGTCGTCGTTGAACAGTGACGGTGTTGACACCTGCAGGATCTCAGAGCACAGGTTGGAGTGGGTGATCTTGCCTTCGATCGGGTTGGCCCGGTTCACCGTGTCCTCGAACATGATGTACGGGTAGCCCGACTCGAATTGCAACTCTGCGATGGTCTGAAAGAACTCGCGCGCCTTGATCTTCGACTTGCGAATCCGCTTGTCGTCGACCATCTCGTAGTACTTCTCGGTGACGTTGATGTCCGCGAACGGGACGCCGTAGATGCGCTCCACGTCGTACGGCGAGAAGAGGTACATGTCCTCGTTCTTCTTCGCGAGTTCGAACGTGATGTCGGGGATCACGACGCCCAGCGACAAAGTCTTGATTCGGATCTTCTCGTCGGCGTTCTCGCGCTTGGTGTCGAGGAACCGGTAGATGTCGGGGTGGTGGGCGTGCAGGTACACCGCGCCGGCGCCCTGGCGCGCGCCCAGCTGGTTGGCATACGAGAAGGAATCCTCGAGCAGCTTCATGATCGGGATGACACCCGAACTCTGGTTCTCGATCTTCTTGATCGGGGCACCGTGTTCACGAACGTTGGTGAGCAGCAAGGCGACTCCGCCACCACGCTTGGACAGCTGCAGAGCCGAGTTGATAGAGCGACCTATGGACTCCATGTTGTCCTCGATGCGCAGCAGGAAGCAGGAGACGGGCTCGCCTCGCTGCTTCTTGCCGGAGTTGAGGAACGTCGGGGTGGCCGGCTGGAACCGTCCGGCGATGATCTCGTCGACCAGTTTGACGGCCAGGTCCTCGTCGCCTGCTGCAAGGGTCAGCGCGACCATGCAGACACGGTCCTCGAACCGCTCGAGGTAACGCTTGCCGTCGAACGTCTTGAGTGTGTACGAGGTGTAGTACTTGAATGCGCCGAGAAACGTTGGGAAACGGAACTTCTTGGAGTAGGCGTGTTCGATCAGCGACTTCACGAACGCGCGCGAGTACTGGTCGAGCACCTCCGGCTCGTAGTAGTTCTCCTCCACGAGGTAGTCGAGCTTCTCGTCCAGGTTGTGGAAGAAGACGGTGTTCTGGTTGACGTGCTGCAGGAAGTACTGCCGGGCCGCCGCGACATCCTTGTCGAACTGGATCTCGCCGTTCGGCCCGTACAGGTTGAGCATCGCGTTGAGTGCGTGGTAATCGAGACCGCTCGTCAAATCTCCACCGCGCACGTCCTCTACGCTCCCCGCGTCGATGGTGTCTGTGATGGTCGGCGCCACTGCTGCTGCTCCTCGTCGTCTAAGTGATCCCAGAATTCACCCAGACCTGCCCTGACCCGTTCGATGTCTTCGGCTGTGCCCATGAGTTCGAAGCGGTAGAGGTAGGGAACGTGACATTTCTGAGAGATGATGTTTCCTGCAAAGCAATAGGATTCACCAAAATTGGTGTTTCCCGCCGCGATCACGCCTCGGATCAGCGACCTGTTGTTCTTGTTGTTGAGAAATCGGATGACAGGTTTCGGGACGTAGCTCGTGTCACGGCCTGTCGATGTTGTCCCGCCCCCGTAGGTAGGAACGATCAACACATAGGGTTCATGGACCTCGAAGGTGCCTTCGCG
Source organism: Rhodococcus sp. NPDC049939 (assembly GCF_040656415.1). Lineage (NCBI taxonomy): Bacteria > Bacillati > Actinomycetota > Actinomycetes > Mycobacteriales > Nocardiaceae > Rhodococcus > Rhodococcus sp. NPDC049939. The sequence goes on along the minus strand of NZ_JBFAMC010000001.1, from coordinate 1,293,413 downwards.
GTCATGGATGGGTATGCGCGTCGCAGGCAGCCCGAGCCGCTGGACGAATCGGTGCGTGTTCCCCGAGACGCTGGAAAAGTACACCAGCGATGTCATCGGTCCTTCACCATCTGGACTAGTGCTAATGGTTACTTCCGTCCGAGGCGTCGGTTGCCCTCGCCTCGGACGATGCGATCGCCTCGCTTCAAGCAGCGCTGGACGAAAGGGTCTTGATGCGATCGGGGCGGAATCCCGACCAATGCTCGTCACCAGCCACGACCACGGGCGCCTGCATGTACCCCAACGCCAGGACGTAGTCGCGAGCCTCGGGGTTTTCGGTGATGTCGACAACGGAGTACTCGATGCCCTCCTTGTCGAGGGCACGGTAGGTGGCATTGCACTGAACGCAAGCGGGCTTGGTGTAGACGGTGATGCTCATGAAGTCCCTCTTTCCACTGCCAAATCAAGCTGACGAAGTGTGTGTTCGGCGCGCACTGGGATTCCTTTACTCGAGATGGTGACGACCTCCGCTGGAGAGCGCTCACCGAGCAAAATTCCGTTGTGGTCCCCCAGTGCTCAAGACACTACACCTAGTGGCTGACAGAAGCACCTAACCCGAGATGTTGTGAGTCACATTGATGAAATTCCCTGGTCGGCATCCCGCAAACCGGAGATTTCCACGCTCACGTCGGCGTGTCGCACATCACATTTTTGCCGTGATGCAGGTCACATCCCTGGGCCGTGCTCGGCCACCGAACTCAGCGAGCTTACGTGCAGTCCACGCAGCCGTGCGCGGCCGGGTAATTTGAGCGAATGCCCGGCGACTCCCCCGAACACTTCAACTGGTCGGCACCCGTGGTGCGCACCCGAAGGGTGACGCCGAACATGCAGAGAATCACCCTCGCAGGCGGAGACCTCGGACGGTTCGAGTCCACCGGGATACCGGACGAACACCTCCTGCTCGCGTTCCCACCCCACGGAACCGAGAAGCGCAGCTACACCGTGCGCCGCTGGGACGCCGAAATCCAAGAGATGGACATCGATTTCGCCGTCCACGCCGGCGGGACTGCGGCGCGCTGGGCGGTGCAGGCACGGCCGGGCGACAAGCTCGGATTCTCATCCGCCTCCGGTTGGTACGCGCCTCCGTCCGACGCAAACTGGCAACTCCTTCTCGCCGATATGACCGCGCTGCCCGCCCTCAGCCGAATCCTCGAAGAGATGCCGAGTTCGACCCCGGTACACGTGATCGCTGAGGTCGCCACACCGCAGGACCGGCAAAGACTGGTAACCGATGCGAAGCTCACCGTGACCTGGCTACACCGGAGCGGCAACGGTGCGGGGAGCAGCCTTCTCGCCGAGGCAGCTCGATCCTGGTCGCGACCGGGCGGTCCGGGTTACGTCTGGTTCGCCGGGGAAGCGAAGGTCTCTCGAGAGGTAAGGCGCTGGCTTCGGCACGAGCTGGGCTGGCAAGCGAATCGCTACGACGTCGTCGGGTACTGGCGCGAGAACCAAGAGGAGTGGGTCGCGCACTATGAGACGGTCCGAGAACATATAGAAGCCGCCGCAGACTCTGCCCTGGCAGCGAGTGAAGACTTCGACGTGGTACGAGACGCCGTCGACGCGGCCCTCGACCGGGCCGGCCTCTAGCGCCGACCCGCCGGCGGCGAGCAGGGACCCGGCCGAGACCTTGGTGGTGTCGCGGCCTATCTGATGGTGAACGGCAGCAGCGCCATCTCACGCGCGTTCTTCACAGCGGTGGCGACCTGGCGCTGTTGCTGAGGAGTCAGGCCCGTGACACGGCGGCTGCGGATCTTGCCGCGATCCGAGATGAAGGTGCGTAGGAGACTGATGTCCTTGTAGTCGACGGTCTCGATTTCGGCCGCGATCAGCGGATTCTTCTTGCGGCGGCGTCCCAGCTCACTTGGAGTCTTCTTCGACGGCGCCCTCTTGGCTGCCATCGTTCTTCGTTCTTCCTTTACCAGCTCGACCTGCATATGCCTGGTAGCTCCCCGCGGTGAGCCATCTCGCGCATCCGCACACGCGAGAGGCCGAACTTGCGCATGTAGCCGCGCGGACGCCCATCCGTGGCATCTCGATTGCGCAATCGCACGGGACTCGCGTCCCGCGGCAGCCGTGCCAATCGGGACTGCGCTGCGGCACGCTCCTCGGGTGTGCTGGCCGGTCTCCGGATCGTCTCCTTCAACTCCTGCCGCAGCGGGGCGTACCGGGCGACGACTCGCTTGCGCTGCTCGTTCTTGGCGATCTTCGACTTCTTGGCCACGTGCTCAGCGCTCCTCTCGGAAGTCGACGTGCCGACGCAGCACCGGGTCGTACCGGCGCAGCACCATACGGTCGGGGTCGTTGCGCCGGTTCTTCCGCGTGTAATACCGGTAGCCGGTTCCCGCCGTCGAGACGAGTTTGACCAGCGGACGGATTTCATTGCGTGCCATGACTTTTAAACCTTCTCTCCCTTGGCCCTCATGCGTGCGACAACGGCCTCGATGCCGTCGCGGTCTATCGTCCGGATGCCCTTCGGGGTCAGACGCAGGGTGATTCGGCGACCCTCTCCCGGCAGGAAGTAGGTCTTGGTTTGGATGTTCGGGTTCCAGCGCCGGGCGGTCCGGCGATGGGAGTGCGAGACCGATCGTCCGAAGCCGGGTCGTCTGCCGGTCACCTGGCAGTGAGCGGACACGGGTGCTCCTTTCCGGCCGGGTGGGGCCGATTAATGACAACGATTGTCGTTAGCCGGCGATCGAGTGTAGTGTCGTCAGTCGTTAATGACAATCATTTTCGAAAGGTGCTCGACTGTGGCTGTGAATCCGGAGGGCCGCACACCGCTGGTCGTGGTGAGCGGACGAAGTGGGCCGGTGCACGCGACGGCGCGGTCGTTCCTCGACGACCGGGAGGCGTCCACCGTGGTGGTGCGGCACGATCTCGGCGATCTCGGTCAGGGCGTCGTGCACCGGACCCTCACGACAGGGCCGGTGGATGCGCGGGAGGTGACCACCGAGGTGCTCGAACTGGCCCACGGCTGCGTGTCCTGCACGCTTCGCCACGACCTGCTGCCGCTGCTGCGGAGGCTGCACACGCGCAGCTCCGTCGACCGCATAGTTCTCGAACTCGACTCCACGCTCGAACCCGAAGCCGTGTGCTGGGCGGTCGAACATGTGCCGGTGGTCGGAGTGGTCGGGCAGATCGACGGTCCCGCCGGCCGGGACGTCCGCATCGAAGCGGTCGTGACCTGCCTCGATGTCGAGCCGTGGTGGGAGGCGGTGACCAGCGAAGAGGACCTCGACGACGACCGGACGGTCGCTCAGGTCGCCGTCGGGCAGGTGGCGTTCGCCGATGCGCTCGTCGTCGACGACTGCGCCGCAGATCCCTGGCTCACGCACAAGGTGTCGGCGGTGCTCACCAGGCTCGTACCCGGCGCCCCGATCTCAGCAGTGACCGACGGTCCTGCGCTGCTGTCACGCGTCGGCGCCGATGCCCGGCGCGGCCGCGTCGACGGGGTCCACTCGCCGCTGCTCCGAGGCCGCCCACCCCTCGACACCGATCAAGGCGTCGCACTGGTCGAGTTCACCGCGCGGCGACCGTTCCACCCCGGACGTCTGCACGAGGCGATCGACGTCCTGCTCGACGGCGTCGTCACCGCGCGCGGCAGGCTCTGGCTCGCCACCCGGCCCGACATCGCGCTGTGGCTCGAATCCGCCGGGGCAGGACTGCGGGTGGCCGCCGCCGACCGTTGGCTCGCCGACATGACGGACGACGAACTGCTCGACGTCGATACCGAGCGGCGCGCGCTCGCCGCCGTGGGCTGGGACGAGCGCTTCGGCGACCGGGACACCTCGCTCGTCGTGCTGGTCCACGACGTCGAACCGGAGGAAATCACCACAGCGCTCGACTGGGCACTGCTCACCGAGCGCGAACTCGCCGACGAGCAGTCGTGGTCCACCTGGGAAGACCCATTCGGCGAGTTCCATACCGATCCGTGTGCCGACATGCCGCTCGGCGCCGTCGACGAGAACGGAGAGATCGCATCATGAAACCCGGCATCCACCCCGACTACCGACCCGTCGTCTTCCGGGACGCCGCCACCGGCACCGCCTTCCTCACCAGGTCAACGGCCCGGACCGAGCAAACCGTGGAATGGGAGGATGGGCACACCTACCCGCTCGTCGTCGTCGACGTCACCAGCGCATCCCACCCGTTCTGGACCGGCGCGGACCGCTTGGTCGACAGCGAGGGTCGCGTCGAGAAGTTCGAGCGCCGCTATGGGCGTCGAACGCCTCGCGGGACTCGGGGGGTCTGAGCGATGGCGGTACCCAAGCGGCGCATGTCGCGCGCCAACACCCGCAGCCGTCGCGCGCAGTGGAAGGCGTCTGTACCGGACTTGGTGACCGTCACCGTGGATGGACAGGTGTATCGCGTCCCGCGCCGACTGGTGCGCGGCATCCGACGCGGCATGATCGATCCGTCGCGCTTGTAACCGCGCACGCGAGTGAAGACTCGATATGGTTCGGGACGCCGTCGACGCGGCCCTCGATCGGGCCGGCCTCCAGCGACGACGGCGTCCCCGTCAACCAACCGTCAGGCGTCGACCAACTGCCTTGTGGCGTCCACGAGGCTGACAACGACCTCAGCAACCTGCTCCGCCACCTCGCGGTTCTCCTTCGGATGGCCGCCCGCGAACTTCTCGCCTGTCCGGCCGATGGCAAGAGTTACGTCTTCGAGCACTTTGCCTCCGGCGATTCGGGCAGCTTTGCGGGTGTCCTGATGCGCCCACTGCGCGCCGTTGGCGCTGGGTGAGGCACTGATCACAGCGACCGGCTTGCCGTGGATCGCACCGGAGCCGTAGGGGCGGGACATCCAGTCGATGGCGTTCTTCAGTGCAGCCGGGATGGTGCCGTTGTACTCCGGAGTGACGAGCAACAGAGCGTCTGCTCGACCTGCGGCCTCACGCAACGCCTCTACGGCCGGAATCGGCGCCGCGCCGTCAATGTCCTCGCTGTAGAAGGGAACGTCGCCGAGTCCGTCGAAGATGGTCACCTCGACGCCCTCCGGGGCAACGGAGACGGCAGTTTCGGCAACCTGGCGGTTGACCGAGGCGGCACGCAGACTGCCGACGAGTGCGAGAACGGTGGTCTTTGACATCTGTATATCTCCTTCTGGGTGAGGCGTTGGCGGCTCACCACCAATGCATACGCCATAAACGGACCATGGTCCACTTATATTCCCGACAACAGTAAGATGGACAAATGACCAGCAAAACGCGCCTTCCCCAGATCGGAATCGGCCCTCCCGAACGAGGCGACGCCGCACGAAACCGGCGGCTTCTCCTAGATGCCGCCGCGTGCCTAGTGGCCGAACGGGGCGTCGACGCCGTCACGATGGACGCCGTCGCCGCCGCGGCCGGTGTGGGCAAGGGCACCGTGTTTCGGAGGTTCGGCAGCCGGTCGGGTCTCATGCAGTCACTGCTCGACCACACCGAGAAGGAGATGCAACAGCGGTTCATGTTCGGACCGCCTCCGTTGGGCCCCGGGGCCGACCCGGTCGATCGGCTGATCGCCTTCGGACACGCGCGGATCGCAATGGTGGAGGTACAGGGCGAAGTGCAACGGGCCGCGGAGACCTCCCCCGAAGTCCGATTCGCGGTCCCGGCCCGGGCCGTCTCGATCACCCATGTGATGTCACTACTGCGCGCCGCTGGGGTGGACGCCGACCTGGAAGTTCTTGCCTGTTCGCTCCTCGCCTCCCTCGAGGCCACTCTCGTACTCCACCAGATGCGCGACCTCGGAGTCTCGATCGAGCGACTTCAAGCTGCCTGGGAAGATCTGATCCGACGCGTTGCCCGATGATCGACCTGAAACCACACAACTCGTCCAGCCGCGTTGTCTAGCCTCGCAGAATGCGTACTACTGCCGCCGTCCTCGGGCTCTTGACCATCGCCTCGCTCTCCGCGTGCAACGCGGACGAGCAGGCCTCGGAGGTGGGCCCGACGGGTCGCACCTTCGTCTCCACCTCTGTCGCGGGCGACCCCATTCCTGGCGGCGGGCCACTCATGGTCAGGTTCACCGACGCCGGGCGTATCTCGGTAGACGCGGGATGCAATCAGGGCAGCGGCTACGTCGATCTCGCCGACGGGAAGGTCGTGGCGGGCCCCCTCGTCATGACCGAGATGGCGTGCCTCGGCGAGACCGCGGGTGCCGACGCCTGGGTAGTCAGTCTTCTTGACGCGCAACCGAATTGGACCCTCGACGGGCACACATTGACCCTGACCACGCCCACCACGTCCGTGACGCTGACCGACAAGCAGGTTGCGCCGGACCGGCCCGTCGTCGGAACGACCTGGACGGTGACCGCACTGATCGGTTCAGGCGCGATCACGACAACTCCGGCGCTGGAGAAGGTCGCACCTCAATTACTGATCGCCGAGGACGGTTCAGCCTCCGGGTTCACCGGGTGCAACCAGATGATCGGGACCGCGGACGTGCAGAAAAGCTCGATCACGTTCGGGCAGTGGGCCACGACCAAGATGGCATGCGAACCCGACGTGGCCGAGATCGAGCGTGCGGTGCTCGCCGCGTTGAGCGGAAAGACGGAATACAACGTCCAGGCGGACACGCTGCACCTGACCCGCGCAGACGGGACCGGGCTGACGCTGCGAGCTGCGGACTAGGGTGCTGCCAACTAGAGCGCCTCGAGCCACTTGCCGAGTTCCCGAGCGCTCCCATCGATGAGGTCGGGCCAGGACAATGCCTCCTCGTCTGCTTTGTCGGTGACGTGCCTGACCAACCGGCATCGCGCACCAACGTGGGCGCTGGCATAGGCGATGGAGAAACCCTCCATGTCGACGAGGTCGGCTCGGGCGGCAAGCGCATCGCGCACAACGGGGTCCGACACGAACACGTCCCCGGTCGCGAGTACGGAACCGTCGCCGTCGGGCAGGTGGAGGACGTCGGTGACTTCGTGTCCGAATCCTCGGAGGACCTCCGCGCTGAAGTCGTGGTTCAGCACGGTCGACGGTGTGAACAGGCCGGAGCCGTGCTCATGCAACGTGCCGCAGGTACCGATGCTGATGACGAGAGGTTTTTCTGTGCGCGGATATTCAGCGAGCTTGGTCGCCGTTGCCACGGCGGCCGCCACCTTGCCCATTCCGGTGATCAGGACCTCGAAATCCGCTGGTACATACGCTGCCTCCGGCTCGGTGGCAACAACCACCAGAATCTTGGATCGGCTCATTTCCGCGACTGTACCCGGCGCTTGATATGGCCGCTAGCTACATTTTCGCTATCGCAACTGCACGTGCAGATCCTCGAGCAGCTCGCTGACGGGCCACCGAACGAAGCGGAAGGTCCATTCGGATACGTTGCGCCCGAGCCGGGCTGGCAGCACGCTGTGCGGTCCAAAAGGCCGCGAGCGACTTACCGAGTCGCCGGAAACTGCAATCCATTAGCTCGAGCCAGTCTGTCCGCATGTTGGATCGGCTCGTTGTCGCGACCGTACTCCGCGCTCGACACAGTCCCTAGCTACAGTTCTTTCATGGCGAATCTACGCGCGCAGATCCTCGAGGAGCTCGGTGCCCGGCCCACCATCGACGCGGCGGACGAAATCCGTCAACGCGTGCAATTCCTGAAGGACTACCTGCTGTCGACCCCTGCCAAGGGGTTCGTTCTCGGCATCAGCGGTGGCCAGGACAGCACCCTCACCGGTCGCCTCGCCCAGCTCGCGGTGAACGAACTCCGCGAGGAGGGCCACGACGCCGAGTTCATCGCTGTTCGACTGCCTTACGGCACACAAGCGGATGAATCGGACGCGCAGATCTCGCTCAACTTCATCAAACCCGACCGGTCGGTGGTCGTGAACGTCAAACCCGGTGCGGACGCCACGGCGACGGAGTCATCGGAAGCGTTGCGCAACGTCCTCGGCGACGGCGGAGAGTTGCGTGACTTCGTTCGCGGCAACATCAAGGCCCGTGAGCGGATGGTGATCCAATACTCGATCGCAGGCCAGCTCGGCTATCTCGTCGTCGGCACGGACCACGCGGCCGAGGCGATCACCGGGTTCTTCACAAAGTTCGGTGACGGAGGCGTCGACGTCACTCCACTCACCGGTCTGTCGAAGCGGCAGGGCGCCGCGCTGCTCCGCGAACTCGGCGCTCCCGAGAGCACGTGGAAGAAGGTGCCGACCGCAGACCTCGAAGACGACAGGCCCGCGCTCCCCGACGAAGAAGCGCTCGGCGTGACGTATTCACAGATCGACGACTACCTCGAGGGCAGGGAGGTGCCCGATGGCGTCGCAAACAAGATCGAAACGATGTTCCTGAACACCCGACACAAGCGCACGGTCCCAGTGACACCCCTCGACACCTGGTGGCGGTGACGCTGTGGTGCAGGCACTGGTCGTGGGCGGCACCGGCGTAGCCGGAAGACAGGTAGTCAAGGAGTTTCTCGCCCGCGGGCATTCGGTTCGAGTTCTGACCCGCCACGGGGGTGCGCCGGGAACCGACGTCGAGCACTTTCAGGGCGATCTCGTCACAGGTGTTGGGCTCGCCGAGGCCCTCGACGGCGTCGATGTGTTGGTCGACACCACCGACGGCAAGACCCGCGGCACCCGTTCTGTGCTCGAATCGGGTGCAAAGAACCTGCTTGCCACCGCTGACGGTGCAGGTGTCAGACGCGCCGTCCTGCTGTCCATCGTCAACGTCGATCTGGGAGGGTTCGCGTACTACCAGGCAAAGCGACGGCAGGAGTTGGTATACGAAAATTCGCCGATCGACACGTGGATCGTGCGGGCCACGCAGTTCCACGAGTTCATCCCCATGATCGCCGGGCCGGCGAGCCGGGCAGGGCTGATTCCGGCGTTCACGAAGACCAGATTTCAGACCATCGACACCCGCGACGTCGCCCACGCCCTCGTCGACGTCGCCCTGTCCACTGAATCAGCGCCGGAAGACCCGATCACGATCGGAGGTCCGGAGGTCCACACGGCCGACGACCTGATCAAGAAGTGGAAGAAGGCCTCGGGCTCGCACGGGCTCGTGACGAAGTTCCCGCTACCAGGCGCACTCGGCAAGTTCCTCCGGGATGGGTCGAACCTCGTCCCCGACAACAAGTTCGGAACAATCACCTTCGATCAGTGGCTGGCCGAATCAGCTCGCTGATCGCTCGCCCTAACCGCCCGCAAAGGGCGGCAGGACATCCACCTGTGCACCTGCCGGGCGAGTCAGGTCGCGCGTCAACTCGGAATCCACGAGGAACGCGGCAACCGACAGAACCCGCTCCATGTCGGGCCCGTACTTTGCAAGTAGTGCGGATTTCACCTGGCCGAGATCGGCCCTCGCCGGGAGTTCGAGAGTCTCACCGGTTCGCCCAGCGGCGTCAGCCGCGGCCGCGAAGTACCGGACCGACACGGCCGTCACCGACATCTCAACCACCGATTGCTCCCATACTGCGTTGCGGTGGCGCGAAGCCGTCCGCGTTGATCCCATGGCCTGCCCACTTGTTCCACATCGCGCCACGCCATAGCTGCGCCAGTTCCTCGTCGTCGGCGCCGCCGCGCAATGCCGCCCTCAAATCGATCTCATGATCACTGAACAGGCACGACCGTACCGTTCCCTCGGCGGTAAGCCGGGTGCGGTCGCAATCCGAGCAGAACGATCGGGTGACCGAAGCAATTACCCCGACCGTTCCGGGACCGCCGTCCACCAGCCACTCCTCCGCCGGCGCCGAGGGGTCCTCTCTGCCGTGTTCCGACAGCGTGAACCGTTCGCCGAGTACGGCCAGCACTCGGTCGGCGGTAACCATGTTCTCGCGCGCCCATTCGTGATCGGCATCGAGCGGCATCTCCTCGATGAAGCGAAGCGCAACACCCTCATTCAGGCACCACTCGAGTAGATCTGCTGCGCCACCGAGCATTTCCGGCATCAGCACCGCGTTGATCTTCAGCGGACCGAGGCCCGCGTCGGCGGCGGCACGAATCCCGGCGATCACCGAGGGCAGCCGGTCGCGCCGTGTCAGTCGCGCGAAGTGCTCTCGGTCGATCGAGTCGAGGGAGATATTGATCCGGGACAGGCCCGCCCGCGCGAGCTTGTGGGCGCGATGTTCCAAACCGATAGCATTGGTCGTCATCGCGAGGGGTACTTCAGGAGCGCGTTCGGCGCACCCGGCGACAATCCGCTCGAGATCGGGGCGCATCAACGGCTCTCCCCCGGTGAACCGCACCTCCCGCACACCGAGGCGGTGGACCGCGATGTCGACCAGCCGCACAATCTCTTCAGCCGTCAGCAGGTTCCGTACCGGTATGGGAGGTAGACCCTCCTCGGGCATGCAGTATGTGCAGCGCAGTGAGCACTTCTCGGTAATGGAGACACGCAAGTCCCGCGCCACACGACCGAATCGATCGACCAGTTGATCGACGTCCGGTCTGTCATCGATCGGTGCCGACGACGGCATCGCCGGAACACCCAACGCTACCGTCGTCATCGAGCTGCCTATACCCTCCACCGGTCCAGTATGCCGCGACTGGGTTGTCGCTGTCCGACCGCCGCCTAGGATTGATAACCATGTCCGGAGGAATTTCATGACCGCGCGGTCGGTCGAGGATCATCGCCGACACGTTGCCGCGCTCTTGGCCGCTCTCCATACGCGACACGCCGAGGACGTCTCTCTCGGCGATGCCCTCGGTCGAGTCCTGGCCTCGGACGTGCATTCGCCTGTCGACCTGCCGCTGTTTCGCAACTCTCAGATGGACGGATACGCAGTCGATGCGGCGTCCATCCGCGTTGTACCCGCGGTTCTGCCGGTACGAGGGGTGATCGCGGCAGGACCCGTCGATCCTGCTTCCCATGTTCCGGGCACCGCCTATCGGATCATGACGGGTGCCCCGATCCCTGACGGTGCCGATGCCGTCGTCCCTGTCGAGGACACCGAGACCACTGACGGACAGGTCCGAATCACTCGGGCGCGGCACGCAGGCGAGTACGTTCGCGAACGCGGCAGCGATGTGCTGGCGGGCACCCTCCTGCTCGCCTCCGGTGAAATCCTCGCGGCCCGACACATCGCCGTACTCGCCGCGGTTGGGCTACAACACGTTCCGGTGCGTACGCGCCCCCGTGTCGCCATCATCACCACCGGCGCCGAACTCGTGGATGCCGGTAGCACGCTGAAGCCGGGTGAGATATTCGACTCCAACGGCATCGCGCTGGCGTCGAGCGTGCGCGCAAACGGCGCGGAAGTGGTGTCGATTGCCCGTAGCGGCGACGACCCTGCCGAGTTCCAAAAGCTCCTCGCCGAAGCAACCACCGCTGCCGATCTAGTCCTGACATCAGGTGGGGTGTCGATGGGTGACTTCGAAGTCGTAAGGGATGCGCTCACTTCGCTGGGCGCCGAGTTCGGCCACGTGGCAATGCAACCCGGAGGCCCCCAAGGCACCGCTGTGGTGGACGGCGTTCCGGTACTGAACTTTCCCGGGAACCCCGTGAGCGTACTCGTGTCGTTCGAAGTCTTCGCTCGTCCCGAGATCCGCCGCGCGGCGGGACTCCCGTTGATAGAGCCGGAGGAACTGCCGCTCGCGACGGCAATCACTTCCATTCCCGGTAAACGGCAGTTCCTGCGTGCCCGCCGCACCGACTCCGGGGTCGAACTAGTGTCCGGCCCCGGTTCTCATCTCGTCGCCGCGATGGCATGGGCGGACGTCCTGGTCGACGTTCCCCCTGACGTCACCACGCTCGACGCAGGCCAACTCGTGAAGGTGATTCCGCTATGAGCGAACTGACACACCTCGACAATGATGGCCGCGCCCGCATGGTCGATGTGAGTGCGAAGACAGATACGACTCGAATAGCCGTGGCTGCAGGACAATTGGTCACGAAACCAGAGGTAGTCAAGTTGGTTCGGGCCGATGACCTCCCCAAAGCCGACGTTCTCGCGACGGCCCGGATCGCCGGGATCTCCGGGGCGAAGAAGACGTCCGAACTGATTCCCCTGTGTCACCAATTGGCGCTGTCCTCGGTGAAGTTGGAGTTCGGCTTCACCGACACCGCAATCACCATCGAAGCCACGGCGAAGACGAAAGGCCCCACCGGCGTCGAGATGGAGGCCCTCACTGCGGTGGCTGTAGCCGGGTTGACTCTGCACGACATGGTCAAGGCCGTCGACCCCGCCGCGACACTCGAAGGCATCCGCCTTCTGACCAAGGAAGGCGGTAAACGCGGGCATTGGACGCGCGAGAGCCCGACTTCCGAAACTCCTTCGGTCTCAGCGCGATCTGCGGCAGTCCTGGTCGCCTCGACCGGTAGTGCAAGAGGGACCCGAGAAGACACGACGGGCCCTGTCATCGCCGCATGGCTGGCGGAGCGTGGCTTCACCACCCGCGGCCCGCTTGTCTATGCCGACGCCGAGATCGCCTCGGGCCTGGCCGACGCACTGTCCGGGAACCCTGCGCTGATCATCAGCACCGGTGGCACCGGTGTCTCGCCGACCGATGCCACCCCGGAGGCGACGAGAGCCGTACTCGACCGCGAACTGCCCGGAGTCGCGGACGCCATTCGGAACCGCGGAACCGAGGCGACGCCGCACGCATCTCTGAGCCGCGGACTCGCCGGTGTGGCGAACGGCACAGTCATCGTGAATCTCCCTGGTTCTCCCGGTGGTGTCAGGGACGGGTTGTCCGTACTCGATCCCATCGTCGACCACCTTCTCGCCCAGGTCGCGGGTGGAGGCGTACACGATGAGTGATCTCCTCGCCCAGATCTCGGACCAACCTCTCGATCCCGGTGCCGTCGATGCCGCGGTGGCGGGGCCCGAACACGGTGCCGTTGTGGTGTTCACCGGTGTTGTTCGCGATCACGATGGGGGTCAATCCGTTTCGGCGCTCGAATACCAGGCCCACCCGGAGGCCGAGCGCTTCCTTCGCACCATCTGCGATGAAGTGGCGGCCTCGACCGGCCTACCGGTAGCCGCGATTCACCGGGTGGGATCTCTCACAATCGGTGACCTGGCGGTAGTTGCTGCGGCCGCCGCTCCCCACCGAGCAGAGGCCTTTGCCGCATGCGCTGAGCTGGTGGAACGCATCAAACACGAAGTACCGATCTGGAAGCGCCAGACGTTCGCTGACGGCGCCTCGGAATGGGTCGGCCTGTGAGCACAGGGTCGGGCTATCCGCCTACACCGGGTACAGTCTCCATCACTAGGTGACCAAGACGGTCATCCAGCGTCGTAGAACGCATTCAGTTCGGTAATCCGAGTCCTGTGGGATGTGTACCCGCATCCGCTCTTCTTACGGCGAAAACTCGTGCCGCCCGGCAACGCCGCCAATCTGTGCTCGAACCGACGGACACTTTCCGCGTCGGCCTTTCGGGCACACCCTGTGCTGAGAAAGGCCTGACTACTTGTCTGATGCAACTCCGCCCGCCACTACTGCCACCCCCACCACGACTACGTTCGCAGCCCTCGGAGTCCGCGAACCACTGGTTCAGGCCCTCGCTGCCCGTGGGGTCACCTCTCCGTTCCCCATTCAGGTCGACACCCTTCCGGATACCCTCGCGGGCCGCGACGTACTGGGGCGGGGAAGGACCGGCAGCGGCAAGACGCTCGCCTTTTCCATTCCAATGGTGTCCCGCCTCGCAGGTGAACTGTCGGGCGGAAAGCGCCGCCCGGGGCGCCCGATCGGCCTTGTTCTGGCTCCCACCCGAGAACTCGCGACGCAGATCAGCACCACCCTCGAACCCTTGGCCGCCGCGTACGACTTGAGAGTCACCACCATCTTCGGCGGCGTCTCCCAGAACCGCCAGGTGAGCGCACTCAACGCCGGCGTCGACATCGTCGTCGCCTGCCCCGGCAGGCTCGAAGACCTGATGAAGCAGAAGTTCTTGACACTCGACGCCGTCGAGATCACGGTTCTCGACGAGGCCGACCACATGGCCGACCTTGGCTTCCTGCCTGTCGTCACCCGCATTCTCACGGCCACTCCCCCACAAGGGCAGCGATTGCTGTTCTCCGCCACCCTGGACAATGGAGTGGACAAGCTCGTCAAGCGGTTCCTGAAGAACGAGGTGCTGCACTCGGTCGACGAGGCGAACTCACCTGTCGCGACGATGACGCATCACGTTTTCGATGTCGACAGCGTCGATGCCAAGCGCGAGCTCGTCGAGCGCCTGGCCTCCGGCACCGGGCGACGGATCCTGTTCATGCGCACCAAGCACCAGGCCCGCAAGCTCGCTCGTCGGCTCACAGAGTCAGGTATCCCGTCGGTGGACTTACACGGCAACCTGTCGCAATCCGCCCGCGACCGCAACCTCGCATCGTTCTCGTCGGGCGAGGCACGCGTGCTGGTGGCTACCGACGTCGCGGCACGCGGAGTGCACGTCGACGACGTGCAGTTGGTCGTCCACGTCGATCCCCCCGCAGAGCACAAGGCCTACCTGCACCGCTCCGGCCGTACGGCCCGCGCAGGCAGCGCCGGCGACGTCGTCACGGTCGTACTGCCGGAGCAGCGCCGGGATCTTGCCGTCCTCATGCGCAAGGCCGCGATCGACGTGACGCCCATCCGCAGCACAGCAGATTCGGCACACGTGCTCGAGTTGGTCGGCGACATCGCCCCACACGTAGCCCCGGCCCCGAAGACAGCTGCGGCTGCCAACGGCGGCGGACGGGGCCGACGTCGGAACGGCGCCCAGGGCGGACGGGCACACGGTCAGGGTGGCGGGGCCCGTCGATCCCGCTCGGGAGGAGCGGGGCGAACACGTGCGGGCACCGCCGTCGGCGGCGGAACTCACACCGCGTCCGCCCGAGGCTCACGCAGGCACCAGGGCTAGAACTTCTCGAAGTGGATGGCGTCGGCCAATGGCCGGCGTCCCCGCCACCCGAATCTCTCGAGATCCGGCACCTGCTGGAACTCGGCGACATCGCCCACGCACAGCCATGCGATGGGGCGTACCGGCTCCGGGATCTTCAGCAGTTCGGTGAGGTAGGACTCGTCGTAGAACGACACCCAACCGATGCCTACGTTCTCGGCAACCGCTGCGAGCCAAAGGTTTTGGATCGCGAGTACCACCGAGAACAGACCCGTATCGTCGATCGTGTGCCTGCCGAGGATGTGTTGTCCGCCACGACCACGGTCGTACGTGACGACTACGCCCATTCCACTCTCGCGAATGCCCTCGATCTTTATCGCGTCAAATGTCTTCTTGCGCTCTTCGGGCAGTGACTGCGCGAAGCGCAGGCGTGCATCCGCCACGTGGTCGGCGAAGCTGTGAAGAGTCGCGGGGTCTCGAACCACGACGAAATCCCAGGGCTGCGTGTTGCCGACGCTGGGTGCGCTGTGGCCTGCGCCCAGGATGCGCTCGAGGACATTCTCGGCGATCGGCTTCCCGGTGAACTCCGCCCGCACGTCCCGGCGACGACGGATCGCATCGTAGACGGGCAGTCGGGGCTCGAGGTTCGATTCAGCACTTTCCGCGAACTCGGTCACGCCGTCACCGTATAGCGGTGAATACCGAGCATGGCGCCGGGGTCCGACTCCTCTCCGGACGACACGACACAGCGCGAGAGCTGGGTTCGGACATGTTCGGCATCGACGTCGACGCCAATGAGAACCAACCTGGTGGAGCGATCCTCACCGGGCTCCCACCGTGTCGACGCGAACCGGATGTGCGGTCCGACAGTCTGCACCTCGAACTTCCGCGACTGTCCGGGCACAGCGAAGTGGACGAACCCCTTGATACGGTAAATCCCTACTGGCCTCCGCTCGAGGAACTCGACCAGTCGCCGTGGATCAATCGGTTCTGCCGACTCGAAATCGACTGCCTCATAGGATGAATGCAGATGATCGTGGCAATCGTGGCCGTCGAGGATGTCCGGCTGATCCAGTAGCAGCTGGTCGAGGGTCAGTTGCTCCCCCGCCGAGGGTTCGCGACCAGGCTCGCGGTCGAACAGCAGGGCGGGCTCGATCCGACCGTGCGTGGTGGCCAGCACAGGCGCGCGATCATTGTAGTCGCGCACCATCGCCAGCACAGCGGCGCGAAGCCCCTCGTCGATCCGATCCGTCTTGTTGAGAACCACCAGATCGGCGAGTGCCACGTGTTTGCCGAGCTCGGGATGTTGCGCCGACATCTGCTCGAACTGCTCGCCGTCGACCATCACGACGAGTCCGCCGAACACGACACGTGGGTTCTTGCTCCCGAGCACCAGCCGAATCATGTTGCGTGGCTCTGCAAGTCCGCTGGCCTCAACGATGATCACGTCGATCTGCGAAAGTGGACCAGCCAGGCGGTCCAGCATCTCGTCCATATCGCTCACGTCCACCGCACAACACATGCAACCGTTGCTGAGCGACACCATCGAATCGACCTGACCGGCGACCATCATCGAATCGATGTTCACGGCCCCGAAGTCGTTGACGACGACGCCGACTCGCACACCACGGTTGTTGCGCAGCACGTGGTTGAGCAGTGTGGTCTTCCCCGAACCGAGAAATCCGGCAACGATGACGACGGGGATCCGCTTCTTCGCCAACGCCGCAACCTCCATGGAACCTCGATGAGCTACCGGCCGCCCATACTAACGCCCGGCGCACGTCGGCGCCCCGCCCGCTGCGGGTCAGCCTGCGGCGTTCAGAATTGCGGCGTCGACCGCGGCGGACGCGACCATCGGCAGCGCATGGTGCGTTGTTCCGCGGACCGTCGTGACGGTCGCCGATGGAACCCTCCGGCGCACGTTCTGGGCCACTCGCCCAATATCGTGCGCCCGGCTGTTTTCAGCCAGCACCACCGTGGTGTCTACGGTCAACCCTTCCAAAGCAAGGGCGCTCGGCCGTCGTGGCACGACGAGGTTGGTGCGGCCGAACGTTGCCGCCCCTAGCGTGATGACGTCGAGCCATCGTTCGTCTACACCGGCGCCGGCAAGCTCCCAGTCGACAAGGCTCCGTTGCCTCTTCTCCGTCGGCCTGATCAGCAGCGGGACCGCACGAAGCAGGTATCTCGGGCTCATTCCGGCAAAGCAGGACGTCGGGTCCAGCAATACCAGCTTGTCGACGCGGTGAGCATCGTGCAGCGCGTACGCCAGCGCGATCATCGCTCCGTACGAGTGACCCACCACGGTCGCCGAACCCGACTCGAAGTAGTCGAGTATCGCGTCCAGCCAGACGAACAGGTCGTCGTCGGTACGAAGTCGTGCGCCCTTGTTCACGCTGCGGCCCACATCGCCCATTACGTCGACCGCGTAAACCCGGTGCCGGTGAGCCAACGCCTCGACGTTGTTCACCCATACCGTCGACGTCGCACCGCCCCCGGGCAGCAACAGGATCGGAGCCCCCGACTCCGGACCGCAGACGTTGACGCGCGTTGGTCCGAACGGCGTCGGCACGTCGACCGCAGTCGCCTCCATGGGCCAAGAGTCCAGCAACAGGTCATACGCGTGGAAGAAGTCGTCAACGGCCGCCATTCGCCCTCCAGAGTTTATCTCGATCATCGAGATACTAGACAATCAAAGGAAGCCGCGCAGTAGATTGCATTCCGTGGACCTAGACGAAGGCGTACAGACCGTGCACCGACTGCGCGCACTGGCAGTCGAGCTGAATCTCCTCGGCGCCGAGTTCGCACACATGAACGGGCTTCACACCACCGATCTCCGCGCCCTCATCTGCATCCTGGACGCGGAGCGCGCGGGCCGGGCTGCCACGCCTGGCCTGCTCGGCAGCCAACTCGGCATCAACTCGGCATCTGTCACCGCACTTCTCGATCGCATGGAGAAGGCTGATCTGATCCGTCGGGACCGAGACCCAGACGACCGGCGCAGATCGTTGCTTGCCGTCACCGCCCGGGCCGTCGAAATCGGTCAGACGTTCTTCGGGCCACTCATCACCCGGATCGGCTCTGTTCTCGACAGCTTCGATGCAACCGAGCAAGCCACTATCTCGCGGTTTCTCGAAGACGTGAACCACGCGGTCGCCGTCGAACGCCAGGCCCGCAGTCAGCAGACAGAAGATTCCTGATCGAGATCTCGGAGCTCGTCGGAGTGAACCACTGCCCGCCACGAAGCGGATCAACGGCACCGAAAGAGAGTTCGGGGAACCCTACAGCACCACAACACATTTGCGCGTGCGTCACTGGCCGCCACCGGCCGAAGGGCAGCCACACGGCGGGGTCCGAGTCGTCTCGCCACATTGCCTGCAGAAGTGCGTGCGATGCCCGCCGTTGATCGACGTTGTGCACCCGCACACCTCCCACCCGACAAGGCACGAGTTGGGGGCCAGTTCGTGCCCGTTTGGACATCGACGCGGTGCGATTTCAGTACTTGCCGCCACGACACGAATCTACTCCGCTCGAACATATGTTCGATAATGCGAACTACATGTAATTTCCGGGCGACTCCTGCTGCCCATCGGCCCGTTCCACCAGGAACCAACTCCCAGGGGCGTAGATCAGCTCCTGTGCGGCACGGACAATGACCAACGCTCCGGACTCGTGGATGCTGTAGGTGTCGTCATCCCCGAAGTCGGTGACCGCAAAGTCGGCCAGCTCGTCGAATGATCGATGCGTCACGGTGAATGCCATGACGCCAGTGTCCCACCCGGATAACGAAATGAAGGGGAATCAATGGGCTGAGCCTCCCGTTCGCGTCGCGTGCGGGTGAGGAAACTTTGTGGAAACCCGGTTCATTCCTCGACTTGGTTGATGCGATCCGCCAGCCACTCGCAGTAGGTCCGGGTACTGCCTGGGTAGCAGCGCAGGTGATAGGACGTGTGTTCGCCGTTGAGGTAGCCCTTCACCCCTGAAATGGCCCGCGTGTACGCCCGCCAAACCTGTGGGATGTTGCGCCAGTCCCGGATGGTCGCCTGCCAGCGTCGCGTCCGGAGCCGGTCGAGCAGGTCCTCAACCCAGGCGTGCGGGTCGGCGAGGGAGAATGCGGTCGACTGGTCGGCGATGGTGCGCAAAGGCGAATCGGGTGGGCAGCAGGTGATCACGTCGGCAGGATCGGCAAGCTGCCAAACGGGGAACGCTACCGGGATGATTCGGCGGCCGGCGATGCCCCACCCGCTCGCGGTGGCATTGACGACGTTCATGGGGTGGCGGAACGGATCCGAAATCAGCCCCACACCGCGCAGGTCCAGACCGGGGTGATTGCCCCAGCTGATCTCGGCAGCCACGTGGCCGGCCAATGCCGCACCGGCCGAGTAACCCACGAGAACAACCGGATTCGGGTCATCGGCGATGTTCTCCAGCAGCATCTCTCGGCCGGTGCGCAGCGCCTCGTCGAACGACACACCATGCGGGTCAGGCACCGGCCCGTAGCTGGCCTCCCACGGCACGGCGACGACACGGAACCGCCTCGGGTCCAGGAGTTGCGTCACATTCGCCAGCATCGGGGACGGGAAGGGCTCACCGACACCCCGGCAGGTAAGCACGGTAATGGTCATCGCTGACCGTGAGGGTGGAACGTTCCTCGACGTGCAGCGCCGGTCGTCCGGCGCAGCAGCACGGCTGTCACGGGGCAGATCCAGCCAACGCAGATGCCGTTCGCTGAAGCCGGTTCACATGCCTGGTAGATCTTGTCGACAACTCATCCCCCCAATCACACGGCTGCTTCCGTCCGACGCAACCTAGCATGTGAGCACGACAGCATCGGGGCAATGCGACAAGGGCATTTGTTGCCAGTCACCAGCTGGACGCAACATCATGTGAACAGCGTCAGCGATTACGGCCGGCCTCGACGAACGGTGTGTGTGGTTCGCCGATCAGCCTCGGGGCCTTTGGATCCCGCCGAGCACGCCCTCCAGGGGACGATGATGGTGCGTACTCCCTTGCGGGGCAGCCACCAAGCCATGGCGCAGCCCCGTCGAGACGAGAAACGTGGTCACCGGGCCCCGTGAGGACCGACTTTCTCGACGGGGCCACACAAGCGTTCGGTGCCTCCTACGATCCCGAGAACCCGAGCGATCCCAAGGACCCCGTCGAAGGTGTGTCCGTGATATCGAGGGCTACGGACAAGTGAACGTCTCCGCCGATGCCGTTACCCGCGGAGACGACGAATGCTGATGGCCCAGCGATCGTCGGGGTGCCGGACAGAACACCATCGGCGCTGAGGGTCAACCCGTCGGGCAGGTCGCCAGCGATAACGGTGGTGGTTGCGCCGGGCCGCCCGGTGAGGGTAAAGGCGTACTCGTAGGGTTGCCCGACGGCCCCGGCCGGGGGTGTGCCGGTCAGAGTCGGTGCCGTGTCGATCTCGAGGACCGACACGGAGCTGTCGCTCTGGTTGGTGACGTAGGCGCCGGTGCCGTCGGGGGTGAACGCCACCGCGCGCGGACCGTTACCAACGTCGATGGTGGTGAAGGTGTTGGCCACCGTGTCGATCACAGACACGGTGTTGGCCAGATAATTGGTGACGTAGGCGCGGGTCCCGTCGGGGGTGATCGCCACCCCTTGCGGGGCTACCCCTTCCGGGTCGTCACCGGCGTTGATGGTGATGGTGACGGTGTTGGTCGCGGTGTCGATTACCGACACCGAGTTGTCGCTGGAGTTGGTGACGTAGGCGTGACTTCCGTCGGGAGTGATCGCCACCTCGACCGGACCGTCGCCGACGTCAATGATGCCGGCGATGTCGTTGGTCGTGGTGTCGATTACGAACACTGAGTCGCCGAACTGGTTGGCGACGTAGGCGCGGGTCCCGTCGGGGGTGATCGCCACCCCATACGGGCGGAGGTCGGCACCGAAGTCGATCGTGTCGGTGACGGAGTTGGTGGTGGTGTTGATTACCGACACCGTGCTGTCGTGAAAGTTGGCGACGTAAGCGCTGCCATCTGGGGTAATCGCCACCCCATACGGGTCGCCGCCGACCTCGATGGTGCCGGTGACGGAGTTGGTGGCGGTGTCGATCACCGACACCGTGCCGTCCGACCAGTTGGTGACGTAGGCGTCGGTGCCGTCGGGGGTGATCGCGATCCGGGACGGGACGCTGCCGACCTCGATGGTGCCGGTGACGGAGTTGGTGGCGGTGTCGATGACCGACACCGTGCCGTCGCCCTGGCTGGTGACGAAGGCGCGGGTGCCGTCGGGGGTAATCGCCACCCCGACCGGACTGGCACCGACCGGGATCGTGGTCTCGACGGTGTCCGCCTGCGCGGCCGGGCCGGCCGTGAGCATCAGCCCCGCCGCGAGGATGGCGGCCGGTCCCGTCGTGCGTCGTCGTCGCGTACGGGCCCGGGCTCCGGGGCCACTCTCAGGTCGGGCCGGATCAATAGTGTTGTGAGGCATCGTGATCGGGCTCCTTCTGCCAGTTTGTAGACACGGACGGGGCACAACATCGCTGCCGGCGCAGCACCCGCAGGGTGCAAGACAGGAACCGAATGGTCCCCGACGCAGATGCGGACTATACGGAATATTCGGACGAACGTCCGGATCGACACGACTGCCAGTGGGCGTCCGCAGGCAGTCGTGTCGTTGAAGTGATAGGCCATGACCCTTGCATGACGCCAGCGGTGGTTCTCACGACGCCCCGGCTGACGATTCGTTCCACGGGCCCTCCGGGGCGCGGACCCCTCTGCCAACGCGACCGGATGCCGCACAGGCCCCTATACGAATCAAGCCCATGGAACATCCGCCAACATCACAGCACTCGGGCGGTACTCCGCGCTCGGGTACTTACGATCTGATTCGTCTACTCTCGACTGAGATCGCGATGGGCGTCGGATGACGGGAGCTCGGAGATGACCCAGCCATTGAGAATCGCGTCGATTGGCGTGGGACGGATAGCACAGGTCGCTCGCCGCCCCGCGATCGACAAGACTGTCGACGTGCCAAGCGAGCTCTCGGAGGACATTGAGCTGTTCGGCTCCAGTGGCGCTGTACGCGTTGATATCCCGTTCCCCGTCCACAAGAAGCCCTCAGATGTCATCGCCTACCACCAAGGGCGATACACCTCACCGGCAACCGATAGCGGAGACGCGTACGACCGCCAGCTAGAGGGCTCCGCCGGCACAATTAGAGAGAACCTCGAACCTGGGTCCAACGCCGTTGACGGGCTCGCCGCGGTGAAGGCCATCGAGGCCACCCACTCGTCGGTCGCGGCTGGTACGGCGGTGGCGCTATGAGTATCGGCACCTCTGGACCACTGACCGCCCGCCTGGGGATCTTCGCCCGCACCTTCCCCCGCCCGGCTTCCGGCGCGGTCCTGGCCGACGTCAAGGCCGCCGGATATGCGCTTGCCCACTGGAACTTCGCCGCCACCGGTCACTCGACCCTCGGCAGCGACGTGACCGAAGACGACGTCACCGAGGTCCGCACCCGCGCCGAGGAACTGGGCCTGGGTATCCCCAGCATCTCGGCTACCTACAACGTCGCCGACCCCGACGCCGAGAAGTGCCGGGAGCACACCGCGCAAGCCGTGCGCCTGATCGGAATGACCCCACTGCTCGGCGTCGACGTCGTGACGCTGTGCACGGGCACACGTGACCCACAAGACATGTGGCGGGCCCACCCCGACAACACCACCTCAGCAGCCTGGGATGACCTGCGCCGCGCGCTCGATGCACTGCTGCCGGCCGCTGCCGACGCCGGCGTGCGCTTGGGGATCGAACCCGAGCCCGGCAACATCGTGCGCGACGCCCATGCTGCGGCCCGCCTACTCGACGAACTCGGAAAGAACGCACCCGTGGGCATCATCTTCGATGCCGCCAACCTGCTGACACCTGACACAATCGAAGACCAGGAACACATCCTCAGCGAGGCCGCCGAACTGCTGGGCCCCCACGTCGTCGGGGCTCAGGCCAAAGATGTCGTCGCTTCCGGGTATTCCGCTCCGGGCACCGGGGCGATGGACTATCACCTTGTGCTGCGGCTGCTACGACGGATGCCCGCGGTGCCGCTTATCGTTCAGGACACCACAGCCGACGACGCATCCAGAGTGCACCATGACTTGGTGGCCTGGGATGCCGAACTCAACGACACAGGCACACCATGAGGATGCGTAGCCCACCACTGGCCACATACATCGCTGGTACCGGAACACCGGTGCTGTTACTGCACGGCCTCGGCGGCAATGCCGACCAGTCCTTCGGACTTCTCCCCGCCGATGCCGACTACATGCGCATCGCCCCAGAAATGCCCGGCCACGGACACACCGACTTACTCGAAGGCGAACCGCTGAACTTCCGCACCTTCGCGGTCCACACCGCCGACTGTCTCGACGCGCTGCGCACCAAAGGCGGCATCCCTAGCCGTCCCCTCCCGGTCGTCGGTGTATCCATGGGGGCGGGCGTTGCTCTGGCACTGGCCAACTACCGCCCCGGACTCGTCGCGTCGCTGACCCTGGTACGCCCGTCATGGGCCGACACCGCCCCGCCGCCACATCTGACCGCGTTCATCGAGGCGTCTTGGATACCTGGCGCCGACTACGGCCAGCTGCCGGTCAAGACACTTGACGCCTCCCAACACACCGCCGTACTGCAGGATCGAGTTCGGCAGCACATCGGTGGGGTCTCTACTCATGAGTGATGACCGGCCCGGCGGGAGGAGTCGATGGCGGCCCGCTCCAACGAGGGCGCAAGTTGCCGACCGCCGGTGACATCGCTACCCGCATCCCGACAGGCCAACTACGCCATTACATTTGCAGACAATGTGAGTGTGCCGCTATCCGTGCCACCTCGAAGCCAGTATTTCACCCGCCCTCTCGGCGACGGCCATGATCGTCCCTACGGGGTGCGCCGCAGGAGGCACCGGCATGAGCGATGCATCGGCGACGGCGACGTTCTCCGTCCCCCGAAGAATCAGAGTCTGGGGGTCGACGCCGCCGGGCCCTTCCGACAGTCGGGCCGTCCCACCGTAGTGGTTGGTGATCAGCCCGCTGTAGTAGACGTCGTCAACGGGTGACGGACCCGTGACGTACGTTCTCACGTCCGCGAGGCTGTCGGGATCGAGGTTCGGGTGGCTCGGGCTCCCCGGACCGAATCCGATCGACAGCGCCTGGTCGTTCTTGAAGAGTTGAATCATGTCGTATACAGCCTGGGCCATGAGGTCCGCGTCCTCGTTGCCGTCAGGGGTATCGGGCAGATAAATGCCCGGTTCGCAAACATTACCGCTGGCGTCGAGCGCGACGATCCCGCGTGTCTTCGGATAGAGCAGCATCACATGCGCCGAGAATGTCTTCGGACCATAGTACGGTCCGTCCTTGGGCAACGGCCCTTGCGGGTCGAGGAATATTTCGATGTCGGGCATGGCGGATCTGTGCCGATAATTGAGAATCGATACAGGGAGATACTGCGCATACGGACCACGCCCGTCTTCGAGATAGGCTTGCAGGTCGTCACTATTCGCAGCGTAGTTCGCGTAGTTGTAGGCCAGATAAGGAATGTCCCCGTCATAGTCGTACGCGACCGTCGACATGACATGGTCGTATAGTCCGACACCTACGAGCGGATTATCGATGCTGAACGTTCTCGACGGCCCCTCTGGGAATATCTCGGCTTCTCGGCCCACCGGCCCGATACCACTCGAGTACAGAATTTTCGGCGTGATCAGCGCTCCAGCCGCCATGACGACGAATCCGTCACTCTTTAGATGCGCGGTACCGTCAGTCCCCGCAATATTCTGGTCGAGTGCACCCCGATTTGTGTAATGGACAGCGAGCGCCTTACCCGAAGAGTCGAACTCAATATCGTTCGCTTTGGTGAACTGCAGTATCTCGACCCCCTCGGCGGCTACGCCCCCGGGGTCGATATCTGCGAAATCTTCGCTGATCGGGCTGCAGCGCCGACCGTTCGCAGCCGCAACGTATGGTCTGCTATATACGCCCCCGGCGAACGGGTTGCTCGTATCCCCCTCGATCCAACCGTTTTGCTCATAGAGTGGGTGCACGATCTGCGCCGGGACGGTGTTGTACGGGACGCCGTCCGTGGATGGCGTGTCCGTGACGTTGAACCTCTTCCTTACGCGATCGAAGTGAAGTTCGAGATCGGCCCAGCCCCACCCTGGCGGCCACTCGGCGTCGAAGAGATCGGGCGGATTCGTCTGAAAGAGCATGCCGTTGACTTGCGAATTACCGCCGAGTCCGGTGTATTGAACCGTAAACGGAGTGTCCGTCAGGGTGTACGGTTCGCCGGCAGGTAAGAAGGCGAGATTCGAATATTCGCCCGGCACATCGAACACGGTGAGATCCGTTCTGCCCTCCGGGACCCACGCGGGATAGTCCGCCCCGCCAATGAGCGCCGAGGTCGGACCGCCGGCCTCGATTATCAAAATTCTGCGCCGCCCACCGCCGACTGACTGGAGTTTCGCCGCGACGATCGCTCCAGCTGTGCCACCGCCTATCACCACCGCATCGTATTCGCCATCCGCACGATCAACGCACCCGGCACTCAAACCCAACAACCCGAGCGCGAGACCCGCACGTCCTGTGCCCTTCAAGAATTCGCGCCTCGTGACCGTCGACATACCATCCCCAATTCTTGACTGTGCCAGGTTGATGTTGAGTACCTGGTCCGTCTTCACCTGGGCCGAGGCGCTGCGCTTCCTCAAAGCCGCCAAACATCATCGACTGTACGCGATCTGGGCGCTGGTGATGAAGTTGCGCCGCCGGTCACACTCTGACTTTCCCTGCGCCATAACGGAACCCATGAATTGATACGCGGACAAAACGGACCATGTTCGCTTTTCCGCTCCGATTGCGCTCCTTCTCGCTGGATGCACAGGCATAGCCTCGACCAGACCGAGCTTCGCGATCGCCCCACAGCTACAACGGGATTGCGTCGGGGGAGATGATCTACGACAGCTACCGCGGGAATCGGAACGCCACTCGTCGCCGTCCTGCGCGGCAGTGTAGTCCAGCCACAATTGGGAGTGGATGTTCCACAACCCGCCGTCGTCGAAGCCGATCCGGCTATTCGACGTGTGACCGTTGGTTTCTACAACCTCACTATGATGGCGACCATGCTGGACCGTTCGCGCGCTCCTGATGTTCGGAGTCGGCCGAACGGGTCGCCAGGGCCGAAGGGGTCGTCAACGCGTGACCCCAATCAGCAGATGAAACGAGAAGCTTATGAGCAAGACTGTCGTCGTTCTCGGTGCCGGCGTGGGAGGGCTGACCGCCGCTGCCGAACTGCGCAATACCCTGCCCGCCCAAGATCGGATCGTCCTGATCGACCGCTCCTTCACCAGCAGCCTCGGCCTGTCACTGCTATGGGTGCTGCGCGGCTGGCGTACCCCTGACAAGGTCACCGTCCGCCCCACGGCGGCCACGCTGCCCGGCGTGGACATGATCACTGCTGAAGTCGCACACATCGACCTCGAAGCCCGGGCCGTCGATTGCGGACCGGCGGGGCCGATCGGCTATGACGCGCTCGTTGTCGCGCTGGGCGCCGGCCTGGACGTCTCGCGGCTGCCGGGCCTGTCCCAGGCCCTCGATACGGGGGTCGCAGGCCAGTTCTACACCCTGGAAGGAGCCGCAGACCTACACCGCCGGATCGGCGAGCTGGAATCGGGCCGAATCATGGTGCTGGTGGCGGCGGTGCCGTTCAAGTGCCCGGCCGCACCATTCGAAGCCGCGTTTCTCATCGGTGACCAGCTCGGCGGGCGATTCACCACCGGCGCGGTACGGGTGGACGCCTTCACCCCGGACCCACTGCCGATGCCGGTCGCCGGGCCCGCCGTCGGCAACGCACTCGTGAGCATGATGGAAGAGCGGGGCATCGGATTCCACGGCAACAAGTCCGCCACCAGCGTCGACCCGCAGACGCGAACGATCGAGTTCGCGGACGGCAGCACCGAGTCCTTCGACCTCTTAGCTGTCGTGCCACCACATGCTCCGGGCGCTGCGGTGGCCTCGACCGGGCTCGGTCCCATGGGCTGGATCCCCGTCGACCCCGCGAGTCTGGCGACGACCACGCCGGGGGTGTTCGCGGTCGGGGACAGCACCGCGCTGCCGTTGCCGAACGGCAAACCGCTGCCGAAGGCTGCGGTGTTCGCCGAAGCCGAGGGTGAGGTCGCTGCGCACCAGGTGGCCCGCTACCTCGGCTACGCCGCCGCCGACACCAGATTCACCGGTGAAGGCGCGTGCTATGTGGAACTCGGCGGCGGCGTGGCGGCGAAGGGCGACGGCAATTTCCTGGCCTCGCCTGCACCACAGGTCACGCTGCGGGAGCCGTCCGCTGACTACCACGCCGAGAAGAAGCAGCAGGAGCGAGACTGGCTGGCTCGCTGGAACGTTCCCTCTTGATCCGCCGCGACGCGGGTGTGCTTCAACACCATGGTGCTTCGGCGGCACCGTCAGGGACCGGGCCGTTGCCGCGCGCGCACCCTTTTGTACAGGTAGTCGGCGCCGAGTAGTGCGGGCATCCCGGCGGCCGCGATCACCCAGCCCGCGATCGACGGCGGCGACTGCCCGAGCAGCGCGGCCAGCGGGCCGATCGTCAACAGTGCCACGAGGATCGCAGCCTCCACGGTGACCGCCCACAACAGCAGCGGGTTGGTCCGCCAGCCGAGCTGCCACACCGGCCGGGTGGAACTCCGGCACGCGAAGGCGTTCGCGATCTGGCCCAGGATGATGGCGGTGAACGCCGAGCCGGATGCGGTTACCAGTGCCGCTCCGGTGGGCGGATCGCCGCCGAGACGCCATCCGGAGAGCCAGAGCACGACGAGAAACGCGGTCATCGCGGCCGCTGCCTCGACCGGGCCGAGTACCCCGAAGACGCGAGCCAGGAGGTTGCGATCGAGCAGGTGCCGACGCTCGGGACGACGATCCATCACACCCTTGCCCGGCGGTTCACCACCCAGGGCGAGTGCTGGCAACAGGTCGGTGACAATGTCGATGCACAGCACCTGCAGGACGCCGATCGCGAGCGGAATCCAACTGCCGGACAGGGCCCAGACCACGAAGGGCGTGAGTTCTGCGACGTTGGATGTGAGGTGGTAGGTGAGGAACCGTCGAATGTTGGCGTATGTGGCGCGGCCCTGTTCGACGGCGGCGACAATCGTGGAGAAGTCGTCGTCCAGGAGCACGAGGTCGGCCGCTTCTCGCGCGACGTCGGTGCCGCCGAGTCCCATGGCCACACCGATATCCGCCTCTCGCAGTGCCGGGCCGTCGTTGACACCGTCACCGGTCATCGCAACGACGTGCCCGCGGGCCTGCAGGGCCCGTGCGACCGCGAGCTTCTGTTCGGGCGAGACCCTGCTGACGAGCACGCCGTCCCGGTCGAGGAGTTCACCGAGCGCGTCGTCGTGTTCCGGTAGGTCGTCGCCCTCGACCACCAACGGCCTCGATTCGTCTGTCACGAGGCCGATCTCGCGCGCAACGGCGACCGCCGTCGCCGGGTGATCGCCGGTGAGCATGACGACCCTGATGTGGGCGCGCCGTGCCGCTTCGAGTGCCGCAGCGACGGTCGGACGGGGCGGGTCCTCGATACCGAACAAGCCGACGAGCGTCAGGTTCCGCTCCACTTGGTCCACGGAAACAGCTCCGTCGGGGAGCTCCCTGGTGGCGGCCGCGAGCACCCGCAGACCACGACCGGCCATGTCGTCGACGGCGCGGCGGGCCGCGGCGAGAACCGATGGTCCCGGAGACGTACACAGCGGCAGCACCGAATCCGGCGCGCCCTTGAGCATGAGGGTCCTGCCCACGATCG
Organism: Rhodococcus sp. NPDC049939; assembly: GCF_040656415.1. NCBI lineage: Bacteria > Bacillati > Actinomycetota > Actinomycetes > Mycobacteriales > Nocardiaceae > Rhodococcus > Rhodococcus sp. NPDC049939. Next base: position 1,264,829 of record NZ_JBFAMC010000001.1, on the reverse strand, counting down.
CCGACTCGCGCCGCCGCTGGGGATCGAACGCGAAGCGTCGATCCGGGGTGGCCCGGTCCGGGTCGCTGTGTCCTGCCGCACGGCGGGCGAAGGCGTCCAGGGCGGCTTCCATCGGATCGCCGACGGCCGACCAGGCACCGTTCTGGAATACGATGCCGCCCTGGGACGCCGCTATCGCCACCAGGCCCAGATACCGGGCCGCGCCGACAGCAGAGTCCTTCCCGTCGACACGGCCAGTGGGCTCGTATCCCTCCCCTACCGCGGTCACGGCGCCCGCCGGGGTCCAGGCCTGGGTGACGGTCATCCGGTTCTGTGTGAGGGTGCCGGTCTTGTCGGTACAGATCACCGTCGTGGATCCGAGGTTCTCGACCGCCTCCAGGTGTCGCACCAGGGCTTGCCGGTGGGACATTCGCTGAGCGCCCATCGCCAGGGAGAGGGTCACCGTGGGGAGCAGCCCTTCCGGGACCAGCGCCACGGTCACGCCCAGGGCCAGCACGAACCCGTCGTGGGCGGGTAACCCGATGAGCAGAGACAGCCCGAAGAATCCGCCACCGACGGCAGCCGCAAGCACGGCGATCGCACGTACGACACGATGTAGTTCGGCGGCCAGGGGGCTCCGGGGCCGGCGCACGCCGGCGGTGAGGGCGGCGATCCCGGCGAGCCTGGTGTCCGCGGCTGTCGCGACCGCGATTGCCTCCCCCTGTCCGCCCACCGCGTAGGTGCCGGCCCACACAGACTCGTCGGGCGTCTTGTGTACCGATTCGCTCTCCCCGGTGAGGGTGGATTCGTCGACCGCGAGGTCATGGGTGACCATCAGTGTGCCGTCGGCGGGAACCCGATCACCGCCGGCGATCACCATGACGTCACCGACGACCACTCCGGCGGCGTCAATCGTCCGAAGTTCACCACCACGCCGAACCGTCACCGTCGCCGGGAGCAGGTCGCGCAGTCGGGCGGACGCCTTTTCGGCGCGTTCCTCCTGGATGAACGCGAACAGGCCGTTCACCACGATCACCACGACTATCGCGACCGTCAGTTGCGGCATGTCGGCTACCAGCGCGAGAGCGGCGGCGACCCAGAGCATGAGGGCGAAGAAGTGAGTCAGTTCGGCCGCGAGCTTGCGCCATGCCGGCACCGGACGCGTCGTCGGTAGCAGGTTCGGGCCGTCGACCCGCAGCCGTTCGGCTGCCGCATCCGAGGTCAGCCCGGCCGAGTCGGCACTCGCGGCCTCTCCGTGTTCGTCCGTCGACACTCGTGCCATCGTGCGCTCCAACCCGACTCGTCGGAAGAACGATCGCCCCAATTCGAGCCTGCCGCTGTCCAGCGGGAATGGGTAGGGAACTTGGTCCCCACGTCGCCCACCAGCGGTAGATCACCATCGACAGCGAGAGATCCGACGCCCTGCGTTCAGTTCGATTCAGGGGTTGTGGACCCGGTTTTGCGAACTGCAGGTTTCCAGTCGCGTGTTGACGGTGTCGACAGGGATAGCAGCCAGCAGGCGCCTTCTCCTCGCCCGCGCGACTCCTTTGAACTCTCACCCCACGGGCAGTCGGTCGCGCCGATCCGGATGGGTGTCCGTTTTGCCAGATACGTCCCGTATAGTCCTCGCGATGCAGGGACGACTGTCCGGTTTCCATTTCTCGCCCTGCGGGTAGAAGGAGTCTAGTCACGATGTCGCACACCATCACTGTTCCGTCCTACCGCGGCGGCGACCCGGGCCCCAGGCCCCGCACCGGGCGCCGACGCACGGCGGGGTTGGCCGCCGCCCTGACGGCTGGGTTGATGCTCGCAGCCGCCCCGACCGCGCACGCCGACACCCTCACCAAAGTCATCCGAGTCGGCGGCGGTCCGTCCGAGGTGGCGATCACCCCTAACGGCAAGCGCGCCTACGTCACCAACAGCGGCAGCGACACGGTGTCGGTAATCAACACCTTCACCCAGCGGGTCACCGACACCATCGAGGTCGGCGACAGGCCTACCGGGGTGGCGATCACCCCCGACGGCACCCGCGCCTACGTCACCAACTCGAACGTCGACACAGTGTCGGTAATCAGCACCGCCACCAATACCGTCACCACCACCATCAAGGTCGGCGACGGTGCGAACGCAGTGGCGATCACCGGCAACGGCACCCGCGCTTACGTCACCAACCTCACCGACGACACCGTGTCGGTGATCGACATCCCCACCAATACCGTCACCACCACCATCAAGGTCGACGACCAGCCGCGCGAGGTGGCGATCACCCCTGACAGCAACCGCGCCTACGTCATCCACCCCAACGAGGACGACGGCAGCATCCCCCCCAATGCCGACGACAGCGGCAGAGTGTCTGTAATCGATACCGCCACCAACTCCGTCACCAATACCATCGAGGTCGACGGCGACCCGTACGGGGTGGCGATCACCCCCGACGGCACCCACGCCTACATCACCACAGTCAACGGGGTATCGGTGATCGACACCAGGACCAACACCGTCACCGACACCGTCTGGGTCGGCTTCGATGGTGACGTGGCGATCACCCCGGACGGCACCCAGGCCTACGTCACCCAAGGCTGGGGGATCAACACCGTGTCGGTGATCGACACCAGCACCAACACCGTCACCGACACCGTCGCGGTCGGCCCCTGGTTCGAGGCGGTGTCTGTACGAGGGACCTCTGGGGTGGCGATCACCCCCGACGGCACCCGCGCCTACGTCACCCACGAGGAGCAAGTGTGGGTGTCGGTCATCGCGATCGGTGACTCACTGTTGGCCGGATCGCTCGGCAGTTCAGGCTCAGCAGCTTGGCCGTCCTGACCGACACGCGCCACCGCACGGACATGGCCGTCCACCTACCCAGGTGGGCGGCCATCCGTTTCTTCCCACCGCCGACAACAGTTGGCCATCTGTCGCAGTCGGCCCTGGCTGCCTGCCACCGTCTCGAGCTACAGCCTCACGAACACGCCCAGACATCCCAACTTGACGATCGGTTACAGCACCGCCCGGCAGTGCGCAGACCGTCGGGCGCGCCGCCCCAGACGGGTGTCCGTTTTGCCCGTATAGTCCCCGCAATGCAGGGAAGATTGATCGGTTCCAATCCGTCGGTGCCCTGCGTGTTGCGCCCGTCGAGATGTCGATACCCATCCGCATCTCCTCAATGGTCGAAGGAGTCTAGTCACGATGTCGCACAACATCATTGACCCGCCCCGCCCCGGGGGGAGCCCACTTTCGGGGTCCCCCAACCGACGTCGGCGCAAGGCAGGACTCGTCGCCACTCTGGCGGCGGGATTGATGCTCACGACCGCCCCGGCCGCGCAGGCCGACACCGTCACCACCGCCATCGAGGTCGGCACGTACCCAACTGGGGTAGCGATCACCTCCGACGGTGCCCGCGCCTACGTCGTCAACCAGGGCGACGACACGGTGTCGGTGATCGATACCGGCACCGACACCGTCATCGGCGACCCCATCGCCGTCGGAGCCAATCCGGGCGCGGTGGCGATCACCCGCGACGGCACCCGCGCCTACGTCACCAACGGCGGCAGCGGCTCGGTGTCGGTGATCGACACCGGCGCCCACACCGTCATCGGGGACCCCGTCACAGTCGGCGCGAATCCTAGCGCGGTAGCGATCACCCCCGACGGCGCCCGCGCGTACGTCGTCAACCAGGGGGACGACGCGGTGTCGGTCATCGGCACGAGCACCAACACCGTCATCGGCGACCCCATCAAGGTCGGCAAGTGGCCATTCGGGATGGCGATTACCCCCGACGGAGCCCGCGCCTACGTCACCAACAGCGGCGACGACACGGTGTCGGTGATCGACACCAATACCGGTACCGTCCTCGGCGACCCCATCCCCGTCGGCGCGAGTCCGGGCCCGGTGGCGATCACCTCCGACGGTGCCCGCGCCTACGTCGGCAACCGTGACGATCATTCGCTATCGGTCATCGACACCAGCACCGGTACCGTCATCGGCGACCCCATCCCCGTCGCCCCATACCCATACGGGGTAGCGATCACCCCTGACGGCAGCCGCGCCTACACCACCGGCACCGGTGGCCATAATCAGGTGTCACTCATCGACACGAGCACCAACACCGCTATCGGCGACCCCATCGACGTCGGCCCGTACCCCTACGGGGTAGCGATCACCCCCGACGGCACCCGCGCCTACGTCACCAACAACGGCGACAAAACGGTATCGGTCATCGCGATCGAGCGGGCACCGACGCTGACCGTGACGTTGCCGTCCGGCGCCGTCGGCCAGCCCTACGAGTACGCCTTCACCGTCGCCGGACAACCCACCCCCACCACCGTCACCGCTGGCACCTTGCCCGACGGGCTGACTCTCGACGATAGTGGCGTGCTATCCGGAACCCCCACCATCGCAGGACAATTCGCGTTCACCGTCACCGCCAGCAACGGCTTCGGCGATGATGCCTCCGTGCCCGTCGTCCTCGACATCACCGACACACCGTCGACCGGGTCCTTGGGATCGCTCGGGTTCTCGGGATCGTAGACGCTGAGATGACGAAACGCCCCCACCACGCAGAGTGTGGGGGCGTTCTCGTGTCCTGACCGGATCTCGACCTCGCGGCTGCGGACATCGGCCGGGAGTCGGCGAGGGCGTCATTTGGAGAACAGGTGATCAATTGAATGCTGCGGACTTGGCGCTCGAAATCGCGCAAAAAAATAACGGCAAGCTTCTGACCTGCCGTTATCTGGGTGGATCTAAGGGGACTCGAACCCCTTGCCTTGTCGGCGTTTTTACCGCCTGACCTGCAGTTTGACTCTATTCAGGAGATCTTGATGCGAATTCACGACCTGCAGGTGTCCAGTCACGTGTTGACGGCGTCAACAGGACTAGCAGCCTGTCGGTGCTTTTGAAATCTCACCCCATTGACAGCCGGTTGCGCCGATCCAGGTGGTGCCCGTTTCGTCCAAATGCATCCCGTATATTCCTCGCGATGCAGGGACGACCATCCGGTTTCCATTTCTCGCCCTGCGCGCAGAAGGAGCTCCAGCACTATGCAGCACCCAACCATTGTCAACTCACCCCCTCGCGCCCGTCGGCCGGAAGCGGAACCCCGCACCAGACGACGACGCGCAGCAGGGGCAGTCGCCGGCCTGGCGACCGGGCTGATGCTCGCCACCACACCATCCGCGTACGCCGACACCGAGACCATCGACGTCGGCAGCGGCGACTCCCGCAGCACGTTCGGGGTGGCGGTCAGCCCTGACGGTGCCCGCGCCTACGTCACCCTCACCGGTGACGGCAAGGTGTTGGTGATCGACGCCGCCTCGCACACCGTCGCCGACACCATCGACGTCGGCAAGGGTGTGCATGGGGTGGCTGTCTCTCCCGACAGTTCCCGCGTGTACGTCACCAACCGGGGCGAGGACACGGTGTTGGTGATCGACGCCGCGACCAACAAGGTCACCGACACAATCAGTGTCGGCGATATGCCGATGAAGGTTGCGGTTTACGACACCGCTGCCGGTGGGCGGGCCTACGTCGTCAACAGGGACGACGATTCGGTGTCGGTGATCGACACCCCCACCAACGAGGTTGTCGCCACCATCGGTGTCGGTGACTTCCCGACCAACGTGGCGATCACCCCGAACGGCAAGTTCGTGTACGTCAACAATCAGTGGGACGACACGGTTTCGGTGATCGACGCCGCCACGAACGAGGTCACGGACACCATCGACGTTGGTAGGACTCCGACGGACGTGGCGATTACCCCGGACGGGGCGAAGGTGTTGGTCACGAGCTTCGAGGACTACGCGGTGTCGGTGATCGACACTGCATCCAACGAGGTGGTCAAGACTGTTGATGCCGGTATCGACGGGATCAGCTTGGCGGTCAGCCCGGAGGACGGCCGGGCCTACATCGTGGGTTCCTTCGAGCGTGGGGTGAAGGAGTTCGATCCGGGGACTTACGAGGTCAGTAACGCTTTCGTGCTTCCGAACTGGGGGTATGACGTGGCGATCAGCCCGGACGGCTCTCATGGTTACTTCACGAAGGATTATGGCGGCGGGGTGACGGTTCGGGATCTGGGTGGCGCGTTCGGGTCGCTCGGCAGCTCGGGCTCACTGGCCTGGCCGTCCTGACCGACACGCTCCACCGCACGGACATGGCCGTCCGCCCGCCGGGTGGGCGGCCATCCGTCTTTTCCCATCGCCAACAACGGTTAGCCACCGCCAACGGCATTGGTAACGCCGCCATCCCGCCCGTCCTCCTCGGCATCACCGACGCACCGTCGGGCACACCGCCGACCGGGTCCTCGGGATCGCTCGGCTTCTCGGGATCGTAGACGCTGAGATGACGAAACGCCCCCACCCGAGGGTTGGCGCTCGATCGCACAAAAAATAACGGCAAGTCTCTGACCTGCCGTTATCTGGGTGGAGCTAAGGGGACTCGAACCCCTGACCCCCACACTGCCAGTGTGGTGCGCTACCAGCTGCGCCATAGCCCCGTATTCACTTCTCTCGCGCCTGGAAATCACTTCCTGCGCGCTCGAAGAAAGTTACACCATCGCCGACCAGGCCAACAAATCGCCTGGTCAATGGGGTCGAGCCCGTGCGCGATCAATAAGCGTGGCGACCGCTCAATCCGCGCACGGGCCGAAGAACCTCCTACAGCTCTGCAACCCAGTTCGGGTTGGAGAGGGCGTCGATCACGGTGCCGTCCTTGACCACCGCGGGTGTCCCCTGCGCACCGCTCGCGGCCAGAGCTTGACGACCCGCTTCGGCATCGATCGCGGCTTGGTTGACGTTCGCCCCTGAGCTGATGCACTGAACCGCGGCATCGTTCGCGCCGGCTTCGCGCGCCATCTGGGCGAGATCGTCGTTCGTGTGGTCTGTGCTTCCGTTTTCCTGCGGCTGATTCGCCGGGGAGAACAGCTCGGCGTGGAAGGCCGAGTACGCGATTGCGTCACCCGTGTCCGCGACGCACTGCGACGCGGCCACTGCGCGTGTGGAGTAGTCGCCACTGGCCGAGAGCTGGTCCAGGAAGTTCAGGATGTGGTACCGGACCGCCACCTTTCCCTCGTCGATGGCCTGCGCCAGTTCCTGCCCGCTCTGGTGCTCCAATTCGCCGCAGTAAGGGCACATCGGATCTTCGAACAGATCGATGGTGACAGCCGCGTCAGGACGTCCGAGCAGCACGACACCGTTTTCCTGCTTTGTCACCTGGACCTCGGAGTTCTGGACACTGCCATAGCCGGCGTTGCGCGGCTCACTGCGGTTGCTCTGCCACAACACGCCACCGATGACGAGTACGGCGATAATTGCCACCGCGAGCCCACCGAGGATGTAGGTGGACCGGCTGGACTCCGGTTGCGGGTTGTACTTGTTCTTGGAGCTCACGTAGATGCAGTCCTTCGATGTCGGATCGATTTGCTGTATACCTACTCTGCCATTACCCGCTGAGGCCCCACCGAGAGACCGGCCCGAGACCCGAGCCCCAACGCGAACGGGGAACGTGGGAACACGGTCAACCACACGGCCAGTGCAAGGAAGCCGACGTCACGCAGGATCTCCTTAGCATAATCCCAGCCGTCCACGTCGGCCGCGCCACCGCCGCCGAAGCATCCGCAGTCGATGGATAATCCACGCGCCCAGGCCGAGATGATCGCGCCGATGAGGACTAGCAGAACGACGGCCGAAACCGAAGCCGTGGCGCGGACCGCAAGCCCGATCAACAGCAACAACCCGAGTGCGATCTCGAAGAACGGCAGCGTGTTTGCCACCGGACGGACGAGGTCCTCGGGCAGTAGCTGGTAGGCGCGGACCGCGACGGCGGTCTCGGTTGGGTCGACAGCCTTGAGGACACCCGATGCGAGCCAGACGGCAGCTAGAGACAGCCGGGCCACGAGGGAGGCGATGCTGATCCACACCGGAATGAGGGTACAGACCGGACCCAGAACTACTCGGCAGTTACCTCGATACCGACTTGTTCGGTACCAATAGCCATCCCACGGCCGCTAGAAGCATGGTCAAGCCGGTCACTCCGAACGCGGCCGCGTAAGACAGGTGCTGGGCCAGCAGGCCCGCTCCGACCGGACCGACGACGCCACCGACGTCGGACACCATCTGGAACGTTGCGAGCACAGGGCCGCCTCGTGACTTCGAACCCACGACATCCGCGACCGCGGCTTGTTGGGCGGGGCTCATCACTCCGGAACCAACACCCGCGATTCCCGACAGCAGCAGGAACACCAGAAGGTTCTCGCTCAGGCCCATCGCCATCGTGCTGACACCACAGACCACTAGTCCGAGCACGACGAATCGCTTCCGCCCATAGGTGTCGGACAACCGTCCCGAGACGATGAGGACGAGCGCGTTGCCTACTGCGAAGACGGTCAGGGCGATACCGGCCAGCCCGGCGTCACGATTCATCGCCTCCACCACGAACAACGGGACCATCGCTACACGCACCCCGAAAATCACTCCACCGAACGCGAAGTTCGATCCCAATGCCGCGCGGTAGGTCGGCTTCCGGAGCGCTTCTCTCAGTGTCATGGCGGCACCATGGGTGGCCTCAGGCTTGGCCAGGTGCGAACCACGCAGGCTCACGAACACCACCGCGGCAGCAATTACGAGGGCAATCGCGTAAATGACGAATGGCACGCGGAGCCCGAACTCGACAAGCAGTGCGCCGATGAGGGGCCCGCTTATCGACCCCATCAGATAGCTCGTCGCATACATCCCCGCCACCCGGCCGCGCTTGTTGGGCGGTGCCATTCGGATGACGAGACCCATCGCCGACACTGTGAACATCGTCGAGCCAATGCCGCCGATAGCCCGGAAGGTCAGCAACTGCCAGTAGTCCTCCGCCAGAGCGCACGCCGCTGTCGAAGCGGCAACGATGAGGAGACCGGTGATGTAGACAGGTTGCTCCCCGAGTTTCTGCACCAGCCTGCCGCTGACTGGAGCGAACGCCAGGCGCATGAACGCAAACGACGAGATCACAACCGTGGCCGCCGTGACACTGACGTCGAAGCTCAGGGCGAACTGAGGAAGCGCCGGTGCGACGATCCCGAACCCGAGGGCGATGACGAAACTGGCCGAAACCAGCACCCAAATTTCCGAAGGGATTCTGGGGTCCTGCTCGGCAGGCAGCCTGGCTGCACGTTCGTTCATAATTGAACCTGATACTAGATGCAGCAGGTATCAGGCGTCCTGTCGACTCCGGCGGGACCACGTCCGGGTGTCGGGTGCCACTACGAGAGGACGTCGGCGACCAGTTCCTTGGCTGCTGCCTGCACCTGTGCGAGATGGCCGGGACCCTGAAACGATTCGGCGTAGATCTTGTAGACGTCCTCGGTGCCCGAGGGGCGCGCTGCGAACCACGACGTAGCAGTAGCGACCTTCAGCCCGCCGAGGGCGGCCCCGTTCCCCGGCGCACTCGTCAACGTTGCCGTGATCGGTTCCCCCGCCAGTTCCGTGGCGGACACCTGTTCGGGTGACAGCTTCCCGAGCACTGCCTTCTGCTCCCTGGTGGCAGGGGCATCGATACGCGCATAGGCGGGGCTCCCGAACCGTTCGGCCAGTTCCGTGTAGCGAACCGATGGTGTCTTGCCGGTCACGGCGGTCATCTCCGAGGCAAGCAAGGCCATGATGATCCCGTCCTTGTCGGTGGTCCACACACCACCATCGCGGCGCAGGAACGACGCACCCGCGCTCTCTTCCCCACCGAAACCGAGGGAACCTTCGAGCATGCCCGGGACGAACCATTTGAATCCCACCGGCACCTCGAGCAACTCGCGTCCGAGGCTGTCGACTACACGGTCGATCATCGAAGAGCTGACGAGCGTCTTGCCCACCTTGACCGACGGGCCCCATCCCTCGCGCCGCGAGAACAGATAGTCGATGGCAACGGCGAGATAGTGATTGGGGTTCATCAGTCCCGCGTCGGGAGTGACGATTCCGTGCCGGTCGGCATCGGCGTCATTACCCGTCGAAATGTCGAACCGATCGCGTGCTCCGATCAGCGAAGCCATGGCGTCCGGTGACGAGCAGTCCATGCGGATCTTGCCGTCGGTGTCGAGGGTCATGAACCGCCATGTTGGGTCGACGAGAGGGTTGACGACCTCGAGATCGAGACGGTGTGTGTCGGCGATCGCGCCCCAGTAGTCGACGCTCGCACCGCCCATGGGGTCGGCGCCGATCCGCAACTTGGCGCTCCGAATTGCTTCGAGATCGAGGACGCTGGGCAAGTCGTCGACGTAGAAGCGGAGGAAGTCGTAACGCTCGGCCCGGTGAATTGCCCGGTCCACGGAGATTCGGCGCACGCCGGCGAGATCGCGCCGAAGCAGCTGGTTCGCACGGTCGGCGATGATCGTCGTCTCTTCCGAGCCGGCCGGGCCCCCGTGTGGCGGGTTGTACTTGAACCCGCCGTCGCGGGGCGGATTGTGCGACGGCGTCACCACGATTCCGTCCGCTTTCGACTCGGGGCCGCTGCCGTTGTAGCGCAGGATCGCGTGACTGACCGCGGGCGTCGGGGTGAACCGGTCGCGCGAATCGACCAGCACCGTTACGTCGTTGGCGGCCAGTACCTCGAGGGCGGACGTCCACGCCGGTTCCGACAGTGCGTGGGTGTCGCGCGCGAGGAAGAGCGGCCCGTCGATGCCTTGGGACGCCCGGTACTCGATGATTGCCTGCGTGGTGGCCAGAATGTGTGCCTCGTTGAACGCGCAATCCAGGCTCGAACCACGATGACCGGAGGTCCCGAACACCACCTGCTGGGCTGGATTCTCGGGGTCGGGTACGCGACTGTAGTACGCGGTCACCAGATGTGCGGTATCTATCAGATCCTCGGGCAGTGCCACCTGCCCCGCCCTGTCGTGTGCCACGAGACCTCCTGCAAATCGACGGGAACCGACTTCGGCTACCACCCATCCTGCACCCGCACGGCAGAGTCCGCCCGGTAACAACAGTCGCGGACTCCGCCCGGCACCCCGGCTGGGGGTCCAGGGTTCATCACCAGGCAGAAGTGATGCTCAAGAGGTCAGTCGGAAGCCCAGCCAGGCGGCGGTCAAGCCGAGAGCGACGCTCGCCACCACGTAAACGAGGGAGACGAGCGCGCGCCGGATGCGCATCAGCCCAACCGATTCCACCGCGAAGGTGGAGTAGGTGGTCAGCCCGCCACAGAAGCCTGTACCGAACAGAGCGAAGGCGTAGGCGGGCATCGACAACCCCGACAAAAGTCCCAAAACCAGACACCCAACGACGTTCACAAGAAAGGTAGCCATCGGAAAACTGCGGTACGAGTGGACGTATCGGCCTGCGAGATACCGCGTCACGGCGCCGAGGCCTCCACCGAGTGCAACGAGTAGAACAGTCACGCTGCCGCCCTTCGCGCCAGCCTGTGCCGATGTCCAGCGAACATGCCCACGCGCGCGGCAAGCAGTGCGGGGATCAGGGTAGCTGCCACATAGACAGTGGCGATTCCCGGATCTTCCCCCAGTGCGTCGAGGGCGAAGGTCGAGAACGTGGTGAATCCACCGAGCACGCCGATTCCGAGAAACAATCGCCACAGCCGGTCAGGTCCGACCATCTCGGCAAGATAGCCGAGCAGTAGCGAACCGACGATATTGACGACGAGGACAGTCCAGATTCCCGGCCACGGTTCAGCCAGTGCGAATCTCGCGGCAGCCCCGAGCGCACCTCCCGCGGCGACCACCGCCACGGGCTTCGTCTGAATCACCTACACTCCCCTTCGCATCCTCGTCCTAGTCCGCACGCCTCTCGTATACATCGTGGCACGCGCAAATGAATGGATCCGGACGGGACACGTTCCGAGTTGCATCACCAGCTGGTCCACTGTCGATCCAGAGAGGACGTGGCCTCGGATCGAATTCAATTGCCGGCAAGGTATTTGCGCACTGCTCTGTCAATTCGCCCGAAATCCATTGGCGCCGGGCAGTGTTTCAAGGAGCCGAATACGCACCAGCACAGCGGTTCTCGTAGTGGTCCCAATCTCGACGCGAGCGCTCCCGCAGTCCATCAGTTTAGCTGAAAGCCACTTTGGGCAAACACAAGCGTTCAGTCTGCGTTCGCGGGGCACTCCTGCCACACCGCCTGCAAGTTTCCGGTCGCTGGTTGGCGACGTCAACACGAATAGCATCCAGTAGGGTCCTCCTCCTCAGCCCACGCGCCGCGCCCGAACTCTCACGCCATCGACAGTCAGTCGCACCGATCCGGATGTGTGTCCGTCTTGTCCCAATGTGTCCCGTATAGTCCTCGCGATGCAGAGAAGACTAATCGGTTTCCATTTCTCGCCCTGCGCGTAGAAGGAGTCTGGACACGATGTCGCACAACATCATTGTTCCCTTTGGCTGCAGCGGTGGCCCGGGGGCTAGGCCCCGCACCCGGCGACGGCGCACGGCGGGCCTCGTCGCCGCCCTTGCGACTGGGCTGATGCTCACGGCCGCCCCGGCCACACAGGCCGACACCGTCACCACCACCGTCGACGTCGGCGCCTACCCGACCGGGGTGGCGATCACCCCCGATGGCACCCGCGCCTACGTCACCAACCTTTTTGACAACACTGTGTCGGTGATCGACACCACCACCAACACCGTCACCGACACCATCGACCTCGGCCGCCACCGCGCCTACGAGGTGGCGATCACCCCCGACGGCACCCGCGCCTACGTCACCAACCACGGCGAGTACGGCAAAGTGTCGGTGATCGACACCGCCACCAACACCGTCACCGACACCGTCGACGTCGGCGACAGCCCGTATGGGGTGGCGATCACCCCCGACGGCACCCGCGCCTACGTCGCTAACGAGGGCGACGACTCGGTGTCGGTGATCGACACCGCCACCAACGCGGTTACCACCACCATCGACGTCGACGCCGGCCTGTTCGGCCCAAAAGGGATGGCGATCACCCCCGACGGCACCCGCGCCTACGTAGCCAACGGCGCCTACGCGGTGTCGGTGATCGACACCGCCACCAACACCGTTATCGGAGAACCTATCTCGGTTGGAAGCTACCCGCGTGACGTAGCGATCACCCCCGACGGCACCCGCGCTTACGTCACCGATAACAGCGTCGAATATGGGGGGGTGTATGTGATCGACACCGCCACCAACACCGTCATCGACACCATCAAGGTCGACGAGCAGCTGTATGGGGTGGCGATCACCCCCGACGGCACCCGCGCCTATGCCGCCAACTGGGGCGATAACGACGCGGTGTTCGTGATCGACACCGCCACCAACACCTTCACTACCATCGACCTCGACGCCACCGCGTACGCGCTGGCATTCACCCCCGACGGCACCCGCGCGTACATCACCAACTGGGGTGATAAGGGCACGGTATTGGTAATCGACCGCACACCGGCCCTGACCGGCACACCCCCTGCCGGTACCGTCGGACAGCTCTACGAATACGCCTTCACCGTCACCGGAGAGCCGGACCCCGAGGTCACCGTCACTGCAGGCACCTTGCCGGACGGGCTGACTCTTGGTGCTGATGGTGTCCTTGCCGGAACACCGACCGCCGGTGAGAGATTCGAGTTCGCCATTACCGCCTCCAACGGCATCGGCCAGGACTCGACCCTGCCCGTGGCCCTCGATATCAATAACGTTTCGGCCCTGACCGGCACACCCCCAGCCGGTACCGTCGGACAGCCCTACGAATACGCCTTCACCATCACCGGGTACCCAGCGCCCGACGTCACCGTCACCGCAGGCACCTTGCCGGACGGGCTGACTCTTGGTGCTGATGGTGTTCTATCCGGCACCCCCACGGGCACTGGACAATTCGCGTTCACCATCACCGCGCGCAACGGCATCGGTGACGACGCAACCCTGCCCGTCGTTCTCGAAATCACCGAATCGCCGGCCCTGACCGGCGCACCCCCGGCCGGTACCGTCGGACAGCCCTACCATCACAGCTTCACCCTCACCGGGTATCCAGCGCCCGATGTCACCGTCACAGCAGGCGCCCTGCCGGATGGGCTGACACTGAGTGGACAGGGTGTCCTGTCCGGTACCCCGACGTCTGCCGGGATGTATAGCTTCACGGTGACCGCATCCAACGGATTCGGTGAAAACGCAGTCCTCGAGGCCACCCTCGACGTCGGGCAGGCCCCCGCCATCA